>NZ_JBIRRR010000005.1:539552-543589 GCF_044333795.1 Streptomyces sp. NPDC020917 | reverse complement strand
AGGAGGAGCGGCCCGCGCCGGGGGCGACGGGTCTGATCGCGGGGTTCGGTCCCGGGATCACCGCGGAGATGGCCCTGGGCACCTGGGCCGAGGACGCCGCCCGCAACCTCAACTGACCGGTGACGCAAGGCCGGTGCCGACCGACCGGCCCGGCACCGGACACGCTCGGTGAAGACGCCCGGCACGTGCGCGGGCCGACAGGGAGGTGGGGTGGAGGACATGGAAGCGATTCCCCTGGTGCACGCGAGTCTGGGCGAACGTGAACTCGCGGCCGTCGCGGAGGTGTTCGCCTCCGGGTGGCCGGCCGGGCAGGGCCCGGTGGGCAAGCGGCTGGAGGCGCAGCTGGCCTCCCTCTACCGGGTCTCGGACGCGGTGGCGGTCGCCAACTGCGGTGCCGCCCTGCATCTGGCGCTGCTCGCGCTGGGTGTCACCCCGGGCGACGAGGTCATCGTCGCCGACTACACCTTCCCCGCGCCCGCGCAGGCCGTGCGGTACCTCGACGCGGTGCCGGTCTTCGCCGACGTGCTGCCCGGCACCGGCACGATCGACCCGCAGTCGGTCGAGGACCTGGTCACCGAGCGCACGGTCGGCGTGATCGCGGTCGACACCGTGGGACTGCCCGCGGACTACACCGCGCTGCAGGCGATCGCCGACCGGCACGGCCTGTTCGTGGTCGAGGACGCCGCGTGCGCGGTCGGCGCGACCTACCAGGGCGCCCCGGCCGGCGCGCTGGCCCAGGTCGGCTGCCTGTCCTTCCACGGCCGCAAGGGCGCTACCTCCGGCGAGGGCGGCGCGCTGCTGGCCGCCGACGCGAAGATCGGCGCCGACGCCCGCCGGCGCTCCTCGTTCGGCATCGGCAGCATCTTCGACATGGGCAACGTCGTCGGCCTGCCCATCCCGACGTTCACCGAGGTCGGCTTCAACTTCAAGCTGTCCGACATCGCCGCCTCGATCCTCACGGTCCAGCTGGACCGGATCGGCGAACTGCTGGAGCGCCGCCGCACCGTCGCCGCCGCCTATGGCGAACTGCTCGCCGGACAGGAGTTGCTGACGCTGCCGCAGGTGCCGCCGGACCGCACCCACGCCTGGCAGTCGTACCTGGTCACCCTCGACCCGGGCGTCGACCGCGCCGCGGTGGCCGCCCGGCTGCGCGCGCAGGGCATCGGCTGCGGGCACGGCACCTGGGCCACCCACCTCCAGCCGGTCTTCGCCGCCCGGCAGCACTGCCCGGTCTCGGCCGACCTGTTCGCCCGCAACCTGGCCATCCCCATGCACGCCGAACTGACCGCCGCCCAGGTCGAGCGGGTCGCGGAGGAACTGATCAGCGCGGTCCGCGCCCACGCGGGCGGCGCCGTCCACGCCCTGGGCGGGGCGACCGCCGCCGCGGCCCGCTGACCGCTGCCACGCCTGACGAAAGGGAGCCCGCCGATGACTGCCGTGAACGTCGCGATCATCTACTACAGCGCCACCGGGACCGTGCACGCCCTGGCCAAGGCCGCCGCCGAGGGCGCGGAGAAGGCCGGCGCCACGGTACGGCTGCGCAAGGTCCGCGAGACGGCGCCGCCCCAGGCGGTCAACTCCAACCCGGCCTGGGCGCAGCACCTGAAGGACACCGCCGACATCGAGGAGGTCACGCTGGACGACCTGAGCTGGGCCGACGCGGTGCTGTTCGGCACGCCCACGCGGTTCGGGAACGTGGCCAGCCAGTTGAAGGCGTTCATCGACACCACCGGCGGGCTGTGGCAGCAGGGCGGCCTCACCGGGCGGGTCCTCTCGGCGTTCACCGCCTCCGGCACCCCGCACGGCGGGCAGGAGTCAACGATCCTCGCGCTGAGCAACACCTTCTACCACTGGGGCGGCATCATCGTGCCCCCCGGCTACACCGACCCGATCCAGTTCCGGACCGGCAACCCGTACGGCACCTCGCACGTCGCCGGCTCCGGCGCGCCCGGCGAGGACGTGCTGGCCGCGGCCCGCCACCAGGCCCGCCGCGTCGTCGACGTCACCACCGCCCTGAAGGCCGGCCGCCGCGCCGCCTGACCGCCGGCGGTCCGCCACCACCCTGCGGCCCGGCCGCCCCCGGGCGGGACCCGGCCGCGGCCTTCATCGCCCGGGGCCGCCCGGTCCCGCCTCCTTCCGACACCCGCACCCGCCCCAACACCCCTGCGCACACCCGCATCCTCCGCCGCCGCAACCGCGCCGCGGGGGGCCCGCACGGCCGGCGACAGGTGAATGTCCATCGAACACCGCAAAGGAGACGGTCCGATGAAGAGCGCCACGGCCTACCGATCCATACAGAAACGCGGTCTGCACATCGGCCTGCTGCCGGCGATGGCCGCAAGCGTCGACCCGTCGACGCCGATCACCCTCGACCACGACCTGGACGTACTGCCCGAGGTCGGCCGGAACCTGACGTCCGCCAGGCTGGCGCAGCTGGTGGACGACCTGTCCGCCCGGCTGTGGGCGGCCGGGGTGCGCACCGACGAGCACATCGTGGTCCACAAGACCGCCAACGCCGACATGTGGATGCTGGCGTGCGCGGCCTCACGCATCGGCGCGATCCCGGTGATGCTCTCCCCGGGCCTGAACGCGCCGACGATCGCGGCCCTGCTGGAGCGGCTGCACCAGCCGAACCTGCTGACCGACGAGCACAAGCTGGACGTGCTGGCCGACGTGCCGCTGGACAAGCTGGCCCGCCGGGTGATCATCGTGTCCGGGTCCCGGCCCGGCACGACCTCGCTCGCCGACCTCGCCGGCTCGCCCTCGGTGCCGCCGGTGGAACGCCCCATCGACGAGGCCGCGGTGATCACCCACACCTCCGGCACCACCGGCCTGCCCAAGCTGGTCGTGCACACCCCCCGCACCCAGGGGCTGCGGCTGATGCCGCAGTGGCGCCTCCTGGCGCTGATGCGCCGCAAGGAGACGGTGGCCATCCACATCTCCTTCGTGCACTCGCGGATGGTCGCCGCGATGGCGCTGTCCCTGGTCAAGGGCCTGCCGGTGCTGCTGATGAACGACGGGGAGCCGGAGAACGTGGCCCGGTTCTTCCTGGCCAACCGGCCCGGCCTGATCGAGGCGCTGCCGAACTCGCTGATGGACTGGCAGGAGCTGGCCGAGGACCCGCGCGGCCCCTTCGAGTCGGTGAAGATCTTCAGCTCCACCTTCGACGCGATCCACCCGGCGACGATGGCCCGGCTGCTGAAGTCGTCCAAGCGGCGCGGCGCCCTGTTCTTCCAGATCTACGGGCAGAGCGAGGTCGGCCCGGCCGTCGGCCGCGCGTACTTCCGGCGCTCCGCGCACAAGGCCAACGGCCGCTGCGTGGGCTGGCGGATGCCGATGGGCGCGGCCAAGGTCCGGGTTGTCAGCCGCGACGGGAAGCGCCCCACCGAGCACAACCCCGGCCGGATCGAGGTCGCCTGGCCGGCTCTGGCGAAGACGTACTTCGCCGAGCAGGACCGCTACGACGCCAACCGCGACGGGCAGTGGTGGGGCACCGGCGACGTCGGCTACTTCACCCGCGCGGGATGCCTGCACATGCTCGACCGCGAGGTCGACATGATCCCCGGCGTGCGCAGCTCGCTGGAGATCGAGGACCTGGTGCTGGGCAGGCTGTCCGAGCTGAGCGAGCTGGCCGTCGTGCAGGGCCCCAACTCCGAGGCCATCCCGGTGATCTGCACCCGCGACGACAAGCCGCTGGACCGCGCCCGCTGGCGGGCCGCGGTCGCCGAGTTCCCGCAGCTCGCCGACCCGGTGCAGATCCCGCAGGCCGAACTGCCGCGCACCGCCACCCTGAAGGTGCAGCGCCTGGCCCTGGCCGACCAGCTCGCCGACCGCCTCAAGGGGCAGCCGGCCGGCGACGCCTGACCCTCCCGGCAGCCGCCCGCTCCCCCCCGCCCCCGTCCGTGCCCGACCGTGGGCCCGCCCCCCCCGCGCCCCGGCGCCCCGCCCCCCCCCGGGGCGCCCAGGCCCCCCGCCCGGTGACCCCCGGGGCCCGGGCCGCGGGCCCCCCCGGCCACAAACCCCCCCCCCAAACCCAC
>NZ_JBIRRR010000005.1:501160-539543 GCF_044333795.1 Streptomyces sp. NPDC020917 | reverse complement strand
CGGGGGGGCGCGGGGGGCCCCCCCCCCCCCCCCCCCCCCCCCCCCCCCCCCCCCCCCCCCCGCCCCCCCCCCCCGGGGCCCCCCCCCCCCCCCCCCCACGGTCGCCCGTCCTCTCCCTGGAGCGCCATGTCCCGCAGCCTGTTCACCTCGGAGTCCGTGACCGAGGGCCACCCGGACAAGATCGCCGACCAGATCAGCGACACCATCGTGGACGCGCTGCTCGGTCAGGACCCCGCGTCCCGCGTCGCGGTGGAGACACTGATCACCACCGGCCAGGTGCACATCGCCGGCGAGGTGACCACCACCGCCTACGCGGACATCGCCACCCTGGTGCGCAACACGATCCTGGAGATCGGCTACGACTCCTCCGCCAAGGGCTTCGACGGCGCCTCCTGCGGGGTGTCGGTGTCCATCGGCGCGCAGTCGCCCGACATCGCCCAGGGCGTCGAGGCCGCCTACGAGTCACGGGTCGAGGGCGCCGGCGACGCGCTGGACCGGCAGGGCGCGGGCGACCAGGGCCTGATGTTCGGCTACGCCACCAACGAGACCCCCACCTTCATGCCGCTGCCGATCGACCTGGCCCACCGCCTCTCCCGGCGGCTGACCGAGGTCCGCAAGGACGGCACCGTCCCCTACCTGCGCCCGGACGGCAAGACCCAGGTCACCATCGAGTACCAGGGCGCGCGCCCGGTCCGGCTGGACACCGTCGTGGTCTCCTCCCAGCACGCCTCGGACGTGGACCTCGACGCCCTGCTCACCCCCGACATCCGCGAGCACGTCGTCGAGCACGTGCTGGGCGGACTTGCCGACGACGGCATCAAGCTGGACACCGAGGGCTACAAGCTGCTGGTGAACCCGACCGGGCGGTTCGAGATCGGCGGCCCGATGGGTGACGCGGGTCTGACCGGGCGGAAGATCATCATCGACACGTACGGCGGCATGGCCCGTCACGGTGGTGGTGCGTTCTCCGGGAAGGACCCGTCCAAGGTGGACCGGTCGGCGGCGTACGCGATGCGCTGGGTGGCGAAGAACGTAGTGGCCGCGGGTCTTGCGGCGCGCTGCGAGGTGCAGGTGGCGTACGCGATCGGCAAGGCCGAGCCGGTGGGTCTGTTCGTGGAGACGTTCGGTACCGCGAACGTGGACGCGGAGAAGATCGAGCAGGCCATCTCGCAGGTGTTCGACCTGCGTCCGGCCGCGATCATCCGGGACCTGGACCTGCTGCGCCCGATCTACGCCCGGACCGCGGCCTACGGCCACTTCGGGCGTGAGCTGCCGGACTTCACCTGGGAGCGCACCGACCGCGTCGACGCCCTCAAGGCCGCCGTCGCCGGCTGACCGCGCCGTCCCGCACCACGTCGCACCGCCGCACCCCGTATCCCCGGCAGCCCGTGCACCGGGCCCGTGGCCGAAGGAGCCTTCGTTGCGTATCGCCGTGACCGGATCGATCGCCACCGACCATCTGATGGTCTTTCCAGGGCGGTTCGCCGAACAGCTGATCAAGGAGCAGTTGGAGCGGGTGTCGCTCTCGTTCCTGGCCGACGACCTCGTGGTGCGGCGCGGCGGTGTCGGTGCGAACATCGCCTTCGGCATGGCCCGGCTCGGACTGGACCCGGTGCTGGTGGGCGCGGCCGGCGTGGACTTCGCCGACTACCGGGAGTGGCTGACGGCGGCCGGGGTGGACACCGCCGCGGTGCGCGTCAGCCAGCGGCTGCACACCGCACGCTTCGTGTGCACCACCGACCGCGACCAGAACCAGATCGCCACCTTCTACGCCGGGGCGATGTCCGAGGCCTCGCGGATCGACCTCGCCGACGTGGCCGCCTCCGCCGGGCCGCTGGGACTCGTCCTGGTCGGCGCGGACGACCCGGCGGCGATGGTGCGGCACACCGCGGCCGCCCATGCCCTGGGCGTCGCGGTGGCCGCCGACCCCTCCCAGCAACTGGCCCGCCTGGACCGCGACCAGGCCCGCGAGCTGGTGGCCGGCGCGGCCTGGCTGTTCACCAACGCCTACGAGGCGGCGCTGCTGTCCGAGCGCACCGGCTGGAGCCGCGACGAGATCCTGCGGCGCGTCGGCACCTGGGTGACCACCCTGGGCGAGGACGGCGTGTCCCTGGCCGCCGCCGGCCGCCCCGACCAGCACGTGCCCGCCGTACCCGCGCAAGCCATCGCCGACCCCACCGGCGCCGGCGACGCGTTCCGCGCCGGGTTCCTGGCCGGCGTCGCCCGCGAGCTGCCGCTGGAGGCGGCCGCGGCGCTGGGCTGCGTGATGGCCACCACCGTCCTGGAGTCGGTCGGCACGCAGGAGTACAAGCTGCTGCCCGCCGAGGCGCTGACCCGGCTGGCCGCCGCCTACGGCTCGCCGACGGCGGACGCCGTCCGGCCGGTCCTGGACGGCGCGGCGTGACCCGCACCTGCGGCGCCCAGGCGGGCCGGGCCGCACGAGGAGCGGTGCGATGACCTCGTTCTCCTTCGAGTTCTTCCCGCCCAGGACCGCCCACGGCGAGCAGGCGCTGTGGGCCGCGATCCGCAGGATCGAGTGCTTCAGGCCGGACTTCGTGTCCGTCACCTACGGCGCCGGCGGCTCCTCGCGCGACCGCACCCTGGCCGTCAGCTCCCGGATCGCCGCCGAGACCACGCTGCGGCCGGTCGCCCACCTCACCGCCGTCGGGCACTCGGTGTCCGAACTGCGCCGCATCATCGGCCAGTTGGCCGACGCGGGGATCCGCGACGTGCTGGCACTGCGCGGCGACCCGCCGGGTGACCCCACCGGGCCGTGGACCCCGCACCCGCAGGGGTTCTCGTACGCCTACCAGCTCGTCGAACTGCTGCGCTCGCTGGGCGACTTCCGCATCGGGGTGGCCGCGTTCCCCGAGATGCACCCGCGGTCGGCGAGCCGGCACGAGGACATCCGGCACTTCGTGGCGAAGTGCCGGGCCGGCGCCGACTACGCCATCACCCAGATGTTCTTCCGCGTGGAGGACTACCTGCGGCTGCGCGACACGGTGGCCGCCGCCGGCTGCACCACCCCGCTCATCCCGGAGATCATGCCGGCCACCGACTACCGGCAGATCGCCCGCTTCGCGCAGTTGTCCAACGCGACGTTCCCCGCGAAGCTCGCCGACGCCCTGTACGCCGCCCGCAACGACGCGGCCGTGAGCAGGCGCATCGGCGTGGAGTACGCCACCGCCATGGCGCAGCACCTGCTGGCCGAAGGCGTCCCCGGGCTGCACTACATCACGCTCAACACATCCACGGCCGCCCTGGACATCCACCGCACCGTCCTGGCCGGTCAGACCGCCACGGCCGTGCCCGCCGCCTGACCGCACGTCACCTTCTGGCCCGGGCCGGCCGCCACATCCCTTGGAGGACACGGTGCACGACGGTGACGAAGACGACATCGCCATGAACCGGGACCGCATCGACCTCGCCCCGCCGCTGCACCTGGCGGGCATCGACGACGACGACCTGAACGAACCCCACCTCGTCCGCGGGATCGACTAGGCCGGGTCCGACACGTCCCGCCTGCCCCGCGGGCGGGCGGCGCTGTTGCCGGACACGGCCAGGAAGGAAGGGCGCAGATGCCCCGGTCGCCGGTCCACCGGATCCGCGCCCTGCTGCGCGCGCTGGCGCGGGCCCTGCGGGAACTGGGGGCGATGCACATGGGGATGGCCGGGTTCCCGGCAGCCGAGCAGCGGCCTGACAGTCCGCCGCTGCCGGGCTCCCCTCCGCTGCCGGGGCACCCGGAGCGGCTGTGCGACCCGGCCGAACTCACTGAGCAGGAGCGGGCGCTGGCCCGCCAGTTGTGGCCCTAGCCGGCCGCCCCGACCACCGTTCCCGCCCACCTGACCGACCCGACGCCCGGACCGGCCGTCCGCGGCACCGGCCCCGACGTCCCGCGACCGCGGCATGTCACAGCCCGAGGGGGCTGTCTCGTCCCCGGTTCCGAGACTGTCAGCACCCGCGGGACGGGAACACGCGCTCCCGGCCCGCGGATGACGCGGAGGAACTGGGTTGGGTACGAGCAAGCCGGACAAGGAAGAGATCGGCGACGGGGGCGGCCCTGCGGCCGCGCCCGATCCGCAGCGGTGGACGGCCCTGGGCGTCCTCGCGGCGATGCAGTTCATGCTGATGATGGACGTCACCGTGGTGAACATCGCCCTTCCGCACATCCAGGAGAGCCTGCACTTCTCCGTCGAGGGCCTGGCCTGGGTCGTCAACGGCTACGTGCTGACCGCCGGCGGGCTCCTGCTGCTGGGCGGGCGGCTGGCCGACCTGTACGGCCGGCGGCGCGCCTTCGTCGCGGGCGTGCTGGTCTTCGGCGCGGCCTCCGCCCTCTGCGGGGCCGCGACCGGCCCCTCGATGCTGGTCACCGGCCGGTTCGTGCAGGGGCTGGGCGAGGCGCTGGCCGGACCGGCGGCACTGGGACTGATCCCGGTGCTGTTCCGCGACGCGGGGGAACGCACCAAGGCGCTCGGCATCTGGGGCGGCACGGCCGCGCTGGGCAGCGCCGTCGGCTCGGTCGTCGGCGGCTCGCTGACCGACCTGGTCAGCTGGCGGTGGATCTTCTTCATCAACATCCCCGTGGCCCTGCTGGCGCCGGTCATGGCCCGGCGGGTGGTCCCCGCGAGCCGCATGTCCCGCGACGGCGGCGAGCGGCTCGACGTGCTCGGCGCGGTCGCCGCCACCGGCGGCCTCGTCGCGGTCGTCTACGGCCTGCTCAAGGCCGCCGACGAGCCGTGGGGTTCCGGCAGGGTGCTCGTCCCGCTGCTGGGCGGCCTGGCACTGCTGGCCTTCACCGCCGTGTGGGAGTCCCGCGTGCCCGGCCCGATGATCCCGCCGCGGTTCTTCACCGACCGCACCCGGGTCACGTCCAACGGCGTCAGCGTCCTGTCGCTGGCGGCGTTCTACACCTACGCGTTCCTGCTCACGCTGTACCTGCAGAACGTGCTGCACTACTCACCGCTCAGGACCGGCCTGTCCTACATCCCGTTCACCCTGGCCATCGGGGTCGGCATGGGCGCCTCCACGGCGCTGATGCCCAGGATCGGCGTCAAGGCCACCCTGGCCGCCGCGTTCCTGGGCAGCGCCGGCGGGCTCGTGCTGGCCGCGGACGGCCTGGCCACGCACGCGTCCTTCGCCGGCGGGATCATGCCGGGACTGCTGGTGTACGGCTTCTTCAACGCCGTCGGCTACCCGGCGCTGACCAACGGCGCCCTGCACCGGGTCAGCGGGCAGGACTCCGGCCTGGCCTCCGGCGTGCAGACCGCGATGCAGCAGGTCGGCGCCTCGCTGGGCCTGGCCACCCTCGTGCCGCTGGCCCTGCGCCACGTCAGGCACCACATCGCGCGGGGCATGCTGCCGGCACTCGCCGAGACCCGCGGCTACGCGCTGGCCCTGCGGGTCGCCGCCGGCCTGCTGGTGGTGGCCGCGATCCTCGCGCTGCTGCTCCTGGAGAAGGTCGACGCCAGGCCGCGGGACGCCGCCGCCGAGGCCACCGCCGGCACGGACGGCGGACCTGCACCGGCCCCGGCGGGCCACGCGGCCGGCTGAAACGGCCCCCGTCCCACGACGCACGCTGAACACCTCTGCCCCGCCCGGGGGTTGCCGCGCCTGCGCGGCCGCCACCGCGGCGGGGCTTCATCGTGCCTGCCCGCAACCTGCCGCCAACTGTGAGGAGATGAGTTGCGTTGACTGTCCCGACCCCGGCCGAGGGGGTGCAGCAAGCCCGCCGTGCCCATGCGGTGGGTGTGGGCGGCGCCCACGCCAAGGCCATCGTGTTGGGCGAGCACGCGGTGGTGTACGGGGCCCCGGCACTGGCCGTCCCCGTACCGCAGTTGGCGGTGACGGCCAGCGCAGGCTGGTCCTCGCACGGCGAGGCCGGCGGCGAGGTGTCGTTCACCATGACCGGCTCCCCGTCACGGCCGATCGTCACCGAGGCCTTCGCCGGACTGGGCCTGCTGACCAGCCACTTCCAGGAGACCTACGGTGCCGACGGCGGCCGGCACCTCGACGTGATCATCGACGGGGGGATCCCGCACGGCCGCGGCCTGGGCTCCTCCGCCGCCTACGCCCGGTCCGTCGTGCTGGCGCTCGCCGACCTCTACGGCTGCCGGCTGACCGGCCCCGAGGTCTTCGAGCTGGTGCAGCGCGCGGAGAACGTCGCACACGGCCGCTCCAGCGGCGTCGACGCCGCCACCGTCGGTGCGCCCGGCCCGATCTGGTTCCGGAAGGGCCGTACCGAGCCGGTCGGCGTCGCCTGCGAGGGGCTGTTCGTGATCGCCGACAGCGGCACCGTCGGCCGCACCAAGGACGCCGTCGAGCAGCTGCGCGAGCACCTGTCGCGGCACCCCGGGGCCCGCGAGGACTTCGTGGACCGGGCGACGGAGCTCACGGTGTCCGCCCGGCAGTCGCTCGCCGACGGCAAGAGCGAGGAGTTCGGCTCCTATCTGACGGACTGCCACCGGTTGCTGCGGGCCGCCCATCTGAGCACACCGCGCATCGACGACCTGGTGCAGGCGGCGCTGGACGCCGGCAGCCTCGGGGCGAAGATCACCGGCGGCGGGCTGGGCGGCTGCATGATCGCCTTCACCTCGCCGGTCGCGGCGGGACAGGTCACCCGGCGCCTGCACCAGGCGGGCGCCGTGCAGACCTGGGTCGTCCCGCTCAAGGGCCGGGCAGGCGGCGGCGCCGAGGCAGGGGCGGCGCGGTGACCGGCGTCGACGGTACGACCGTCGCAACGGCGGCCACCACGGCGACCGGCGCCGCGGACCAGGACGGCGCCGTGGTGCGGCGCGCGCCCGGGAAGCTGTTCATCGCCGGCGAGTACGCGGTGGTCGACGCGGGCAACCCGGCGGTGCTGGTGGCCGTGGACCGCTATATCACCGTGCGGGTGGGCGATCACCCGGGCGGGGGAGTGCGGGTGCGCTCCGACCTGGGCGGGCAGCAGGTCCGCTTCACCTGGGCCGGGCACACGCTGCAGCCGCACGACGCGGCCGGAGCCGCCGGGCTGGTGCACGTGGTGGCCGCGATCGAGCACGTGGCCGCGGTGCTGGCCGAGCACGGCCGGCCGCTGCCGCAGTGCACCGTCGAGGTGGAGAGCACCCTGCACGAGACCGGCCGCAAGTACGGGCTGGGTTCCAGCGGTGCCGTCACCGTGGCCGTGATCGACGCGGTGGCCGCGTACTGCGGGCTGGCCCTGGGGACCGAGGAGCGCCTGAAGCTGGCGCTGCTCACCACCGTCTCCCTCGACCCGCGGGCCTCGGGCGGAGACGTGGCGGCCAGCACCTACGGCGGCTGGATCCGCTACCAGGCACCGGACCGCACGCAGGTCGCGGCGCTCGCCTCCCGCGCCGGCACGGCCGGCGCGCTGGCCGCGCCCTGGCCGCAGCTGGACGTGCGGCGGGTACCGGCGCCGGCCGGACTGCTGCTGCAGGTGGGCTGGACCGGCACGCCGGCGTCCAGCACCGCGCTGGTGGCCGGCCTGCACGCGCGGGGATGGCGGGGCAGCGCGGCGCACGCCGCGTTCACCTCGGCCAGCAACGACTGCGTGCGGCAGCTGGTCACCGCCCTGGGGGACAAGGACGACGCCGGTGTGCTGGCGCAGATCCGCGCCGCACGGCAGGCCCTGGCGCAGCTGGACGCGCAGGTGGGCCTGGGGGTGTTCACGCCGCTCCTGGACGAACTGGTCGCCGCGGCCGAGGCCGCCGGTGGAGCGGCCAAGCCGTCCGGGGCCGGCGGCGGCGACTGCGGCATCGCGCTGCTGGACGCCGCGGACCCGGCCCGGCCGGCCGAGCTGCACCGCAGGTGGACCGACGCCGGGGTGCTGCCGCTGCCGTTGGGTGTTGCCGCTGAAGGAGACGAGGAATGATCGCACAACGCAAGGACGACCACGTCCGGCTCGCCGTGGAACAGGCGCGGGCGTCGACCGGACGCAACCAGTTCGACGAGGTGACCTTCGTCCACCACGCGCTGGCCGGCCTGGACCGGGCGCAGGTCTCGCTGGCCACGAGCTTCGCCGGCATCACCTGGCAAGTACCGCTGTACATCAACGCGATGACCGGCGGCAGCGAGAACACCGGCAAGATCAACGGTGACTTGGCGGTCGCGGCCGCCGCCACCGGAGTGCCGATCGCCTCCGGGTCGATGAGCGCCTACTTCAAGGACCCCTCCTGCGCGGGCACGTTCTCGGTGCTGCGCGAGCGCAACCCCGACGGGTTCGTCATGGCGAACGTCAACGCCACCGCCTCGGTGGACAACGCGCGCCGCGCCGTGGACCTGCTGCAGGCGAACGCCCTGCAGATCCACGTCAACACCGTGCAGGAGACGGTGATGCCCGAGGGCGACCGGTCGTTCGCCTCGTGGCTGCCGCAGATCGCCGCCATCGCGGAAGGCGTCGGCGTACCCGTCATCGTCAAGGAGGTCGGGTTCGGCCTCAACCGCGCCAGCGTCGACACCCTGGCCGGCCTCGGTGTCGCGATCGCCGACCTCGGCGGCCGCGGCGGCACCGACTTCGCGAAGATCGAGAACGGCCGGCGCCCGCTCGGCGACTACGCCTACCTCAACGGCTGGGGCCTGTCCACGGCCGCGTGCCTGCTGGACTCGGCCGGAGCCGAACTGCCGGTGCTGGCCTCCGGCGGCGTGCGGAACCCGCTGGACGTGGCCCGCGCCCTGGCGCTGGGCGCCGGCGCGGTGGGCGCCTCCGGCGGTTTCCTGCGCACGCTCATGGACGGCGGCGTGGACGCGCTCGTCGACCAGATCACCACGTGGCTCGACCAGTTGGCGGCCCTGCAGACGATGCTCGGCGCGGCCACCCCGGCCGGGCTCACCGGCTGCGACGTGCTGATCACCGGCGAGCTGCGGGAGTTCTGCGTCGACCGCGGCATCGACACCGCCGGCTACGCCCGGCGGAACGCCGCGGCCGCCACCGCCGGCAGCAACGGCACCACGGCCGGGACCGCCACCGGCAGCAGCAACGGTCATCAGCAGACGGGGAGCACTCGATGAGCAGCAGCAGCACCCACGCGATCGCCTCGGTCCCGATGAGGTGGGTCGGGCCGGTCAAGATCTCCGGCAACGTCGCCACCACCGAGACCCAGGTGCCGCTGGCCACCTACGAGTCGCCGCTGTGGCCGTCCGTCGGCCGCGGCGCGAAGGTGTCGATGCTTGCCGAGAAGGGCATCGTGGCCACCCTGGTCGACGAGCGCATGACCCGCTCGGTACTGGTCGAGGCCACCGACGCGGCCACCGCCCTGGCCGCCGCCCGCGCCATCGACGACGGCCTCCCCGATCTGCAGAAGCTGGTGCGCACCTGCAGCCGCTTCGCCGAACTCGTCGCCGTCCGCCACGAGATCAACGCCAACCTGCTCTTCATCCGCTTCGAGTTCACCACCGGCGACGCCTCCGGCCACAACATGGCCACCCTGGCGTCCGACGTGCTGCTGGACCACCTGCTGCGCACCGTCCCCGGCATCAGCTACGGGTCGATCTCCGGCAACTACTGCACGGACAAGAAGGCCACCGCCATCAACGGCATCCTCGGCCGCGGCAAGAACGTCGTCGCGGAACTGCTGGTGCCCGCCGACGTCGTGGACTCCGTGCTGCACACCACGGCGGGCAAGATCGCCCAGCTGAACCTCCGCAAGAACATGCTCGGCACGCTGCTGGCCGGCGGCATCCGCTCGGCCAACGCCCACTTCGCCAACATGCTGCTGGGCTTCTATCTGGCCACCGGCCAGGACGCGGCGAACATCGTCGAGGGCTCGCAGGGCGTCGTGATGACCGAGGACCGCGACGGCGACCTGTACTTCGCCTGCACCCTGCCCAACCTGATCGTCGGCACCGTCGGCAACGGCAAGGGCCTGGGCTTCGTGGAGACCAACCTGGCCCGGCTCGGCTGCCGCGAGGAGCGCGAGCCCGGCGGCAACGCGCGGCGCCTCGCGGTCATCGCCGCGGCGACCGTGCTGTGCGGGGAGCTGTCGCTGCTGGCGGCGCAGACCAACCCCGGCGAGCTGATGCGCGCGCACGTGCAGCTGGAACGCGACAACACCACGGAAAAGGTCGGAGTCTGATCATGTCCCACACCCCTGCGATCGGTATCCACGATCTGTCGTTGGCCACCACCGAGTTCGTCCTGCCGCACGCCACCCTCGCCGCGCACAACGGCACCGACGTCGGCAAGTACCACGTGGGCATCGGGCAGCGCTCGATGAGTGTGGCCGCCGCCGACGAGGACATCGTCACCCTGGCCGCCACGGCCGCCGCCCCGATCATCGCCCGGCACGGCAGCGACGGGATCCGCACCGTCGTCTTCGCCACCGAGTCCTCCATCGACCAGGCCAAGTCCGCGGGCGTGTACGTGCACTCGCTGCTCGGCCTGCCCTCCGCCAGCCGCGTCGTCGAGCTGAAGCAGGCCTGCTACGGCGCCACCGCCGGCCTGCAGTTCGCGATCGGCCTGGTGCGCCGCGACCCCACCCAGCGGGTCCTGGTGATCGCCAGCGACGTCTCCAAGTACGAGCTGGACAGCCCCGGCGAGGCCACCCAGGGCGCCGCCGCCGTCGCGCTGCTGGTGTCCGCCGACCCGGCGCTGGTCACCATCGAGGACCCGTCCGGCGTGTTCACCGCCGACGTGATGGACTTCTGGCGGCCCAACTACCGTGACGCGGCGCTGGTCGACGGGCACGAGTCGATCACCGCGTACCTCCAGGCCGTCGAGGGCTGCTGGAAGGACTACACCGAGCAGGGCGGCCGGGCGCTCGAGGACTTCGCCGCGTTCTGCTACCACCAGCCGTTCACGAAGATGGCCTACAAGGCGCACCGGCACCTGCTGAACTACACCGGGCACGCCACCGACGAGGACCAGGCCCGCAAGGGCCTGGAGCAGACCACGGCCTACAACAACGTCATCGGCAACAGCTACACCGCCTCGGTGTACCTGGCACTGGCCTCGCTGCTGGAGAACGCCGACGACCTGACGGGCCGGGCCATCGCCTTCCTCAGCTACGGCTCGGGCTCCGTCGCGGAGCTGTTCGCCGGCACCGTCACGCCCGGCTACCGCGACCACCTGCGCACCGACGCGCACCAGCACGCGGTGAAGCGGCGCACCGAGCTGGACTACGCCGCCTACCGGGAGCTGCACCAGCGGTCCCTGCCCACCGACGGCAGCGACCACCCCATCCCGGAGCAGACCGGCGGCCCGTTCCGGCTGGCGGCGCTGCGCGGCCACAAGCGCATCTACGAGGCCCGCTGACCCGCGGAACCGCCGGGTCCCGCAAGGGCCCGGCGCAGCGGTCCCCGCACGAGGCGGTGCCGTCCCCCGACGGCACCGCCCGCTCCATCCCGTACCAGGCCCGCGGCGTGACGGTCGACGTCCGCGAGGCCCGCGCTCGTCGAGCCAGTGGTGAACGACTCGTTGCCCGACATCGCCGGAGACAGGGAACATGACGACGACACATCGCACTGTGTGCGTGATAGGCGCAGGTCCGCGCGGGTTGTCGGTGGTCGAGCGCCTGTGCGCCAACGCCCGCGAGCTGCCTGAGGGCGGCACCGTCCACGTCCACGTCGTCGACCCGTACCCGCCGGGTGCGGGTCGGGTCTGGCGCACCGACCAGTCCCGCCAGTTGCTGATGAACACCGTGGCCGGGCAGATCTCGGTGTTCACCGACGCCAGCGTGGACCTGGCCGGCCCGCTGGAGCCGGGTCCCAGCCTCCACCAGTGGTCGCAGGCGCTGCTCGCCGGGGAGTTCGGCGGCGGCCATCCGGCGCATCTGCTGGAGGAAGCGCGCGCGCTGGGCCCGGACACCTACCCGACCCGCGGCTTCTACGGCCACTACCTGCAATGGGCCTGGCACCGGATCGTGCAGGGCGCGCCGGAGCCGGTGACGGTCGAGTGGCACCGTGCGCGGGCCATCGCCCTCGACGACGAGAAGGTCCTGGACCCTGCTGCGGGGCCGGGGGCCGATCCGGGCTCGTCGGGCCCGCGGCAGCAGGTCACCCTGTCCGACGGGGCGGTCCTGGGCGGCCTGGACGCGGTGGTCTTGTGCCAGGGCCATCTCCCGGCCGGGCCTGCGGCGGCCGAGCGGGAGTTCGTCGCCAGGGTCCGTCAGGTGGGTCTGGCGTACATCGGTCCGGCGAACCCGGCGGATGTGGACCTGGAGGTGCTGCCGGCCGGCGGGCGGGTGCTGCTGCGCGGGCTGGGCCTGAACTTCTTCGACTACATGGCCCAGTTGACCGCGGGACGCGGCGGAACCTTCACCCGCGTGCTCGGGGAGTTGGTGTATCGGCCGTCGGGGCGTGAGCCGGTGCTGTTCGCCGGATCACGGCGCGGTGTGCCGTATCAGGCGCGCGGGGAGAACGAGAAGGGCCCGCACGGCCGCCACGAGCCGGTGGTGTTCACCGCCGAGCGGGTGGCGGAGTTGCGTGCCGCGCACCCGCAAGGTCTCGATTTCCGCAGCCAGTTGTGGCCGTTGATCGCGCGTGAGGTCGAGACGGTGTACTACCGCACCTTGCTGTCCTCCCGGGGGCATGTCACGCGGGCCGCGCAGTTGGAGCGGGAGTATCTGGCTGCCGGTTACGGCCCGGGTGAGGTGGATCCGGTGCTGGGGAGTTTCGGTATCGGGGAGAAGTACCGGCTGGACTGGGAGTTGCTGGCGCGGCCGTATCGGGACCGGGACTTCGTCTCGGTGCGGGACTTCACGAACTGGCTGCTGGACTATCTGCGGGAGGATGTCGCCGAGGCCGGTGCGGGCAATGTGAGCGGGCCGTTGAAGGCGGCGCTGGACGTGCTGCGGGATCTGCGGAACGAGGTGCGCCTGGCGGTGGACCACGGCGGGCTGCACGGGGAGTCCTACCGGCGGGATCTGGACGGCTGGTACACCCCGCTGAACGCGTTCTTGTCGATCGGTCCTCCGGCGCGCCGGGTGGAGGAGATGATCGCGCTGATCGAGGCGGGTGTCCTGCACATCATCGGGCCCGACCTTCAGGTGCACGCCGAGGAGGGCGGGTACCGGGTGCGTTCGCCGCTGGTGCCCGGTTCGGGGGTGGTTGTGGATGCTCTGGTGGAGGCGCGGTTGCCGGAGATCAGCGTCGCCCGCACCGGGGATGCGCTGCTGCGGCACCTGCTGGACAGTGGTCAGGCCGCGCGGTACCGGATCCGGTCGCGTTCGGGTGGTGTGCTGGTCACCGATGGGCTTGCGGTCACCGGGCGTCCGTTCCATGTGGTGGATGCCGGTGGCAGGGCGCATCCGCGGCGTCATGCGTTCGGGGTGCCGACGGAGTCGGTGCACTGGGTGACCGCCGCGGGGATCCGGCCCGGGGTGAACTCGGTGACCCTCACCGACTCCGACGCCATCGCCCGCGCCGCCCTCGGCCACCCCGCCGACGAACACCCCGACCACCCGGCCGACGAACACCGAGTCCCCCTCGACCCTCCCGCCCCCGCGTCGCCCGGCGGTGCGGCCCCCGCCACCAGCCAAGGACCGAGCCATGTCCACTGACACCCCGCCCACCACCGCGGGCACCCCGGCCACCGCGGGCATCCCGCTCAACGGCACCGCAAATGGCACGGCGTTCGACGGCGGCGCCGGCGCGGGAGCCGGGCAGCTGGAGGTGGGCCTGCTCGCGCCGGTGTGGACCGGCACCGCCGGCGCGGCCGCCACGAGCGACGGCGCGTGGCTGGCCGCGATGCTGGAGGCCGAGGCCGCCCTCGGCCGGGCGCAGGCCCGGCTCGGCACCATCCCGTCGGCCGCGGCCGCGACGATCACCGCGGTCGCGGCCCGGCCCGAACTCGACCTGGTGGCCCTGGGCCGCGCCTGCCGGGAGTCCGCCAACCCCGTCGTCGCGCTCGTCGCCGCGTTCACCGCGTCGGTGGCCGCCCGCGACAGCGAGGCCGCCGGATACGTGCACCGCGGCTCCACCAGCCAGGACGTCCTGGACACCGCGACCGTGCTCGTCGCCGGCCGCACGCTGGCGCTGATCCGCGCCGACCTCGCCGAGGTCGCGGAGTCCCTGGCCGGGCTCGCCGAACGCCACCGCACGACCCTGATGGCCGGCCGCACCCTCGCCCTCCAGGCGGTGCCCACCACCTTCGGCCTGAAGGCCGCCGGCTGGCGGCACCTGGTGCTGGACGCCATCGACCGCATCGATGCCGCCGCCGAGCACGCCATGGTCGTCCAACTGGGCGGCGCGGCAGGGACGTTGGCCGGGTACCTGGAGTACGCGCCGGGCGAGTCGGCGGCCGCCTACAGCGCGGCGCTGACCGCCGCGTTCGCCGACGAACTGGGCCTGGCCGCACCGCTGCTGCCCTGGCACGTCCTCCGTACCCCCATCGCGGACCTCGCCACGGCGGCGGCCGTGAGCTGCGGTGCGCTGGGCAAGATCGCGGTCGACGTGCTGGCCATGACCCGTACCGAGGTCGGCGAGATCCGCGAACCGGGTCCGGCAGGCCGTGGCGCCTCCTCGGCGATGCCGCACAAGCGCAACCCCGTCCTGGCCACCGCGATCCGCTCGGCGGCGCTGCAGGCCCCGCAACTGGCCGCCACCTTGCTGGGCTGCCTGCCCAGCGAGGACGAGCGGTCGGCCGGTGCCTGGCACGCCGAATGGGAGCCGCTGCGCGGTCTGCTGCGGCTGGCCGCGGGCGCCGCCCACCAGGCGGTCGAACTCGCCGCCGGGCTCGAGGTCGACGCGGACCGCATGCACGCCAACACCGCGCTGACCGCGGGCCAGATCATCTCCGAGAAGATCGCCGCCTACCTGACGGCGCACCTGGGCAAGGCAACCGCCCGGCAGGTCCTCAACGAGGCGTCCGCGGCCGCGGCGGCCACCGGCCGTCCGCTGGACCAGGTCCTGCGCGAGGACGACCGGGCCCGCCCCGCGCTGGGCGACCCCGCTGCGCCGGCCGACCTGTTCGACCCCGCCGCCTACATCGGGGCGGCGCCCGCGCTGACCGACGCCGCACTGAAGCGGCCCGTGCCGCCGGCCCCGCCCGCGCTGACCAGGATCCACGGCGTCTGAGCGCGACGCGTCACCGGGCCGGTGCCCCACTCCGCGTGGGCACCGGCCGGTGACAGCCTTTCCGGCCACGTGCGTGGCTTCCGGGAACGTCAGGCGTCGGCCGCCTTGCGCTTGCGCTCCATCAGCGGGCGCAGCGTGATCCACTCGCGCATCTCCCACTCGTGGCCCGACGAGCACCTGATGGTGTTCTTCGCGCCCGCGCCGATGTTCTGCGGTGAGGTGCTGATCACCCCCGGGCAGCCGTCCATCACGCACTCCCTGATCAACGCGTCCAGCTCGCCGGGACCGGGATCGATGGTGCGGAGCAGCTCCGCCTTCAACTCCTCGATCTCGTCGGCGAAGTCGGCGGCCGGCGGCTGCGCGGTCAGCCATGCCACGTTCATCAGCAGCATGCGCGTCAACTGCGGCACCGAACGACTCGGCGCCGACGTCCCCAGCTCCTCCACCACCAGCCCCGACCAGGACTCCAGGATCGCGAGAATGTCGCTCCTGGCGTCCAGTGCGGACAGGTTGAGGTGGTCCCGGCTCCGGCTGCCGGACACCCGGGTGGTGTTCATCCGCCGGCTCACCGGCGCTATGTGGTGCAGGCTCTCCTGGTACAGCCCGGGCAGCGTCCGCAGGTTCCCTTCGACCTGCCGGATACACGGGTCGCACAGAACGGACCCACTCGCCGCGCGGAGCTTCCTGGCATGGTTTCTGGGGCAGTCGTGAAACTCCATGAATCTCCCTCCGAGGTGACTCGCCCTGTGCTGCGCCGCGGAGATGGAGATGCGCCCCCGCGCGCGAACTGCCGCACCAATTCCTCGTTCCGCCGACCGGGCTGCCGCGTCGCGGACCCGGGACTCATTCCTGAATTCCGGTGGTGTCCTGAATTCCGGCTGAATTCTGCGGATATTCTGATCCGGCCGGACGGGCCGGTCCTGAGACAACTCGTGGATAGCGCATGACGGTGCGTTTCCAACCCCCCTGCTTGCTGCCCGGAGTGACCGCGGGTGCACTGGGAGAATTCCACGCGGCGGTTGAAGGTGTCAACGGTCACCATTCCCGGTCCATCGTCTCTAAAGCGGGACTCCAGAACCGTGTCACACCGCCTGCCGCGCCCCTGCGCCGGCGGCTCGCGGGGCCCGTGGAGCCCGGCCCCCGGTACGGGTGGCGCCGCCGGCCCGGCCCGGCGCGGGAGAGGTCCGCGCGGGCGGGCCCGCGCCGGGCGCTGTGTCACGTTTTCGGTCCCCGGACTGTCTGAGAAGCGTCCCGCCTGGCAGCAGTCCAGGTTGTGCATGTGGTGGGGAGTGTGGAGTGGTGTCGGAAAACGAGTGGTTGGCCTCGCGGTTCGAGCTGGATCGTCCGCGGTTGCGCGCGGTGGCGTTCCGGGTTCTGGGATCGATGCCCGAGGCGGACGACGCGGTGCAGGAGACGTGGTTGCGCATTGCGCGGTCCGACGCGTCCGCCGTGGAGAACATGTCCGGTTGGCTGACGACGATCGTGGCACGCGTGTCGTTGAACATGCTGCAGTCGCGCAATTCCCGGCGCGAGGATTTATCAGACGCCGTGGACGAAGAGGGGGCCGAGGGCAGGGAATTGGATCCCGAGCAGGAGGCGATGCTCGCGGATTCGGTGGGCGCGGCGATGCTGGTGATTCTGGATACCCTGTCGCCGGCCGAGCGCCTGGCATTCGTGCTGCACGACATGTTCGCGGTGCCGTTCGACGAGATCGCGCCGATCGTCAGCCGCTCGCCCGCCGCGGCGCGGCAGTTGGCGTCGCGGGCGCGCCGCCGGATCCAGCGGCAGGGCGCGGACGGGGACGAGCCGGGCGGCGGCGACGCGGGCGTGCCTGCCGGCGGTGCGGGGGACGGCGCGGGCGCCGTCGTGACGCCGCTGGAAGGAGTGGAGGCGGAGAAGGCCGAATTCATCCGGGCCTTTCTCGCGGCGTCGCGTGAAGGGGACTTCGAGGCGTTGCTGGCGACGCTGGCGCCGGACATCGTGGTGCGGACGGATGAGCAGGCAGTGCGGGTGGGCGTGACGACCGGCATGGGAGTGGCGGAGGAGATCCGCGGTGCCGACGCGGTGACGCGCGCTTTCGCGCGGCTGACGTGGGCGCCGGTGCCCGCACTGATCGACGGGCAGGCGGGTCTGGCCTATGTGCACGACGGCGTGCCGCGGGTGGTGTTTCGGTTCGCCTTCTCCGGCGGTCTGATCTCCGGCATCGACATCCAGGCGGATCTCGCCGGACTGGACGTCGTGGTCTGCTGACCCGGGTCGTCCCGTCGTCCGCTCCGCCGCACGCGCGCCGTCTCCCGCACCCGCCCGCGCGGTTGCGGGGGAGAGCGCCGCCGGGGAAGCCCGGCAGCGGTCGGGGCGGCGGCGCTCGGTCAGGTCCGCGGCGCCCTCTCAGGCGGGCGATTCCGCGGCGTCGGCGAGCGGCCACGACGCCAGGCGCCGGGCGAACTCCGGCGGGCTGACCACCACCATCAGGGACGCGGGCTCGCTGCCGGGATTGGCCAGGCATACCCGCTCGCCCACGCCGATGTGGGCCACCGCGCCGCGGGACAGCACCTCGGCCTTCCCGCCGTGGTGGACCTCCACGGACCCGGCGACCGGGATGAGCACGATCTGCGAGGGGCCGTGGTCGTGCTCCGGCATGCCGCCGTCGGCGGGGATCTCGAGGTGCACGACCGCGACCCGGTCGGCGTCCTCCGCGGTCAGCACCGCGGCGGTCGGCCCGCCGGGAACGGGGGCGCGCCGCCGGGCCGTGCCGGCGATATCGGTGATGTGCATGGTGGTTCTCCCTTCGGATACGGCGACGAGGCGGCCGCGTTCGACGGGCGGGCCCGCCGCCTTCCCCTCCCGCGCGGACCCGATCGTCCCCGGCCCCGCCCGCAGCCGCCTTCCTTGCGCGGCGGAGTTTTTACAAATCCTACATGTAATAATGCTGGTTGCCGTGCTGCGCCTGGTCGCCGAGCTGCGCCTGGACGCCGACGCCCGCGAGGCGGCCCGGGCGTCGCTGCACGCCTTCCGCGCCGGCGAGGTCCGCCGCCCTCGAACCGGGGGAGCATTTCACCCTGGTCAACAACCACGATCCCAAGCCGCTGCGCCGGGAGTTCGAAGCCGCCCACCCCGGGGCGTTCACCTGGGAGTACCTCGAATCGGGGCCGGAGCACTGGCGGATCCGCATCGGCCGCCCGGCCGGCGCGTCCTGACGTCCCCGCATGCAGGCCGGCGCCCGCGCGGAGAACGCACGGCACGTGCCCCCTCGGTACGCCGAGAGAGCACGCGCCGCGGTGTCACGGTGACCGGTGACGGTTCCGCACCCTATGCCGGCTGCGGCACGGAGCCGCTCAGCGGTGTGAAGTCCTCGTAGCGGACCTCGTAGACGCGTTCGGTGAACTTCCAGCCGTCCCCGGTGCGCCGGTAGCGGTCGTGGTAGATCGCGTAGTTCAGCCCCGAGCGGCCGTCGCGGGCGCGGCCGAGCTCCGAGATGTAGGTGCGTCCTGACGCGTCGTCGCCGTCGAGGCGGATCAGGCCCGGGTGGCTGTTCTGGACGAGGAAGTCCACGAAGTCGGGCACCCGCCTGCCCCAGGCGCGGATCGCCTCCGGGCCCTCGAGCTCGGCGGGGATGTGCGGCATCCGCCACACGCCGTCCGGAGTGAACAGCGACGCCACCCGGTCGTATTCACGCATCATCACAGCATCGGAGAACTCGCCGCGCAGCGCCTCGATCTCGACACGGTCCACGATGGTCTGAATATCACTCATCGTTTTTCCTTCTTGCTTGTCGTGCATTCGGTGCTCGAGCGGTGCCACGCCGGCTCCGGAATCCCGTACGCCCGCGGTGCTGCCGCTCTTTTCGCAGTTAAGACAACGCGGCTCCGCCGAATGTGACACGCCCTTGGCCCCGGCCGCGCGCCGCGCCGTTCCGGTCGCCGTGACGGCCGCCGCCGAGCCGGCGCCAAGTGGCCGCCAAGCGGTGGACTGGTGCCGGCCAAGTCGTGTGGTCGAGCCTTGGGTGGCCAGTGCGGATGTCGTGCCGGCTTGTCGTGGCCAGGAGGTTGTGGTGGCGGGTTCGGTCGAGGTTGAGCGGGTGTACGGGGCGTTGGCGGAGGCTGCGGGGCTGGTGGGTGTGGTTCCGGAGGGTGATGCTGTTCGTCGGGTGCTGGCGGGGCATGAGGACTTGCTGGGGGATGCCGTGGTGGTGTTCTCGATGACGGCGAGTGCGAGTGGTTCGGGTGGTCTGGACATGAGTATGACGGTGCCCGCGGATCATGTGGATCCGTATGCGTTCGCGTTGTCGAGTGGGTTGATCGAGCCGACGGATCATCCGGTGGGTTCGGTGATCTCGGATTTGCAGGAGCGGTTCCCGATCGGGATGTACGGGATCGATCTGGATGTGTCGGGTGGTTTCAAGAAGGCGTATGCGGCGTTCCCGTCGGATGATCTGCGGGATGTGTCGGAGTTGGTGGGTGTGCCGTCGATGCCGCGGTCGGTGGCGGACAATGCGGAGTTGTTGAACCGGTACGGGTTGGGGACGGTGCAGGGGGTGTCGGTGGATTACCGGCGCAATGAGATCAATCTGTACTGCGACCGGATCTCGACGGAGGCGTTGGAGCCGGAGTTCGTGCGGTCGTTGTTGCGTGACATGGGGTTGCGTGCGGCGGGGGAGCAGGGGTTGGAGTTCGCGAAGCGGACGTTCGCGATCTATCCGACGTTGAGTTGGGAGTCGTCGCGGATCGAGCGGATCTGCTTCGCGGTGATCACGACGGATCCGACGACGACGCCGACGACGTCGGAGCCGGAGGTGAGTCAGATGTGGAAGTACGCGACGAACGCGCCCTTCGACTACGAGCGGCGCGCGCTGGTCTACGGTCTGGCGCTGTCGGCGGAGAAGGAGTACTACAAGCTGGGGTCGTACTTCCAGGTCAGTGACCATCAGCGGCGTCTGGTCAAGGCGTTCGAGGCGCTGACCGACTGACCCCCCACCGACCGATTTCCCCTCGATCTCCGGGCCGTCCGTCCCGGCGGATGCCGCCGGGACGGCCGGACGCCGGTGTCAGCCGTCCCGCCGGACGAGCAGCAGCCAGCCCGTGCCCAGGGCGGCGGCCGCGTAGCCGGCGAGGACGGCGAGCCCGGACCACGGGCCGATCGGTGCGGTGCCCGCACCCGGCACCAGGGACTGCACCGACAGGCCAGCCGACATGGGTGAGACGTCCTGCACCGCGTGCAGCACGCGGTCCGGCATCGGGATGATCCGCGCCGCCAGGAACGGGCCGTAGAGCAGCGCCGCGACGGACCCGGCCGCGGCCGCCTGGTGCCGCAGCACCCAGCCCGCGCCCAGCGACAGCACCGCGACCAGCACCAGATACAGGACGGTGCCCAGCGCCGCCCGCAGCACCGCCGGATCGGAGAGCGCGGCCGGACCCCGGCCGTCCTGCCCGGTGAACCCGCGGGCCAGCAGCACCTGGCGGCCGGCGACCAGCGCGCCGGCCACCCCCAGCAGCGCCGTGCCCAGCACCGCCACCGTCCCCACCACCGCCTTCGCGGCGAGCACCAGGCCGCGTCCGGGCTGCGCGGCGAGCGTCAGCAGGATCACCCGCGGGTGGTACTCGCTGGACACCAGTGTCACCGCGGCGGCCAGCACGGCCAGTTGCGCCAGATACGCCCCCGACAGGATCAGTGCCGTGGTGTCCGGCAGCGAGCAGCCGGGACCCCCCGGAGGGCAGGTGGGGGGCCGCTGCGTGACGGCCACCAGGGCCCCGGCCCCCGCCATCACCCCGGTGACCGCGACCAGCGTCCACAACTGGGCCGGCACGCTCACCAGCTTGGTCCACTCCGCGTGCAGCGCGCGCCTCATGCGTCACGCCGCCGCTGCAGCCAGAACGCGGCGCCCAGTGCCGCCGCCGTGTACGCGGCGAGCACCGCGAACCCCTGCCACGGCCCGGTCGCGTTCTCGAACAGCGGCTGCGTCTGCCGGATCGCCGCACCCGCCACCGGCGTGGCCCTGCCCACCCACAGATCGGCGCCCACCGAGGTCACCTGGGCCACCAGCGGGATCACCACCAGCACGGTGAACAGCAGGATCACCGCCGCCGCCGTCCGCCGCACGATCACCCCGACCGCCAGGCTGAGCAGCGCGATCAGCGCCAGGAAGGCGGCGGTGCCGACCACCGCGCGCAGCACCAGGGGATCGGTCAGCGACCGCTGGGGGAAGATGGGCGGCCCGTAGCCGTTCCTGCGCTGGATCGGCAGGGAGACGACATAGGAGACCGCGCAGGCGACCAGCCCGGCCACGAAGACCCCGGCCGCCACCACGACCGCCTTGGCGGCGAGCACCCGGCCGCGGTGCGGGCTGACCGTGAACGTGGTGCGGATGGTGCGGGTCCGGTACTCCGAGGTCATCGCCAGCACGCCGAGGGCGATGACGGCGAACAGGCCGATCTGCACGCCGCTGAGCGTCGAGGCGACCGTGTCGTCCTGCCCGTCCTGCGCGACCCCGCCCACCCCGGGGGTGCCGAGGTCGCCGCTGCCGGTGACGGTGAACGTCTGCCCGGTCCGGTGCAGCGTGCCCGGCGCGGCGGCCGGCAGCTGCGTACCCGGCGGCCCGGGCGGCTGCACCACATCGGTGAGTTGCCAGCTGTCCGCGGCGGAGGCGCCCGTGTCCCCGGCGCCGGAAGCCGCAGGCGCGGCCCCCGACGCCGCCGTCACATGGGCGAACACCGCGCGGCCGGTGGTGGCACGCGCGGTGCCCACCACCTTGCCCGGGCCCGCCCAGCGCGACGTGGCGGTCTCCGGCGAGGCGACGAACAGCCCGGCCTCCGCGGTCGCGGGCAGCCCGGTGTCGGGAACGGTGCCCACCTTGCTCCAGGTGCGGCCGTCGGCCGACTCCCAGCCCGTCACCTCGTGGCCGGAGCGGGACAGCCGCAGCCAGTACGGGGCCGCGGCGCCGCCGCTGCCGGTCAGCTCCTCGGTACCGCCGCGCGCCTGCATCCGCACGCCGTGGCCGGGGGTGAGCATCAGCGACACGGACGGCGAGCCGCCGGCCGTGCCGGACCTGAGCATCAGCCCGGCCTTCGCCCACGGGGCGCTGTCCGCCTGCCCGGTGAGCTGTGCCGTCACCGTGACGTCGCCGGCGGCCGGGCGGTGCACGAAGGCGAAGCCGTCCAGCCGGGCGGGTCCGCCGTAACTGGTGTGCCCGCCCTGGGCGGTGAGCACCCCGATCAGCACCACCAGGGCGACGGTGGCCAGCAGCGCGGCGCCGGTGCTGCGCACCGACCGCAGCTTGGCCCACTCGGCGCGTACGGCCCGCAGCAGGGAGGTCGTCGACGTGGTCACGGCCGGATCTCCTCGGCGTCGTGCCCGTGCGCCCGGAACTCCGTGGCGTCGCGGGTCAGGTCCAGATACGCCTCCTCCAGCGAGGCGCGGTGCGGGGCCAGGGCCGAGAACGGCACGGCTCCGCCGTTGAGTTCGGCGGCCACCCGTTCCGCGGGCAGCCCGGAGACGGTCAGCGCGTCGGCGCCGAGCACCGACACGGTCGCGCCGGCCGCCGCCAGCACCGTCATGGCGTCGGTCCGGCGCGAGGTGTGCAGCACGATCCGGTCGCCGGACGCGGCGGAGAGCAGCGCGTCCACCGCGGTGTCCGCCAGCAGCCGTCCGCGGCCGATCACGATCACATGGTCGGCGGTGTCCTGCAGTTCGCTCATCAGGTGGCTCGACACCAGCACCGTGCGGCCCTCCGCGGCCAGCGACCTGAGCAGGCCGCGGATCCACCGGATGCCGTCCGGGTCCAGGCCGTTCACCGGCTCGTCCAGGATCAGCACCCGCGGGTCGCCGAGCAGCGCACCGGCGATCCCCAGCCGCTGGCGCATGCCCAGCGAGAACCCGCCCGCCCGCTTGCCCGCCGCCGGCGCCAGGCCGACGAGGTCGAGCACCTCGTCCACCCGCCCGGCCGGCAGCCCGTTGTAGCGGGCCTGCCAGAGCAGATGGGCGCGGGCCCGGCGGCCGGGATGGACCGCCTCCGCGTCCAGCAGCGCGCCGACCGACCGCAGCGGGTCGTGCAACTCCCGGTAGGGCCGGCCGCCGATGAGCGCGCTGCCGCCGTCGGGCGCGTCCAGGCCGAGCATCATCCGCAGCGTGGTCGACTTGCCGGCGCCGTTCGGCCCGACGAAACCGGTGACCGTCCCAGGCCGCACGGTGAACGACAGCGAATCCACCGCCGCCGTGTTCCCGTAGGTCTTGCTGAGATCGCTGACCGCGATCGTCCATTCCGTCATGGCCTCGACGCTACTGACGGCGACCGCCGCTGCCGTCCCGCTCACGGGGAGTCCTCGCCGGCCCCGCCATCCCCCGCGCGGGGGACGCGACCTGCCGGAACCGCTGCGGATAATGGCCTGATGACCCCGATGCCGCTGCCGAAGCGCCTGGTCGGACGCTGTGCGGCGGCACTGCGCCGGGCCGCGGGCGCCCCCGACCTGCCACTCGTCGCGGCGGCGACGCTGGGCACGCTGGGCCTGGCGCAGGCGGCGGCCGCGGCGAACGGCGTGGGTCCGGCCCGGACCGGCTCCCTGACGATCGCCGGCACCCTGGCCCTGGCCCTCGGCTCGACCGCGCCGCTGGCGTTCGCCCGCTCCCACCTGGTGCCGGCTTCTGCCGCGATCGCCGCCGCCGTACTGCTGGCGCCGCTCAGCGGAGAGCTGCCCGCGGTCGCCGGACTCGCCGCGCTCGCCGCCGTGCTGTTCCTGCTGGGCCTGCGCCGCCCCCCGGTGACCGCCCTGCTGGCCACCGTCCCGTTCGTGGCCTACGCGGTCGGCGCGGGGGCGGGCCGGCCCGGCGGCAAGCCATGGGCCGTCGGCATGCTGGCCGGCACCGCCGCCGCGGCGGCGCTCGGCGCGCACCGCAGGTCCCGGCGGGCCGCGGCGGCCCGGGCGGCGGCCGACTGGGCGTACGCGGACACCCTGCTGCAGCACGCGGCGCGCGGCGAACGCACCCGGATCGCCCGCGAGTTGCACGACATCGTGGCCCATCACATCAGTGCCCTGTCGGTGCAGGCCGAGACGGCCCGGCTCACCACGCCGGGACTGCCGCCCGAGGGCGCCGCGAAACTCCTGGCGATCGGCGAGACCGCCCGCGAGGCGCTGACCGAGATGCGCCGCCTCCTCGGAGTACTGCGCGAGGACGGCGGGGGAGACGGCGACGACCGCACCGGCCGGCCCGTACGCGCGGACCGCCGGACGGCGGGTCCTCGCCCGGCACGCCGACCGCAGCCGGGCCTCGACCAGTTGCTCGCCCTGGTCGACCAGGCCCGCGACGCGAGCGGCACGGTCGTCCGGCTCACCGTCCGCGGCACGGTCCGGCCCCTGGACCCGGGCGTCGAGCTGGCCGCCTACCGCATCGCGCAGGAGGCGCTGACCAACTCCCGCCGGCACGCGCCGGGTTCCGCGGTGGACGTGGAACTGCACTACGCGGACGAGGAGTTGCGGGTGACGGTCCGCGACAGCGGGCCCGGCGGGGCGCCGGCGGCCGGCGGCCACGGGCTGATCGGCATGCGCGAGCGCACCGCGATGGCCGGCGGCACCCTGGCCGCGGGACCCGGGCCGGTCACCGGCTTCGTCGTCGAGGCCCGGCTGCCGCTCGACTCGGCCGGCGACCGGCGGGCGGCATGAACGCGCCCGAACCGGTGGGCGCCGCCGCCCCGGTACGCATCCTGGTGGTCGACGACCAGGACATCGTCCGCGCCGGGTTCGCCGCGCTGCTGGACAGCCAGCCCGACTTCGAGGTGGTCGGCAGCGCGGCCGACGGCGCCGCCGCGCTCCGGCTCTGCGACGCGCTGCGGCCCGACATCGTGCTGATGGACGTGCGGATGCCGGTGCTCGACGGCATCGAGGCGGCCCGGCGCATCACCGGACGGCCGGGCGGGGTTCCGCGCATCATCATGCTCACCACCTTCGACCTCGACGAGCACGTCTACGACGCGCTGGCCGCCGGAGCCAGCGGGTTCCTGCTCAAGGACATGGCGGCCGAGCGGCTCTTCGACGCCGTGCGCGTCGTCGCGTCCGGCGAGGCGCTGCTCGCGCCGACCGTCACCCGGCGGCTGATCGGCGAGTTCGTCAGGATGCGGCCGCAGGTCGCGGCCTCCGGGGCGGCGCTCGCCGCGCTCACCCCGCGGGAGACGGACACGCTGCGGCTGGTCGCCGAGGGACTGTCCAACGCGGAGATCGCCGAGCGCCTGGTGGTCAGCGCGGAGACCGTCAAGACCCACGTCAGCCGGGTGCTGGGCAAACTCGGCGCCCGGGACCGGGCGCAGGCGATCGTGCTCGCCTACGAGCACGGGCTGGTGGTGCCGGGCCGCCGCACCGACGCCGGGTGAGTTCCTCCGGTCCGCCCGCCGCCGCGGCGCCGGACAGGAGACGACGGACCGAAGGGCACGCCGGTGTCCGGAGCGGGGACGCGCGCGGGCCCCGGGGGCGGTGGGGCCGGGCACGTTCTGCCGGGCAGGCACCGGGTCCGAGGGCGGGCAGGGACGGACCGAAGGGCACGCCGGTGTCCGGAGCGGGGACGCGCGCGGGCCCCGGGGGCGGGGAGGCGACGGGCTGGCACAGGACGGCGCTGCGGTCGGGGCGTCAGGCGCCGGTCGAGCCCGCCGGCACCGAGGACCCCGGCGCGCCGTCGCCGGTCGGGCCGCCCGGCGAGGGCGACCCGCCGGCCTCGTCAGCGACCGCGGTCCGTTCGGGCGCCGGCCCCGGCGCACCCGGGCGGCGCCCCGGGACAGGCAGGCGCGCGGCGAGCAGCGTGCACACCCCGGCGAGCAGTCCCCAGAAGGCCGAGCCGATGCCCAGCAGCGTCATGCCGGACGCGGTGGCCAGGAACGTCACCACCGCGGCCTCCCGGTGCCGTTCGTCGCCCAGGGCGGTGTGCAGCGAGCTGCCGATCGTGCCCAGCAGCCCGATCCCCGCGATGCCCAGCACCAGTTCGCGCGGCATCGCCGTCAGCAGGGCGCCGATCGTGCCGCCGAGCGCGGCCACGCACAGATAGAAGACGCCCGCCCAGACCGCCGCCAGGTACCGGCGGGACCGGTCCGGGTGGGCCTGCTCGCCCGTGCAGATCGCGGCGGTGATCGCCGCCAGGTTCAGGCCGAACGCGCCGAACGGCGCGAGCACCGCGTTGACCGCGCCGGTCCAGCCGAGCAGCGGCGAGACCGGCACGTCGTAGCCGGAGTTGCGCAGTACCGCGACGCCCGGGAGGTTCTGGCCGGTCATCGTCACCACGTACAGCGGGATGCCGACGCTGAGCAGCACCCGCCAGTCCAGATCGGGAGTGGTGAAGACAGGCGCCGGGGCGGACAGCCGCAGACCGGCGGTGTGCCAGCCGCCGGTGACGGTGGTGGCGGCCACCCCGACCGCGAGCGCCGCCAGCACCGCGTAGCGGGGAAGCAGCCGGCGGGCGAGCAGATAGGCGGCGAACATCGGGAAGGCCACCGCGAACCGGCCGTGCATCGCCGTGAACAGGTCGGTGCCGAACTGCAGCAGCACCCCGGCCAGCAGCGCGGCGGTCAGCGGGACGGGGAGGGCGTCCATGACCCTGGCGAACCACCCGGTGACCCCGCTGACCAGGATGAGCAGGGACGACAGCAGGAACGCCCCCACCGCCTGGGACATCGGCACCCCCACCAGACCGGTGGCCAGCAGCGCCGCGCCCGGGGTGGACCAGGCGGTGACGATCGGGGTGCGGTAGCGCAGCGAGAGCCCGATGGAGGTGACCCCCAGGCCCAGGCCGAGCGCGAACATCCAGGAGGCCAGCTCGGAGGCGTCCGCGCCGGCCGCCCTGGCCGCGCTGAACACCACGGCGGCGGAACTGGTGACACCGACCAGCACCGTCACCAGACCTGCGGTGACGGCGGGCGCGGGCGCGGCGGAGCGCAGGGACGCAAGGACCTTCATGACACTTCCGGGCGGCTAGGGTTCCGTTTACGGAACGTTCCGTATGCGGAACACTAGGCTTGGCCCGGTGCAGCCGTCAACGGGCATCGACCGGCCGGATGTCCGGCGGGCAGGCGGGACTGGGAGAGGTATGGAGCTGAACGAACGCGTCGGCCGGCGGCTGCGGCAGCTGCGGGAGGAGCGCGGCCTGAGCCTGTCCGCGCTGGCCCGGCAGTCCGGCACGGGCAAGGCCACCCTCTCCGAGCTGGAAGCGGGCCGCAGGAACCCCACCCTGGAGACCCTCTACGCGCTCACCACCGCACTGGGCATCGCGCTCAGCGCGGTGCTCACCGACGAGGACGGGACCCCGCACGGCTCGCCCGGGCCCGGCCTCCCGCTCAGCGCGGTCCTCACGCCCGGCGCGGCACGGGCCGGCATCTCCGGCGAGGCCGTCACCGCCGTGCTCACCGAGCGCTTCGAGGACGCCGACGCCGTCACCGACGTCTTCAGGATCCGCATCCGGGCGGGCGCCCGCCAGGAGTCGGCCGCGCACATCCCCGGGACCGAGGAGCACCTGATGGTGCTCGCCGGCACCGCGGTCGTGGGCGATCCCGCGGCCCCGCAGACGGCCGGCCCCGGGGCGCACGCCTCCTGGAGCGCGGACCGCGCCCACCTGTACAGCGCACCGCACGGCGACGTGGAGGCCGTGCTGTTCGTCCGCTACCGGCTGGCGGCGCCCACCCCTTCGTGACACGGCGTGACACGAAGGTGGGCCGGCCTCGCGGCCGGCCCACCCGGGGACGTGCGCCGGCCGTGCCGGCCGGCTCTCCGTCAGGAGAGCACCTTCTGCTTGGCCTTCTGGAACTCCTCCTCCGACAGGGTTCCGTCGGCGCGCAGTTGCGCCAGCCGGTCGAGCTGGTCGGTGTGGCTGGCGCCGCCCTGGGTGCCGGCGGTCTTGCGGATGTAGCTGTCGAACGCCTTCTGCTGCTGTTCGACGTGGTGCTGCTCGCGCCGGCCCATGCCGGTGCCGCGGGCGACGACGTACACGAAGACGCCGAGGAACGGCAGCAGCAGCACGAACAGCAGCCATCCGGTCTTGGCCCAGCCGCTCATCGAGTCGTCCCGGAAGATGTCGACGACGATCCGGAACAGCAGGAAGATCCACAGAACCCACAGGAAGACCCACATGGCCGTCCAGAAGGCGCCGAGAACGGGATAGTCGTAAGCCAGGTACACATGTCCGCCCATGATCCACTCCCGGGTGCTGCCCTTCGCGGTATAGGGCGAAAGGGTGCCGATAGGACACATTCATCATCAGCGTCACCCTCATGGTCCACAACCGGAGCCCGGCGGGGCCGGTCTCCGGCCCTCGTCCCACCGTGCGGGACCTGGGCGTCAGCCCTCCCGGGACGCCGTCCCGGCGGCCGAGCCCGTGGTGCCGGCAGGCCCCGGCAGGACCGCGTCCGCGGAGACCGGGGTGGCGGCCGCGCGCTCCAGGTCGTCGCCGCGCACCGGCTCCGGCAGGACCTGTTCGCCGACGCGGGCCGGGATGAGCAGCGCGGCCAGGAACGCCAGCACCGTCGCGCCGGCCAGGGCCGCGAAGCCCCAGGCGTACCCGGACTCGTCGGGCAGGCCGCCGGGACCGGTACGGGCGGTGACGATGCCGGCCATCAGCGCCGCGCCGACCGCGCCGCCGATGGTGCGGATGTTGGCGTTCATGCCGCTGGCCACGCCGGTCTGGTGCGCCGGCACCGCCTGCACGACCAGGCTCGACATGGCGGCGAAGGCCAGCCCGAAGCCCACGCCGAGCACGCCGGTGGCCAGGCACAGCTCCCACACGTGGTCGTGCGCGAAGGCCATCAGCAGGAACGGCGGGACGGCGATCAGGCTGCCGGCCACCACCAGCGCCTTGGCGCCGAACCGGGCCGCGAGCCGCCCGGAGGCGGCGCCGACCGCGAACATCGTCAGCGGCCACGGCAGCATGATCAGGCCGGACGCGGTGACGCTCGCCCCGAAGCCGTAGCCGGCCTGCGAGGGCGTCTGCAGGAACTGCGGCAGGAAGCCGAACGTCGCGTACATCCCGACGCCCACCATCAGGGCCACCAGGTTCGACGTCCACACCGCGGGAATCCCCATCATCCGCAGGTCCACCAGCGGTGTCGCGGCGCGGCGCTCGGCCGCGATCCAGCCCGCCGCCAGCACCACCGCGGCGCCGAGCAGGCCCAGGACGCGCCCGGAGGCCCAGCCCCACACCGAGCCCTCGCTGAGCGCGAGCAGCAGCGCGACCAGCCATGCCGAGAGCAGCACTGCGGGCGTCACGCTGATCCGCCCCCGGGCGTGCGCGGGCGACGCGGGCAGCAGCAGTTGGGCGGCCACACCGGTCGCCACGACGGCGATCAGCGGCAGCCAGAACAGCCAGTGGTAGTCGAGGACGTTGATGATCGGGCCGGCCAGCACGATGCCGAGGCCGCCGCCGACCGCGGTGAGCGCGGCGAGCAGGCCCACGGTAGCGGGCGCGCGGTGCGGCGGGAACTCGTCGCGGGTGATGCCGAAGGCCAGCGGCAGCACGCCGCCGCCGACGCCCTGCAGGACACGGGCCGCGACCAGGACCGTGATGCTGCTCGCCACGGCGGCCAGCAGCAGGCCCGCGGCGAGCGCCGCCAGCGTCAGGACCAGCATCTTCTTCTTGCCGACCGCGTCGCCGACACGGCCGATGATCGGGGTGAAGATGGACGCGGAGAGCAGGTAGGCGGTGAGCACCCAGGTCGCCGAGGTCTGGTCGGTGTGCATCGCCTGCTGGACGGTGGCGAGGACGGGCACCACCAGCGACTGGAGCAGGGCGTATGCGGAGACCGCCGCGGCCAGCACCAGCAGGGTGACGGGCGAGGCGCGGCGGACGCGGGCGGACGCCGGGGTCGCCGACGCCGTCGGGGATATCGACATGGCCATCTTTCGGGGGACGGGAGCGCCGCGGCGCTCCTCGATGGAAGCGGAGGTCCCTCCGCTTGCCCCGATACTAAGCGGAGGAACCTCCACCTAGCAAAATGCCCGGTGCCCCCACCCGACGAGTCGGGCGGGGGCACCGGGCGTCCCCGAGGTCAGCCGAGGCAGATGATGAGCAGGCAGAGCTGCTGGGGCGGCGGCGTCGACGGCGCGGTGGTCGCCGGGGCGGTGGTCGTCGGCGTGGCCGGGGGAGTGGTCGCGGTGGAGCCCGAGGTGGACCCGCTGTCCGCCGTGGTTCCCGTGGTGCTCGACGGTGCCGGCGGCGCCGTGGTGGTGGTCGGTGCCGGGCGGGTCGACCCGGAGTACGTCACCGGGTGGCCCGAGGGGATCACCGTGGTCGGGATCGACGTGATGCTGTCGGTCCCGGCGTGGGTGCTGCGCGGTGCCGGGCGCGCGGCGGAGTGGTGCTGCTGCGGCGCGACGTGTGTGGGCGCCGCGGTCGGGGCGGCCTGGTCGCTCGGCGCGCTCACCGACGTGTTGTCGGTCTGGAGCGCGGTCGGCGCCTGCGGGTCCGCGGCGGCGGTGGTCGTGCCGTTCCTGCCGGAGTGGCCCTGCATCGACGCCACCGTGACGCCGCCGCCGAACAGCGCGACGGCGGTGGCCGCCGCGGCGCGGCGCCGGTTCTTCTTCCAGCGCGCCATCTGGCGCCGCCGGGCCGCTCGGCCGCGGTGCAGCGTGGGCGCGAGGGACGGCGGCCCGAGCACCGACGGGGTGTCGGATCCCGGCAACTCGTCGTCGGGCCCCGCCGGTTCGGCCGCCGCGAAACCGGGCGCGGACGCCTCGGGCCGCGCGGGCTCGCCGAGCGCGGCGTGCCCGTGGCCGCCGGCCGGGGCGTACCCGTCGTCGAACAGACCCGGGTGGGCGTAGGCGTGCTCGCCGGGGGCGGCGTAGCCCGGAACGTGCACGTCCGGCTGCGGACCTGCGGAGGTGTCCGGGTGCCCCACGGGGCCCAGTCCGTACGACTCCCAGGCCGCGGCGGCCGTGGCGGTAGCGCCCTCGTAGGTGCTGGCGGGCGGGGCTATGTCCGGCGCGTAGGCGCCGCAGCCCGGGCACACCAGAGCCCCGTTGAGGGTCCGACGGCATGAGTAGCAGTAGTCCATTCGCGGTCTTTCTGTGCTGGCTGCGCAGCTGAGGGAGCCTGGTGGCATGTTCACGTTCGCCCGCGATGGGGCAGCGGCACACGCTAACAGCCCCGCCGGGAGAGGATGCGTGCTCCTTGTGATGCTCTTGAAAAGGTTGCACGTCAGTGGCGCCTTGTGGGACTTCGCACAGCCTTCCGCGCCGCGCCCGAAGTGGCGCTTTGCCCCGTTTCGAACCCCGCGCCGGCCCCGCTGTTCCTGACGCCCCGTCAGCCTGTGCGCCACCCCACGACTTCACGGCCGTCACGGTGAACTCCGTTGGGCGCATTGACAGTTAGGAAACTTTCATTACAGTCCCTCGCACCACGGGCGTCGCCGACGCCTGACCGTGATCGTCGGACACCGACTCGAGAGGGATCACCGTCGTGCACGAACACCCGCACATCCTCCGCAGACTCCTGAGCGCCGGTCTGGCCGCGGGGATCGGCCTCGCCGCCCTGCTGTCCACCGGCGCGCCCACCGCGTCCGCCGCCGCCACCCGCTACGAGGCGGAGAACGCGACCATCTCCCAGGGCGTCCTGGAGACCTCGCACACCGGGTACTCCGGAACGGGATACGTCAACGGCGACAACGTCGCCGGCTCGTACGTCCAGTTCACCGTGACCGCGGCCACCGCGGGCACCGCCACGCTCGCGTTCCGCTACGCCAACGGCACCACCGCCGACCGTCCCGCCGACATCGCCGTCAACGGCTCCGTCGCCGCCGCGGCCCGGTCCTTCCCGGCCACCGCCGACTGGAACACCTGGGCCACCGCGACGCTCACCGCCCCGGTGCCGGCCGGCACCAGCACCGTCCGGCTCACCGCGACCACGGCCGGCGGCCTGCCGAACCTGGACTACCTCGACGTCACGGTGGCCGCCGCTCAGCCCAGCACCGACTACCAGGCCGAGGACGCGACCATCGCCCAGGGCGCCGTCGTCACCAACCACACCGGCTACACCGGCACCGGGTTCGTGGACTTCACCAATGTCACCGGCTCCTCGATCACCTTCACCGTCGCCGCCGCCACCGCGGGCAGCGCGAGCCTGGCCTTCCGGTATGCCAACGCCGGCGGCGCGGACCGTCCGATGACCGTCACCGTCAACGGCAAGGCGGTCGCGTCGCCGCTGTCGTTCCCGGTCACCGCGGACTGGAACACCTGGGCGACCAGGACGGTCACCGCCCCGCTGACCGCCGGCACCAACACGGTCACGGCGACCGCGACCACCGCCGCCGGCGGGCCCAACCTCGACAAGCTCACCGTCGGCACCGCCGCCGACACCCAGCCGCCCACCACCCCCGGCGCGACCAGCTGCAGCGCCGTCACCGAGGACAGCATCACCCTCCACTGGGGTGCGTCCACCGACGACGTCGGCGTCGCGGCATACGACGTGTACGAGCACGGCAACAAGCTGGGCGAGGCGCCCGGCACCGCGACGAGCAGGACGATCGGCGGGCTCACCGCCGACACCGCCTACTCGCTGGCGGTCATCGCCCGCGACGCGGCCGGCAACACCTCGGCCGCGACCACGCCGCTCACCTGCACCACGCTGCCCAGCTCCGACACCTCACCGCCCAGCGCGCCGGCCGGTCTCGGGTACTCCGCGCTCACCGGCACCGGCGTGAAGCTCAGCTGGACCGCGTCCACGGACGACATGGGCGTCACCGCCTACGACGTACGCAGCGGCAGCACCGTGTACACCACGGTCACCGGCACGCCGCCGGCCTCCTCCACGACCCTGACCGGCCTGGCCTGCGACACCCCGTACACCCTCAACGTGGTCGCCAGGGACCAGGCGGGGAACACCTCCGCGCAGAGCAACACCGTCGCCTTCACGACGCCGACCTGCGCGACCGATGGCGGCGCGCCCTCGTCGATCAGCACCCTGTCCTCCGGCTGGACGATCCCGTGGGGCATCGGCTGGCTGCCCGACGGCAAGACCGCCCTCGTCACCGAGCGCGGCGACTACACCGACACCGGCACCGAGGACGGCAAGGTCTGGAGGGTCACGCTCGCCGGCGCCCGCACCTACGTGGGCAGCGTGCCCAACGTGGTCGGCACCAACGGGGAGGGCGGCCTGCTCGGCGTCGCCGTGGACCCGGACTGGACGGCGAACCACTACGTCTACTTCATGCACACCGCGTCCGAGGGCAACCGCGTCGTACGCATGACATACAACGGCACCTCGCTCGGCAACTACACCGTGCTGCTGCAGGGGATCAAGAAGAACCAGTACCACAACGGCGGCCGGCTGGCGTTCGGCCCGGACGGCTATCTGTACGTGGCCACCGGTGAGGCCGAGACGCCGGCGCTCGCCCAGGACAAGAGCTCCCTGAACGGCAAGATCCTGCGGATGACCACGACCGGGCAGCCCGCGCCCGGCAACCCCTTCGGCACCTACGTCTACAGCTACGGCCACCGCAACCCGCAGGGCCTGGCCTTCGACCGCAACGGCCGCCTGTGGGAAGCGGAGTTCGGCAACAGCTCCTACGACGAGCTCAACCTGATCAAGCCCGGCAAGGACTACGGCTGGCCGACCTGCGAAGGCACCTGCTCCACCGCGGGCATGACCAACCCCAAGGCGACCTGGCCGGTGAACCAGGCATCGCCCAGCGGCATCGCCATCGTCCGCAACGTCGTCTACATGGCCGCGCTGCGCGGCGAGCGGCTGTGGCGCATCCCGATCAGCGGCGACACCGAGAACGTGGGCGCGCCCAGCGCGTACTACGTCGGCACCTACGGCCGGCTGCGCACGGTCGCGAAGGTGCCCGGCGCCGACCAGCTGTGGCTGACCACCACCAACGCCGACAACAACGGCAAGCAGCCCGACGGCAGCGACCGGATCCTGCGGGTCTCCATCGGCTGACGTGCGGCGTTCCTTCCCCCCTCCGCCCCCCTCCTTCCGCCGACCTCCCCGATCGGCCCGGGCGCGCGATGCTGGAAGGAGGGGGGTGCGCCGATCAGGCCGAACAGAAGGGACAGCGCGATGACGGACGACAAGGGCTCGGGCCCCGCACGTACCAAGACCTGGACCCTGCGGATGGACGTGTTCGAGGAGGACGAGGACGTCACCAAGGTCGACGCCGCTCTGGACACCGGTGAACGGACCCTGACCAGCAGGTCCAGCGCCCACCGCAACCCGCACGACCCGCCCGTCCCGTCGATCGGGGACGAGTACGCGGCCGGGCGCGCCCTGCTGGACCTCGGAAAGCAGCTGCTGCGGGAGGGCACCACGGACGCCGCGGCGAACGACAAGCACGAGAAGGGCTGACCGCCATTGCGTGACCGGGGGGTGGATTGGCCTGCGTTTCCGGCCGGCTGATTATCCAGCCAATAACACTGGCCTCTCGGTATCCCCTTCATGTCACCCGTTACCGGCCGGGGCCGACCGGCCGGCGGTCGCTCATGTATGCGAGAAATGCCCTCGGCCTGCGGCGACGCGCAGCGGCTGAGGATTCTCCGCATCCCTTCATGATTATCACCGTGCCCCCTCCTGCGTATTCTTCCGGAACGTGGCGAACGATCATGAAATGTGGGCTATCGTCGCGCCAAGTCAGATTCCGGAGGCAAACCGATGACTGCGATTGAGGATGCGCAGGCACGCCCGCGGACGCGGACGGATGCGTTCTACAAACTGGCCGTGGGGGCCATCGAGGCGGAAAAGGATCCAGAAGCGGCGGCCGAGCGGATCGCCGAGGCGCACGAGTCCGAGCGGACCGCCTGGGACGCGCGCTGGCGCGGCACGCAGGCCGAGGCGTCCCAGATGTCCGCCGAGCTGCGGCGCAGGGTGGAGATGCTGGGGCACGCCGCGAACGTCACCAGCCGTGAGCTGGCGGCCACCGTCGAGATGTCGGCGACGTTGACCCACCAGGCGCAGCTGCTCGGCCGGTTGCGGGCCACCGCCCAGCAGGCACTGGACGGCACGATGTCCGCCGTCGACGTGCTCGCGCTGCTGAGCGAGGAAGTGCCCGAGCCGCAGATCCAGCCCATGGTCGTCGGCTTCGTCGCCGACACGCGGTACCGCGGCGGGCAGTTCGTGTCCACGACGGGGGACGTGATGATGGTGTACCCGTTCGTGGGATTCTCGCTCGTCGTGCAGGCGCCCGGCGCGGGGGCCGAGATCGAACCGACCTTTCTGGTGGAGGGCAGGGCGCTGTGCCGATCGGCCATCCAGATGGAACGCGGGCTGATGCTGCAGGGCACGCTGCTGCCCATGATGGGGCGATAGCCCGGCGGATATCCCCGTCATCGCGCAGGTGCCTCGGCGACGGCCGGGGCACCGCGCCCCTTTCTGCGGACCCGGATCGATGGATCGGGTCCTTTTTCTACCGAGGCGCATTTTCGAAAAGAGCCGTCATGAATGGACGTGGAAGACCCCACCAAAGAAAAACACAGCGTAATATCAGAGGAACCGCGGGCGAGGTGTTCCTGGTCGGTATGGACCGGCAGGGAATCGTGCGGATCAGCCGTTCCGTCGACGCCCGCACCCTTGGCCTGTACCTGCACGAGATCGCCGACGACCTGCTCGCGGGGCGGGGCTCCTGGCCGGTCAGCTGAGCCGTCGTGCCACCTCCGGACCGCCCGGTGCAGCCCGGTCGCACCCGCGATGCCCCCGCATATGCCCGGTGCGTATGGCTATTCCGGCCGCCGGGTGCAAAAAGAGGGAGCCCTTTCGAGAGACCGCGCCGGGCGTTCCGGAGGCAACCAGAGCCCGGCGCGGCCTGAGAGGGCGCCCGTAAGTGCCCGATCCCACCGGCAGCTTACTAGGCAGGCGAACGCGGCCGGAAGAATGCGCGGCATTCTGCCGATCAATTGCCCGGGTCCCCGGCGCCCAGCGATCAACTGTGATAAACCCGTCGCCCCGCGGACGCGCTCCGCGGGGCGACGGACCGTTTGCCGGCGAGCGCTGCGCCGGCGGTCACATGGGCCGCGGTGCCCCCGACTCGACCACGCAGTCCGACCCGGGGACGACCTCGGCCTCGCGGCCGTCCTCGAAGCGGATGCGGTAGGGCGGGTCGCCTTCGCGGCCGAGAACTTCCAGAACCTTCGCGCGGTGCTCCGGCGTGCCCACCGTGCGCCCGGTGAACCGCAGGACATCGCCTTTGTGTACCCGCATGGGCCTCTCCCTCGTCGAAGCCTTCGGTAATTCGACGGTACTCGCGCTCCCACTCGACGGCCAACGCCGTCGATCGGGTGACGGCGGGGCGCCTCGGCGGGCCGATCACCCGGCGGACCGGCCTGGGCCGCGATGCTGGAGGCGACACCGTCCTGATCCGGGACCGCCCTCGGCGCCGTCCCGGGACACCTGCGCCGCGGGAGGCCGACCTGCTGGTCCTGAGCGTGATCTTCGCGCTGCTCGGCGCGGCCAGCAACGCGACCGGAACGGTGCTGCAGCGCAAGGCCGCCCTGGCGGTGCCGCCCGAGGACGCGCTGCGCCCGCGGCTGCTGGTGGACATGCTCCACCAGTCGGTGTTCCTGCTCGGCATCCTCGGGGTGATCGGGGCGGCGCTCTTCCAGGCCCTGGCGCTGGTGTCGGGACCGCTGGCCCTTGCCCAGCCGCTGTTCATCCTGGAGTTGCCGTTCGCCCTGCTCATCGCACTGCCGCTGCTCCACCGCACGCTGCCGCGCTCGGGCTGGATCGCCGTCGGCTGCATGGTCGTCGGGCTGGCGGTCGGGCTGGCCTGCGCGGCGCCCGACGGCGGTACCGCGCAGGCCTCGCTGGCCCGGTGGATCCCGGCGTGCATCGTCTGCGCCGGCCTCGTCGCCGCCGCCGTGCTGCTCGCCCGGCACCGCCCGTCGGGGGCGCCGCGCGCCGCCCTGCTCGGCACGGCCGCCGCGGTGGCGAACGCGCTGACCGCCGCGCTGATGAAGTCCGCCGCCAACACCTTCTCCGACCACGGCTTCGGCGCGTTCATCACCGCCTGGCAGACCTACGGCTTCGCGGTGTGCGGCATCGGCGCGGTCTTCCTGCTGGAGAACGCCCTGCAGTCCGGGTCCATCACCGCCTCGCAGCCCGCCCTGACCCTCGGCGACGCCGTGATCAGCCTCATCCTGGGTGTCACGGTGTACGCCGAGCACATCCGTAGCGGCTGGTGGATCCTGCCGGAGCTGGGGGCGGTCGCGCTCATCACCTTCGGCACCTTCTATCTGTCCAGGGCCGTCCCGCTGACCCGGGAACTCGCCGGCTGAGCCGGCGCCCCACCCGCGGGGCCGGCGGCGCACACGCGTCGTGCTTTTTTTCATACTCCTTGTGTCCGCAGAAGGTTTCCTCCACTCTGGGCGTGCACGCCTGCACCCCCACCTGACCCATGCGTCCCTCCCGGAGGATCCATGTTGAGTTGGCATGCACCCGCCAAGGCGAAGAAGTGCGGTGTCATCGCCGCCGCCGCCCTCGCCTGCGCCGCCCTCGGGGCCGGCGCCGTCCCGGCCGCGGCCGCGACGCCCAGCACCGCGAAGAACCAGATCACGCACCCCGAACTCGACTGGGCGGGCTCGCAGATCGCCAAGCACCAGTCCGGCTCGACCAGCCACCTGGCCGTCACCCCCATGGTCGCCGGCACCCCCGGAATGGACGTCAGCGGTTACCAGGGCAACGTCAACTGGTCGGCCGCCGCGGCCAACGGCGCGAGGTTCGCCTACGTCAAGGCGACCGAGAGCACCACGTACACCAACCCGTACTTCACGCAGCAGTACAACGGGTCCTACAACGCCGGACTCATCCGCGGCGCCTACCACTTCGCCACGCCCAACACCTCCTCCGGCGCCACCCAGGCGGACTACTTCCTGGCCCACGGCGGCGGTTGGTCGAAGGACGGCAAGACGCTGCCCGGCATGCTCGACATGGAGTGGAACCCGTACGGCGCCACCTGCTACGGGCTGTCGGCGTCCGGCATGGTCAACTGGATCCTGTCCTTCAGCAACGAGTACCACGCCAGGACCGGCCGCTGGGTCGTCATCTACACGGCCACCAGCTGGTGGAGCCAGTGCACCGGCAACACCGGCGACTTCTCGTCCACCAACCCGCTGATGCTCGCCAACTACAACGGCAGCCCCGGCACCATGCCGTACAACTGGCCCTACCAGACCATCTGGCAGTACTCGGACAGCGGCGTCTTCCCCGGCGACCAGGACGCCTTCAACGGCGACTTCAGCCGCGTCCAGGCGCTCGCCAACGGCTGAGCCCGCCCGCCTCGGCGGCCCGCAGCGCGGGTCGCCCCGGTCCGTGCCGTGGGGGGCGGGCCCCCCCGCCCCCGCGCCCCCCCCCCCCCCCCCCCCCCCCGCGGGGCCCCCCCCGCCCCCGCCCCCCGCGCCCCCCCCCCCCCCCCCCCGCGCCCACGAGGCCCACCCCGCAC
>NZ_JBIRRR010000005.1:0-501150 GCF_044333795.1 Streptomyces sp. NPDC020917 | reverse complement strand
CCCTCCGCCCGGGCGCCCGGCCCCCCGCCCCGGGGCCCCCCCCCCGGCGGGGGGGCCGGGGGGGGGGGCCCCCCCGGCGGGGGGGGGGGGGGGCGCCCCCGGCGGCCCCCCCCCCACCGCCCGCACCCTTCCCCCCGGTCGGCCCGTGCCCGGCGCCGGCCGTCCTCTTGCCCGCCACCCGCGCAGCGAACCCAGGAGGCACACCGTGCACGGCCCTGGAACCCCCACTCGCCGCACCGTACTTGCCGCCGGCACCGGACTGGCCGCGTCCGGTCTGCCCGGCCTGCCCGCAGGCCGCCGCCGTACCCGGGAGCCCCTCGGGGACGCGGCCGCAGGACCCGCGGCACTGACCCCGCAGCAGCAGGCCGGCCAGCGGGTCGTCTTCTCCTACCCCGGCACCACCGTGCCGCAGAGCCTGCTCGACCAGATCAGCTCCGGGCAGGCCGCCGGCGTCATCATCAACAGCGGCAACGTCAGCAGCCTGTCGCAGATCACCGCCGCCGTGCAGCAGATGCGCCAGGCCAACGCGAGCAGCCCCAACCCGGCGCCCCTGCTGCTGATGACCGATCAGGAAGGCGGCCAGGTACGGCGGTTGCCCGGCGCCCCCACCCAGTCGGAGAAGCAGATCGGCCAGTCCGCGAACCCGGCGTCCGCCGCCGCGTCCGCCGGAACCAGCGCGGGCAACCTGCTGCGCAGCGCCGGCATCAACATCAACCTGGCCCCCGTGCTCGACGTCTACCGCACGGCAGGGGACTTCGACGACCAGTACGGACGCTCCTACAGCACCGACCCGTCCGTGGTGTCCTCGTGCGGCCAGGCGTTCATCAGCGCCCAGCAGGCCACCGGCGTGGCCGCCACCGCCAAGCACTTCCCCGGCCTCGGCCCGGCCACCTCCTCGCAGAACACCGACCTGCGGCCGGTGACCCTCACCACCTCGCTCAGCCAGCTGCGCGGCACCGACGAGTTCCCCTACGTCGCGGCCCTGACCGCCGGCGTCGACCTGGTCATGGTGTCCTGGGCGATCTACTCCCACCTGGACTCCGCGCACCCGGCCGGGCTCTCCTCCACAGTGGTGCAGGGCGAACTGCGCGGCAGGCTCGGGTTCTCCGGGGTGACGATCACCGACGCCATCGCGGCCGGCGCGCTCAGCGGGCTGGGCACCATCGGGCAGAACGCGGTCTCCGCGGCCGCCGCCGGGATGGACGTCATCCTCGAGGCGTCCGGCAGCGTCGCCAACGGCCAGGCGGTCGTCTCCGCGCTCGCCACCGCGCTGCAGAACGGCTCGCTCGACGCGACCGCCTTCGGTTCGGCCCTCACGCGGGTGAACGCCCTGCGCAACCGCCTGTTCTGAGCGGATGCCCTCTGCGGGTGGCGGCGCCGCCCGCACGGCATACTGCGGGGCAGGGGTGACCCCGGGCCACCGGAGTGTTCGCTCCACCGACGGGAGGAGCGAACACCGATGGCCACCACCGCGCCCGTGCCGCAGCAGCATGCCGGCCACGGGCCGCGGGCCCTCGTGGCACGGCTGAGGGCCCGCGACCCGTGGCTGGCGGCCACCCGCAGGGCGGGCCGCGGCGCGATCGTGATGCCGCTGATGTTCGCGCTGTGCAGCAAGGTGATCGGCTCGCCGGAGATGGCGACCTTCGCCGCGTTCGGCGCGTTCGCGATGCTGCTGCTGGTGGAGTTCACCGGGCCGATGATCCAGCGGCTCCGCGCGCACCTCGCGCTCACCGCCGCCTGGGTCGTGCTGCTCTCGCTGGGCACGGCGGTGTCGAGGGTGACGTGGCTGGGCGTCGTCACCATGGTCGCCGTGGGCTTCGCGGTGCTCTTCAGCGGCATCGTCAGCTCCGTGCTGGCCGGCGCCACCACCGCGCTGCTGCTGGCCTTCATCCTGCCCGTGTCGCTGGCCGCCCCCATGTCGGCGCTGCCCGACCGGCTGGCCGGTGCCGGCCTCGCCGCCGCCGCGTCGATGCTCGCCATCGCCTTCCTGTGGCCGCGGCCCGCGGCCGACCCGCTGAGCGCGCCGGCCGCCCGGGTCTGCCGGGCGGTCGCCGCACGGCTGCGGGCCGACGCCGCCTTCCTCGCCGACCCCGACGCGCCCGGCCGCGCCGCCTGCGCGTCCGCCGCGCACCACGTGGAGCAGGCCGCGGCCGCGCTCCGGGGGGCCTTCGACGCCACCCCCTACCGCCCCACCGGGTTGTCCACCGGTGCCCGTGCCCTGGTCCGCATGGTCGACGAACTCACCTGGCTCACCGCCATCGTGGCGCACAGCGGGCCGCCGCCCGGCGTCACGGCAACGGGACCGGTGGGGGCGTCGTGCGCGGTGCGGCGCGCCGCCGCGGACGCCCTCGAACGGTCCGCGGACCTGCTCGGCGCGCCGCGGGCCGCCGACCTCGGCGCGCTCGAGGCCGCCCTCGGCGAACTCCGCAAGACCATGGACGCCTTGGGGGAGGAGGCCACCGCGAGCCTGCCGGTCTACCGTGCGCGGAGCGCCGAAGCGCACACCGCCGGCGGGCAGGCCGCCGAGCGGCCGGCGGAGGGCGCGGACGGGACCGGGCCGGGCACCGGCCCGAGCGAGGCGCCCGGCAACGAGGGCGGCGCCGGCCCCGGTGACGGGGACCTCGCCGGTCGCGGCGACCGACGCAACGGCGACATGCGGGAGTTCATCAGCTCCCTCGACCTGTCCTTCCGCGCCCAGGAGTTGGGCTACGCGGTTGAGCAGATCGCCGGGAACGTCCACCTGTTCGCGGCGGCCGAGCGGCGCGGCTGGGGGGACCGGCTGCTCGGCCGCGAGCCCCGCGCCCTGACCGAACCGCTCGCCTCGGCCCGCGAGCGCGCCGCGGCCCACGTCGACCGGAACTCGGTGTGGCTGCACAACAGCGTCCGCGGCGCGGTCGGTCTCGGACTGGCCGTGGCCGCCGCTGAGGTGACGAGCGTCCAGCACTCCTTCTGGGTGGTCCTCGGCGCGCTGTCGGTGCTGCGCTCCAGCGCGCTCAACACCGGGCAGAACGCGCTGCGCGGGCTGGGCGGCACGCTCGCCGGGTCGGTCATCGGGGGCGCGCTGCTGGCGCTGATGGGCCACGACACCACCGTGCTGTGGCTCCTGCTGCCGCTCGCCGTCCTCCTCGCGGGTGTCGCTCCGGCGGTGATCTCGTTCGCCGCGGGCCAGGCCGCGTTCACCGTGACCCTGGTGATCCTCTTCAACATCGGCCAGAGCCCCGGCTGGAAGGTGGGCCTGCTGCGGGTCGAGGACATCGCGCTCGGCTGCGCCGTCAGCGTGGTGGTCGGCGTCTTCTTCTGGCCGCGCGGCGCCGGGGCCGCGGTCGGCAAGGCCCTGGCCGAGGCGTACGCGGACAGCGCGGACTACCTGGCGGGCGCGGTGGACTACGCGGTCGGCTGCTGTGCGGCGGGACCGGAGCCGGCCGCCGCGCCGCTCGCCGCGGGCCGGGAGGCCGCCGCGTCGGCCCGCCGCCTCGACGACGCCTTCCGCGGCTACCTGGCCGAGCGCGGCTCCAAGCGGGCGCCGCTCGCCGAGATGACCACCCTCGTCACCGGCGTGGTCGGGCTGCGGCTCGCCGCCGACGCCATGCTCGGCATGTGGCGGCATGCGGGCGAGGCGCACGACGCACGCGAACGGGCCGCCGCCCGGGCGGAGCTGCTCTCCGGCGCCGGCCAGGTCGCGGGCTGGTACCACGACCTCGCCGCGGGGCTCGACGGCCGCGTGCCGATCCCCGCACCGCTGCCGCACGACCTGGCGGCCGACGCCCGCCTGGTCGAGGCGGTCCGCCGCGACCTGCGCGACGCCGAGGGCCAGGCCACCGCCACCGGCGTCCGCATCATCTGGACCGGCGACCACCTGGATGCCGCCCGGCGCCTGCAGGCCGTCCTCGCCCCGGCCGCCCGCGCCGCCACCGCCCGCACCGAGGCCGAGCCCGTTCCCGTACCGGCGACCTGAGCGCCGCTCCGATCCGTCCTCGGGCCGCCGTTCCTCGGCCATCGGCGTGAAGCCGCGGGGGCGGAGCGGTGGTGCCTGCGCGGTCCGGGCCGCGTCGCGCCGGACGATGTGGCCCGGCGGTGAGCGGACCCGACCGAGGGCGAACGGGGTGACCGGCATGGGGATCGTACGGCGCGGTGCGGTGAGCGGGGCGTGCCTGCTGCTGGCTCTGACGGGGTGCTCGAACTCCTCGTCCGGCGGCGGTTCCGGCAGCACCACGGGGGCGTCGCCGTCCGCCCCGGCCAACTCCCCGAACCACCTCATCATCCAGAGCTTCGCGTTCCGTCCGACGACGCTGCCGGTCGCTCCCGGCGCCGTCGTCACGGTCACCAACGCCGACCAGACCGCGCACACCGTGACCGCCAACAGTTCGGGCGCGTTCGACACCGGCACCATCGCGCCCGGGCGCACGGTGACGTTCACCGCCCCGAAGGCCACCGGGACGTACGCCTACCACTGCACCATCCACCCGTTCATGAAGGGCACCCTCACGGTGCGCTGACCAGCGAACCGCCGTGCAGCACCAGCAGCGCCACCGCGGTGGCCGCCGTCACCAGCGTGGCCAGGAACGGCAGGCGGCTGTGCGAGCCGGCGGCCGCCGGCATCGCCGTCAGCACCGCGAGCACGCCGGTCACCGCCAGCGCCGCCCAGCCCGCCGCGCCGGCCGGCCCCGGCGGGCCGAACACCAGCACCGCGCACGCCGCGACGAGCGGTACGGGTGCCAGGGCGCGGGCCCGGCGGCGGCCCAGGCGCTGCGGCAGCCCCCGCACCCCGGCCGCCAGGTCGGCGTCGATGTCCGGCAGGACGTTGGTGACGTGCGCCCCGACGCCCAGCAGCGCGCCGGCCGCGACCGACCAGGCGGGCGGCCACGGCCGGCCGGGGAAGGCGAGCGTGACGAAGGCCGGCAGCAGCCCGAAGCCCACGGCGTAGGGCAGCCAGGACAGGACGGTCCGCTTCACGCCCAGGTTGTAGCCCCACGCGGCGGCGACCCCGGCCAGGTGTGCGGCGCCCGCCGCCGTGCCGCTCGCCAGGGACAGCGGCACGCACAGCGCGAGCGCGGATCCCGCCGCGACCGCGACCGCGCGCGGGCCGACCGCCCCCGTCACCAGGGGCTTGTCCCGCCGTCCGCTCGCGAGGTCCCGTGCCGCGTCGACCCGGTCGTTGCACCAGCCCACCGACAGCTGCCCGGCCAGCACGGCACCCGCCACCAGCACGCACCCGCGCACACCGCGCCCGGACGCCGCGGCGAGCGCGGTGACCAGCGCGGTCACCGCGACGACGGGCTCGGGGTGGCAGGCGCGCAGCAGGCCCGCGACGACCGCGGGCAGCCGGCGGGCGGCCGCCGTGACCGGCAGCTCCGCCGGTCCGGCGTCCCCGGCATCCACTCCGGCACTGGGCACGGCCCGATCGTAGGGCGCGGCCGGGCGGCCGGACGGCCGCCACGACCGACGGGATGCCAGATGACCCCGCCTATCGCGGACATCACTCCCTATACTGCGCCAATGACGCGAATCGCCGCCGTGCACGGTGTGCTCCCACCGCACCGGTACGAGCAGCAGGAGATCACGGACGCGCTCGCGAGCATGGGGATGGCGCCGGCCGGGGAGCGGGGCGTCCTCGACCGGTTGTCGGGCACCGCCGGCGTCCGCACCCGCCGGCTGGCCATGCCGCTGGAGTGCTACCCCGCCCTCGGCGGCTTCGGCGACGCCAACGACCGCTTCATCGCCGCGGCCCTGGACCTCGGCGAGGAGGCGGTGCGCGGCGCCCTCGCCGAGGCGGAACTGCCCGCCGCCGACGTGGACTTCGTGGTCTCCACCTCGATCACCGGGATCGCGGCCCCGTCGATCGAGGCCCGGCTCGCCGGGCGGCTGGGACTGCGCTCCGACGTCAGACGCGTGCCGATCTTCGGCCTCGGCTGCGTGGCAGGGGCCGCGGGCATCGCGCGGCTGCACGACTACCTCGCCGGCCGGCCGGACGGCGTCGCGCTCCTGCTGTCGGTGGAGCTGTGCTCGCTGACCATGCAGCGGCAGGACGCCTCGACCGCCAACCTGGTCGCCGGCTCGCTGTTCGGCGACGGCGCGGCGGCGGTCGTGGCCGTCGGGTCCGAGCACCCGCTGGCGACCGGCCAGGGCAGCGGCCCGCACGTCGTCGCCACCCGCAGCCATCTGTACCCCGACACCGAGCACCTGCTCGGCTGGGACATCGGCGACGAGGGCTTCCGCATCGTCCTGGGCGCCGAACTCCCCGACCTGGTGCAGCGCCGGCTCGGCCCCGAAGTCCGCGCCTTCCTGGCCGACCACGACCTGAAACCGCAGGACGTCACCACCTGGATCTGCCACCCCGGCGGCCCCAAGGTGCTCGACGCCGTCCGCGACACCCTCGACCTGCCGGCCCGCGCCCTGGAACTGACCTGGCGTTCGCTCGCCGAGGTCGGCAACCTCTCCTCCGCCTCGGTGCTGCACATCCTGCGCGACACCCTTGACCTGGCCCGCCCGCTCCCCGGCTCGACCGGGCTGCTGCTCGCCATGGGCCCGGGCTTCTGCACCGAACTCGTCCTGCTCCGCTGGTAGGTACCCATGCCCCCGTACGCCGTCCTGGTCCTGCTGGTCGCCGCCGAGCGCCTGGCCGAACTGGCCGTCGCCCGCCGCAACGCCGCCTGGAGCAGGCGCCGCGGCGCCGTCGAGTACGGCCGCGGCCACTACCCGGTGATGGTCGCGCTGCACACGGCCCTGCTCGCCGGCTGCCTGATCGAGGTCTACGGCGCGGGGCGGCCGTTCCGGCCCGGCTTCGGCTGGACGATGACCGGCCTCGTCGTCGCCGCGCAGGCGCTGCGCTGGTGGTGCATCACCTCCCTCGGGCCGCGCTGGAACACCCGCGTGCTCGTCGTCCCCGGGCTGCCGCTGGTCACCTCGGGTCCCTATCGCCTGATGCGGCACCCGAACTACCTCGCGGTCGTCGTGGAGGGCGCCGCCCTGCCGCTGGTGCACGGCGCGTGGATCACCGCGCTCTGCTTCACGGCCGCCAACCTGCCGCTGCTCGCCGTCCGGCTGCGCTGCGAGAACGCGGCGCTCGACGCCGGCGCACCGCCGCCCGGCGCGGCCGCGGCCGCCGTCCCGTGATCGACCTGCTGGTGGCCGGCGGTGGACCGGCGGGACTGGCCACCGCGATCCGCGCCGCACGCGCCGGACTCGACGTGGTGGTCGCCGAACCGCGTCCCGGCCCCGTCGACAAGGCCTGCGGTGAGGGCCTGATGCCGGCGGGCGTAAGGGAGTTGGCCGCGCTGGGCGTCACCGTCGAGGGCCAACCGTTCCGCGGCATCCGCTACGTCGACGGGCGTGTCGAGGCCGAGGCGCACTTCCGCGGTGCGCAGGGGCTCGGGGTGCGGCGCACCGCCCTGCACCACGCGCTGGCCCGCCGCGCCGCCGAACTCGGCGTGACCGTCGTGCCGTTGCGGGTCGACGCCCGTACCCTGCGGCACGGCCGGGACCGCGTCACGGCCGGCGGCATCACCGCCCGCTACCTCGCCGCCGCCGACGGCCTCCACTCGCCGATCCGCCGCAGCCTCGGCCTGGACCTGCCGCCCGCCGGCCGCGCCGCCCGGTACGGGCTGCGCCGCCACTTCGCGGTCGCGCCGTGGACGGACTGCGTGGAAGTGCACTGGTCTGCGGGCAGCGAGGCGTACGTGACGCCGATCGGCCCGGAGCTGGTGGGCGTGGCGATCCTCACCGCCGACCGGGCGCCCTACGAGCAGCAGCTCGCCCGCTTCCCTGACCTCGCCGCCCGCCTCCCGGCGTCCGCGGTCACCTCGACCCGCGGCGCCGGGCCGCTGCGGCAGCGCGTGCGCAGCCCGGTGGCCGGCCGCACGCTGCTCGTCGGCGACGCCGCCGGATACATCGACGCGCTCACCGGCGAGGGCATCTCGACCGCCCTCGCCGCCGCGGCCCATCTCGTGCGCTGCGTCCAGGCGGACCGGCCGCAGGACTACGATCGGGCCTGGCGCCGGGCCTCCCGCCGCCAACGCGCCCTGACCGCGGCCCTGTTGTGGACCCGCGGCCATCCCGCGCTGGCCCCGCGGATCGTCCCGGTCGCCGCGCGCTTCCCCGCCCTGTTCGCCGCCGCCGTCAACCAGCTTGCCTGACCCCGAAGTGCGAGGCCCCAGCGATGACCGACCGGCTGTCCGCCCCCGTCCGGCCGCCGGTGGCCGCCCGCTCGTGGCGCACCGGCGTGTCGCCCTGGCCGGTCGCCGCGGTGTGCGCCGTCTTCGTCGTGGCCCAACTCGCCCTCACCGTGCGGGGATCGGGGCTGGGCTGGGACGAGACGGTGTACACCAGCCAGGTCAGCGGGCACGTCCCCGCGGCGTTCTTCAGCGCGCCACGGGCGCGGGGCGTCAGCTTCGCCGCCGCGCCCGTCGCCTGGCTGACCGGCTCCACCACGGCCCTGCGCCTTTGGATGGGCGCGCTGTCGGGGGCGGGCCTGTTCGCCGCCCTGTGGCCCTGGCGTCCGCTGCTCCCGCCCCGCCTGCTCGCGCTCGCCGCCGCCCTCCTGGCGAGCCTGTGGATCAGCCTCTTCTACGGTCCCGCGGTCATGCCGAACCTCGGCAGTGCCTACGGCGCGCTCGCCGCCACCGGCTGCCTGGTGCGCGCCGCGCAGGCACCGGCGGCCGGCGGCGGCCGGCGCGCCCGGTGGGGCCTGCCGGCGGGGCTGGCCGCCGGTCTCGCGGTCACCGGCCTGATGCGGCCGCCGGACGCGCTGTGGCTGGCCGCGGCACTGGGGTGCGCCGCGCTGGTCGTGGCCCGCGGGCGGCGGGGCGTGGTGCTCGCGGCCCTGGGCGCCGGGCTCGTGCTCGGCTGCGGGGAGTGGGTGATCGAGGCGTACGTGCGCTACGGCGGGCTCGCGGAACGGCTGCACCAGGCGAGCGCGATCCAGGGCGGGCTGGGCTGGCACGTGGCGTTCGCCGACCAGCTGCGCTCGCTGGACGGCCGGACCCTGTGCCGGCCGTGCGACGGCCCGTGGCGGCACAAGGCCGCGTCGGCCTGGTGGCTGCTGCTGCCGTTCGCCGCCGCCGCCGGGGTGGCGGCCGCGCCCCGCGCCCGCCGGACGGCCGTCGCCGTCGCCGCGGTCGCCGGCGTGTTCCTCGCGGCGCCGTACCTGCTCACCATCGGGTACGCCGCGCCCCGGTTCCTGCTGCCCGCCTACGCGCTGCTCGCGATCCCGGTCGCCGAGTGCGTGCGCCGGCTGGCCGTCGGTCCGGGCGGCCGGTGGCGGCCGGTGCCCACCGCGCTGGTCGCGGTCGCGCTGTGCGCGCACCTGGTCGTCCAACTCGCCGTGCTGCACGGGGTGACCCGCAACAACCGCCTGCTGAGCCGGGAGTACGCCGCGGTCGCGGCCCGCCTGCACGCGCACGGGGTCCGCCCGCCGTGCGTGCTCTCCGGCGACAACGCGGTGCCCGTCGCCTACTACGCCGGTTGCGCCTCGCGCCAGATGGCAGGACCCGACCAGAGCATCACCGCCGGGGAGTTGAGCGCCCTGTCCCGGCGCGAGCCCGCGGCGCTCCTCATCCCCGCGGGTCAGGCCGCACCCGGGTTCGCCGCCGGGTGGACGTGCGTCGCGCTGCCGCTGTCGCCGGAACCTGCGGGGGAGCGCGCCTGCATGCCGGCTACCGGCGCGCGACGGTGACGATCTCGGTGCTGTCCCCGGTCAGCGGCCCGCGGTGCCAGTCGCCGTACCGCGCCTCGACGGTGAAGCCGGCTCCGGCGAGGAACGCGTCGAGTTCCGCGACGCCCAGGAAGCGCAGGCGGGCGTGGTCCTCCCGCAGCACCGTGCCGCCGGGGTCCGCCACGGTCCCGTGGAACGCGACGACGCCGTCCGCGACGGAGTCGACGTCCTGCCACAACCGCAGCGCCCGGCCCGACGCGTCGACGACGGCGGCCACGTCGCCGGGACCGGACCGCGCCCAGCCCTCCCAGGCGCGCGCCTGCGGGTGCCGGGTCTCGAAGACGAACCTGCCGCCGTCGCGCAGCACGCCCCGCACCGCCGACAGCGACGCCCGCACCTCCGCGTCGCCCACCAGGAACTGGAAGGCGTGCCCGGTCATCGTGGCCAGGTCGAAGCAGCTCCCGCAGGCCGCGGCGCCGGCGGCCGTGCCCTGGACCCACTCGACGTCCCGCCGGCGGCGCGCCCGCTCCAGCGCCGCGGTGTCCGGGTCCAGGCCCACCATCCGCCCGCGGTGCCCGTCCGCGCGGGCCTGGTGCAGCATCGCGCCGGTCCCGCAGCCCACGTCGAGCACGCTGCCGGCGGCCATCACCAGCTCGTGGTAGAAGCGGTCGCCCGGATCCGCTTCGGGATTCCAGGGATTGAGGAGGTCGTACAGCGCGGCGTCGTCGGCGTCGGAGTAGCCGCAGGGGCCCGGTGCGGTGTCGGAGGACATCGGGCCAGTCTGGGAGGGGAGGCGCCCCGCCCTCAACGTCATTTCGGCCGCGCGGTCAGGGCCTGCTGAAGGTGAGGTGGGTGACGCCGCTGGGCGTCGTCACGGACTCCACGCTCGGGAACTGGTCCTCGAGCGCCTCCAGGCCGTCCCACAACCGCTCGCCGCGGCCCAGGACGATGGGCACCAGGACGACGTGCAGATGGTCGATCAGGTCGGCGGCCAGGAACTGGCGCACGGTGCCCGGCCCGCCGCCGATGCGGACGTCCAGGCCGCCCGCCGCCTCCTGCGCCCGGCGCAGCGCCTCCTGCGGGGTGGCGTCCAGGAAGTGGAAGGTGGTGCCGCCCGCCATCTGGACCGAGGGGCGGTGGTGGTGGGTGAGCACGAACACCGGTGTGCGGAACACCGGTTCGGGGCCCCACCAGCCCTTCCACTCCTCGTCCTGCCAGGGCCCGCGCTGCGGGCCGAACTTGTTGCGGCCCATGATCTCCGCGCCGATGCCCGGCCCCCAGGTGCCGGCCATCGCGTCGTCCACGCCGGTGCTGCCGCCGGGCCTGCCCTGCATCCGGTGGAACGTGCTGGTCTCGAAGAACCAGCTGTGCAGCCGCTCGCCGGCGTGCCCGAACGGGGCCTCCATGCTCTGGCCCTCGCCGGTGCCGAAGCCGTCCAGCGAGACGGAGAAGTTGTGCACTCGTACACGGGACACCGCGTGCCTCCCTGACTGCCGTGACGCAGGCCGCGGTCAGGCCTGGCCGGTCTCGAAACGGCTGATGCGGTCGCCGGTCACGGTGAAGGTCCACCGCGTGCGCATGCTGCCCCAGGTGGAGTTGGAGTAGGTGACCTCCAGCGTGTGCCCGTCGGGGCTGACCCGGTCGACCTCCATGCGGCCGGCCGAGGAGAAGATCTCCTTGTCGGTCCACGCGGCCAGGTCGCGCTCGGACCCGTCGTCGGACATCGTCGCGTCGTCGGTCAGCACCGCGAAGAAGGCGTCCCGGTCACCGGCGTTCACGGCGGCGACGAAGGCGGCCACGGCGGGGTCCTTCAGCTGGGCGGTCATGCGTGCGTGCCTCCACGTCGGTGGTGCCTGCGGACGGACGTACGGTCCGGCCGTGCGGACAGTATCCGGCCGGCGCGCCGTCACCCGCCAGCCGACCGGCCGCATCAGCCGGCGACCGGTCCGTGCTCGCGGGGCCACGGGCGGCCCTCCTTGGCCTCGATGGCCTCGTTGAAGCGCGCGAGGAACCCGCTGAACGCGGCGATGTCGCGCTGCGGCCAGTCCGCCAGCAGGTCGTCGAGGCCGGTGACGACCCAGGCCCGGTAGGCGCGCATCCGGCGTTCCCCCTCAGGGGTGATGCGCAGCTTGCGGGCCATCCCGCCGGCGGGGTCCGAGATCCGCTCGGCCACCCCGGTGCGCAGCATCGCCGCGGTCTGCCGGTTCACCGTCGAGGTGTCGAGGCCGAAGGCGTCGGCGAGCTGGCCGATCGACATCGGCCCCTCGATCTCGATCCGGCTGAGCAGGATGTACGCGGAGCGTTCGAGATGGGCGTCCGGTCCCGGCACGGCGCCGTACGGACTTCTGAGCGCGCTGTGCCGGCCCACCAGCATCAGTTCCTGCTCCAGCTCGGCGACCTCCGGCCGGGCCATCTGCTGTCCTCGCGTCTCGCTCATCAGCCACCACCGTACTGCCCGAGTCTGAGCTGTGTATGATGCACATCATATGCATGGCCCATATCGCGAACCTCTCGCCATGGGCCCGCCCCCCGAAACCGCCCCCTGGAGCACCTCGTGACCACTGCGGCAGCCGCCCCTTCGCGCAGCGGAGCGGTGGTCGGCGTGCTGGCCGGCGCCGGCATCACCGTTTCGCTGATGCAGACGCTCGTCATCCCGCTGATCCCGGACCTTCCCGACCTGCTGCACACCAGCGCGGCCAACGCCTCCTGGGTGATCACGGCGACCCTGCTCGCCGCCGCGGTGGCCACGCCGGTCGCCGGCCGCCTCGGCGACCTCTACGGCAAGCGGCACGTGCTGGTCGCCAGCACCCTGCTGCTGGTGGTCGGCTCCCTGGTGTGCGCCCTGACCAGCTCGCTCGCCCCCATGGTCATCGGCCGCACCCTGCAGGGCGTGGGCGCCGGCGTGATCCCGCTCGGCATCAGCATCATGCGCGACGTGCTGCCCCCGCAGAAGCTCGGCTCGGCCGTGGCGCTGATGAGTTCCTCGCTCGGCGTCGGCGGCGCGTTCGGCCTGCCGCTGGCCGCGGTCATCGCCCAGCACGCCGACTGGCACGTGCTGTTCTGGTGCTCGGCCGGCGTCGGCCTGCTCGTGACCGTGCTGCTGCTCCTGGTCGTCCCCGCGCCGAAGCCCACGGCGACCGGCCGGTTCGACGTCGTCGGAGCCGTGGGGCTCGGAGTGGGACTGGTCTGCCTGCTGCTGGCGATCTCCAAGGGCGGCGACTGGGGCTGGGGCAGCCCGCGGACCCTCGGCATGTTCGGCGCGTCCGTCGTGGTGCTGGCCGTCTGGGGCTGGTGGGAGCTGCGCATCGCCTCGCCGCTGGTCGACCTGCGCACCACCGCGCGGCGGCAGGTGCTGATGACCAACCTGGCCTCGGTCGTCATCGGATTCTCGATGTACGCCATGTCGCTGATCGCGCCTCAGCTGCTGGAACTGCCCAAGGTCACCGGCTACGGCCTCGGCCAGTCGATGACCGCGACCGGCCTGCTGCTGGTCCCCTCCGGACTGGCGATGATGGCCGTCTCCCCGCTCGGCGCCCGGCTGTCCGCCGCCCGCGGACCCCGCACGTCGCTGTTCGCGGGCGCCCTCGTGATCAGCATCGGCTACGGTCTGGCGCTGGCGCTGATGGGCAGCACCTGGGGCGTCCTGGTCTTCGCGGCCGTCATCAGCTCCGGCATCGGCCTCGCCTACGCGGCCATGCCCGCGCTCATCATGGGTGCGGTCCCGCAAGCCGACACCGCCGCGGCCAACGGCCTCAACACCCTGATGCGCTCCATCGGTACGTCGACCTCCAGCGCGGTGACCGGCGTGGTGCTCGCGCACATGACGACGCAGCTGGGCCCGGTCGCCATCCCCACCGAGAACGCCTTCCGCACCGGTTTCGTCATCGCGGGCGCCGGCGCGCTGCTGGCCGCCCTGGTCACGCTGGCGATCCCGGCCCGCCGGTCGCACAGCCCGGCCGACGTGCCCGCGGAGCCGACCGGCACCGAGACGCAGACCACCGCCAGCCGCTGACCGGAGCCGGCCCGCCGGCCCCTGGCCGGTCGCACTCCCGCCGCGCGCCCGCCCCCGCCCGTCCGCACGCCCGCTGCCCCGCCTCCGTCGTCCGTTCCGGGCCCGGGCGGCGGCCGTGCGCGCGGCGGGCGCCCCGCGTTGGGCCGGACGGGGGAGGCGGAAGGCGGTGGTTTTGCCCCGGTTCCGGCGCGGCCGGATACTGGGCGCATGACGGGCGGCCGGGCGTGGCAGTTCTGGGTCGATCGCGGCGGCACCTTCACCGACATCGTCGCGCGCCGGCCTGACGGGCGCCTGGTGACGCACAAGCTGCTGTCCGAGAACCCCGCCCGCTACCCCGACGCGGCCGTGGCCGGCATCCGCCACCTGCTCGGCCTGTCCGACGGCGAGGCGTTCCCCGCCGGGGAGGTCGAGGCCGTCCGGATGGGCACGACGGTGGCCACCAACGCCCTGCTGGAACGCAAGGGCGAACGGGTGGCCCTGGTCGTCACTCGCGGTTTCGGCGACGCCCTGCGCATCGGCTACCAGAACCGGCCGCGCATCTTCGACCGCGAGATCGTGCTGCCCGAGCAGCTCTACGAGCGGGTGATCGAGGTCGACGAGCGGACGGCGGCCGACGGCACCGTGCTGTGCGCCCCCGACCTGGAGCGGCTGGAGGGCGAACTGCGCGCCGCGTACGGCGACGGGGTACGGGCGCTCGCCGTGGTCTGCCTGCACAGCCATCTGCACCCGGACCACGAGCAGCGGATCGGACGGCTGGCCGAGCAGATCGGATTCCCGCAGGTGTCGCTGTCCAGCGAGGTCAGCCCGCTGATGAAGGTGGTGCCGCGCGGCGACACCGCCGTCGTCGACGCCTACCTGTCGCCGGTGCTGCACCGCTACGTGCGCCGGGTCGCCGAGCAGGTGCACGGGGTCCGGCTGATGTTCATGCAGTCCAACGGCGGCCTCGCCGAGGCCGGGCACTTCCGCGGCAAGGACGCCGTCTTGTCCGGCCCGGCCGGCGGCATCGTCGGCATGGCGCGGATGTCGCAACGGGCCGGCCTCCAGCAGGTGATCGGTTTCGACATGGGCGGCACCTCCACCGACGTCTCGCACTACGCGGGCGCCTACGAGCGGGTCTTCGACACCCAGGTGGCCGGAGTGCGGCTGCGGGCGCCGATGCTCGCCATCCACACGGTTGCGGCCGGCGGCGGCTCGGTGCTGCACTTCGACGGCAGCCGGTACCGGGTCGGGCCGGACTCCGCGGGCGCCGATCCCGGCCCGTGCTCCTACGGCGCGGGCGGCCCGCTCACCGTCACCGACGCCAACGTGATGCTCGGCCGGATCCAACCCGCCCATTTCCCGGCCGTGTTCGGACCCGGCGGGGACCAGCCCCTGGATGCCGGCCTGGTGCGCACCCGGTTCGCCGACCTCGCGGACCGGATCCGCGCGCAGACCGGCGACGAACGGACACCGGAGGAGGCCGCCGAGGGCTTCCTGCGGGTCGCGGTGGCCAACATCGCCAACGCCGTCAAGCGCATCTCCGTGCAGAAGGGCCACGACATCACGCAGTACGCGCTGACGACGTTCGGCGGGGCCGGCGGCCAGCACGCCTGCGCGGTCGCCGACTCGCTGGGGGTGCGCACCGTGCTGGTCCCGCCGATGGCCGGCGTGCTGTCGGCGCTCGGCATGGGCCTGGCCGACACGACCGCCATGCGCGAGCAGTCCGTGGAGGAACCGCTGGACCCGGAGGCCATGGAGCGGATCCGGGCGGCCGCCGGGCGGGTGGAGTCCGCGGCCCGCGACGAACTCCTCGACGAGGGAGTGCCCGCCTCCGCCGTCCGCACCGCCGTCACCACCCACCTGCGCTACGAGGGCACCGACACCACGGTCGGCGTCGACCTCGCCGACGTCCCCGCCATGCGGGCCGCCTTCGAGTCCGTCCACCGGGCCCGGTACTCCTTCCTGATGGAGCGCCCGATCGTCGTCGAGGCGCTGTCGGCCGAGGCCGTCGGGCTGACCGACCAGCCGGACCTCGGCGCCGGTGCCGACGAAGGCGACGGCGGTGCGGGCGCCGGCGGGGACGAGGACGGGCGGACCGTCCCGATGTTCGCCGCCGGGAGCTGGCGGGAGGTGCCGCTGCGCCGGCGCGAGGCGATGCCGCCCGGCGCGTCGGTGACCGGGCCCGCCCTCATCACCGAGGCGAACGCGACCACCGTCGTCGACGCCGGCTGGCAGGCCACGGCGGCCCCCGAGGGCCACCTGCTGATGCAGCGCGTCCTGGCGCCCGCGGGCAGCGCCGTCGGCACCGACGCCGACCCCGTCATGCTGGAGATCTTCAACAACCTCTTCATGTCGATCGCCGAACAGATGGGCGCGCGGCTGGAGTCGACCGCGCAGTCCGTCAACATCAAGGAGCGGCTGGACTTCTCCTGCGCCCTCTTCGACCCCGACGGCAACCTCATCGCCAACGCGCCGCACATCCCGGTCCACCTGGGCTCCATGGGGACCAGCGTCAAGGAGGTGGTGCGGCGCCGCGCGGGCGCCATGGCACCGGGCGACACCTACGCGGTCAACGACCCCTACCACGGCGGCACCCACCTGCCGGACATCACCGTGATCACCCCGGTGTTCGGCACCGGGAGCGGCAGCGCGGACGGCGGCGTCACCGGCGCGGTCACCGATCAGGCCACCGAGCAGGCCACTGCTCAGGCCACCGGGGGCGCCGGAGGCGAGATCCTCTTCTACGTCGCCTCCCGCGGCCACCACGCCGAGATCGGCGGGCTGAGCCCCGGCTCGATGCCGGCCGGCAGCCGCCGCATCGAGGAGGAGGGCGTGCTGTTCGACAACTGGCCGCTGGTGGAGCACGGCCGGTTCCGCGAGACCGAGACCCGGCGGCTGCTCACCGAGGGCCCCTACCCGTCGCGCAACCCCGACACCAACCTCGCCGACCTGCGCGCCCAGATCGCCGCCAACCGCAAGGGCGTCGACGAAGTCGGCCGGATGATCGGGCACTTCGGGCTCGACGTGGTCCAGGCGTACATGCGGCACGTGCAGGACAACGCCGAGGAGGCGGTCCGCCGGGTCATCGACGCGCTTCATGACGGCTCGTGCCGCTACGAGACCGACGGCGGCGCGACCATCGCCGTGGCGGTGACCGTCGACCACGCCCGCCGCACCGCCACCCTCGACTTCACCGGCAGCTCGCCGCAGCTCGCCACCAACTTCAACGCCCCCTCCTCGGTGACCACCGCGGCGGTGCTCTACGTCTTCCGCACCCTGGTCGCCGACGACATCCCGCTCAACGACGGCTGCCTGCGCCCGCTGCACATCGTCGTGCCCGAGGGCTCGATGCTCGCGCCCCGCCCGCCGGCCGCCGTCGTCGCGGGCAACGTCGAGACCTCGCAGGCCCTGGTCGGCGCCCTGTACGCGGCGATGGGCGTGCAGGCCGAGGGCTCGGGGACCATGAACAACGTGTCGTTCGGCAACGAGCGGCACCAGTACTACGAGACGGTGGCGTCCGGCTCGGGGGCCGGGCCCGGCTTCGCCGGCGCCAGCGTGGTGCAGACCCATATGACCAACTCCCGGCTGACCGACCCCGAGGTCCTCGAATGGCGGCATCCGGTGCGCGTCGAGGAGTTCGCCGTGCGGCCCGGCAGCGGCGGCGCCGGACGGTGGCGCGGCGGCGACGGCGCGCTGCGCCGCCTGCGGTTCCTGGAACCGGTGACGGTCAGCACCCTGGCCAGCCACCGGCAGGTGCCCCCGTACGGCATGGCCGGCGGCTCACCGGGCGCGCTCGGCTCGGCCCGGGTGGAGCGGGCGGACGGCACGGTCGAGCACCTGGAGCGCAGCGACAGCGCGTCCCTCGGCGCCGGGGACGTGCTGGTCGTCGAGACACCGGGCGGCGGCGGATACGGCCCGCCGCCGTGACGCCCGGCAGCCCCGTCCGGCCCCGGCGCCCCCGGCACGGCGCACCCCGGCCCGGCGGCCACCGCGTGGCAGGTCCCGCCGTCCTGGGTGAGGCTGGGAGCAGAGCTGCCGACCCGGCCGAGGAGGAGGATGCGCGGTGGACGAGAGCAGCGAGGACGGCGGCCGGCGGATCGACCCGGCCGTCGTCGCGCGGCACGTCGAGAACCGGCGGAACGGGCTGGGCCTGTCCGGCGAGGCACTGGCCTCCCACGCCGGCATGTCGCCCCGCTACCTCCAGCACCTGCTGGAGGCGGGCCCCGACTTCGACCCCGGCGGGTTCCTGCGGATCGCCACCGCGCTGGACCTGACGTACCGGCAGCTCGTCGAGGAGCCGGACGACGCGCCCTCCGAGCACGGGGAGCCGCTCGTCCTGCGCCGGCTGAGCGTGGCCGAGTGCTGGAACAGGATCGGCACCCACGGCGTGGGACGGATCGCGCTGCCGGTGCAGCCGGGCCCCTCGGTGTTTCCCGTGCACTACGCCGTCGACGACAGGACCGTGGTCTACCGCACCACGCCGGACGGCCCGGCCGCCCCCGTGCAGGGCGCCGTGGTGTCCTTCCAGGCCGACCACACCGACGATCATCTCCAGCAGGGGTGGAGCGTGCTCGTCACCGGCCCCGCCGAGTGGATCGGGGACCCGGCGGAGAGCCGCGTCCTCAGCGAGCAGCACGCCGGGCAGCCCTGGGTCGGCGGCGACCGCAACCAGTGGGTGCGCATCCGGCCGGAGTCCGTCAGCGGCCGCCGCGTCGGGCCCGGGTAGGCGCTTGCCGTGGAGCGGTGGATGCCGGCCGACCCGGAGTGGACGTGGCGCTACGAGGGCTACGACCCCCCGCAGGAGCGGCTGCGGGAGGCGCTGTGCACCCTGGGCAACGGCCGCTTCGCCACCCGCGGCGCGGCGCCCGAGGCCGCGGCGGGCGCCGCCCACTACCCCGGCACCTACGCGGCCGGCTGCTACAACCGGCTGACCTCGCACGTCGCGGGCCGCGACGTGGACAACGAGGACATGGTCAACCTGCCGAACTGGCTGCCGCTGCGGTTCCGGGCCGCCGGCGGCGAGTGGTTCAGCCCCGACACCTGCGGCGTCGCCGGCTACGAGCAGCACCTCGACCTGCGCCGCGGCGTGCTGGTGCGCCGGATGCGGCTGCGGGACGCGGCCGGCCGCGAGGTGGAGTCCGAGGAGACCCGCCTGGTCCACATGGGCGATCCGCACCTGGCCGGGCAGCGGGTGCGGATCACCGCGGCCGGCTGGTCGGGCGAGCTGGAGATCGAGGCCGGGCTGGACGGCGACGTCCGCAACTCCGGTGTGCAGCGGTACCGGGACCTGGCCGGCCGCCACCTCACCGACGTGCGCGCCGGGGCGGGCGACGCGGACACGATGCGCCTGAGCTGCCGCACCTCCTCCTCCGGCATCCGGATCGCGCTGGCCGCCCGCACCCGGCTTTGCGGCGCGGAGGGCATGACGTCGGTCGTGGAGCCGGGTGATGCCGCCGTGCGGCACCGCTTGACGACGGCCGTCGCCGACGGCCGGCCGGTCGTCGTCGAGAAGACCGTCGCACTGCTCACCTCGCGCGACCCGGCGATCAGCGACCCGGAGGACGCGGCGGCCGAACGGGTCGCCGGCGCACCGGAGTTCGCGGTGCTGCTCGACAAGCACGCCGGCGCCTGGGCGCAGTTGTGGCAGCGGGCCGAGCTCGACGTGCCGGGGGAGGCGGGGCGGGTGCTGCGGCTGCACCTCTTCCACGTCCTGCAGACGCTGTCGCCGCACACCGCCGACCTGGACGCGGGCGTGCCCGCGCGCGGGCTGCACGGCGAGGCGTACCGGGGGCACGTGTTCTGGGACGAGCTGTTCGTGCTGCCGTTCCTCAACCTCCACCTGCCCGAGGTGTCGCGGGGCCTACTGGCGTACCGGCACCGCCGGCTGGACGCCGCCTGCCGGTCGGCGGCCGCGATCGGCCGGCCAGGGGCGATGTACCCGTGGCAGAGCGGCAGCGACGGCCGGGAGGAGACCCAGCGCCTGCACCTCAACCCGCGCTCAGGACGCTGGCTGCCGGACCACTCCCATCTTCAGCACCACGTCGGCTCCGCGGTCGCGTACAACATCTGGCAGTACTGCCTGGCCAGCGGCGACATCGCGTTCCTGCACGGGGAGGGAGCCGAGATGCTGCTGCAGATCGCCCGGTTCTGGGCGCACACCGCGGTCTGGGACCCCGGCTCCGAGCGGTACCGCATCCGCGGCGTCGTCGGCCCGGACGAGTACCACGACGCGTACCCGGGCGCCGCGGAACCGGGCCTGGACGACAACACCTACACCAACGTCACTGCGGCCTGGGTGCTGAGCCGGGCGCTGGAGCTGGTGGCGGCGCTGCCGGCGCCGCGCCGAGACGAGCTGTTCGAGCGGTTCGGCTGCGGCCAGGAGGAGACGGAGCTGTGGGAGGAGGTGTCGCGAAGGCTGCGGGTCCCGTTCCACTCCGGCGTCATCAGCCAGTTCGAGGGCTACGGCGGCCTCGCCGAGCTGGACTGGGTCGCCTACCGCCGCCGTTACGGCGACATCCGCCGGCTCGACCGGATCCTGGAGGCCGAGGGCGACAGCGTCAACCGCTACCAGGCGTCGAAGCAGGCCGACGTGCTGATGCTCGGGTACCTGTTCCCGCCCGCCGAACTCGCCGGGATGTTCCGGCGGTTGGGCCATCACGTGGACGACGCCACCTGGGAGGCGACGGTCGACCACTACCTGGCGCGCACCAGTCACGGCTCCACGCTCAGCGGCCTCGTCCACGGCTGGGTGCTGGCCCGCTCGCGCCGTGCCGACGCCTGGATGTACGTCCGCGAGGCGCTGCTCGGCGACGTCGCCGACGTGCAGGGCGGGACGACGGCGGAGGGCATCCACCTCGGGGCGATGGGCGGCACCCTCGACCTGGTGCAGCGCGGGCTGACCGGTCTCGTGGCCGGCGCGGACGGGCTGCGGCTGGACCCGGTGCCGCTGCCCGAACTGTCCAGCTTCCACGTGGCCGTGCGGTACGGCGAGCACTGGGGGATCGGCCTGACGCTGCGCTCCGGGCGGCTGCACGTCGCCGTCCCGGACTCCGGGCAGGGCCCGCTGCGGATCGCGCTCGGCGACCGGGCCCTCGCGGTGGCGCCGGGCAGCCGCATCGCCCTCGACCTGCGGTAGGACCCCGCGGCGCCACCGGCTCAGGAACCGACGCCCTCCCAGCCCCGCGGCGGCGGGGCACCGGGCAGCTCGCGGCTGCCGCGGCTGCGGTACACGATGTAGGGCCGGAACAGGTACTGCACGGGCGCGCTGAACATGTGGACCAGGCGCGTGAAGGGGATCAGCGCGAACAGCACCATGCCGATCACGGCGTGCACCTGGTAGCTGACCGGCACCCCGTCCATGAGGCCGACGTCCGGATGGAGCCGGAACAGGCTGCGCGCCCAGGGGGCGATGGTGGCGCGGTAGTCGTACCCGTGGCTGAGCGAGGAGTGCATCAGCTTGGTCACCAGGCCCGCCACGATCGCGCCGACCAGCACCACGTACATCAGCTTGTCGTTGCGGGTGGTGGCCCGGAACACCGCCGAGTTGGTGCGGCGGCGGTAGACCAGCATGCCGATGCCCGCCACCGCGAGCAGCCCCGTGATGGTGCCGCCGAACAGCGACAGCAGGTGGTAGCCGTGCTCGCTCAGGCCGAGCGCGTCGGTCCACGACGCCGGCACGAACAGGCCCATCAGATGGCCGACGAGCACGAAGAGGATGCCGTAGTGGAACATCGGTGAGGCGACGTTCAGCAGCCGGGACTCGTAGATCTCCGACGAGCGGGTGGTCCAGCCGAACCGGTCGTAGCGGTAGCGCCACACCAGGCCGGAGACCAGCAGGGCGAACACGATGTAGGGCAGCGCGCCCCAGAGCAGGGTGCTCACCGCCGTCCCCCGGTCAGCAGCGGCAGCTGCCGCAGGTGGCCGTAGGGCGCGGTCGCCAGGCCGACCTCCTCGGTGGGCGGGCCGCCGGCGGCCAGCGCGAGGGCCGCCGCCCGGTCCCGGGCCGAGGGGCCCGGCAGCGTCGCGCACACCGCGTCGAGCACCTGCGCGTACGGCGTGCCGTCCTCGGCCAGCCCCAGGCGCAGCAGTTCCAGGGCGGGCCGGTGCTCGCGCAGCAGCGCGTCGGAGCCGCTCGCGGCGGCGAACTCCAGGACGGCCGGAAGGAAGTCGGGCAGCTCGTCGCTGTCCCAGGTGAAGCCGTGCGCGCGGTAGTGCTCCTTGAAGCGGACCAGCGCGCCGCCGCGGCGCCGGGTGTCGCCGTCCGTCCACCACGTCAGGTACAGGCAGGCCCGGCGGCCGAAGTCGAAGACCCGCACGTAGTGTTCGGCCAGCGTCGTGGGGGTGAGCGCGGTGGCCTGCTCCAGGAACAGCCGCAGGGTGTCCGCGGGCCGGCCGCGCAGCGGCGCCAGCGCCGCCCGCAGCAGCGGCACGTCGGCGTGGAAGTCCCCGTCGGGGTAGGCCAGGCAGCGTGCGGCCGCCTGGTGCAGCAGTTGCGTGTCTCGGTTCACGGTCCCGGCACCTCCTCCTCGCGGTCGGCGGTCTGGCGCCGCCGCAGGGCATGGAAACTCTCCACGGTCACCAGCGGCAGCGAGCGCCGGCCGGAGTCCGCGCCGAACGGCCCGCCCTCCGCCACGCCCTGCGCGTCCTGGTGGTCCAGGCTGCAGGTCTCCGGCACCGCCGACTCCTCCAGGCGCCGGGCGTCCGCCTGCGCCGCCGTCGGGATCACGTACCGGTCCTCGTACTTGGCCACGGCCAGCAGGTGGAACATCTCCTCGATCCCGTCACCGGTCATACCGACCGCGCGGGCCGCCGAACCGTCCGGCTGCCGGCCGAGGTTGAGGTCGCGCATGTGGGCGCGCATCGCCGCGAGCCGGTCGAGGGCGGCCCGCACCGGCGCGGGGTCGCCGGCGGTGAACAACTGCGCCAGGTACTCCACCGGGATGCGCAGCGCGTCGATGGCGCCGAACAGGTTGCCGGCGTCCTCTCCGTCGCGGCCGCTCTCGCTGACCGCCTCCACCACCGGCGACAGCGGCGGGATGTACCAGACCATCGGCAGCGTCCGGTACTCCGGATGCAGCGGCAGCGCCACCCGGTACCGGCAGATCAGGTCGCGGACGGGGGAGCGGCGGGCGGCCTCCAGCCACTCGTGCGCGATGCCGTCCCGCTCGGCGGCCCGCTGCACCTCCGGGTCGTCGGGGTCGAGGAACACGTCCAACTGCGCCCGGTACAGGTCCTTGTCGTCGGTCACCGAGGCGGCCGCGGTGACCCGGTCCGCGTCGTACAGCATCACGCCGAGGTAGCGCAGCCGGCCGACACAGGTCTCCGAGCACACCGTCGGCAGCCCCACCTCCACCCGCGGATAGCAGAAGGTGCACTTCTCGGCCTTGCCGGTGCGGTGGTTGAAGTAGACCTTCTTGTACGGGCAGCCGGTGACGCACTGCCGCCAGCCGCGGCAGCCGTCCTGGTCGACCAGGACGATGCCGTCCTCGGTGCGCTTGTAGATCGCCCCGGACGGGCAGGCCGCCACGCACGCCGGGTTGAGGCAGTGCTCGCAGATCCTCGGCAGGTAGAACATGAAGGTCTGCTCGAACCCGAACGTGATCCGCTCGCCCACCTCGGCCCGCACCCGCTCCACGTTCGGGTCCAGCGGCGCCAGTTCGGGACCGCCGCCCAGGTCGTCGTCCCAGTTGGACGACCACTTCACCTCCATGGGCTTGCCGGTCACCAGCGAACGCGGCGCGGCCACCGGGTAGTCGTCGCCGAGCGGTGCGTTCGTCAGGTGGGCGTAGTCGTACGTCCACGGCTCGTAGTAGTCCTTGAGCACCGGCAGCACCGGGTTGGCGAAGATCGACGCCAGCTTCCACCAGCGGCTGCCCTGGCGGAGCTTGAGCTGCCCGCGGCGGTTGAGGACCCAGCCGCCGCGCCAGGTGCCCTGGTCCTCGTAGCGCCGCGGGTAGCCGAGGCCCGGCCGGGTCTCCACGTTGTTGAACCAGACGTACTCCATGCCGGAGCGGTTGGTCCACGTCTGCTTGCAGGTGACCGAGCAGGTGTGGCAGCCGATGCACTTGTCCAGGTTCATCACCATGGCGACCTGCGCCATGCAGCGGCCGATCGTTGCCTGGCCTCGGGACATGTCAGTACCGCACTTCCTGCGAGCGGCGGCGGATCACCGTCACCTCGTCGCGCTGGTTGCCGGTCGGGCCGAAGTAGTTGAACGCCCAGGACAGTTGGGCGTAGCCGCCGATCAGATGGGTGGGCTTGAGCATCAGCCGGGTCAGCGAGTTGTGGATGCCGCCCCTGCGGCCGGTGGTCTCGGTCCTCGGGACGTTCACGGTGCGCTCCTGCGCGTGGTGCATGTACACCGTTCCCGGCGGCATGCGGTGCGAGACGATCGCGCGGGCGACGACCACACCGTTGCGGTTGACCGCCTCGATCCAGTCGTTGTCCCGCACCCCGATCGCGGCCGCGTCCGCCACCGACATCCACACCACCTGGCCGCCGCGGGACAGCGACAGCATGAACAGGTTGTCCTGGTACTCGGAGTGGATCGACCACTTGTTGTGCGGGGTGAGATAGCGGACCGTCACCTGACGCTGCCCGTCGGGCCCCAGCACCGGTTCGCCGAACAGCCGGTGCATGTCCAGCGGGGGCCGGTACACCGGCAGCGCCTCGCCCACCTCGTGCATCCAGTCGTGGTCGAGGAAGAACTGCTGCCGGCCGGTGAGGGTGTGCCAGGGCTTGAGATGCTCGGTGTTGAGGGTGAACGCGGTGTACCGGCGCCCGCCGGACTCGCTGCCCGACCACTCCGGCGAGGTGATCACCGGCACCGGGGCCGCCTGCGTGTCGGCGTAGCTGACCCGCTTGCCCTCGTGCTCGGCGGCCAGGTGCGCCATCTCCCGCCCGGTGCGCTCCTCCAGGGCGCGGAAGCCCTGCACGGCCAGCCGCCCGTTGGTGGTGCCGGACAGCGTCAGGATGGTGTTGGCCGCCTTGACGGCCGTGTCCATCGCCGGCCGGCCGTCGGCCGGGCCGCCCCGCACCACGCCGTTGAGCGCCCGCAGCCCGTCGACCTCCTCGACGGGCCTGAGCACCACGCCCTTGGCGGGCAGACCCGCCTGCTCGACCAGCGGCCCGAGCGAGGCCATCTTCGCGCCGACCGCCGGGTAGTCGCGCTCGACCACCACCAGGTTCGGCATGGTCGCCCCCGGCACGGGCTCGCACTCGCCGCGCCGCCAGTCCAGCGCCACCCCGCCGGGCTGGGCGGTCTCGCCCGGCGTGTCGTGCTGCAGGGCGGTCGCCACCACGTCGTGCCGCACCCCGAGATGGTCCGCGGCCAGCTCGCTGAACCGGCCGGCGATCGCATGGAACGTCTCGAAGTCCGTCCTGGCCTGCCACGGCGGGTCGATCGCCGGCGCGAAGGAATGGACGAACGGGTGCATGTCGGTCGATGAGAGGTCGTGCTTCTCGTACCAGGTGGCGGCCGGCAGCACCACGTCGGACAGCAGCGTGGAGGACGTCATCCGGAAGTCCAGGGACAGCAGCAGGTCGAGCTTGCCCTCCGGCGCCTCGTCGTGCCACGCCACGTCCCTGGGACGCATGGCGGGCTCGGCCTCCTGGGCGCGCAACGACGAGTGCGTGCCCAGCAGATGCCGGGTGAAGTACTCCGCGCCCTTGGCCGAGGAGCCGAGCAGGTTCGCCCGCCACAGGGTCATCACCCGGGGCCAGTTGGCGGGCGCGTCCGGGTCCTCGCAGGCGAACGACAGCCGCCCGGACCGCAGTTCGCCGACGATGTGCTGCACCGGGTCGGTGCCGGCCGCCCGCGCCTCGTCCGCAAGATCCAGCGGGTTGCGGTCGAACGTCGGATACGACGGCATCCAGCCGGACCGCGCCGACTGCGCCAGCAGGTCGACCGCCGCCATGCCGGCGAACCGGCCGGTGCCCAGCGGTGACGCCAGCACGTCGGCGCGGAAGCGGTCGTAGCGCCACTGGTCGGTGTGCAGGAAGAGGTAGCCGGTGCCGATCGCCTGCCGCGGCGGCCGCGACCAGTCGCTCGCGCCGGCCAGCGTCGCCCAGCCGGTCAGCGGCCGGCACTTCTCCTGACCCACGTAGTGCGCCCAGCCGCCGCCGTTGCGCCCCTGGCACCCGGTCAGCTGCAGCAGCGCCAGGAAGGTCCGGTAGATCGTCTCTGAGTGGAACCAGTGGTTGGTGCCGGCGCCCATCAGGATCATGCAGCGGCCACGGGACTCCTCCGCGGTGCGGGCGAACTCCTGGGCGAGGCGCACCGCCTGGGCGGCCGGCACCGAGGTGTGCATCTCCTGCCACGCGGGCGTCCCCGGCGTGCCCGCGTCGTCGTACGACGACGGCCAGCGCCCGGGCAGGCCGGGGCGTCCCACCCCGTACTGCGCGAGGAGCAGGTCGAAGACCGTCGTCACCAGCGGGCCGCCGGCACCGCCCAGCCGGACCGCCGGCACCCCGCGGGCCACCGTCTCGCCGCGCCCCTGCCCGTGCTCGCCGCCCTCGGTGTCGAACCGCGGCAGCAGCACCTCGACGGCCTCGGCCCCCTCGCCGTACAGCGACAGCCGCGGACGGACGTCCCCGAGGTCGAGGTTCCAGCGGCCCTTGCCCGACTCGGTCCAGCGGAAGCCCAGCGACCCGCCGGGCACCACCGGTGCGCCGGTCGCCTCGTCGAGCACGGCCGTCTTCCACTCCGCACCCTCCCCGGTGTCCCCGAGGTCCGAGGCACGCACGAACTTGTCCGGCACGCGGGCGCCGTCCCGCTCGGCCAGCGTCACCAGGAACGGCAGGTCGGTGTAGGTGCGCACGTAGCTGTCGAAGAACGGCACCTGCCGGTCGACGAAGAACTCCCGCAGGACCACGTGGCCCATCGCCAGGGCGAGCGCGCCGTCGGTGCCGGGATGCGGGTGCACCCACTCGTCGGCGAACTTGGTGTTGTCCGCGTAGTCGGGCGAGACCACCACGACCTTCTGGCCGCGGTAGCGCGCCTCGGCCATCCAGTGGGCGTCCGGGGTGCGGGTGACCGGGACGTTGGAACCCCACATCATCAGGTAGGCGGCGTCCCACCAGTCACCGGACTCCGGCACGTCGGTCTGGTCGCCGAAGACCTGCGGCGAGGCCACCGGCAGGTCCGCGTACCAGTCGTAGAACGACAGCATGGTCGCGCCGATGAGCGAGTGGAACCGGGCGCCGGCCGCGTGCGAGACGATCGACATCGCCGGGATCGGTGAGAAGCCGGCGATCCGGTCGGGCCCGTACTGCTTGATGGTGTGGACGTGCGCGGCCGCGACGATCTCCACCGCCTCGTCCCAACTCGCCCGCACCAGACCGCCCTTGCCCCGGGCCTGCTGGTAGGCGCGGCGGCGCGCGGGGTCGGACTGGATGTCGGCCCAGGCCGCGACGGGATCCTTCAGCCGCCGCCTGGCCTCCCGGTACTGCTCCAGCAGCACGCCCCTGACGTACGGGTGGCGGACCCGGGTGGGGGAGTAGGTGTACCAGGAGAACGCGGCGCCCCGCGGGCACCCGCGCGGCTCGTACTCGGGCCGGTCCGGGCCTACCGACGGGTAGTCGGTGGCCTGCGTCTCCCAGGTGATGATCCCGTCCTTGACGTAGACCTTCCACCGGCACGACCCCGTGCAGTTCACGCCGTGCGTGGAGTTGACGACCTTGTCGTGGCTCCAGCGGTCCCGGTAGAACGCGTCACCGGCCCGGCCGCCCTCGATCCGCAGGCTGTGCAGGTCCGGTGCCGGCGTGCCGGGGCGGAAGAATCGGCCGGCCCGCAGCAGCAGCGCGTCGGGCTCGGTCGTGGTGCCCGGACCGGGCCCGGCAGGCCGGTCCCCGGCAGCACCGGCGTCCGCGTCCGCCGCGTCCGCGCTGTCCCGCACAAAGGCCTCCCCGCAGGTGATACGGCATACGAATCGCCAAAATGTCATAAAAGGTGCGTCAGTTTCTGGGTGCCGCGCCGCGAGTCGCCCCGATGCCCCGCCCGGCTGGTGCGCGGCGCAGGCCGTGCGGTGTCATGTGCGGGTGCAGAGCGCTCGGGGTCCCTGGTGGTCGTCCGTCCCGCCGGCCGCCGGAGCCGTCGTCATGGCGACCGGCATCATCTCGGTGGGCTTCCACCTGACCGGGCACGACAGCCTCTCCGCCCTGCTGCTCACCGTGGCCGGCCTGCTGTGGCTGCTGCTCGCGGCGGCGTTCGCGACGACGCTGCTGCACGACCGGGCCCGCTGGCAGGCGCTGGCCGCCAACCCGCCGGCGCTCACCGCGGTCGCCGCCACCTGCGTCCTGGGCACCCGGCTCGCCCTGGCCGGCTGGCGCACCGCGGCCGGCGTCCTGCTCGCCCTCGCCGTCGTCGTCTGGCCCGCGCTGCTGGTGTCGGTCATGCGGCACTGGAAGCGGCCCGCGCCCGGGGCCGCCTTCCTGGTGTGTGTCGCCACGCAGGCCATCGCCGTCCTCGCCGCCACCCTGGCCGCGACGAACGGCGACTGGCTCGCCTGGTGCGCGCTGGCCGCCTTCGGCGCGGGCATCGTCCTGTACGGCGAGGCGCTCGCCCGGTTCGACTTCCGGCAGGTGCTCACCGGCGCGGGCGACCAGTGGATCTCGGCCGGCGCGATCGCCATCTCCGCCCTCGCCGGCTCCAAGCTGACGGCCCTTCCCCTGTGGAGCAGCGGCGCCCACTCCGTGCTGAGGACCACCACCTTCGTGCTGCTGGCCCTCGACTTCGCCGGATACGCGATCCTCGCCGTCTGCGAGGTCTACCGGCCCCGCCCGCGCTATGACATCCGCCGCTGGTCCACGGTCTTCCCGCTGGGCATGACCGCGGTGGCCTCGCTCTCCACCGCCACCGCCGGCCACGTTCCGGGGCTGCACGGGCCCGGCGTCGTGCTGCTCTGGGTGGCGGCGGCCGTCTGGCTGATCACCTTCGTCGGCCTGCTGCGCGACCAGGCGGCCGTCGTCCCCCGGGCCGGTGGAAAGGATGGGCCGTTAGGGGGAAGCCGCCGGAGCGGCTGATCGGGTCACGCGCGCGGGGTGAGCAGGCTGCGGGACGAACTCCCCCCGTCCACCTCACCGAGGAGGACCCGACGTGAGAAGGTGGCCATGACCGGGCTCGCTTCCAGGAAGATCACCACTGCCGCGCTCCTCGCCGGATCGCTTGCCCTCGGGGTGCTCGCGCCCACCGCGGCGGGAGCCCTCGCACCCGGCCAGGACCACGGGACCACGGCGAGCACCGCCGCCAGCGCGCCGGTGACCGGTGGCACCTCGGGCCCGTCCGCGACCAAGCCCGGCGCAGCCAAGCCCGCGACCAAGCCGGGTGCCGCCAAGCCCGGCGCGGCCAAGCCCGGCTCCACCACGGCCGCCATCGCCTCCTACGTCAACGGCAAGGTCGTGTCCAGCGTCGCGCTGCGCATCCGCAGCCGCGCCGCCACCGACTCCACCGCGCCGGGCAGCTACGCCCCCGGTGCCGTCGTGAAGCTCGCCTGCAAGGTGCACGGGCAGAACGTCGGCGGGAACGACCTCTGGTACAACCTCTACGACCGTCCCGGCTGGCTGGCCGCCCGCTACGTACGGAACCTCGGCGCCGTCCCCTTCTGCTGACCTTCCGACCGCCCTCCGATCCCGGTCGCCGCCCGCGGGCCCATCGCCCCGGCGGCTACCGTGGCGGGGACAGCGCATTCACCGCCACGCGAGGAGGCCGTATGACCGGGACCCCCGCCGAACTCGCCGAGGCGGCGTTCCGCCTCTACCGCGCCCAGGACCGCGCGGCCGCCTTCGCCCTCTACGCCGACGACTTCACGTTCACCAGCCCGCAGGACGACCGCATCGGCAAGGACGCGTTCTTCGCCCGCTGCTTCCCGACCGCCGACCGGTTCGCCGAGCAGCGGCTGCTGCACGTCACCCCCGCGGACGGCGAACTCGCCTTCCTCCACTACGAGTACGTGCTCACCGACGGCACGCGGTACCGCAACGTCGAGGCCATCACCGTCCGGGACGGACTCATCCGCGACGTCCAGGTCTTCTTCGGCGGCAAGGTCTGACGCCACGCACCGGTCGACGTGCGCGGCACCCACGGGGTGCGCGGGCCGATCGGGCGGCCCGCGGACGGAACCGGGCCCCGGCCCGAACGCCCGTACCCGGCAAGGGCGCTGAAGGGCCCGCACCGGCAATCCCGCTGCCGACCAGGACGTTTGTGACGCGGTTGTTGCCCGCGGTGTGAACCAGGTCACGGTGGGGGAGCGCGGCGCCTGATGGGGTCGGCGGATGGTGCTCCTGCTTCTGCTGCTCATCCCGGCGGTGCCCGTCCTCGCCGCCGGTCTCATCGGGTACGGCCTCGGCTCCCTCGGCCGGACCGGCGTGCGCCGTGCCGACCGGCCGACCTGGCTGCGGAGCAGCGCCGCCCTGCTCGGCGCGGCCGCCGCGGCCGTCTACACCTGGGGGCTGCTGGCCCTCGCAGGCGCCGCCCTGGACGCGGAGGACCACGGCGTCGACTCCTCGCCACCGCGCCCGTGCAGGACACCGGGCCTGCTCGAACGGGCGGTGCCCGTCGTCGACTACACCGTGCGGTACGCGCCGCTGCGGTTCGTCTGCCGGACGAGCGGCGGCGGCAGCTATGTCGCCGACGCCGTCCCGGGGTACGTGAACCCGGCGGTCCTCGGACTCACCGCGGCAGCCGTCGCCTGTGCCGGCGCCGCGGCCGTCGACGGGGGGCGCAGGGCCCGGCTGAGCCCCGCGGCGTGAGCGTGTCGCCCGCCCCGGGCGCCGTTACGCGCCGGCGGCGAGGAAGTCGGCGATCGCGGCGACGAACTCGGGGGTGACCGGGGCGCTCCGGTGGTCCCCGGGGACCGAGACCATCGTGCCGTGCGCCATTGCGCCGGCCAACTCGCCGGCCGTGGCGGCGCGTTCGTCCTCGGTGCCGACCGCCACGAGGGTCGGCACCCCGATACCGTGCAGCGGTTCCAGGGGCGTGGCGACGATCGAGTCCAGCACGTGGAGCAGCGCGACCGGGTCCTCGCCCCGGGCCAGCATCGCCTCGGCGGCCAGTTGCTCGCGCGATCCGGGCGCGAACTCCTCGGTGCCGTCGAAGAGCCGGCGCAGGAACGCCCCCGCACCGCCGCCGGTGCCGAGCACCTCGCGCAGCCCCTGGCCCGCGACGACGGCCCGCCGCGGCGCCGCACCGCGCACCAGCATCCGCACGACGATGCGGGCGCCGAGCGAGTACCCGCCGAGGTCGTAGTCCGCCAGGCCCAGGTGCTCGACGAGCGCGAAGCCGTCGTCGGCGAGGACGTCGGGCGGGTAGGCCGCGGCGTCATGCGGCCGGTCACTCATGCCGTGGCCGCGGAAGTCCGGCAGGATCACGCGGTGCCCGCGCGCGGCGAGCGTCTGCGCCTGGCCCGGGGAGAGCCACAGCCTCGCGTCCCCGGTGACACCGTGCAGCAGCACCAGGGGTCTGCCGTCGCCCAGTTCGCGGTACGCCAGGCGCACACCGTCACGGCCGGAGAAGAACGAGACGTCGGGGGCGGGCACGTGCCGGAGCGTACACCCGGTCCCTGCACCAGGCCCCGCGGGCCCGAGGGTCCTCAGGACTCTCGGGCCGTCAGGGTTTCACGGCTTGATGACCACGGACGACGCGATCTTGTCGGCGAACGTCTGCCGCTTGTCGTCCCACAGCGGCCACAGGTAGCCCACGAAGCAGGCGAGCGTGTCGATGAGGTGCGCCAGCCGGCGGCCCAACGCCCGCCAGAAGCCCAGCACCTGGCCGTCCGCCTCGCGCAACGTGTGCGTGCCGACGGCCATCTTGCCGGGCGTCTGGCCCTTGGTGCCCTCGACGTAGGCCAGGACGACCAGGCCGATCAGCGCGACCAGGGAGCCGGCCGGGCGGTTGACGCCGTAGGTCACCGCGACCTGCGGGATGCCGACGACCAGGCCGTCGATCAGCGCGGACAGCACGCGCCAGCCCCAGTGGGCCAGCGGCGGCATGCCCGTGGGCACCTGTCCGTAGGCATTCACGTCCTGCTGCCCGCCGCCCGGGTAGGCCGGCACCTGGCCGTAGGGCTGGGCGACCTGCTCGTACGGGTTCTGGTCGTAGGGATTCTGGCCGTAAGGTCCGGGTTGCCCCCCCGGAGCACCGCCGTACGGCGGCTGGTTCTCGCTCATGGCCGGGAGTAAAGCAGCTCATATGACCAGCGGAAACCCCCTGAGCCTCACGAAGAGGAACCAACCTTGTCCCGCGCGCCGCCGTCCGCGGCGCTCGGGTCACGCCAGCACGATGGGATTGGTCAGGGCGGCCATCTGCCCCCGCGGATCGCGTACTTCGATCCGGACGAACGCCGACTCCCGTGCGGATGTGCGCCACTGAGCGGTGCCCGTGCCCGAATCCGGGAGCGCCGTGCGGTGGACGGCGCCCCGATCCGTGTGGAAGGCGACGGTCGCGGAGGGAGCGCCGCTGATGCGGGCGCGCACCACGACCGGCTCGCCGCCCGCCGTCAGACGCTCGCCGATGCCCGCCGTGCGGCCGGCCGCGGTGGCCGTGAACGAGAGATCGACGGCTGAGGTACCGGCGATCCAACTGCGGCCCGCGCGCAGCCCGTCGAGGACGGCCTGCGTGCTCAGCCCGGTGGCGTGCACCACCGTGTGCGGGATGCCGATCTGCCCTTCGAGATGGGTGTCGCTGCTGCCCATGGCCGGCTGCCAGTGCCCCGCGCGCACCCCCGCCGCCAGCCCCCGGCCCCAGTCGGCGAGCGCGGCCTCGTTGTCGGCGTTCCAGGGCAGGTCCGACGCCCAGAGCCCGTTCCACACCTCGACGACGTCGAGGCCCTCGTAGGCGTACAGGAAGCTGCCCGTGGGATAGGGCGCGTGCGGGTGGGCCGCGACGCACAGCCCGCCGGCCGTGCGGACCTGCTCCAGGCACTTGGCGATGAGCGCGTCCGCCACGCCGTAGTCCCAGTCGACCACCTGCCCGGGAGCGAGGCCGAGCGCCAGCCAGTGACCGGTCCTGGTGGTCACCTCCTCGCCCAGCACGACCAGCAGGTCGTCACCCGCCAGGTGCCCCCATGCCCCGTGCGCACGCGCGGAGTTGTGCTCCGTGGTGGCGATGAAGTCGAGTCCCGCGGCGCGGGCGCCGGCCGCCAGCTGCTCGGGCGTGAGTTCGCCGTCGGAGTGCACCGAGTGGACGTGGCAGTCGCCGCGGTACCAGCCGGCTCCCCGGCCGTGCGCCCGCACCGGCGGGAATCCCGTATCCGTCATCGCTCTCCTCGTGTCAGGGCGGCCCGGTCAGGTGAGGGAGTCGGACCACTCCTTGATGGTGGTGACGTGACCGCGGCGGGGGAAGACCTTGGCGACGAGGGTCTCGTGCAGGCCGGGGTCGGGATCGGCGCACGCGTCGGACAGGACGGTGACGCGGTAGTCGAGGTCGGCGGCCTGGAGGGCGGTGGACAGCACGATGCCGCCGGTGGCGATGCCGGCCAGGACCAGGTGGTCGATGTCCTGCGCGGTGAGCAGCTGCCGGAGGTTGTTGCCCGCGAAGGCGCTGACGCGGTTCTTGTGCACGACGATCTCGTCACCGAGCGGCGCGACGTCCGGATGGAGGGCGGCGCCGGGGTCGTCCGCCGTGAACAGATGGGACGGCAGCGAACCGAAGACCTTGTTGCGGGGGTGGGCGTCGACGTGGCCGGCCCGCAGCCGGAGGGCGACGTGGACGACGGGGACGCCGCCCGCACGCGCGGCTTCCAGCGCGCGGACCGCCGACGGCAGGTAGCTGGCGGGCACATGGGAGAGGTGGTTCAGCTGGAGGTCCATGGAGAGCAGAGCGGTGCGCGACACGAGGCGGCCTTTCACGTCGGAGGGGTGGGGAGGGGGAGCCGGGGCGCGGCTGCGCCGTCGCACCGGCGGGCACGGCGAACGGCTAGTCCTTGCGCGCCCGTTGCGACGGTGCGGCGGAACCGGGCGAGAGGCGCCGCAGGCTGCGGTCGGCGACGGTGACCAGCAGGAACAGCACCCCGGCGCCGAGCATGATCCAGGCGAGGTGGTGCATGCCGGAGGTGCCGGCGCGCTCCCCGAAGGACGCCGCGGTCGCCGAGGACGCGATCATCGAGCCCAGGTAGGCGAAGGTCCGCAGCAGCCCGGCGGACGACCCGGTCCGCTCGGGATCGGACTGGAAGTACACCGAGTTCTGCAGGGCCAGGCTGTTGGAGCCCTGCGGGATGCCGAAGACGACCGCGAGCAGCAGCAGTGCCCAGACGGGGCTGGCCGCGGTGAGCGTGAGCATCAGCAGGCACGCGACGATCTGGCCGACCGCGCCGAACAGCAGCTTCCCGAGGACGCCGCCGCGCCGGCCGACGGTGACGGACACCGCGATCCCGACCAGGAACATCGGTATCTGCACCAGCCCGGCGTGGAACGGCGAGAGCCCGTAGCTCTCCTCGGTCCACTGGGTGAAGCCGTAGAGGAAGGCGTAGGAGACGACGTAGGCCACCAGGGCGCGCCCGTAGGTGGCCAGCAGCGGCGCGTTGCCGCCGAGCACCCTGAGGTCGATGAACGGTGTGCGTGCTCTCAACTCCCGCACGGCGAAGCAGGCTCCGGCGGCGACCGTCACCACCGGCAGGTACCAGGTGCGGGTGTGCAGGTTCATCAGGAACAGCAGCAGCGAGAACAGCATGGCCGCGAAGAGGGCCATGCCCGGCAGGTCGATCTGGGCGGCGAGGCCGCCGCGGGCCCTGGCGCCGGTGCCGGGCTGCTCCGGCTCCTTCGGCTGGCGCGGCAGCCGCAGCGCGCCGAGGGCGACCGCGACGGCGGCCAGCGGGATGTTGAGCGCGAAGGTCGACCGCCATCCGCCGAGCCCGATCAGCAGCCCGCCGAGCAGCGGGCCGACCACGGCGATCGTCTGGTTGGCGACCGCCAGCGCGGTCAGTACCCCCGCGGGACTGTCCCGGCCCGTGCGCGCGGCCTCGCTGCGCAGCAGCGCCATCGCGGCGGGGTAGCCCGCGCATGTGCCGAAGCCGAGCAGGACCCGTGCGGCGATCAGCACCCCGAGGTTCGGGGCCGCGGTGCCGACGACGCCCGCGACGCCGACCAGGCTGGTGCTGAAGAGGAAGAGCCGGCGCGGGCCGAAGATGTCGATCAGCCGGCCGACGACCGGCTGCCCGAGGGCGGTGGCCAGGTAGAGCGCCGAGACCAGCCATGCGGTCTGCGACGGCGGCGCCCCGAACGCGGTGCCGATCGGCACGAGCGCGACGGCGACGATGGTGGAGTTGATCGGGTTGAGGACCGACCCCAGCATCATCGGCGGGACGAGCCGGCGGTCGAAGCCGGTCTGCCGCGTGCCGTCGCGCGCCGAGGTCCGCTGGTCAGTCATGGACGAGTCGCTCCAGCACGGCCATCGCCGCGATCACCGTCTGCCGCTCCTCCTCCGTGCACTTCTCCTGCAGCTCGTCGGCGAGCCACTCGCCGCGGGCCTGCCGGTCCGCCTCGGCGCGGGTTCGCCCCTGCGAGGTCAGCGCGATCAGCAGGCGGCGGCCGTCGCCGGGGTCCTGCCGCCGCTCGACGAGGCCCAGGCCGGCCAGTGCGGAGACCGTCGACGCCATCGACTGGTGCCGCATGCCTTCGGCTGTTGCGAGGTCGCTGGTCGTCAGGCCGTCGTTGCCGGTCAGGCGCGCTAGGACGGACGCCTGGGTGAGGGTGAGGTCGTCCCTGCTTGAGGCTGCGCGGATGCGGCGGCGGAGGCGGCCGATGACGTTCCGCACGTCGTGCGAAGCGCGGATCGAGGAGGGGGCGGGGGCATTGCGCATGCCCCCACCGTAGGTTCGTCCCCCCTGGTTGTCCAGCTTACCTGTACAGGTACCCTGTGTAATCTCGCCGGCCCCGGATTCCGGGAGTGCCTCGCGCTGCGCGTGGCCGTCTGCGGGTCTCGTCGTGGCTGGTCGCGCAGTTCCCCGCGCCCCTGGCGGTGCACGTTCGGTGGGTGGGGTCGGGGCCGCCACGGGAGTGTCTCCTCGGAACTGTGCGTGCGGCTTCTTCCGTGAAGTGGGCCGGGTGGATGCACAGTTCCTGCGGGGACACTCCCGCACCGTCCCCTCCCGGGCCGGCCCCCGTCTGCGGGAAGCAATATGGCGGCGGTCACCCATAGGCGCGCGGGGAACTGCGCGACCAGCCACCCACGCACCGCGCACCGGCAGCGCACCCTCAGGGGGCAGCCCGGATTCCCGCCCCGGAGGGGCGATGCTCCCAGGAGCGCGGGGAACTCCGCGCCCAGCCCAAGTCGACCGTTCGACGGGAACGTGCCGCAGGGGGCTGCCCGGTTGCCGCAGGGGCGCGGGGAACTGCGCGCTCGGCCACAGCGGGTCCGCACCCGGCAACGAACCCCCGGGGCACCCCGGACCCCCGCCCCGGAGGGGCGATGCTCCAGGAGCGCGGGGAACTCCGCGACTAGCCGGAACGGGCCGTTCGACGGCAGCGCAGCTCAGGGGGCAGCCCGAACCCCGAAGGGGCGCGGGGAAATGCGTGAACGGCCAGGGTGGACCGTGGGAAGGAGGGGTCAGGGCTCGGCGTAGGGGGTGAGGCGGCGGACCGCCTCCTCGCGGCGGGCGAGCCGGCGCCCCGCGGCCTTCGAGCGAGCCGCGGTCAGGGTGGCCAGCGCATGGACCACCGCGGCCACCGCAGTCGGCGAGTCAGAGAACGAAGCACTGGCCGTCGCGGCCGTCAAACAGATCGAAGCGTGCTCGGCCAGCGGCCCCGCCGCGTCGTCGGTGACGGCGACCACCGTCCCGCCGGTGCCGGCGAACGCGCCGGCCAGGCGCAGCGTCGACGCGTCGTAGCGGCGCAGGGCGAAGGCGACGAGGACGTCGTGCGGCCCCGCGTCGGTGAGCACGTCGATCTCCCGGCCGGCGGGACCGCCGACGAGGGCCACCTGGCCGAGGACCGCGGACAGGTCGGTGGCGAGCAGGTGCGCGAAGGCGTGGCTGCGGCACGCGCCCGTGATCCAGCGCCGCCGCGCGCCGAGCAGGGCGTCGACCGCCAGGCTGAGAGCGCCGTTGTCGTCGAGCTCGCTGAGCGTGGTGGCGACGTTGTCGGACTCCAGCACCGTCATGCGCGGCAGCAGCCCGGCGCGGGCCGCCGGGCCGAGGCGCACCTCGAACCGGGCCGCGGGAGTGCGGAGTTCGTCGTTGAGCTTGTCGGCGACCCGCGCCTGGAGTTCGGCGAGGTCGCGGAAGCCGGCCGCGGTCAGCAGCCGGTGCAGGTCGCGGCGGGTGGCGCCGCTGCGTTCCAGCAGGACGTCATGGCGCTGGAGGGCAGCGTGCGGGTAGCCCGCCGACAGGACGTCGAACAGGGCCTGTTCGCCCGCTCCGAGGTCCCGGGCGGCGTCGGCGAGCATTGCGAGCGGGTCCGACCAGATCGATGCGTGCGGGCACACGTCAGTCCTCCAGCGGGTGGCAGCCGGGGTGTTCGCCGATTTCCATCCTTACCCTCCCAAAGCGGTGTGCAACGTGATAAGCAGTGTGGTCAATCCGGCTCGGTGGGAGCCGACGGGGAGTCAGGGAGTCGTGGGGCCATGGGGGATCGGCAGGAGTTGCGGGACCGGCGGGCCGACGGGGCGCGGGCCGGGCGCGGGAGCGGCGTCGCGGCGGCCCGGCTGGGGGCGCGGCTGCGGATGTCGCGGCGGCGGCTGGGGCTCACGCAGGAGGCGGTGAGCGACCGGACGGGCCTGTCGAAGAGCTTCCTCAGCCAGTTGGAGGCCGGCCTGGCCAACCCCACGCTGGACTCCCTGCACCGGATCGCCGAGGCCGTCGAGACCCCGCTGTCGGTGCTGCTGGGCGGGCCCGCCGGGGCCGGTGGCGGTCGCCCGCAGGCGGCGGTGTCGCTCAGCACGACCTACCGGCCGGCCCGCGACGGCCGCGAGTGGGCCGACGGGGAAGGCCGCACCTACCCGCTGACGGCGCCGGGCGCCCGCCGTTTCGAGACGGTGCTCGCCGAGGGCACGCCCGCCCACCACGCCTTCGTCACCGGCCACCCGGGCGAGGAGCTGTGCCATGTGCTGGGCGGGCGGCTGCGGGCGGAGGTCGACGGCGAGCGGTTCGAGCTCACCGCGGGCGCCTCGCTGCACTACGACAGCGCGCTCCCGCACCGCCTGACCGCGCTGGTGCCCGGCACGCGCTTCCTGCTGCAGGTGGCGGGCCCGCCGGTCGCCTGACCCGCTCCGCCGCGGGACGGCGCCCCGCCGGCCGTGGCGGGAGCATGTCATGGGTGCACACGGTAGCCAGCCGCTCCCGCGCAGGCGATCGACGCGCTGTCGAGCCTTGGAACTTTCCGGTGGACGTTTCGTCCTGGCGGATGCCCCGACCGGTCAACGCACCTGAGTCCGGAGGGCCTTCGATACGGCCGGGTCTCACCAGCGGGGCGGCTCGCCCGGCGGGCGCGGCGGCAGCGGGCGGTCCGCGGGGCGCAGCACATAGGCGGCGCCGGCCGCGCCGCCGGTGAGCCAGACGCGCTCGAACGCGGCGCGCGGGTAGACGCGGTGCGTGGCGTCGTCGGACGCCGACAGCGGGTCGTTGACGACGACGTCGCCGGCGATCGTGAAGCCGCGGACGACGAGGATGTTGCCCGCCGTGTCGTACGAGTACCCTGCCGCGACGTCCGGGCCGGCGCCGGACAGCTCGCCGCTGCGCGCGGACAGCGGTGCGGCGACGGGCAGGCCGGCGGCGACGAAGCGCTCGACGTCGGTGAGCGAGGACAGCCGCAGCACCAGGCCGTCGAGGCCGAAGCGGGCCGCATAGGCGACGTTGAACGCCCAGTTGCCGCAGCCGCGGTAGCCGTAGTCGTAGACCTGGCGGGCGGCGAAGTCGACCTGCGGGGCCGGGTCCTGGGGGTCGAGCCAGGCCACGTCGGCGGCGTCAGGACCGCGTCCGAAGTACTCGACCAGCATCGCCGTGCAGGCCGGCCCCGCCCAGGCCTCGCCCCCGCCGTCCCACTGCGGGCAGTGCCCGGCGTGCACCCCCTGGGAGCGCCCGGGCACGTCGAGGACGGTGCCCCAGGCCACGCCCGGCCCCGCGGCCGTCCGGGCCGCCGCGTCAGGTGGTGCGGCGGGCGCGCCCTGCGGGGGCGGTGCGGACGCGGCAGCCCGCAGGCCGTACAGCGCGGGCTGCGCCGTGCCGCCGCCGGGCTGCCGGGCGAGGACGACGGAGATCCGGTAGGACGCGAGGCCGCGCGGACCTGCGAGGAAGGTGTCCACCTCCACCCGCCCGCCCCCGTCGGCCTGCCCCGGGACCGTGGCGCGGTGCACCACCGCGTCGCCCGCGCACCACCGGGCCAGCACGTACCAGCCCCACTCGGTGCCGCCGCCGTCGCGGATCTGCAGCCGCACCTCCAGCCGGGTCCCGTCGGGCGCGTCCGCGGTCCAGGACGGGATGACGTCGAAGGCGCCGGACGGCAGTCGCGTCCACGGCGACGTCCAGCGGCCGAACTCCCAGTCCAGGCAGCCGTGTCCGAACGGGTCGTCGTACGGCGCGACGCCCACCGGGGCCGCCAGCCGCAGCGCCCCGTCCTGCCAGCGGGTGCCCTCGCACGTCCCCGCGGCGAACGCCTCCTCGCCGGTCCAGCGGTGCAGCACGGCACGCAGCCCGCCGGCCCGGGACGGTGTGCCGCCGGCCGCGGCGGGCCCCGGTGCAGCGCTCATCGCAGGATCCGCAGCGCGCGCGGCACCCCGGGCAGCTCGCCCGCCATCTCCTCGGTCACCAGGGGATTGTGCATGCCGCCGCCGGAAATGTGCAGCATGTCGACGCCATGACGGCGGCCGGTCCGCGGCCCGCACACGCCGCCACCGGCCGGCGGGCCGGCCACCGCCGTGCCGGTCGTGTCACGCGACGTCCCGCTGCCCATGCCCAGCACTCTCACGTGGTGGCCCTCCGAACTCGTCGGCGTGCCACGACAGTAGGAGCGGCGGAACGGCGAAAGCGATCGCAGCGGCCGGAGTTCACCGCCAGTGGACCCCGGGCCCGCGCACCGTGCGCCGCGGCGGGGCTTGTTCAGCGTCAGTGAACTTTGACCTGCGTGATTGCCGCCACCGCCGCGCGGCTGCCAGCCTGCGACCGCTCCCGGGGGAGAACCGCCGCGGATCGCCATCGCACCCCTACGGCACGGCTCACGGCCACGCCCTGGACAGAGAGCAGGTACCCGCCCATGCGACGCCAACTCCGAACCACAGCCGCCCTGGCCGCGCTGCTGCTCGCCGGCGCCGCCGCCTGCGACTCCGGCGGCAGCAGCTCCGGGCAGAAGGACCAGGGGACCTCGGCCTCCGGCACCCTGACCGTCTGGCTCCAGGTGGACGCCCAGACCCTCTGGCCCAAGTCGGTCGCCGCCGCGACCGCCGCCTTCAACCAGAAGTACCCGAAGGTGAAGGTGTCGGTGCAGTACCAGGCGTGGGCGGACCACCTCACCAAGTTCGACGCCTCGGCGCAGGCCAACAAGGTCCCCGACGTCATCGAACTCGGCAACTCCGAGACCGCGCAGTACGTGCAGGCCGGCGCCTTCATCGACCTCAGCTCGAAGAAGTCCACCTTCGACGGCAGCGCCAAGTGGCAGAAGGGCCTGGTCGACGCCTGCACCAACGGCGGCAAGCTGTACTGCATCCCCTACTACGGCGGCACGCGTGCCGTGGTGTACCGCAAGGACCTGTTCCAGGATGCCGGCATCAGCCAGCCGCCCACCACCTGGAAGCAGTTGATGACCGACGTGCAGACGCTGATGAACAAGCACAAGGGCGACAAGAGCTTCTCGGCGTTCTTCATGCCCGGCCAGCACCCGTACGGCGCACTGCCGTTCGTCTACGACAACGGCGGCGAGATCGCCTCGCAGGGCTCCGACGGCAAGTGGAAGTCCGAACTCTCCTCGCCCGCCGCGGTGCAGGGGCTCAAGACGTGGAAGTCGCTCATCGACGCCGGTATGCGCGGCGACCGCACCGGCGACGACCTGGGCGCCGTCCCGGCCCTGGTGGCCGGCAAGGCCGCGATGAGCTTCTCCACCAACGGCCAGCTGGTGCAGGTGTACAGCGCCGACAAGGGCGACCCCAAGCTCAAGGGCAAGGTCGGCTCGTTCCCGATGCCCAGCCCCACCAAGGAGGGCTCGTACGCGCCGCCCTACATGGGTGGTTCGGTGCTCGCGGTGACGGCCAAGAGCAAGCAGCAGACCTGGGCGGAGGAGTGGATCAGGGACTACACCTCCACCGCCCGCGAGAAGGAGTTCCTGGCCGGCGGCTTCCTCGCCAACACCCTCGACCTGACCTCCGACGACCCGGAGCGCGCGGGCTACTTCGTCGGCCTGGAGCAGAGCTGGAACGTACCGGCCGCCAAGAACTGGGCCCAGGTCGAGAAGGACCTGACGATCAAGCAGATGCTCGCCGACATCGCCACCGGGAAGATGAGCGTCGAGGACGCCACCGCCACGTACGGGAAGAAGATGGAGGACACCCTCAACGCCTCCTGACGACCGACCGGCCGCAGGTCCGGCGCCGGCCCGTGCCGGTGCCGGACCTGCGGTCCCCGCACGGATGGAACCGCCATCATGACGTCCCTGGCTCCCCCACGGAGGACCGCGGCCTCCGCGGACTCCCCAGCGCCGGCCCGCCGGCGCGCCGACCGCACCCCCTACGTGCTGATCGCGCCGTCGCTCGTCGTCCTGCTCGGCGTGCTGGCCTACCCGCTGGTGAAGGTGGTGATCCTCTCCACCCAGAAGTGGGGCGTGGCCCAGATCTTCAGCGCCTCGGCCTCCCCGACCTTCGTCGGCCTCGACAACTACACCAAACTGCTGGGCGATCCGACGTTCTGGACGGTGCTGGTCCGCACTGTCGTGCTCACCGTCGCGATGGTCGGCCTGTCCATGGGCCTCGGCTTCGGCATCGCGCTGCTGATGCGGCAGGTGCCGGCCTGGTGCCGGCGCGGCATGACCTTCGCGCTGGTGCTGGCCTGGTCGGTGCCCACGTTCATCTCCACCGAGATCTTCCGGTGGATCACCGAGTACAACTCCGGTGTCGCCAACTGGGCGTTGGGCATGCAGCCGCACAACTGGTACACCGACGCCACCCAGGGACTGGCCGTGGCCACCGCGGTCGTGGTCTGGGGCGCGGTGCCGCTGATCGCCATCACCCTGTACGCGGGACTGATGCAGATACCATCGGAACTGGTGGAGGCGGCGCGGATGGACGGCGCCGGCACCTGGGGGGTGTTCCGCCACATCACGCTCCCGGTGCTGCGGTCGCTGCTGGCCATGCTGACCACGCTGTCGGTCATCTGGGACTTCCAGGTCTTCAACCAGATCTGGATCCTGCGCAACGGCGCACCCTCGTCCGACTACTACACGCTGGGCATCTACGCCTACGTCAAGGCGTACGCCGGCCACGACTACGGGCTGGCCTCGGCGACCGCCGTCCTCACCGTCGTCGCCCTGCTGGGCGTGATGGTCGTCTACCTGCGGCAGATCGCGAAGATCGGAGAGCTGTCGTGATGCCCTCCCTCGCCAGGTCCCGCCGCCGGGCCGGCCGCGACGCGCTGCCGGCCGGGCAGGACGGCCGCTCGACCCGCGGTGCGGCGTCCGGCCTCAGGACGCTGTGGACCGCCCTCGGCGTCCTGGTCATCGTCGTGTGGATCTTCCCCGTCTACTGGATGGCCACCACCGCCTTCAAGTCCACGCCCGCGATGGAGGCCGACCCGCCCCAACTGTGGCCGCACACCCCGACGTTGATCCACTTCCGCAAGGTGGTGGACGACCCGCTGTTCTGGGACGCGGTGCGCAACAGCGCCCTGGTCACCGGGATCACCGTGCCGGTCGCGGTCCTCGTCGCCTTCGCCTCCGCACTCGCCATCGCACGCTTCCGGTTCCGCGGCCGCGGCACCTACCTCGCGGCGGTGATGCTGGTCCAGATGGTGCCGCACGTGGCGCTGGTCGTCCCGGTGTTCCTCACCCTCAGCGACGTCGGCCTGTCCGACTCGGTGCCCGGACTCGTCGTCACCTACCTGGCGTTCATCCTGCCGTTCGCCGTGTGGACGCTGCGCGGTTTCGTCGCGTCCGTGCCCAAGGATCTGGAGGAGGCCGCCATGACCGACGGCTGCACCAGGATGGGCGCGTTCCGCCGGATCATCCTGCCCCTCACGCTCCCCGGCCTCATCGCGACATCGGTCTACGCCATGATCCTGGCCTGGAACGAGTACCTGTTCGCCTACTTCATCCTGGCCAGCCCCGACAAGTACACCGTCCCCCTCTGGCTGACCCACTTCGTCACCAGCGAGGGCGCCGACTACGGCGCCATGATGGCCGGTTCGGTGATCGTCTCCACACCCGTCGTCATCTTCTTCATGATCGTCCAGCGCCACCTCGCCGCCGGCCTGACCGCGGGAGCCGTCAAGGGCTGAGGCGCCTGCCGTCCCGCGAGCCGGGCCGCACGATCCGGCTGCGGGGCGGCAGCGGGACGGCAGCAGGGACGGGCGGTGCCGGAGCGGCTGCCGTCGCGTCGACACCGGCGGGAAATTGGTGGAGCATGCGCGCATGCCTCTCACCGTGCGCGACCTGCTGGCGATCCCGTCGCTGCGGCTGGAGCTCGCGGCGGGGCGCGCGGGCCTGGGAAACGTCGTGGAGGCGGCGCACGCCTCCGAGATGCTGCGGCCCGCCGCGTGGCTGGAGGGCGCCGAGGTCGTCATGACCACCGGGCTGCTGCTCGCCGACGACGACACCCCGGAGGCGTGGACCCAGTACGCGGCCGACGTGGCCCGCGGGGGAGCGGCCGCGCTGATCCTCGGGCTGGGCCGGCCGCTGCCGCTGCAGCAGGTGCCGTCCGCGCTGGCCGAGGCCGCGGAGGGCCTGGGGCTGCCGCTGCTCACCGCCCCCGAACGGACCCCGTTCGTGGCCGTCACCAAAGCCGTGTTCGGGGCCAGGGCGGCGGAGGAACGGCGGCTGCTGGAACGGACGTTGCGCACCCAGCGCCGGCTCACCGCCGCCACTGCCTCCGGTGACGGCCTGGACGCCCTGCTGCGGGCCTGGCAGCAGGCCACCGGCACCGCCGTCGTGGTCTGCGACGCCCTCGGCCGGCTGCTGGGCGCCGCGGGAACGGACGGCACGGCCGCCATCGCGGAAGCGGCCGGCATCCTCGACGCGGTGGCCCTGCGCGGCCTGCGCGGCAGCGCCGACGGCGACCTGCCCTCCGGCCGGGTCCAGGTGCAGCCGCTCGGCGCGTCCCGGCTGCGCGGCTTCGTGCTGCTGCTGGGCGCGGCCAACGCCGAGTCCCGGCTGCTGGGCAGCGTGCTGGTGTCGCTGCTGTCGGTGGAGCTGGAGCGGCGGCACCTCGCCGACGAGCCGCAGCGCCGCCGCCGGGCGCACCTGCTGGCCCAGCTCTTCACCCCCGAACTGCCGCCGGCCAGAGCCCGTTCGCTGCTCACCGCGGCCGGCGTGCGCAGCGGCGCGATCCGGGTGCTCGCGGTCGCCGCCGACGAGCAACCCGACGAACTCGCCGCCGATCTGGCCATGGCCGCGCCCGGCGGCCTGGCCCGCGTCGCCGGCGAGAACGTCGAACTCGTCGTCGGCGACGGCGTCAACGTCGAGGAGATCCTGCGGCGCTTCGCGCCCGGCCGGCCCGCGGGCATCGGCCCCACGGTGGCGCCGCAGCACGCCGCGCTGTCCCTGCGCCAGGCCCAGGCGCTGCTGCCCACCAGCAAGGAGCTGGGCCGGCCGGTGACCACCGCAGAGGCCGGCTCGGTGCGGCTGCTGCTCCAACTGGGCAGCCCCGCCCTGCTGTCGGCGTTCGCCGACACCGTGCTCGCGCCCCTGGACGCCCAGGACCCCGCGGCCTCCCTCGGCGAGACGCTGCGGGTCTGGCTGGAGACCAACGGCTCGTGGGCCGAGACCGCCAAGCTCCTCGGCGTGCACCGCCACACCGTGCAGGCCAGGATCGAGCGGATCGCCCAGCTCACCGGCCGCCGCATGGACCGCATCGAGGACCGCGTCGACCTCTGGCTCGCCCTGCAGGCCCGGGAGAGCGCGCCCGCAACTCCTCGCCCCGACGGCGCACACTGAAGCCGCGTCCTCTCCACCAGCGCCGTCGAGGAGGGCGTGCCCGGCACGGCGCCGCGTCAGTCCGCTCCGGGCCGATCGGAGGCCGAGGGCTTGCGGGCGAGCAGGTGCACCTCCTGGAACTGGCGGCGGTCGGTGGGCTGCGGCTCGCGAACCGTCCGGGCCACCTCGGCCAGCCCGGAGGCGCCCAGCAGCGCGGCGAGATGGTCCGGCCACCACCGGTAGGCCGGCGCGACCGCGTGATCGAAGACCTGCGTCGGGTGGGAGGGGCCGTCGGTGGCCGAGAAGCCGATGAGCAGATGCCCGCCGGGCGCCAGGACGCGGTGGAACTCCGCCAGGATGGCGGGGAGTTCGTCCGGCGGAGTGTGGATGACTGACCAGCGGGAGAGGACGCCGTCCAGCGTGCCGTCAGCGATGTCCAGCGCGGCCATCGAGCCGACGTCGAACCGCAGACCGGGAAAGTTCCGCCGTGCCGTCCCGACCATGGCGGGGGAGGCATCCACCCCGCACACCGACAGCCCCAACTCGGCCAGATGGGACGTGATATGACCGGGCCCGCACCCCAGATCCGCGACCCGGCCGTTCCCGCCCGCGCCGACGACCTCGGCGAAGGCGCTCAACAGCGCCCGTTCCAGGGGTCTGTCGCGCAGTTCGTCGCGGAAGAGCCGGGCATACGTCGGGGCGGCGGTGTCGTATGCCTCACGGGTGGAACCGAGGGTGTCATGGTCGACCATGCGCGCGACAGTAGTTCCCACCGCTGACACCCGCGTGCGCGCGGCGAGCGCGCGGTGGCCGGTTACCCGGCCCGGGGGAGGGGCCGGCTAGATCGCCATCATCTTCTGGATGGCCTGGCGGCTCACGCCGAGTTCGCGGGCGATGTCCGCCTGGCTCACCCCCCGGTCGATGAGCCCCTGCATCAGGTCCCGGCGCTCGGCAGCGAACTGCCTTGCCAGGGTGGTGTGGTGGATCGCCTGCGCCCGCACTTCCTTGATGCGGGCGAAGACGTCCTCGTACGCGGAGAGGTCCTTGGTGTCGGCCATGACCCCATGGTGACAACCAGGGGTTGTCATGTCAACCCCTGGTTGTCATGACGGTCGTGCCGCGTCCTCCGTGATGACCGAGGCGATTGGGGTGGGCAGCGGCGCCACCGCCCCCGGCGGTCACAGGCCGGACAGGCCCTTGGCCAGGGTGGTCACCCCGCCGGTCAGCGCGAGCAGCAGGACGAGCCGCCTGGCCCCCTTCTCCGGCACCCGTTCCGCCAGCACCTTCCCGATGACGGCGCCCACCGCCAGCCCCGCGGCGGACAGTTCCCATACCGTGCCGCCGACCTGGGGGAGCCCCTTGGAGGCGATCGAGACCGCGTTGACCGTGATCCCGTAGAACTGCGCGTTCGGCACGAACTCCCGGACCGTCCAGCCGGCGTTGACCGCGTACATGGAGACCGGGGGGCCGCCGACGCCGGCGGAGGAGTTCATGAAGCCGCCGGCCGCTCCCGCGGTCAGCGCTCCGCGCACGCCGCACAGCGCCTCCGTGCGGCCGCCCCGCATCACGAACAGGACCAGCGCCGTGACCAGGGCGCCCATGCAGCTGAGCAGGACGGGGCCGGGCAGCCGGGACGCCACCCAGGTGCCGACCGGCACCGTGCAGACGGACGCGGCGATCAGCGGGGCCATCGCGGCCAGCCGCACCCGGCGCCAGCCGCCCGCGAGGCCGATCAGGCTGATCGCGCCCGACGCGCAGTTGGACAGGCATACGCCGTCCCCCGGGCCGAGGACCAGGACGAGCGCGGGCACCGCGACGAGCGCGAAGCCCATCCCGGTCAGGAACTGGACCGACGCCCCCGTCATGACGATGCCGCCGAGCATGAGCTCGACCGCCCACCCGCCCGTCACCCGCAGCCTCCCGTACGTTCCCGTGCCCGGACGCCCCTGCCCGGGTTCCGGCCCCGCCCCTGATCGTGGACCCGGATCATCCTCTCCGGCGGGGCGGTGGCGATCAACGGCCTTTCCGGGGCGGTCCCGCGGGCCGGCCCGCGGCGGGTCCCGCGGCCAGTGCCGAGCTGGCCATTGTTGAGGACATGGCAAAAAGTTTCATCGCCACCCTGGTTCCCGGGTGCGGTCCGGCATTAAGTTTCAACTCTCGTCGCCATGACGGATGTTGACACTCCCTCACCCCACGCATGGGAGCACGCATGCCGAACCCCGAGAACTTCGCGATGCCGCGCCGCCGCTTCCTGGCCTCGGCCGCCGGTGTGGGCATCGGAGCGGGAGCCGTGATCATCGGCGCCTCGCCCGCCGCCCAGGCGGCCATCGTGCCGCAACCGAACATCTTCGACTGCGCCGCCTGGGGCGCGCGGCCCCCGTCCTCGCCGGTCAGCCTGGCGGGCAACAACCCGAACAAGATCATCGTGCACCACACGGCGTTCGCCAACACGCCGGACAGCGGGACGTCCGGCTCGTTCGCCATCGCGCACGAGATCCAGGACCTGCACATGGACACCAACGGCTGGATCGACACCGGCCAGCACTTCACCATCAGCCGCTCCGGGATCATCATGGAGGGCCGCCACCGCAGCATGGAGCGGCTGCTCGCCGGCAGCAACATGGTCGTCGGGGCGCACACCGTCGGCCAGAACACCCAGGGCATCGGCATCGAGAACAACGGCACCTACACGTCGGTCGCCCCGCCGTCGATCCTGTACGCGAGCCTGGTCAGCCTGTGCTCGTTCATCTGCTACAAGTACGGCCTCAGTCCGAACGCGATCTACGGGCACCGGGACTTCAACAGCACCGAGTGCCCCGGCGACAAGCTCTACGCGATGCTGCCGCAGCTGCGGAAGGACACCGCCGCCCGGATGTGACCTCCGGGTCTCCGCGACTTGTTCCCCATCGGGCGAGTCACCCCGTTGTGGGCAGCTCGCCCGATTTTCGTGTGTATGGGCGTCTGAGTGCTGAACAGCCGTGTAAATGAGGGAATTTCAACACCTGGGTGAGTGGCCGCATACGTGACCCATGTCATGTGACCCATGCCACTTACGGTCCCGCTTAGTGGCGGGGTCCGCGCCCAAATTCCCATAGACGCCCGGCGAGCGGGTTCCGGTTCCCGTGGATTTCCTTTCTTCTACTATGGCGCTTAGTAGAAAGCGCCTTGTCAGGGCGAGTTCGGGGCGGTTAGAACGATGCCTCCGAATCCACCTGGTGCCGCCGGAATTGAGGCGCACCCGCTGAACGGGTGGTTCGGGTAAGGCAATCGGAAAGAATCGGGTCGGCCATGGCCAGACACGCACGCCCTCGTACGCATCGAAAGACCAGGAACTCGGCCCTCGCCGTCGTCACGATCGGCGCGGCAGCGCTGACCGTGGGCGCGGTGGGCGCCGGCACCGCCAGCGCCGCCGACGGGCACGGCTCGTCGTCGGCGAGCGCCCGGCAGTCCGGCTACGCGCACCAGTGGACCCACGACGGGGACTCGCGCAGCTGGGCGCGGCCTGCCGCGCAGGAGAGCCAGCCGCAGGCCAAGACGACGTGGCACCACCACCACCGCCACACGACCGCGAAGCACGCGCGTCCGGCGACCACGCCGAAGCCGGCCACGACCACCGCGCCCGCGCCGGCCGCAACCTCCACCTCCGCCTCCACCGCGACGGCGACCCCCGCCGCCTCGACCACCACGACCGCCGTCACCGCGGCCACCGGAACCAGCCTCGACGGCTGGATCAAGCAGGCGCTGGCCGTCATGGCCCAGCACAACATTCCCGGTACCTACGACGGCATTTACCGCAACATCATGCGGGAATCCAGCGGCGACCCGAACGCCGTGAACAACTGGGATTCCAATGCCGCCGCCGGACATCCCTCCAAGGGACTTCTCCAGGTGATCCAGCCGACGTTCGACACCTATCACGTGGCGGGCACGTCCAACGACATCATGGACCCGGTCGCGAACATCGTCGCCGCATGCAACTACGCGGCAGCCATGTACGGTTCGATCGACAACGTGAACGGCCCCTACTGATCCACCGCGCCGCTCACCCGCTCGTTCCGACCTGCCGGCCGCGAGGCCGGGGACCCACCCGTCCCCGGCTCCGCGGCCGGCAGGTCCGTGCGGGGCCCAGGGGTCTCTCCCGTGGAATGCGGGTCAGATCAGGAGCTCGACCGCCATGCCGATGACGCCGGCCAGGAAGATGGCGACGACGAGCATGATCAGGATGACGGGGGTCCAGGCCCAGCCGTGGCTGAGGGCCTCGCGCTCGGGCGCGTCCAGCGCGGTGACGCCGGACTCGGCGGGGGGAGTGCGGCCGGGGGTTTTGAAGGACTCGCCGGGGACCTCCAGCCCTTCGTCCGGCAGATGGGTCCACTCCGGCGGGCGGGTCTTGTGTGCACTGCTGGTGGGAGGCATGGCGCACCCTCCGATCGATGGCCTTCCGGGGACGTCCCGGACCACAGCTCGACGCCCTACGGCTGCCCATCCTGTTCGCGGCAAACCTCCATCCGGAAGGTTCGCCACCGGCCGGTCACGTGCAGGGGGAACGTCGGCGGCGCGGCACGCCCGTCGCCCCGGGTTCATCGCGGCCACCCCCGGCGACCACGTTCCGATCACCCGCCGGGGGAAGCTTCCCTGACATGGCCCTTACATCCCTTGCGCGCCGCTCGCTGACCGCCGCCGCGATCGGCGCCACCGCGTCCCTCACCGCCTCCCTCTGCGTGCTCGCCCCCGCGACGCCGGCCTTCGCCGCCGCCGACGCGGTGCCGGACTACGAGGTGAAGATCGACCTGACGGCCGCGGCCCTCGACTCCTCGCACGCCCCCACGGCGGCGGTGAAGGCGGCCTTCGGGATCTCCGGCGCCGCCAAGGCCCGCTCCTACGCGTACTTCGACACCGGCGCGCTGGACCTCGACGCCCAGGGCTGGGACGTCCGGCTGCGCCACAAGTCGGGCTCGGACTTCGAGGAGACGTACAAGAAGCGGTTCCCGATCACGAACGGCGACATCGACGCGGCGCTGGACGAGGCGAACGACCAGGGCTTCGACAGCAGCGACACCAACTACGGCGCCCAGGTCGACTGGGGCTACGCCAAGCAGACGCTGAGCTTCAGCAACGACAAGAGCCACAGCGGCAGCGGGTACTCCGGCACCTCGATGCCGTCCGCGAGCACCGGCCGCTCCTGGCTGGTCGACGAGATCCCCGGCAAGCTCGAGGACTGGTCCGCGAAGAACTGGGGCTCCGACACGCTGAAGGCGTCCGCCGCCCACGGCCCGGTGACGTCCCAGGTGTGGTCCGGCGCGTGGGAGTCGTCCGACGACGCGAGCATCGAGGTGGTACCGGTGAAGGCCGCGAGCGGCACCGGCACCGAGTACGTCGTCGAGCTGTCGTTCAAGACCGACCACTACGCCGATGCCGCGCAGCTGCACGCCGACGCCATCGCGGTCGCCGACGCGCACGGCTGGCTCTACCACGGCGACATCCTCAAGACACAGCTGATCCTCGGCCGCTACTGAGCGCTGCGGAACTTCGTACCGGCCCGGCACGGGAGAGACCGCGCCGTGCTTCCCCGACCGGCGGCCGGGCGCGAGGATGGCCCCCATGGGGGACGACGTGGACGACCGGGGCGCCGGCGGCGGCGCGAGGGAGGGGCGGGGCGCCGGGGCGCGGCCCGCCCCGGGCGGGGCGGGGGAGGCCGGCACGTGACGAGCGCCCTGAGCACCGCCCTGACGGTCGGCCTGTGCGCGCTCGCCGCGCTGTGCCCACCCCGCCCGCGCCGCTCGACGCCGTGGAACCTGCAGTTCGCCCTGGGGTTCCTCGTCAACGAGCAGCCGTACCTGGCACTGTGCTGGCTACTGGCCGGGACCACGCCCGTGTGGCTGCGGCCGGACCCCGGCCGGCCCCTGTGGTGGCTCCTCGCCGCGCTCGTCGTCCTCGTCGTGCTCGCGCTGGGCCTGGTCGCGGCGCGTGCGCGGACCGCGCGCCCCGCACTTGCGGCTGCGCTGGAGAGCGCCTTCGGCGCCGGGGCAGCACCCCGGTACACCCGGCCGTCCTGGTGGCGGGTCACGCTGCTGCCGTTCCTGTCCTGGCGCCCCGACGTGGGCAGGATCGGGAACCAGCGGTACGGCCCCGCGCGGCGCGGGCACCGGCTCGACGTGTACGTCCCGCGCCGGCGGCCGCCGGGACCGGGCGGCCCCGTCCTCGTGTACCTGCACGGCGGCGGATTCCGGATCGGCACCAAGTGGCTCGGCGCGCACCCGATGCTCCACCGCCTCGCCGCCCAGGGCTGGGTCTGCATCAGCGCCGACTACCGGCTCGCCCGGGTCCATTACGCGGACCAGCTCGCCGACACCCGCGCCGTCGTGGCCTGGGCGCGCTCCCACGCGGAGGCCCTCGGCGGCAGCCCCGGCACCCTCTTCCTCTCCGGCGGCTCCGCGGGCGCGCACCTCGCCGCGACCGCCGCACTGTCCGGATCCGGCGTCAGCGGCGTCATCGGGTTCTTCGGCTACTACGGCGACGCCGGCCGGCCCGACCCGGAGCCGACCTCGCCGTCCGCCTACGCGGACGCGTCCGCCCCGCCCTTCCTGATCGTCCACGGCACCCTGGACACCCTCGTCCTCCGCGAGGACGCCCGGCGGTTCGCGGACCGGCTCCGCGCGGTCTCCCACCGGCCGGTCGTCCACGCGGAACTCCCCGGCACCCACCACAACTTCGACCTGTTCCACTCCGTGCGGTTCCACGCGGTCACCGACGCGGTGGTGCGCTTCGCCGAACTCACCGCGAGCACCGGCGACGACCCCGGCCCCGTGAAGAGCGGCCGTCAGCGGACGTGACCGCGGGCCCCGGCGACGGGCACACGGCAGGGCGCCCCCCGGCGGCGCTTCGCGCACGGGGGAGTGCCATGATCGCCGGTATGCGAGCGCGGATCACGCCTGCCCGGGTCACCGACGTCCAGCAGGTCCTGGAGGATCACGAGCGGTACTGGGGTGAACGCGACCTGCGCTCCCTGCACCTGCTCGCGCTGGTGCAGGAGTTCGGCGAGACGTGTTTCGTCGCGCGGGGGGAGGAGGGGATCCTCGGGTACGTGATCGGCTTCGTCACCCCGACCGGGACGGGGTACGTGCACATCGTCGCCACCCGTGACGACGCCCGCGGAACGGGGCTCGGACGCCGGCTCTGGGCGGAGTTCGCGGACGTCGCGCAGCGGCAGGGCGCCACGCGTCTGAAGGCGATCACCTCGGTCGGCAACACGAGGTCGATCGCGTTTCACCGCAGCCTCGGGTTCGACGTGGAGATCGTCGACGACTACAACGGCCCGGGGAAGGCCATGGCCGTCTTCCACCGCGCGCTGCCGTTCGACGCCCCGCGGGCGGACTGACCGGCGCCGCGCACCGGCCGTGCTGGTCGGCCGTGCTGGTCGGCCCTGCTGGCCGTGCTGGTCGATCGTGCCGGTCGGCCGTGCTAACCCGGTCCGGGACCCCGGGCCCCGGGGTCCCTAGCTCCTGCCCTGCGCGCGGCCACCGCCGCAGCGCACGAGACCACCGCGACGGCACCCGCGGCGAGCAGCACGCCGGTGGATCCCGCCATGACGGACGCGACGAGCAGGACCAGGGCGAGCGCGGTACAGCATCGGGAGACGCGGCGGGCTCCTTTGCCCGGCCGCTCGTCGGGGTACGGAGCCGGCGCCGCCTCCGCTGGTGGTCCGAGTCCTGCCGCGGGCTGCTGCTCCGGCGGCGCGGGTCGCGCCGGCGGGCGCGGCGGCGCGGGCTCCCCGGCCGCGGGCGACAGCCGCATCTGCCGCATCTGCCGCGCCAGGCGCGGATCGTCCTCCGCCAGGGTCTGCTCGATGTCGGCCAGCACCCTGCGTTCGCGCACCGAAAGGCTCATCGTTGCCTCCAGCCGATGTCCTGGGCGGGCCCCGAGAACCGCTCCCCTCGTGTACCCCCGGATGCGCAAAGGATGCGCGGGCCGAGGCCCTGTTTCCTCCTCGGCCGGACGTGCCGGCCGGTCCTGCCGCGGCCCTTTCCGCCGCGGCCCGTTCCGCGGTTCCGCCGCCTCCGGTGCCGCACGGTCAGGGCTCCGCGGGCAGCGCCGCCGTCGTGGCCAGGCCGTACGCCAGATGCGGCACCGCGTCGGAGAGCCAGTCGGTGGCGGACCACGTCCGCGGATCGCTGATCCCCAGCGCGGCCAGCGGAACGTCCGCCGCCGCCATGGCGAGGAGGCCGACCAGCGGCGCCTGCGCCCACCACGGGGGCCGCGCACCCGCCGCCGCGGCGGCGCCCACGACGACCCCCACGCCGATCCCCACGGCGATGCCGCTGAGCGGCCCCAGCGCGGCCAGGCGGTTCTGCTGCTGGCTGCCGTCGCCGGGGATCTCCACCCCCGCCTTGTCCGCCAGCGTGCTCACCGTCTGCTCCGGCGTGCCGCTCGCCGGTCTCGCGCGCAGAACCATGTCGGCGTACGAGACCGCGTTCAGCGCGGTCGTTCCTGCGGCGCCGGCGAGAGCGCCGCGGGTCAGCAGACCGAGGGCTCCGTTCATGCTCCCCGAGTGCCCCTGCGGCACCGGGGAAAACACCCGGGCCGGGTCCCGTCCGCGGCAGCGGACCTCAGGCCGGGCAAGCGGCCTGAGGCGGGCGAGGGACGGGGCCGGCCGGCGCGGTCAGGCCGCGGCCCGCACGACTTGCGGGGAGCGGCTCGGCGGGGGCACGGCGCCGCGCAGCCTCTGCCGTCGGCTCCGTGCTCCGGCCGGGCTGCGGCTTCCCGGGCCGGCCAGGGTGTCCTTCCGCCACGGCGGGGGTGTGCGGCGGTCCGCGATCCGGGGCCCGGGCCCCGTGGCCGTCGCCCGCAGGGCGCGCCGCGTGGCGTGGAAAGTGCCAAGGTGGACAAAGGGACTCCCGCACACTTCAGGGCGGCCACCGGGCTGCGGGTGGCCGGGCTCGTCGCCGGGCCGGCACCGCGGTCCGGAGCCGCCGCGCGTCACGCGCGGGAGGGTCCGAGCCGGGGAGGTGGTCAGCGTGGGCGAACACGACGTGGACGCCGCGCTGAAGGACGCCCTGGACCGGCTCACCCTGGTGAACGAAGCGGCCGGCGTGCTGTCCAGCACCCTGGACGCGGTGGAGAGCCTGCGGCGGGTGTGCCGGGTGCTGGTGCCGTCGCTGGCCGACTGGTGCGCAGCCGACCTGCTGGAGCCCGACGACCGGGTGGAGCGGGTGTGCGTCCTGCACCGCGACCCGAGCCTGAAGGTGTCCGACCTGACCGGCGAACTCCCGCCGCTGCCCGACGCCCCGTCCGGGCCGCTCTCGCGCGTGCTGCGCGGAGCCGGTACGGCGGTCCTCTCGGACGCCGAGGTGCCGCCGGTGGAGGAGGCGGTCGACGCGTTCCACCGGGTGAACCTGGAGATGTTCGCGCGGCTGGGCGGCCGGACCCTGATCGTGGCCCCGCTGCGGGTCCGCGGCCGGGTCCTCGGCGCTCTCACCGCGGTCCGCGGCCCGGACCGCCCGGCGCTCGGCACGTCGGACCTGGTGCTGGTGGAGGACCTCGCCCACCGCATCGCGCTGGCCCTGGACAACGCGCGGCTGCACGCCGAGACGCACAACATCGCCGAGCGCCTCCAGCGGTCCCTGCTGCCGAAGCTGCCGGACGTCGAGGGCCTGCGCATCGCGGCCCGGTACGCACCGGCCGCGGACACCGCGCAGGTCGGCGGCGACTGGTACGACAGCTTCGTCCTCCCGCAGGGCGACACCACGCTGATCATCGGCGACGTCACCGGGCACGACCTCCAGGCGGCAGTGGTCATGTCGCAGGTGCGGAACATGCTGCGCGGCATCGCGTGCGACCGCGAGGAGCCGCCGGCCGCGATCCTGCGGCGCCTGGACCTCGCCGTCACCGCGCTGTACGGGCTGCGCACCGCGACCTGCGTCTACGGCCTGGTCAAGGGTGCGGTCGGCGGCCCGTACCAGTTCGCGTGGTCGATGGCGGGGCACCTTCCGCCGCTGCTCGTCACGTTCGACGGCGAGACGCGCTTCCTGGAGGGCGGCGACGGGCTGCTGCTCGGCGTCGACCCGGACGCCGAACGGACCGGTGCGGTCAGTGATCTTCCGGGGCGGTCGACACTCCTGCTGTACACCGACGGGCTGATCGAGCGGCGCGGCGAGGGCCTCGACCACGGTCTCACGCGGTTGCGCCAGCACGCCTCCGGCCTCTGCCATTACGGGCTGGAGGCGATGTGCGACGCGTTGCTGGAGGGGCTGGCGGCGGACTCGCACGACGATGTGGCGTTGCTGGCTTTGCGGTTGCCGCGGACCGTGCCTTCTGGGTAGAGCGGGGTGTGGGTGGCCGTACAACGGGGGTGCCCTCAGCGTGCGTTGCCGTCTGCCGCGCCGTCGTGGCTTGTCGCGCAGTTCCCCGCGCCCCTGCGGGGCCCGTTCTGCCCCCTGGGGGTGCGTTGCCGTCTGCCGCGCCGTCGTGGCTGGTCGCGCAGTTCCCCGCGCCCCTGGGGGCGTGCCGCACGGTTGTGGGGTCGGGGGCCGTCCGGACGGGTCTCCTCGGAACTGTGCGTGCGGCCCCTTCCTTTGGGTGGGCCGGGGGGATGCACAGTTCCTGCGGGGACCCCTCCTCCCCACCCCCTCCCGAGGTCTCGTCGGCCGCGGGGAGGCCGGTGGGGGATTGCGGGTTGGGGGCTCTAGGGGCAACGCCGTTCAGTTAGGGCGGGCTGGGCTGCGTCAAGGGTTGGCTGTGAGCATGTTGATGCTGATGGTGGCCTTGTAGGTGGTGCGGTCGATGGCGGGTCCGCGGGCGTTGTATTTGGAGATTGCGCGTTTGACGATGCGGTCTTTGGTGCGGATCCGCCGTTGGGGCAGGAGGTGTGCCAGGACGTGACGGCCGATGGTCCCGACCAGGTCGATGGTGGTGCCGGTGATCACGCCGGCGGCCAGGACGAGCTGGTCGCGGGCGCAGGACAGTGCGGTGGTGAATCCGGCCCGGTCCGGGTCGGTGCCCGGGACACTGTCGGTGGCGTCGGTCATCGCGGTGCGTAACGCCTGGTAGGCGGTCAGCAGGGCCCAGACTTCCTGCTCGATGCCGTCCGGGGTGCGGGCCCGCAGGACGCGTCCGCCCAGCATCGTGGACTTCAACTCCGCGTAGGCGGTCTCGATCTCCCAGCGCTCGTGGTAAAGCCGGATGAGTTCACCGGCCGGGTGGGTTGCGGGGTCGGTGAGAGTGGTCAGCAGCCGGTAGTGGCCGGTGCGGGTGCCCTGGGCGGTGCGGATGGTGATCTCGGCATCGATGACGCGCACGGTCAGCGCGCCGACTCGGGCCAGTACCGAACCGTCGCAGCAGCGGGCCACGGGGGGCAGGTTCCGCCCGGATTTGCAGCGCACCAGCAGATCGGCACCGGTGGCGGCCAGCTGGTTCAGCAGTGCTGCGGCAGCGAAGTTCCGGTCGCCCAGCAGCAGCATCCCGGCCCGCAGGTTTTCCGACAGGCGGCGGGCGTACTCCAGCTCACCGGTCGTGGCCGGACCGAACACGGCCGCGATCACCGACCGGGTCCCGCAGGCAACCAGTGCGGCCAACCGCAGCTGCGGGTAGCCCGAGATCCCGTTGCCCAGCCGCTGCCGGGTGAACACCGCCAGGTTGGCAGGACAGTCCGAGACCGGCAGCAAAGTGCCGTCGACCGCGACCACCCTCAACCCCCGCCACCTCCCGGCCGCAGCATTCGTGGCCGCCGGACCGCTGACCAGGTCGAACAGCGCTTTCATCGGTGCCGGGCCCAGCCGCTGCCGGGCCTGGCGAAGAGCACTGCCACTGGGCCGCAGCAGCGGCAAGTCGGCCAGCCCGGCACACAAGCGGTCGAAAACCTGCCGGTAGCCCAGCTCGTTGAAGAGTGCTGCGGCCAGCAGCAAGTACACCGTGACCCGAGCCGGCACCAGCCGGACCCTGCGCTGCACCGCACCCGTGGCCGCCAGCACCTCGTCGACCATCTCGAACGGCACGATCCGGGTCAGCTCACCGATATGCCCCGGCGCAAACACCCCGCCCGCTACCCCGATCATCCTGGTTATGGCAGCCTGTTCCAACAGCGGAGCTCCTGTAGTGAGGATGTCTTGGAGGACAAACCTCTTCTACAGCAGCTCCGCTGCCTCGTTCACCAGCCTTGACCAACAGCACCCACGCCTAACTGAACGGCGTTGGCTCTAGGGGTGGGGGCTGGCGTGTTCGAGGGGGACGGCGTGGCCGCGGACCAGGCCGAGTTGGGCGGCTTGGCGGGGGAGCATGGCGTCGAGGAGCCAGTCGGCCGTGACGCGGACGCGGTTGCCGGGGAGGGAGAGCAGGTGGTAGCCGCTGGTGACGGCCTTGGCGAGCGGTCCGGACAGCGGGACGTGCAGCGGGTCGGCGGTGGCCTGCAGGCCACCGAGGTCGACGGCGAAGCCCAGGTCGCGGTGGCGGTAGGGGCGCCGCTCGCCGTGGCCGAGCGAGGCGGCGATGTTGCGGGCCGCCGCGGCGCCGTGCCGGGTGGCGTGCTGGGCCGTCATCGGCGTGATGGCCCCGGGGTGCGTCAGGTCCGGCACCGCTGCCGCGTCGCCCGCGGCGAACACCTCGGGCCTGCCGGGCACGTTCAGGTAGGAGTCCACGGCGAGGCGGCCCTGGACCGTCTCGAGGCCGACGTCCGCGACGAGCGGGTCGGGGCGCACCCCGACGCACCAGATGAGCGACCGGGTCCGGACGAAGGTGTCGTCGGTCAGCCGTACACCGTCGTGGCCGGCCTCCGCCACGGACATGCCCGTCCGCACCGCAACACCGCGCTGGCGCAGCACCCGGTCGGCGTCGGCGGACAGCCGCTCGCCGAGTTCGGGCAGCACCCGGTCCGCCACGTCCAGCAGCAGCCAGCGCGGCCGGATGCCGGCACGCTCCAGCCGGGGGTGCTGCCGGGCGAGGGCGCGGGTGAACAGCACGCCGTGCGCGGCGACTTCGGTGCCCGTGTAGCCGGCGCCCACGACGACGAACGTGCAGCGGGCGGTGGCCTCGGCGGCGTCGGAGGCGGTGTCCGCCAGCTCGATCTGCCGCGTGACGTGGTCGCGCAGGTACAGCGCCTCGGGCAGGGTGCGGAAGCCGTGGGCGTGCTCCGTGACGCCGGGGATGGGCAGCAGCTTGTTGACGCTGCCGGCGGCGAGGAGCAGCCGGTCGTAGCCGATGTCGCCACGCCGGCCCTCCGGGTCGGTGAAGCCGACCTGCCGCCGGTCGAGGTCCACCGCGTCGACGGTTCCCAGCACCATCCGGACTTCCGGCAGCGTCCCCGCCAGCGGCACGGTGATCCGGCGCGCCTCGAGCACGCCGGTGGCCACTTCGGGCAGCAGCGGGACGTACAGGAAGTAGTCCTCGGGGCTGATCAGGACGACCTCGACCTGGTCCTTCTCCCGGCGGGAGAGGCGGCGGGCCGCCTGGTAGCCGGCGAACCCGGCTCCGACGATCACTACGCGCGGTCGGCTCATGACGTCACCTCGTCCGGGCGCGTGCCCGTGGCTGCCGCCGCCAAACACCCCGCCGCGGGAGGCCGCGTTCAGGATGCGGTCGCCGGGCCACGATCCGGCCGGCATGTGCGAGGACGGACCTGCCGGGGCGCCGCGTGGGCGAGTACTCCATGGGCCTGCTGCTGGACGGCCCCGCCGGCGCGTGAGCGACCCCCGCGCCGACGGCCTCTCAGGCGGGTGCGGGTGCGCGCCGGGTGGCGGCGAGAGCCGCGTCGGTGTCGGCGGTGGCCAGGTCCGCGTTCATGTGCGCCCCGGCCAGGGCGCCGGCCGCCGCGGAGGCGCCGACCTGCGCCATCGGGTCCGTTGCGTTGCCCGCCACCCAGACACCGGGGACGTCGGTGGTGCCGGCCGTGCCGGTCACGAAGCGCCGGCCGATCCCGCCCGGCAGGTCCTCCATCGGCAGTGCGAGGTCCGCAAGCCCGGAGGTGCGGGCCTGCAGGGAGGTGGCGACCGCGAGCACGCGCCGCGCGACCAGCCGGCCGTCCGTGAGCCGCACGCCCTCGATCTCGCCGTTCTCCGCGGTGACGACCTCGCCGACCGGGCCGTCGACGACGAGGATCCCGCGGGCGGCGAAGCGCTCGCGTGTCTCGGCGTCCAGTTCGGTGCCGCGGGTGAAGTAGACCAGGTCGTCGGTCAACTGGCTGAACAGCAGCGCGTGGTGGACGGAGCCCGGGCTGGTGGCCAGGACGCCGATCGGCTCGTCGCGCACCTCCCAGCCGTGGCAGTAGGGGCAGTGCACCACGCCGTGCCCCCAGTGCCCGGCCAGGCCCGGGATGTCCGGCAGGACGTCCCGCAGGCCGGTCGCCACCAGCAGACGGCGCGCCCGCACGGTCCCGCCGCCGGTCAGCGTGACCGTGAAGCGCGGGTCGCCCTCGGCCGAAGGGTCGGCCGGGACGGCGGACGCCACCTCGCCGGCCACGACCCGCCCGCCGTAGTGGCGCACCTCCGCGCGGCCGCGCGCCAGCAGTTCGGCCGGCGGCGTGCCGTCCAGGCCCAGCAGGCCGTGCACGCCGTCGGCCGGGGCGTTGCGCGGCGTGCCGCTGTCGATGACGACGACCTTCCGGCGCGAACGGGCCAGCATCAGCGCGCCGTTGAGGCCGGCGGCTCCGCCGCCGATCACCACGGCGTCCACGGTGCCGTCGGGCAGCGCGTCGTACGCCGGAGCGTCCGCCCCGGTCGAGGCGGTCGGCTGGGGAGTCGTCGGAGTGGAGGTCGTCGGTGTCGCGGCCATGAGACGCGCCCTTTCGTTCGCAGGAGGGGACCCGAAGCCGGGCTCTGCCGACGACCGTAGGTAGACTCTGTCCGAGACGCATACTTCCTTGCGTATCGCGCAAGAAAGTGGCGGGTTCACCGGCCTCCCGCGCAAACGCGTCCGCCCCTCCCGCCGCGCTGCGCGCGGGCACCGCACCCGCTCGCCGGACAGGGTCGGTGGCGTCGGTACCGCACTCGTTCCCCTCTGTGACGTAGAGTGCCAACTCAATCACATTGGGTCATCCTCAGGGTGGGTGCGGCGGATGGACGTGCAGCGAGGCCGGCGGGCCGTCGCGACCTGGCCCGGCGTCGGCGCGGGGGAGTGCTGCCACCGATGACCGCCGCACTCTCCGCGCTGCCCGCACTCGCCGCGCACCTGGCGCCGTCCGTGCCGCACGGCGGACTGGCGGCGGCCGGCGATCCCTCCCAATTGCTCCCCGCCCGGCAGCAGATGGCGTTCACCCTGGGGTTCCACATCATCCTGGTCCCCTTCGGCGTGGCGCTGACCTCGCTGATGCTGGTGGCGAACTACCGCGGCCTGAAGCACGGCGACGAGCAGGCGATGCTGCTGGCCCGGCGCTGGTCCAAGGTCGCCGCCGTGCTGTTCGCGGTGGGCGCGATCACCGGCACCGTCCTCACCTTCGAGCTCGGCATCCTCTGGCCCCGCATGATGGGCCGTTACGGCGCCGCGTTCGGCTTCCCGTTCGCCATCGAGGGACTGTTCTTCTTCCTCGAGGCGATCTTCGTCTCGATCTACATCTACGGCTGGAAGCGGCTGCGCCCCTGGCCGCACTTCTGGACCGGGGTCGTCGTCTCGCTGTCCAGCATCGGCGGGGCCGCGGCGGTGATCGCCGCCAACAGCTGGATGAACCAGCCCGCCGGCTTCACCCTGCGCAACGGGCAGGTGGACACGGTCAGTCCCGGCAGGGTCTTCTTCAACGGGGCCTTCTGGTACGAGCTGTTCCACATGCTGCTCGCCGCGTACATCGTGGCCGGGTTCTGCGTGGCCAGCGTCTACGCCGTCGGCATGCTGCGGGGACGCACCTCCCGCTACCACCGGATGGGCTTCACCATCGGCTTCGTGACGGCCGCGGTGGCCGTGCCGTTCCAGATCGTCATGGGCGACACCATCGCCCGGTACGTGTACGACGCCGAGTCCCCGAAGTTCTCCGCCGTGGAACTGCTGCCCACCACCGGCACCCACGTGCCCGAGACGCTGGGCGGCGTGCTCGTCAACGGGAAGATCCGCTACGGGCTGCGCATCCCCGACGGCGCGTCGCTGCTGGCCGGCTTCAGCGTCAACACCCGGATCAAGGGCCTGGACGCCATCCCCGCCCAGTACCGGCCCTCCGACCAGGAGGTGAACACCGTCCACCTGGCGTTCGACGTCATGGTGGGTCTGTCGTTCCTGCTGCTCCTGCTCGCCGTCTGGTACGCCTGGCTGCTGTGGCGGCACCGGCCGATCACCGGCGCGCGCTGGTTCCTGCGGGCGAGCGCGCTCAGCGGGCTCGCCGCGGTCGCCTGCCTGGAGACCGGATGGATCGTCACCGAGGTCGGCCGGCAGCCGTGGATCGTGGTGGGGCACCTGCTCACCAGGGACGCGGTGGCCACCCGTGGCAACCTCTGGGCCTGGTTCGCCGCGGTCCTCGCCATCTACGTCGCCGTCGGCCTGACCGCCGGCGCCGTCCTCATCTCCATGAAGAGACGCTGGCGCACCGAGGGCGGCGACAGCGTGGACGTCCCCTACGGGCCGCGCGGCGAGACCGCCGGTGCGCCGCAGGAAGCGGGAGCCTGATGCCCGAACTGGTCGCCGTGTTCCTGTTCATCGGCGTCGTCGCCTACAGCCTGCTCGGCGGGGCCGACTTCGGCGCGGGCTTCTGGGACCTGACCGCCGGCGGCGCCGAACGCGGCCGGGCGCCCCGCGCGCTCGTCGACGCCTCGCTCAGCCCGGTGTGGGAGGCCAACCACACCTGGCTGATCTACTGCCTCGTCATGCTGTGGACCGGCTTCCCCACCGCCTTCGAGGCCATCACCACCACCCTCTACCTCCCCCTGGGCATCGCCGCGCTCGGCATCGTGCTGCGCGGGGCCGGGTTCGCCTTCCGTCACGCGTCGATCCGCACGCCAGAACAGCGCCTGTACGGCGCCGCGTTCGCGCTGTGCTCGCTGCTCACCCCGTTCTGCTTCGGCGCCGTCACCGGCGGTATCGCGTCCGGCCGCGTGCCCACGCAGGGCAAGGGCGACGCGATCACGAGCTGGCTCAACCCCACGTCCGCGCTCGGCGGTGTCCTCGCCGTCCTGGTGTGCGCCTACCTGGCGGCGGTCTACCTGTGCGTCGCGGCCGTGCGGGCGGGCGACCCGGCGCTGGCGGAGTACTTCCGGGTGCGGGGCCTGGCCGCGGCCCTCGTCACCGGCGCGGTCAGCATCGGTGGCATCTTCGTCCTGCGCAGCGACGCCCCCCGCCTGTTCCACGAGCTCAGCCACCGCGCGCTGCCCCTGGTGATCCTCGCGGCCGCCGGCGGGGTGGCCAGCGTCATCGTGCTGGCACGGCCCGTCCGCAGGCCGCTCGGGCTGCGCGAGACGGCGGGCGCCGCCGTCGCGCTCGTCGTCCTGGGGTGGGGCGTGGCCCAGTACCCCTACCTGCTGGGCACCCATCTCTCCATCGACGCCGCCGCCGCGCCGCACTCGGTGCTCTGGGTGCTGGTCGCCGTGGCCATCGTCGCCGGCGCGCTGATCCTGCCCTCCGCGATCCTCCTCTTCCGGCTCGCCGAACGCGGCCGGCTGGGCACCCCCGCCGACCAGGCGTCCGGATAGCCCGCGTGCCGACGTCCCGCAGGGGCGGGCCCGGGTGGACCCGCGGCCTGCTGTCGCTCGCGGCCGGAAGCGTGAACGCCTTCGGCTTCCTCGCGCTCGGCGGCGTGTTCACCAGCGTGGTCACCGCCAACTCCGCGGCCGTCGGCCTCCATCTGGGCGCCGCCCAGTTCGGCGCCGCCCGGCCGGTGGCGCTGGCCCTGCTGGCCTACGTGTGCGGCGCGGTCGTGGGAAGCCTGGCGGCGGGCGGCCGGGGGCGCCTGCCCGCGGCGGGCATGGGCGGCGTGCTGGCGCTGGAGTGCCTGCTGCTGTGGCTGGTGGCCGCGGGCTGGCTGGCCTGGCACACCGGACCGGACGGCGCGGAGCGCGACACCCTGCTGTTCCTGTCCGCCGCGGCCATGGGCTGCCAGAACGCGGGACTGCGGGTGGCGGCGGGGAGCGAGGCCACCACGGCGTATCTGACCGGCATGGTCACGTCGATCATCGCCGGCCTGGTCACCGAGGGGCGCGCCCCGGTGCGCAACGCGGTCGTGGTGCTCCTGCTGATCGCCGGCGCGGCAGCGACGGGGGCCCTCTTCCGGTGGGCCCACGACGGCGCCGTCCTGCTGCCCCCAGTGCTGGTGACGGCCGCGCTCGGCCTGCACCTCTCCGTGGGGCGCGGCGGCCGGGCCCGGGGCGGAGCGGCGGCGCCGAGCGGCGCGCGGTAGCCGCACGGCCGCGGAACCGGGACGGGACCGGCCGAGCGGGCAGCCGGGCCGGCGTCAGCCGGCCGGGCGGTCCGGCGGCTGCTCGTCCCGGACCGCGTTGCCGCCCTGGTGCACCGACAGCAGGGACAGCAGGTCCGCCACGGTCGGGCCGGCGTCCGCGGGGTGCCGCAGCACCGTGCCCTCGGGAATCTGGTAGCGGTTGGAGCGGCCGTTCCTGGTGTGCGTCAGGTAACCGTCGGCCTCGAGATCGGCGATGATCTTCTGCACGGCGCGTTCGGTGAGCAGGCACCGCGCGGCGATGTCGCGGACGCGGACGCCGGGATCGCGGGCGATGGCAGCCAGGACGCGCGCGTGATTGGTCAGGAATGTCCATCCCGTCCGGGGGAGTTCGGCATCGTCCATGGCCGACATCGTACGACGCCTGATTCCGGACAGCACACACGCGAATTGTTTTTCGTGTATTCCTTGACGGGTTCCTTCCGGGTGCGCATCCTGGACGCACCTGTCCGCCATCGAGGGGAGCGGTGTGATGATCCGCATCGAGCGTGCCCTTGCCGCGAGCGCACGCCACGACTCCGCCGCTGCTCAGCAGCACACACCTCCTCCCGTCCGCGTGGTCCGGGATCTGCACTCCGGACTGCAGGTGCGGCTCACCGAGGCCGGCGCACGCACACGCGCCACCGTGATCGGGGAGGTCGACCTCGGCTGCGCCGGGATGCTCCAGCACGTCCTGCAGGACACCCTCTCCTCCGCGCCCGGCGGCCTGGACCTCGACCTGTCGGGCGTGAGGTTCTTCGACTGCTCGGGGATGAACGTCCTGCTGCGTCTGCGCGCGCAGGCGCGGGGGCTGGGGGTGCCGCTCGCGGTCGTGCGGATGTCGCCGGCCGTCGTCCGCGTCCTCGAACTCACTCGTTCCGGGGCGCTGTTCCGCTGACGGCCGGGCGCTGGGCTCCGGCCGTGCGGATCCGGAACATCCGGCGCGGAGCGGCGCGCCAGCCGCGGCGCTCGGTCACGGCGCCGTGACCAGTGCCTTCTCCGTCTCGCGGAGGAAGTCGTCCAGATCGGCCGGCCGGCGCGAGGTGATCAGCGTCCAGCCCCCGGAGCTGTCGGAGACGACCGGCTGGTCCACCCAGTCGCCGCCCGCGTTGCGGATGTCGGTCCGCAGCGAGGGGTAGGACGTCAGCATCTTGCCGCGCGCGGCCCCCGCCTCGACCACGGTCCACAGGCCGTGGCAGATCGCCGCGACCGGACGCTCGGTCATCGCGAAGGACTCGACGGCCGCCACGGCCCTGCCGTCCTGCCGCAGGGTGTCGGCGTTGAGCGTGCCGCCGGGGATGAGCAGCAGGTCGTAGCCGGACGGCTCCACCTCGTCCAGCGTCGTGTCCGGCTGCACCGTCTTGCCCGGATCCTTGTCGCCGACCAGCGTCCGCACCGGCTCGTCGGCGGTGGCCGCCACATCGACGGTGGCGCCGTTGTCCCGCAGATGGCCGACGGGAACCAGGAGTTCGTCCTGCTCCACGCCGTAGGTGCTGACGATCGCGAGGACGCTGCGGCCCTTCAGGTCGTTCGCTGCCATGGTCATGCCTCTCGAACGGGTCGTGCCGCCCAGGGGGCGACCCGTCGCGCAGGACGCACACGAGCCGCCGGCGGCTTGCGGTCCTCTGTGTCGGCTGCCCGGCGCGTCCACGGCGAAACGCGGCGCCGCCGCCGGACCCGTGGACGGCCGGCGGTCCCGGCGCACGACCGGCAGGGCGGGCCCGTCCGGCGCGGGCCCGGGCAGGGATCGCTGCCGTCGCGCCGTTCCGCGGCGGCCTTCCTCGGTTCGGGCGTCGGTCCCGCAGGGACTCAGCGGCGCCAGCGCCGTCTGCTGGACCCCGAAGTGGACCAGCCGAACCCGGCCAGGTGCAGGGCGACGAAGAACGCCCCGGCGACCAGCAGGCTGAACGGCGTGAAGGCCGCGTCGGTGTGCGTGCTCGTGACGTTGAGGAGATAGGCGATGGCGAGGATGACGGCGCCCACGGCTGCCAGCATGGCGAATGCCTCCTTGGGGTGGCCGGCGCAGGGCCGGCGCTCGGGTCGGGCGCGCTGTCGCGCCCTCACCGGTCGGCTGCCCCCGAACCGCCCCATGACGCACGCCAGTTCGGGCCGCGGCCGGGCGCGCCCGCCCGCTTCTGCCGCACACGGCTGCGGCCGGGCCCCTTGATGAGGAGCCCGGCCGCCGTGCGGGTGCGGTGTCAGTCGGCGCAGGTGAGCTGCGCCAGCCCCCAGTCCGCGTGGTCGAAGTTCTTGCCGTCGCCGCCGTCGCCGACCACCAGGCCCAGCGTGTGGACGCCGGTCACGTCGGCGGTCAGCTCGACGGCCGGCTGGCCGCCGAGCACCACGCCGCTGGCCGCCAGCTGGCGCCCGTCACCGATCACGGTGAACGTGACGCTGCCCTTCCCGCCGACCTCGTCGTCGACCCCGACGTGCGCCTCGAACCGCGTGCAGCGGCCCTGGACGTCGATGTCCACCCGGGCGTCCGCGTTCATCCCGAGGCCCTTGGCGTACACCGTGCCGTCGATGGTCAGCGGCTTGCCGTCCTGCGCGCCGGTCTCGCCGTTGGACAGGTCGCGCTCGACCGGGCCCCAGCCGTTGGTCTCGGTGAGGAACGGCTGGTCGCTGGCGTAGACCGTGCCGTGCAGCGGGATCGACACCCGGACGACCTGCTCGACGTGGACCGGAGGGGCGCCGTTCCCCGCGGGGTTGGCGTACTCCGCCCACACCGGCACCTCCACGGTGCCGCCCGGCTGGTCCTTGCCGACCGTCACCGTCCAGTGGCCGCTCAGCACCTGCCCGGCCGGCAGCGAACCGCCGGACACCTCCGGGCCGGTCACGGTCCAGCCCGCGGGGAGCCGGCCGCGGTCCACCGTCATCCGCACCTGGCGCAGCGCGTCGCCCTGCGGCAGCTCGAAGCGCGCGTCGATCCCCACGCCCGCGCCCGGGCCCGCGGTGGTGGTCGCCGGGTCCAGGGTCAGGGTGGTTTCGGGGGCGGTGACGACCTTCTCGTCGCAGTCGGTGCGGCCCTTGACCGCCGGGCAGGCGAGCGCGGCGAACCCGCCGTTGGCCGCCGCGGCCACGGTGAGGGTGTCCGCGGAGGTCACCGTGCGCACGCTGCGCTGCAACTGCCCGCCGTCGCCGTCCTCGACGGTCTCCAGCAGCCACGGCCCCTTGCCCAGGAAGCCCAGCGGCGCCTTCATGGTGTCGCCGGACCCGGCCAGGATCCCGCCGACGAACCACCGGTCACCGCTGCGCCGTGCCATGACGACCTGCCGGTCGCCGGCCGGCTGCTGCCCGGGCCCGCCGGACACCAGGTGCGTCTCGTCCCAGGCGGTGGGCAGCTGCTCCAGGTAGTCCTCGGCGAGCGGCTGGGTCGCGAAGCCCTCCGGCTTGTCGCCCAGGCTCGTCCAGCCGGACTCGAAGACGACGGGCAGCGCCAGTTCCCGCGCCGCCGTGTCCTGCCGGTTCGGCCGGGAGAACCAGGTCGGGGTGTAGTCCATCGACCCGACGACGTTGCGGGTGAAGGCGAGGAAGATGTCGCGCGTCGCGTTCTGCCCGTTCTCCTCACCGCGCACCCCCTCCACGCCCATCACCTGCGGCCAGGTGCGCTGGAGGCCGCGCGGGATGGTGGCGCCGTGGAAGTCGATCATGAGCTTGAGCCTGGCGGTGTCGTGCAGGATCGCGTCGTACCACTGGAACGTCGACTGCGCGTCGGAGTACATGTAGTCGACCTTGACCCCGGCCACGCCCCACGCCTTGACCTTCGGCAGCCAGGCGTCGCGCTGCGCCTGGGTCCTCAGGTCGTTCCAGTCGAACCACAGCAGCACGTCCACGCCGCGGGCCCGCGCGTAGCGGACGAGCTCCGGCACCCAGCTCGCCTGCCAGCCGGCGTCGACCAGCGTGTACTCCAGCCCGTGGGCCGCCGCGTAGTCGACGAAGTCCCGCTGCCGGGCGTAGTTCCCGGGGCTGTTGCCGTCGCTCAGCCACGACCAGTCGTCGACGCCCGGCCTGATCCACGAGGTGTCCTTGACCTTCGACGGCGGCGCCAGGTCGTCCACCAGGGTCGACCCGACCAGCGTGTTGAGGGAGCCGACGATCGCGGTCCGCCACGGCGTCGCGAGCGGCCCGGGCGCGGTCACCGCGGCGCCGTCGGCCAGGGCCACGTGGTACGACGAGCTGCCGGCCTGGTGGTCGAGGTGGCTGCCCGAGTACCGGCCGTCCACGTCGGCCTCGGTGAGCAGCACGTACGTGCCGCCGACGTCGAACAGTGTCGGGTAGCCGAACGAGCAGGTGTCGCCGCTGCAGGTGGCGGGCTGCGCCGCGTTCGCCCCGCCCGCGGTGGTCTCGGTCCGCTCGGTCTCGTAACTGGGCTGATACGGCTGCACCCACGCCTTGGCGTCGGTGGGCACCTCGAACGTCGACGCCTCCTGCTCCACCGTCACCTGGCCGGGGTCGTCCAGCTGGTACCGGTAGGCGACGCCGTCGGCGGACACCCGCACGACCACGCCGAGCCGGGCGCCGTCCGCGCCGGTGAAGGAGAGCGTGGCCTCCCGCATGGTGGCCGAGCGCTGGAGCTGCTTGCCCGTGGTCATCCGGTAGTTCTCGTGGACCGTGCGGTCCTTGCGCCCGGTGAAGTGCAGCCCGGTCGTCAGGTCGTGCTGGTCGGTGCGGATGCCCAACCGGCCCGGGAGGAGCACGGGGGAGCCGCCGCGGTCGACCGCGAGGCGCAGGTCGCCGCCGGCGTCGAGGCCCAGTTCCGCGGTCAGTTGGGAGCCGGGAGGGCCTGCGACCGTCCAGCTGTCCGCGGTGTCCTGCTCGGCCGCGGACGGTGCCGCCGCCGCGACGGCCAGCCCGCCGCCGGCCAGCGCCGCCACCGCGGCGAAGGCGACCGCCCGCCGCGCCCGTTGCCATCGTCGTCCCATCGGTGTCCCCTCGGTGTCACGGCCATGGATCAACAACTTCGCACGCATCCAAACGAAACGGGTCACATGACAGTCGCTCAGGACAACGATGTCAAGGCTTTGCACAGGATGACCGGGAGCGGTTTTTCAGGGGCCGAGTGGACGATTCCGGTGGAGTGGGGCAGGGATGTCGGTTTTCAATTCTGTTCAATCATGTTGGTCTTGTACGGCCATTGACCCGGAATCAAACACGACGTCACACTGACGGCCGTCTTTCCCGAGCGACGAAGGGTGGCCCACGCATGCCCACAGCAATCCTCGCGGTCCGAAGATTCGCCCCGATGTGGATCCTCGCGCTCCTCGCGGCCCTGCTGGCCGTGGGCAGCACGCCCGCCCACGCCGCGCCGGACACCTCGGTGGTCGTCGACGGATCCCAGGGCGGCCGGACCTTCGACGGGATCGGGGCGATCAGCGGCGGTGGCGGCAACTCCCGGCTGCTGCGCGACTATCCGGCCGCCCAGCAGGCCCAGATCCTGGACTACCTGTTCAAGCCCGGGTACGGCGCGAACCTTCAGCTGCTCAAGCTGGAGATCGGCGGGGACGCCAACTCCACCGATGGCTCAGAACCGTCGATCGAGCATGCGCGCGGCACGGTCAACTGCGACGCGGGCTACGAGTTCTGGCTCGCCGAGCAGGCCAAGGCGCGCAACCCCGGCATCAAGTTGTACGGGCTGGCCTGGGCCGCGCCGGGATGGATCAACGGCGGGTTCTGGTCCACCGACACGATCGACTACCTGATCTCCTGGCTCGGCTGCGCCAAGCAGCACGGCCTGGACATCAGCTACCTCGGCGGCTGGAACGAACGCGGCCACGACGCCGACTGGTTCGTGCAGCTGCGCGCGGCCCTCGACGCCCACGGCTACCGCGACATCCAGCTCGTCGCGGACGACAGCGGATGGGGCGTCGCGGACGACATGGCCAAGGACCCGGCGTTCAACGACGCCGTGTCGATCATCGGCACCCACTACTCGTGCGAGGGCGGTGACGGCGGCAACGCCCACACCTGCTCCAGCACCACCACCGCGAAGAACAGCGGCAAACCGCTGTGGGACAGCGAGAACGGCTCGCAGGACATGAACACCGGCGCGCCCGCCCTCATCCGCGCCATCACCCGCGGCTACCTCGACGCCAAGATGACCAGCTACTTCAACTGGCCGCTGATCGCCGCGATCTACCCCAACCTGCCGTACGGCACCGTGGGCCTGGCCACCGCGAACTCGCCCTGGTCCGGCAACTACACGATCGGCGCCAGTACCTGGGCCACCGCCCAGGTCACCCAGTTCGCCCAGCCCGGCTGGACGTTCGTCGACTCCGCCTCCGGCTACCTCGGCGGCAGCGAGTCCAACGGCAGCTACGTGACGCTCAAGTCACCCAACGGGTCGGACTACTCGACGGTGCTGGAGACCACCACCGCCACCGCCCCGCAGACCGTGAACGTCCAGGTCAAGGGCGGGCTGTCCACCGGGACCGTCCACGTCTGGTCGACCGACGTCAACACCCCCGACCCCGCGACGTCGTTCGTCCGCGGCCAGGACATCACCCCTGCGGCGGACGGCAGTTACTCCCTGACGATGCAGCCCGGCCACGTCTACACGGTCACCACGACCTCCGGTCAGGGCAAGGGCACCGCCAGCGCGCCGGCCGCGCACGCCCTCGCGCTCCCGTACCGCGACTCGTTCGACGGCGACGCCGCCGGCACCGAGGCCCGGTACCTGTCCGACATGCAGGGTTCGTTCGAGGTGCAGCCCTGCGCGGCGGGACGCCGCGGGATGTGCCTGCAGCAGATGGCGCCGGTCAAGCCCATCGAATGGCAGGACGACTCCGACCTGTTCACGCTCGTCGGCGACACCACCTGGAGCGACTACACCCTGCAGACCGACGCCGAACTGGCCAAGCCGGGAACGCTGGAGCTGATCGGCCGGGCCGGCACCCAGAACCGGCCCCAGTCGCACCAGCAGGGCTACTTCTTCCAGATCAGCGACACCGGCGCATGGAGCATCCTCAAGAGCGACGCCGACGGCAAGCGCACCGCGCTGATGCGGTCCGCCACCACGCCGCTGGGCACCGGCACCTGGCACACCCTCGCACTGTCCTTCGACGGCCCCTCGATCACCGCGTCCGTCGACGGCAGGGAGCTCGGCACGGTCAGCGACGGCAGCTACTCCGCCGGCCTGGGCGGGCTGGGCCTGACCTCCTACGACACCGACCAGTTCGACAACCTGTCCTTCACCCCGGTCCGGCACGCCGGGCCCGCCGCAGCCCTGACCGTGACCCCGTCGCCGTCCACCGTGCAGCGCGGCAAGCAGCTCACCGTCACCACCACCGTGTCCGTCCCGAAGCAGGGCAAGCCCGCGGACGGCGTCAACATGACCCTCGACGCGCCCGCCGGGTTCGTCTACGACTCCATGGCCCAGGTGTTCGGGTCCGTCCAGCCGGGGCACAGCGCCACGGCGGTCTGGCAGCTGACCGCGCCGACCGGCGCGGCCTCCAAGCCGGTGCTCACCGCCACGGCCACCTTCGCCCAGCAGGGCGTGGCCCAGGTGCTGCGGCAGGACGCCCAGGTCCAGGTGGTCAACCCGCCCCCGCCGTCAGGGGTCAACGACGTCAGCGACCTCGACTTCGTCACCTCCACCAACGGCTGGGGCCCGGTCGAGCGCGACCAGTCCGTGGGCGGCACCAACGCCGGCGACGGCACCCCGCTGACCATCAACGGCACCGTCTACCCCAAGGGCCTGGGCACCAACTCCGTCAGCGACGTGACGATCTACCTCGGCGGCAACTGCTCGAAGTTCACCGCCACGGTCGGCAACGACGACGACGCGGGCGGCAACGGATCCATGACCTTCAGCGTGCTCGGCGACGGCAAGTCCCTCGCCGCGACGGGCACGATCCGCGGCCATGACCCGGCCCAGCAGATCAGCGCGGACCTCACCGGCGTGCAGACCCTCGACCTCGTCGTGGGCGACGCCGGCGACGGCAACGCCTACGACCACGGCGACTGGGCGGAGCCCAAGCTGACCTGCGCGGGGTGACCGGCAGCCGGTCCTGACACCCCGTCACATCGGCTGGCGGGCGGCCCGCCCGATCATCCGTCCGGCCACCGCGTCCGCCCGGCATCCAGCCGGGCGGACGCCCTGCTGTCGGCCCGCGGTACTCCACTTTTCCGCACCCCTGGGAAGGAAGGTTCCGGCCCGCGGGATGGGTGCTGGCCGCAGTGACCCGGGCCCGCGCCGCGCGGGAAGGTCGTGGAGGCACCGCGGAGGGCGCGGGGCGGAGCGAACTTGACGGGGAGTGCGACCATGGGCGGGTTCACGCGACGGGACATGCTGCGCAGCGGCGCGGTGGCGGCGGCCGGCGGGCTGGCCACCCTGCACGGAGTGCTGGGGCCGGGCGCGGGCACGGCCGCCGCCGCGGCCGGCGGAAGGGGGCGAAAGGTGAGCGGCAGCGACCGGTATCCCTTCCTGGCGGGCAACTTCGCGCCGGTCGGCGAGGAGGTGACGGCCTTCGACCTGCCGGTGACCGGCCGCATCCCCCGTGAACTGAACGGCCGTTACCTGCGGACCGGCCCGAACGTCCTCGGCCTTGAGGACCCGCGGGCGCACCACTGGATGCTCGGCGAGGGCATGGTGCACGGCGTGCGGGTGCGCGACGGCCGCGCCGAGTGGTACCGCAACCGCTGGATCAGGTCGGCGGGCGTGGCCGCGAGGCTCGGCGAGCCCTACCCGTGGCAGGTGCCGGACAATGACTTCGCGAACAACACCCACGTCATCGGCTACAAGGGCCGCGTGCTGGCCCTGCAGGAGAGCGGCCCGATGCCGTACGAGCTGGACGAGGAGCTGAACACCCTCGGGCCGTACGACTTCGGCGGGTCGCTGAGCGGCGCCTACACCGCGCACACCAAGTACGACGCGGCCGCGGACGAGCTGCACGCGGTCACCTACTACCCGACGTGGGACCACGTGCGGCACCTGGTCGTCGACCGGTCCGGCAAGGTCGCCCGCACCACCCGCGTCCCGGTCGCGGACAGCCCGATGATGCACGACTTCGCGCTCACCGAGCGGTACGTGGTCATCTTCGACACGCCCGTCGTCTTCGACGCGGCCGCCGCCCAGGCCGGCGCGCTGGTGCCCTACACCTGGAACGACCGGCACCCGGCGCGGATCGGCGTGATGCCGCGGGCGGGCGGTCCCGTCCGGTGGTTCGAGGCCGACCCGCGCACGTACTACTCGCACACCCTCAACGCCTATGACGACGGCCACCACCTGATCGTCGACTACGCGGGCATGCCCACGCCGTTCTTCGCGGCCGGCCGCGGCGCCGACGGGCCCTCGTCGGTCGGCACGCCGTTCCTTGAGCGCTGCACGATCGACCTGGAGCGCGGCCGGCTGCGCACCCGGCGGATCGACGACCGCCCGCAGGAGTTCCCGCGGGTGCGCGAGGACCTGGTCTCGCGCCGCCACCGCTACGCCTACACCGCGACGGCCGCCGACATGTGGCGCGCCTACGAGACGGTCGACGGGGTGCCGCCGGACACCGCGTTCGGCAACGCCCTCCTCAAGCACGACCTGCTGCGCGGCACCACCGAGGTACACGGCTTCCCGCGGAACTCGCCCGCCGGAGAGGCCGTGTTCGTCCCGCGCGACGGCTCCCGCGGCGCGGGCGCGGAGGACGACGGATACGCCATGGCGTACGTCCACAACCCCGACCGCGGGGCGGCCGACCTGGTGATCCTGTCCGCCCAGGACTTCACCGGCCCGCCCCTGGCGCGCATCCACCTGCCCGCGCGGGTCCCGCTCGGCCTCCACGGCTCGTGGGTGCCCGCCATCCGCTGACCGCGCCCGGCGCGGGCGAGGTCCGCCGGCGGGAACACCGCTGCCGGCCCGTCACGCACCGTGACGGGCCGGGCGTACCCCCGGGCAAGCGGCGCGGCGGCGATCAGGGCGGCGGGCATCCCCGCGCCGCGGGTGACGGCGGCGCGGAGGCGGCGCCCTTGCGGAGCGAGCGCCTTCCCGGGCGAGGGCGGCCCCGGCCTGCCACGACGGGTACCGCCGCGTCCCTCTGGGACGAATCCGCATATTCCTGGCCCGGACGGGCACCCGCACCGTCGTGCGCGGCTCGCGCGGGCCATCCCGGCGGGCCGGCCGTCAGCCAGGGCAGCGGCGCAAGGGAAGGGACGGACGGAACGATGACCAATGGCTTCACCGGCCCGGAGGACGACCCCTTCGGCGACTTCTTCGCCCGTTTCTTCGGCGGCCCGCGCCAGGGCCCGCGGCAGGTCGACATCGGCCGGCTGCTCAGCCAGCCGGCCCGGGAGCTGGTCCAGGGCGCGGCCCAGTACGCCAGTGACCACGGCAGCCGGGACCTGGACACCGAGCACCTGCTCCGCGCGGCGCTCGCCCTCGAACCGACCCGCAGCCTGCTCAGCAGGGCCGGCGCGGACCCGGACTCCCTCGCCTCGCAGATCGACGCGCGCTCCGGGCCCGTGCGGCCGCAGCAGGGCAACGGGCAGCAGCCGCCGACCGCGCTCTCCCTCACCCCGGCCGTCAAGCGCGCCCTGCTGGACGCGCACGAGGTCGCGCGGGCCGGCGGCGCCGGGTACATCGGCCCCGAGCACGTGCTCACCGCGCTGGCCGCCAACCCCGACTCCGCCGCCGGGCACATCCTGAACGCGGCCCGCTTCGAGGCCGGGCGCCTGCCCGCAGAGGGGCCGGACGCGGCGGCTCCCGCCGGGGCCGAGCGCGAGCGGGCGAGCACCACCCCGACCCTCGACGGCTTCGGCCGCGACCTGACCGAGCTGGCCGGCGACGGCCGCATCGACCCGGTGATCGGGCGCGACCAGGAGATCGAGCAGACCATCGAGGTGCTGTCCCGGCGCGGCAAGAACAACCCGGTGCTGATCGGCGACGCGGGTGTCGGCAAGACCGCCGTCGTCGAGGGACTGGCCCAGCACATCGCCGACGGCGACGTTCCCGACGTGCTCATCGGCCGCCGGGTGGTCGCGCTCGACATGAGCTCCGTGGTCGCGGGCACCCGCTACCGCGGCGACTTCGAGGAGCGGCTGAACCGCATCGTGGGGGAGATCCGCGCCCACTCCGACGAACTGATCATCTTCATCGACGAGCTGCACACCGTCGTCGGCGCCGGCGGGGGCGGCGAGGGCGGCTCGATGGACGCGGCCAACATCCTCAAGCCCGCCCTGGCCCGCGGCGAACTGCACATCGTGGGCGCCACGACGCTGGAGGAGTACCGGCGGATCGAGAAGGACGCGGCGCTCGCCCGGCGGTTCCAGCCGATCCTGGTGCCCGAGCCGACCGTCCCCGACACCCTGGAGATCCTGCGCGGGCTCCGCGACCGCTACGAGGCGCACCACCAGGTGCGGTACACCGACGAGGCGCTGGTGGCCGCGGTCGAGCTGTCCGACCGGTACCTCACCGACCGGCGGCTGCCCGACAAGGCCATCGACCTCATCGACCAGGCGGGCGCCCGGGTCAAGCTGCAGGCACGGACCAGGGGCACCGACGTGCGGGCGCTGGAGCGGGAGACCGAGCGGCTGACCCGCGACAAGGACCAGGCCGTCGCCAGCGAGGAGTACGAGCAGGCCACGAAGCTGCGCGACCGCATCGCCGAGCTGAACAAGCGGATCACCGAGGCCGGCGGCGAGGACGAGGCGGACGAGGGCCAGCACCTGGAGGTCACCGCGGAGGCCATCGCCGAGGTGGTGTCCCGGCAGACCGGCATCCCCGTCAGCAGCCTCACCGAGGAGGAGAAGGAACGGCTGCTGGGCCTGGAGGACCGGCTGCACGAGCGGGTGGTGGGCCAGGAGGAGGCGGTGACCGTCGTCGCCGACGCGGTGCTGCGGTCCCGGGCGGGCCTTGCCAGCCCCGACCGCCCGATCGGCAGCTTCCTGTTCCTCGGCCCGACCGGCGTCGGCAAGACCGAGCTGGCCCGGGCGCTCGCCGAGGCGCTGTTCGGCAGCGAGGACCGCATGGTCCGGCTGGACATGAGCGAGTACCAGGAACGCCACACCGTCAGCCGGCTGGTGGGCGCCCCGCCCGGGTACGTCGGCCACGAGGAGGCCGGCCAGCTCACCGAGGTGGTGCGCCGCCACCCGTACTCGCTGCTGCTGCTGGACGAGGTGGAGAAGGCGCACCCCGACGTCTTCAACATCCTGCTCCAGGTGCTGGACGACGGCCGGCTGACCGACTCCCAGGGCCGCACGGTGGACTTCACCAACACCGTCATCGTGATGACCAGCAACCTCGGCTCCGAGGCCATCACCCGGCGCGGCGCCGGCATCGGCTTCGGCGCGGGCGGCGCCGACGCGGACGAGGAGGCACGGCGCGAGCAGATCCTCCGCCCGCTCCGGGAGCACTTCCGGCCCGAGTTCCTCAACCGCATCGACGAGATCGTGGTCTTCCGGCAGCTCACCGCCGAGCAGCTGCGGCAGATCACCGACCTGCTGCTGGAGCGGACCCGGCGGCTGCTGCACGCGCAGGGCGTCACCGTGGAGTTCACCGGCGCCGCCGTGGAGTGGCTCTCCCAGCGTGGCTACCAGCCCGAGTACGGCGCCCGGCCGCTGCGCCGCACCATCCAGCGCGAGGTGGACAACCACCTGTCGCGGCTGCTGCTCGACGGCAAGGTCGGCGAGGGCAGCACCATGACGGTGGACGCCGCCGAGGGCCGGCTGCAGTTCCGCACCCAGGACGGGGACCCCGCACCCCCTGCCGCGCCCGCCGGCTGAGCCCGGGGGCCCGGAGAGCTCCGCCGCGCTCCCCGGGCCCGGCGGTCGCTACACGTCGAGCTGGTACATCAACGAGGTGTGCGTCGGCAGGTAGCCGAGCGCGTCGTTGACAGCCCGCATCGGCGGGTTGCTCGACGCGGTGTCGGTGAGCAGGCCGTCGAGCCGCGGGTGGCGCTCGCGGGCCTGCAGGATCGCGGCGGCCTTCATCCAGCGGGCCAGGCCGCGCCCGCGGTGCTCCGGCAGCACGCCCGTGCCGTAGTGCTGGGCGTCGCCCGTGCCGTCGGCCGGGACGACGAGTTCGGTGAACCCGGCGATCGTCCCGTCGGCCTCGGCGACGGCCGCGACGGTGTGCAGATGCTCGCCGCGCCGCTCGACGGCCAGGGCCGCCGCGCGGACCCGGTCCACGTCCCAGACCACCGTGCCGTAGTCGCAGTCGTCCATCGGCATGTCGTCCATGGCCCGGCGGGACGCGGCGAAGGTGTCCGCGAGGTCGTCGGGGACGGTGCCGTCCCAGGACTCCAGCCGGTAGCCGGGATGCGGCCGCTCCACGGTGCCGCGCAGGGCGGGGACGTCCGCCCCGGCCAGCGGCAGCCGGGTGTAGAGCAGGGTGAGCACCGGGCGGAAGCCCCGCGCGGCGAGGAAGCCGTCGCCGGCCGAGCCGGCCTCGGCCTGGGCCGTGACGCAGCGCCGGCCGTCGGCGCGGGCGGCGGCCACGGCCGCGTCCAGCAGCCGGGTGCCGGTCGCGGCGCGCCGCTCGGCCGGATGGACGGCCAGTTCCAGCTCGGCCACGTGGTCGCGGCCGGGCGAGGCTTGCAGGCGCAGGAACGCGGAGCCCACGGGGATGCCGGCGTCCCGGGACGCCAGCCAGGCCAGCCGCCTGCTGGTGGGTCCGGCGCCGCCGTCCGTGCCGGTGACGGTCCCGGTGTCGGCGTCGGTCAGTGCGGTGATGCGGATCGACAAGGTGACTCCATCGAGAAGGGGAAAAGGTGAAGGGCGGTACCCGGGTTCTGGTGCCGACGGCTCCTGCGCATCTGCTGCACACCTCCTCCTCGACGGCCGCCCGCTGCGGACGGCGCGGCGACGCTATCGGTCGCGGGCAGCGGCGGCAACGCAATAAAGCCCCGCCTGGGCGGGGCGTTCTCAGGGGCGGAGGCAGCCAGGGGCCTACCCGCGTGTGGGCAGACCGGCGGCCGACGCTGCGGCCCTGAGCACGTCCCGCAGCATCTCGGGGGTGAGCAGCCCGGTGAACGTGTTGCGCTGGCTGACGTGGAAGCAGCCGAACAGTTCGAGGGCGCCGGCGGCGCCCGGCACGTCCCGCGCCCCGTCGCGGGGGAGTGACACGCGGGCGCCGTGGGCGAAGACGGGCCTGGGCCGCGGCACCTGCCAGCCCGCCGCCGCGAACGCGGGCAGAGCCGCCTGCCATCCGAAGGCGCCCAGGACCACCACGGTCCGCAGCGTCGGGCGCAGCAGCTCCAGCTCCTCGACGAGCCACGGCCGGCAGGTGTCCCGCTCGGCCGGCGTCGGCTTGTTGGCGGGCGGCGCGCAGTGCACCGGCGAGGTGATCCTGACCCCGTACAGCTCCAGCCCGTCGTCCCTGCTCACCGCCGTGCCCGCGGAGGCCAGCCCCACGTCGTGCAGCGCACGGTAGAGCACGTCGCCCGACCGGTCGCCGGTGAACATCCGGCCGGTCCTGTTGCCCCCGTGGGCGGCGGGCGCGAGGCCGACGACGAGCAGCGAGGCGTCGGCGGGACCGAAGCCGGGGACCGGCCGCCCCCAGTACGTCTGGTCGGCGAAGGCGGCGCGCTTGGTGCGGGCGACCTCCTCGCGCCAGGCGACGAGCCGCGGGCAGGCCCGGCACCCGGCGATGCGCGCGTCCAGGTCCGCCAGACCGTTGCCCTCCATACCTCCACCGTACGGCCCCGGCCTGCCCGGCCTCCGCCGAGCGGACATGCGCGGGGCGACCGCGGTTCACGCACCTTCGCGCATGACGCGCCGCGCGTGAGGGCGCTCGGGCGGACGGTACGCCCGCCGAAGGCGTCATTGACAGCACATCACCGCGGTCCACATCATGTCCGCGTCACGTGTGCGGACCGTGACGCGTTGCTCACTCACGCACCCGGATGTGCGCCGCCCTTGAGTCTGAGCCCCCCACCGGACCTCCAGGAGAGTTTGTGACCGACGTCAGCCGCCGTAGGTTTCTGCAACTCGCCGCGGGCACAGCCGCGGCCACCAGCCTGTCCGCCGGGATCGCGCGCGCCGCGTCGATCCGGCCCGCCGCCGGGAGCGGCACGCTCGCCGACGTCCAGCACGTCGTCGTCCTGATGCAGGAGAACCGCTCCTTCGACCACTACTTCGGGACGCTGCGCGGGGTGCGGGGTTTCGGCGACCCGCGCCCGCTCGTGCTGCCCTCCGGCCGAACCGCCTTCCACCAGGCCGCCACCTCGGGGCACGAGACCCTGCCGTTCCGCCCGGACGCCGACGACCTCGGCCTGCAGTTCATCCAGGACCTCGACCACAGCTGGTCGGGCACGCACGCGGCGTGGAACGGCGGCGCGTACGACCGCTGGATCCCGGCCAAGTCCACGACCACGATGGCCTATCTGACCCGCCAGGACATCCCGTACCACTACGCCCTCGCCGACGCGTTCACGGTGTGCGACGCCTACCACTGCTCGATGCTGAGCTCCACCGACCCCAACCGCTACTACATGTACACCGGTTACTCGGGGAACGACGGCAAGGGCGGCGGGCCGGTGCTCGGCAACGAGGAGGCCGGCTACTCCTGGACGACGTTCCCCGAGATCCTCCAGCAGGCCGGCGTCAGCTGGAAGGTCTACCAGGACATCGGGACGGGGCTGAACTCCGCGGGCGGCTGGGGCTGGACCAGCGACGCGTTCATCGGCAACTACGGCGACAACTCGCTGCTGTACTTCGACCAGTACCGCAACGCCCAGACCGGCGACCCGCTCTACGACCGCGCCCGCACCGGGACCCACGCGGCCGGCGGCGACGGCTACTTCGACCGGCTGCGGGCCGACGTGGCCGCCGGCACCCTGCCGCAGGTCTCCTGGATCGCCGCCCCCGAGGCGTTCTGCGAGCACCCCAACTGGCCCGCCAACTACGGCGCCTGGTACGTCTCGCAGGTCCTGGACGCGCTCACCTCCAACCCGGACGTGTGGAGCCGCACTGTCCTGCTGCTGACCTACGACGAGAACGACGGCTTCTTCGACCACGTGATCCCGCCGTTCCCGCCCGCCTCCGCGGCCCGCGGCCTGTCCACCGCCGACGTCACGCAGGACCTGTTCGGCGGATCGTCGGGGTACGCCGCCGGGCCCTACGGGCTCGGGCCGCGGGTGCCGATGCTGGTCATCTCCCCCTGGAGCACCGGCGGTTGGGTCTGCTCGCAGACCTTCGACCACACGTCCATCGTGCAGTTCATCGAGAAGCGGTTCGGCGTGCACAACCCCAACGTCTCCGCCTGGCGCCGCGCCGTCTGCGGCGACCTGACGTCGGCGTTCGACTTCTCCCGCAGCGACGCCGGCGCCCCCGGCCTGCCCGACACCACCGGCTACGCGCCGCCGGACCACGGGAACCCCGGTGACTACGTGCCGGCGCCACCGGCCACCGGCACGCTGCCCAAGCAGGAGAGCGGCCTGCGCAACGCCCGGCCGCTGCCCTACGACCTCGCCGTGGACACCAAGGCGGTCGGCGGCCGCATGCAGTTCACCTTCGCCAGCCTCGGCGCCGCGGGGGCCGCCTTCCACGTCACCTCCGCGACCCGCAGCGACGGCCCCTGGCCCTACACCGTTGAGGGCGGCAAGAGCCTGACCGACAGCTGGGCGCTGCCCGGAACCCGCTACGACTTCTCCGTCCACGGCCCCAACGGCTTCCTGCGCCGCCAGGCGGGCACCAACACCGCCGTGGGCCCCGAGGTCACCGCCCGCCACGACAACACCGCCGGACAGGTCACGCTGACGTTCACCAACGCCGGCAGCGCCGCCGTCACCTTCACCGCGACCGACGCGTACGCGCCGGATGACCACTACTCGTACACGGTGCAGCCGGGAGCCTCCCGCACCGTCGCCGCCTGGGGCGTGGCCGCCGGCCACCACTGGTACGACGTCACCGTCACCTCCGACACCGACAGCGCGTTCGTCCGGCGGTTCGCCGGTCACGTGGAGACCGGCGCGGCCGGCACCAGCGACCCCGCGACCGCCACCGTCTGAACCCGCACGGCGGCATTCGCCCCGCACGGCGCGGTCCCGCGCGGCACCGGCCCGGTCCGGCGCCGCGCGGGACCGAAACCGGCCCGCATGCTCAGGCCCGGCGCACCCGGTAGGCCACCGCCACGCTCCACGGGATGCTGAACAGCACCACCAGGAGGATGCCGAGCACCAGCGGCTCGGGGCGGAGCGCGGCCAGCACCAGGCACGCCGCCGCGGTCGCCGCGCACGTCCAGGAAAGGCGCCGGTACAGCGCCCACTTGGCGCGCCAGTCCTTGAGGCTGCCGGCCACCACGAGGGTGCCGGCGAGCACCAGCGCGGCGCCGCCGCACAGCACCCAGGCGGTGGCGGCCGAGGTGCGTGCGTGGTGCGCCTGCTCCACGAGGTCCACCATCGCCGCACCCATCGCGGCCACCGCCGCCGTCAGCGGGACATGGCCGAGCATCCACTGCAGGGACGCCGCGGGTGTCCGCCGGGGCTCGCGCCCGCCGGAGAAGTCGAAGTACGTCCACCACGCGCCGAAGCCGACCACGACGCAGACCAGGGCGACGGCCAGCACGAGCGCGCCGACCGGCTGCGCCTCGAGCCCGGTGACGACCCCGGTCACGGTCTCGCCGAGCACGATGATGATCAGCAGCCCGAAGCGCTCCACGACCGCGTCGGTGACGGTGAAGGCGGCCGGCGACCTCCCCATGACCTGCCGGATGGTGACCGCGAAGCCGCCCAGGTAGGCGAGGTCCACCAGCCCCCAGGTCCACACGCGGGCGCCGGCCGGCAGCAGGGCGCTGAGCCCCAGGGCGACCGCGCAGACCGCGGTCCCCGCGACGAACTCCTCGCTCAGGCGCCGGAATTCGGGCTGGTCGCCACGCGAGGCCAGCAGCCACAGCAGCGCCAGCACGGCGAACAGGATCCCCGCCGTCACGGCGAACGCGGCACCGCGTTCCCCGCCCGCCTCCGGGATGAAGGCCCCCAGCGGGACCAGCACCAGGATCTGCGCCAGGAACGCGGTGCGGCCGCGGGCGTCCTCCCGGCCGTGCAGCTCGTGGTGGAGGCTCCCGCTGACCCAGGCGAGCCACACCAGCCCGAAGACCGCGGCGTACTGCCCGACGCCGCGCCAGTCGAGCCGCGCCGACAGGTGGTGTGCGGCCTGGGCGACGAGCACGACGGTCACCAGGTCGTAGAAGAGCTCCAGCGGCCCGACCACCCGCTCGCGCGGCTGCTCGCCGTGCGGCCGCGGCGGCTGCCACAGCTGGCGGCGCAACCGCCGCCACCACGACGCGCCGCCGCCGTTCACCGCGGGCCCCGCTGCACCGCTCATCGCGTCGACTCCAAGGAACTCCCGCCCGTGGCCCCGCCGCCGTCCCGCTGACGGCGCTGCGGCCATTGAAGTGCCCGGCGGCACCGCACGCCCCCAGGGACACGCGCGGAGCCACCTTCGCGTGCCGCCTTCCCCTCGCCACGGACCGAGCCCGTTCCGGCCCGGGCCGCCTTCCCCTCGCCACGGACCGGTCGGGGTTGCCCTTGACGCGCGGGTCAGGGGTTAGCGTCCGGGCGCCCGACACGTCCGAGCGCGGCGGGCGGAGGCGCCCGGCGGCCGTGCCGCGGGGACCGCCGCCGCGCCCGCTCCCTTCCCGAGGAGGCCCACCATGGCGTCCCCCCTGCCCCGAACCAGCCGCGAGGTGCGGCTCACCGTCACCCCCGAGGGGCTGCCGGCCGCCTCGGACCTGGCCGTCGCCGAGGTTCCGCTGCCCGAGGCGGACGCCCACCATCTCCTGGTGCGCAACCGGCAGTTCCTGGTCTTCGCCGCCCTGCGCACGCTGATCGGCGGGGCGGTCCAGGGCACGCCGCTGCCCGCACTGCGCCCGGGCGCCAGCCTGTTCGGGCCCGCGCTCGGCGAGGTGGTCACCGCGCCGCCCGGCAGCCCGGCGCGCCCCGGCGACCTGGTGGTCCACATGCTCGGCTGGCGGGAGTACGCCCTGGTGCCCGTGGCCGAATGCGCCGTGGTCGACCCGGCGTTCCCCGATCCGGTGGCCCTGCTCTCCGCCGGATCCGCCGCCTACGGGGCACTGACCCGGGTGGCGCCCGTCCGGGAGGGTGACGTCGTCCTCGTCACCGGGGCCGCCGGCGGGGTCGGCACCCTGGCCGGACAGATCACGCGGCTGCTGGGCGCCTCCCGGGTGATCGGAACGACGGGAACGCCGGCGAAGGCCGCGCGCCTGAGGTCGGAGGCGGGCTACGACGCGGTGGTGACCGCGGAGTCGTTGCGCAAGGGCGGGAGCCCGGACGAACGGGCGGCGGCGTACCGGGAGTTCGCGGGCCGACTCGCCGAGGCGGCGCCGGACGGCGTCGACGTGGTGCTCGACCTCGTCGCGGGCCCGCAGCTCGGCGCGGCCGTGGACGCGGCCCGGCCCGGCGCCCGCATCGCCCTGGTCGGCGCGCTCTCCGGGCAGCTGGTCGCGGAGGGCGGCGGCGGGAGGGCCCCGGCGGAGATCGACGCCTACCGGCTCGTCCTGCTGGGCGCGTCGGTCAGGGGCTACCTCGGCAGCGACCACCCCGACGTGGAGGCCGAGTGGCGGACGAGGTTGGCCGGTTGGCTGCGCTCCGGCGGGATCCGCTTGCCCGTCACCCGGATCGCGGGCATCGAACAGGCTCCGCGGGCGTTCGAGCAGTTGATGGAGGGCGCGTACTTCGGCACGGTCGTGGTCGAGCAGGACGGGCGCGGCTGACCGCCGGTACGCCACGGAGCCGGCGCCGGGGGCGGCATCGCGACCGGGCGGGACGGGGAGGGAGACGGCATGCGGATCGCCGACGCGGCGGCAGCGGTGGGGACGACACCCAGGGCACTGCGCTTCTACGAGCAGCGCGGCCTGCTGCCGCCGCCGCGGCGCACCGGCGCGGGCCAGCGGGACTACTCGCCGGACGAACTCGCTCTGCTGCGCGTCATCCGGCGGCTGCTGGGCCTCGGGCTCACCGTGGAGGACCTGCACGGCATCGCCGACAGCCTGCCGATGCTCGCCGCCGAACCGGCCCCGGACTGCACCTCGCCGGCGAGCGCTCGGCCCGCGCGCTCCGGTGCGGTTGCGACCCCCGCGGGAGCGTCCGCCACGCTGTCCGCCGCCGCGCCCGCGCCCGCCGGGTCCACCGCCGGCAGGTGCGTCGTCGACCGGCGCATCGCCGCGCTCGACGACGAGATCGCGCGGCTCACCCGTCTCAGGGACGCGCTGAAGGCCCTGCAACGCCCGGCGGGGGAGGGCGAGTCCCGTCCTCCCGGGTGAGGGTCAGGTACGCAGATGGCGCTCGATGTCCTCGTGGAAGGCGGTCAGCGCCGCCTCGGTGAGGGTGGGCCGGGTGTCGGCGATCGCGGTGAGGTAGTCGTCCGTGCCGGCCGGCGTACCGGTGCGGGCGGAGACCTCGCGCTCGAAGGCCCGCTGGGCGCCCTTGCGGGCGGCGAACTCGATGTCCGCGGGGGTGAACATCGCGCTGGCGTCGACGAGCCGGCCCAGATCGACGGTCCGGACCGCGGAGTCCAGGTAGCGGCGCCAGATCGCCTCGCGGGCCGCCTCGTCAGGCGGGCCCACCGGCAGGATGTAGTCGAACCTGCCCGGGCGCAGGAAGGCGGCGTCCAGGGTGCGCAGCGAGTTCGTGGCGCAGATCATCAGCCGGTTGTCGTACTCGCGGAACGCGGGGATGAGCTTGAGCAGTTCGTTGGTGACGCCGTGGCCTGGGTCGACGGCGGCGCCCGACCGCGCGGCGGCGATCTCCTCCACCTCGTCGATGAACAGCACCACGCTCTCCAGCTCGGCCAGGTCCGCGAACACTTCGCGCAGGGACGCGGCCAGGCCGTCGCCGCCGGCCGCCATCCGCGACGGGAACAGCTCGACGAACGGCCAGCCCAGCCGGGACGCGACGGCCTTGGCGAAGCTCGTCTTCCCGGTGCCCGGCGGCCCGAACAGGATGACCGCCTTGGGCGGGGAGACCCCGTACCGGTCGGCGACCTCGGGCTCGACCAGCGGCAGCACGATGCGCCGCTCGATGGTGCCCTTCGCCTCGTGCATCCCGGCGAGCCGCTCCCACAGCCCGTGCGGGAGGACCCGGCCGCCCAGCTCCGTCAGCAGGCCGGCGTCGGTCGCGTCCAGGTGCTCCAGCTTCTCGAAGTACACCAGCCCGCTCACCTGGCGGTAGTCGCAGTGCTCCAGCGCGGTCGTCCCGGTCGCGCCGGGGGCGAGCAGCGCGCCGAAGCGGCGCACCCCCGCGGCGCGCAGCCGCCGTTCGAGCTCGGTGATCAGGGCGCTGCCGAGGCCCCGGTTGCGCCAGCCGCCGGACAGCGCGAGCAGCAGGATCCACGCCCGCTCGCCCTCGAGCCGGGCGACGACCATGCCGACGAGCTCCTCGCCGACCACGGCCACGATCGTCGGTTCGCCGCTGCGCGCGGCGGAGACGACCTCGGACACCGGGAACACCTCGGTGGACGGGTCGGCCGCCCGCCCGTGGTCCCACAGGCGGATGGCCTGGTCGAGGTCGTCGTCATGGAATTCCCGCAGGCGCCACAGCGACACCGTGCCTCCTTCCCGGGCGTCCCCCTCGGGGCCCCGCCCGGCCGCGGAACGCCGCCGCGGGGCCGTCCGCGGGCCGGCACGGCACCGTGCGGCCGCGGGCTCCGGCCCGCGCGTCCCCGTGCAACTCCGTGGATCCAGGATCACCCGGCCGGGCGAACCGCGCCACGCAGGTCGTGCGCGGGGCAGGCCGTGCCGGGCTGGCCGCCGGCGTACGCAAGGCCGTCCCGGTCGCGCCGGGCGGCCCCTTCCGGACGGCCACCGGCCTCACCCGCCGCGGTCGGCCGCTCACCGCCGCGGACGGTTCAGGAATCCGCGTCCTCGCGGCCCACGGTCACGACGATCTTGCCGACGTGGCCGTTGGCCGCCATGTAGCGGTGGGCCCCGGTGATGTCGGCGAGGTCGAAGGTGCGGTCGACGACCGGGGTGAAGGAGCCGCCGGCCAGCCCGGCGTTGACGAACGCGACGGCGCGGCGCAGCCGTTCGGGATCCATGGTGATCTCGAACAGCGTGTAGGTCCTGGTGCTCAGAGCCGGATAGGACTGCGCGTTGGGCAGCGGGGTCGGCCGCTTGTCGAGAGCGCCGTAAACCACGAGGGTGCCGCCGGGCGCGACGGCCAGCGCCACGGTCTCGACGCCGGGGCCGGCGACCGGGTCGAAGGCCAGGCGCACGCCCTCCCCGCCGGTGATCTCCTTGACGCGGGCGACGAGGTCCTCCTCGTCGGTGACGACGACGTGCGCGGCCCCGGCGTCCAGCAGGCGCTGCCTCTTCGCCGCGCCGCGCGTGGTGGCGATCGGGACCGCGCCGATGTGGCGCGCCATCTGGATCGCGGCCGTGCCGACGCTGCTGGAGGCGGCGGTGATCAGCACGTGGTCGCCGGGGCGGACCTGGCCGGACTCGACGAGCGGCCCGTACGCGGTCAGGTAGGCCATCCACACGGCCGCGGCCTGCACCGGGTCGACGTCCGCCGGGCGCGGGACGACCGCGGTCGCCGGGACGAGGACGAGGTCGCCGTAGGTGCCGTAGCGGCTCTGCGCGAATCCGGGGACGACGGCCACCGGGTCGCCCGGGGCGAAGCCGGTCACGCCCTGCCCGAGCGCCTCGACCGTGCCGGCGGCCTCGTAGCCGAGCGACGAGGGGAAGCTGGGGCGGTCGAAGTACGCGCCCTCGCGGAACATGATCTCCGCCCGGTTGAGGCCGATGGCCTCGACCCGGATCCGCACCTCTCCGGCCCCGGGCGCGCCCACCTCCACGTCGCGGAGGGTCAGGACCTCGGGGCCGCCGGTCCGGTCGAACTGCACGATCCTTGCCATGGTGGATCCGTCCTGGAGAAGGGACACCGAAGCGCACCGGCAGCCGGTGCGGCCTCCACCCTGACCCAAAGTTCGATGGGCGTCAAATTTTGATGCGCATCAAACTAAGCGACCTCCGCGCCCTCCGCCACGGACGCGCCCACCACCGCGGACAGCAGACCGGGGAAGCGCTCCTCCAGCTCGTCCGCGCGCAGCGCGTTCAGCTTCGCCGTGCCGCGGTAGTACTGCCGGATCACGCCCGCCTCGCGCAGCACGTTGAAGTGGTGGGTCAGCGTCGACGCCGCCACCGGTGCCTCGAAGGTGCCGCAGGTGAGGTCCTCGCCCGCCCGCGCCAGCTGGGACACCAGCGTCCGGCGGACCGGATCGACCAGCGCCTCCATGACCTGCTGCAGCGAGACCTCCGACAGGTCGGGGTGCTCCACGGTGCGAGCGGCGGTACGGGGGCGGGTCACGGTGAACTCCCTGGGGTGCTGCGGTGCGGTCCGCCCATCGTACGACCGCCGTCGAAGTCCCGCCCGGCTCCGGGCCGCGAGGGCCACGGGGGCTCACTCCGGCGCGGCGTCCGGCCAGTCCCGCGCGGCGTCCTCGCCCCACTCGCCAGCAGGCGCAGCGCCTCCTGCGCGGCCGAGCCCGGCTCGGCGTGGTGGGTGGTGAGCGACTGCTCCGGATCGCCGGGCAGCGTGAACGTCTCCTAGCGCAGCGTCAGTTCGCCGACCAGCGGATGCGCCGGCCGCATGCTGCCGTGGCTCGAGACGGGTGCAGTACGCCGCGGGGACGGGCCAGCTCCTCCCGGCGCAGCCCCGGCACGCGGCGCTGCCTGCCGTACGCCTTCCCCAGGGGCGCCTGAGCCGTGCCGCGGCCCGGGCCGCCCGGCGCAGTCCGCCGGCCGGCCGCGGTCACAGCAGCCCGTGCCGCATGGCACTGGTGACCGCGGCCGTCCGGTCGGTGACGTCCAACTTGCCGAAGGCGCGCAGCAGATGGGTCTTGACGGTGGACTCGCCGATGAACAGCCGGCGGCCGATCTCGGCGTTGGTGCAGCCCTGGGCGACCAGGCGCAGCACCGCCGTCTCCCGCTCGGACAGCCGGGGCGCGTCGGGACGGGACCGCAGCCGGTCGACCAGCCGGGCCGCCACCGACGGCGCCAGCACCGTCTCGCCGCGGGCCGCAGCCCTGATCGCGCCGGCCAGCTCGCCGGGCGTGACGTCCTTGAGCAGGTAGCCGGCGGCGCCGGCCTCGACGGCCCGCAGGATGTCGGTGTCGGTCTCGTAGGTGGTCAGCACGATGATCCGGCACGGCAGGCCGGCCGACGTCATGCGCTCGATGGACTCCACGCCGTCGCCGCCCGGCATGCGCAGGTCCATCAGCACGATGTCCGGCCGCAGCGCCGCCGCCCGCGCCTCGGCCTCCGGCCCGCTCGACGCCTCGCCGACCACGGCCAGGCCCTCCTCGGCGCCGAGCATCGCCGCGAGGCCCTGCCGGACGACGGGATGGTCGTCGGCGAGCAGGACCCGGATCACCGGGCGTCCCCGAGCGGCAGCACGACGGTCACCGTGGTGCCCTTCCCCGGCGCCGCGGCGACATGCGCGGCGCCGCCCAGCTCCGCGGCGCGCGCCCGCAGACCGCGCAGGCCGAAACCGCCGCCCTGCCGCGCCCCCGGCTCGCCGGCCGCCTCCCCGGCGGCCTCCGGGGTCCACCCGCACCCCTCGTCGCGCACCGTCACCGTCAACTCCCGTTCCCCGTAGGCCAGCCGCACCCGCGCCGGCACGCCCGGCCCGGCGTGCCGGCGGACGTTGGCCAGCGCCTCCTGGCAGGCACGCAGTGCCACCACCTCCACCGCCGCCGGAAGCCCGCGCACCGCGCCGGTCACCTCCACCGCGACGGTGGAACCGCCGGGCGCGCCCGCGCCGGCCGGCCCGCCCGCCTGGTCGTGGTGCCGGGCGGCCAGCCGGCGCACCGCGTCGGGCAGCGAGGCGCCGTCGGCCAGGTCGGCCGGCGTGCCGCCGGCGACCAGCGCGCGGGCCTCGGCCAGGTTCTCCCGCGCGGTGGTGGCCATCAGCGCCAGATGGCGGCGGGCCGCCGCCGGATCCCGCTCGACCTCCGACTCCACGGCCTGCACCAGCATCAGCAGGCTGGTGAAGCCCTGCGCGAGGGTGTCGTGGATCTCCCGGGACATCCGCTCGCGCTCGGCGAGCGCGCCGCGTTCGGCCGACAGCCGCGCCACCTCCTCCCGGCTGGCCTGCAACTCCGCCAGGGTGTCGGCGCGTTCGGCGCTCTGCTCGATGACCCGCATGATCCAGCTGCCCACCACCATGGAGAAGCCGAGCGTGACGACCGCGAACACCGAGTTGTAGTAGAGGTCGTGCTCGCTCGGCCGCCACAGCACCGCCCAGCCCGCCACCGGCACGACGTTGATCACCGCGACCGCGACCAGCGCGCTGCGCACCCGCAGCAGCATGAAGCACTGCGGGACCAGGGCAAAGGTCCCCAGGCGCAGCTCGCCGACGAGCGTGGCGGCGGCCGTGAACACCGTGATCAGCACGCCCAGGTAGCGCAGCGCCGCCGGGCTGTCGCCGCCCTCCGGGAAGCGCAGCGCCTGCGGGGAGTCGCTGTTCTCCTCCAGGATCGCCGGGCGGCCGGCCACCACGTACCAGGGCACGAGCACCACGAACAGCGCCGCGGCGACCAGGCGGACCGGCCAGCCCGGCTTCTCCGCGGCCAGGGCGAACAGCACGGTCGCGATCCAGGCGAGGGCGAAGTACCCGTCCCAGGGCGCGAACGTGCGCTCCCAGGCGTGCACTTCGCCCTCGGCGGGGACGGCCGCCGCCGTCACTTCTCGCTGCGTGGCTTCCACCGGAACGTGAGCAGGCACAGCAGCAATCCTCCGACGCACCAGGCCCCGAGCACCAGGGCGACCTTGCCGTACTCCCAACTGCCCGCCGGTTCCAGGGCGGCGGCGGCCGACGGCAGGAACACCCCGCGCAGCCCCTGGCACAGCCACTTCAGCGGGAAGAACGAGCCGACGGTCAGCATCCAGTTCGGCAGCGTGTCTACCAGGATGTACACCCCGGAGATGAACTCCAGGACCAGGAACGGCAGGACGACCACCGACGAGGCGCTGGCCGCGGATTTCGGCACGCTGCTGATCGCGATGCCCAGCAGCGCGCAGCCGGTGATGCCCAGCACGAAGATCCAGCCGAAGGTCAGCCAGCCCGTCACGTCCGTGGGCAGGCTGACGTCGTAGACGGTCGCGCCGAACGCCAGCAGCAGCGCGGTCTCCAGCGCCCCGGTGACCAGCACCAGCCAGATCTTGCCGAGGAAGTACGCGGCCGGCGGCATCGGGGTGCTGCGCAGCCGGCGCAGCGCGTGCTGCTCGCGTTCGATCGCGATGGACACGCCCAGCGACTGGAAGCTCGTCGACATGATGCCGGCGGCCGTCATCGACGCCACGTAGTACTGCGAGGCGGTGGCGCCGGTGTGCGCCATGTCGTCCCGGAAGATCGACGCGAACAGGAAGAGGAAGACGATCGGGAACGCGAAGGTGAAGACCACCTGCTCGCGCTGGCGGAAGAACAGGCGGATCTCCATCGCGCCGCGCAGCAGGCCCAACCGCCAGGCGCTCGGCAGCGGTTCGGCTCCCGTGGCGGCACGCGCGGTGCTAACGGCAGTGGTCGTCATCGGGTGCTCCCGTCGCGGTCGTGGCCGATGAGGCCGAGGTAGACGTCCTCCAGGGTGGGCCTGGTGACCTGCAGGCCCGGGATCTCGCCGTCGAACGTCGCGGCCAACTCGCCGATCAGCGCGGTCGGGTGCGCGGTCGCCGACTCGCGTTCCGTGCCGTCCGGGCCGGTCCAGCGCACGAGCGCCTCGGCCTCCCCGCGCCCGCCGAGCGTGGCCGGCTCGCCGGTCGCCAGCAGCCGCCCTGCGGCGATGACCGCGAGCCGGTCCGCGAGCGCCTCGGCCTCCTCCAGGTAGTGCGTGGTGAGCACGATCGTCGTGCCCTCCTCGGCCAGCGCCCGGATCAGGCTCCAGAACCGGCGGCGTGCCACCGGGTCGAACCCGGTGGTCGGCTCGTCGAGCAGCAGCAACTCGGGCCGCCCGATGACTCCGAGCGCCACGTCGAGCCGCCTGCGCTGCCCACCGGACAGGGTCTTCGTCCGGGAGCGGGCCTTGGCCTCCAGGCCGACCAGCGCGATGACCTCCTCGGGGTCGCGCGGCCGCGGGTAGTAGCGCGCGAAGTGCCGTACGGTCTCGGCGACCGTCGACTCCTCCGCCGCCGACTCGTCCTGCCAGACGATGCCGATCCTGGCCTGCCAGGCCCGCCCGGCGCGCGCCGGGTCCGCGCCGAGCACGCTCACCTCGCCGCCGTCCCGGGCCCGATGGCCGCGCAGGATCTCCACCGTCGTGCTCTTGCCCGCCCCGTTGGGCCCCAGCAGCCCGAACACCTCGCCCCTGCGGATGTCCAGGTCCACCCCGTCCACCGCGGTGACCTCGCCGTACCGCTTGCGAAGCCCCCGTACCCTCACCGCGTACTCCGTCATGCCGCCAGCGTCCCGCGGCGCGGGCCCGGGGGACATCGCCCGACCGGCCCCTGTGCTGTCCATCGAACGGTGGACACCCGGCACCGGGTCGCCTGCGTCCCACCGGCCCCGCGCCGCCGGCCGCCGAAGGGGGCCGGCTACAACCGGGCCACCAGCAGGGAGACGTCGTCGCGCTGGCCGGCCGGGTCGGCCAGCCGTGCGAGCAGCACGTCGGCGAGGTCCTGCACCGGCTCCTGGTGCAACTCGTCCAGCGCGCGGGTCAGCCGGGCCAGCCCGGCGTCGATGTCCTCGCCGCGCCGCTCGACGAGCCCGTCGGTGTACAGCACCAGGGTGTCGCCCGGCGCGTACTCGACGGTGGCCTGCGGGCGCGGCACGTGCTCCGACCGCACGCCCAGCGGCGGGTCGGTGGCCCCGTCGAGGAACTCGTGGGTGCCGTCGCGGTGCACCAGGACGGGCGGCGGGTGGCCGGCGTTGCTGTAGGTCAGCAGGCGGCTGGCCGGGAACACCTGGCAGGCGAAGGTGGTGGTCGCCAGCGCGCCCTCGTGGGCCCGCGCGTACAGCCCGAGCGTCTCCAGGGCGCCGCTGGGCCCGTCGGCGACCCGCACGGCCGCGCTCAGCGCGCTGCGCAGCATGCCCATGATGCTGGCCGCCGCGACGCCGTGCCCCACCACGTCGCCTACCGTCAGGACCAGCCGGCCCTCGGGCAGGTCCACCACGTCGTACCAGTCGCCGCAGGCGTTCATGCCCTCCACGGCGGGCCGGTAGCGCACCGCGATCTCCGGATGGCCGGCCAGGTCGGGCGTCGCGAGCATGGCCTGCTGCAGCAGCAGCGCGGTGTCGCGGACCTCCGCCGTGGATGCCAGCAGCCTCGCGTTGGCCAGCTGCAACTCCTGTGCCTGGTTGAACAGTTCGGCACGGGGCGCGGTGACCGCCGGCGGCTCGCCGGTGTCGGAGCGGGGGGATTTCACGAACGCGGTCACGTCCTCGATCCGGTGGATGATCAGCTCGACCTGCCCGTCGGCGCCGCACACGGGCTGGTTCACCACGTTCCACCAGCGGGGCTCGTACGAGCCGGACGCGTTCGGACGCGGGATGGCGAAGCGGTGCAGCAGCAGAAGGCTGGGCTCGCCGGTGCGCAGCACCGCCTCCAGCGAGCGCCGCTGCATCTCGGCGCCGTGCGAGGTGGGGTCCTCGGGATCGGGCGGGTAGGCCTCGAAGAAGCTGCGGCCGAGGAGCTGGTCGGACCGGCGCTCGGTGACCGCGAGATAGGCGTCGTTCGCGGCGACGATGCGCAGCCGGCGGTCCAGCACCACGACGGCGATCGGCATGGCGGCGAACAGCGCGGCATAGTCGATTCCGCCATGTCCTGGCTCACTCACCCGGGTGCCACCCTTCCTGGTCCGCCCGGCGGCAGGGCCTGCTCCGCCGTCCCCCCAGGAAACCCCGGCCGTCCGCCACCGGCAGGGGACGCGGCCCACCACTCGCCCTAACAGAGCACACGCGGTGGCCCGCCGCCCAGGTGGCGGGCCCGGCGGCAGCGGACGCCGCGTCCCGCGGGCCGGCGCCGGCCGTCCGGCCGCCGCCTATCCTGGCCCGCATGACGGATCATCCTGAACCGCCCCTGCTGCTACGGCGGTTGAGGGACGCCGGATTCGACGCCGACAGCGTGCGCCCGGCCGGCGGGGGAGTGGTCGCCCAGGCCGGGATCGCGACCCTGCGCGACGGTGGAAGGGTCTTCGCGAAGACCCTTCCGGGCGACGTCCAGGACCTGTTCGCCGTCGAGGCGTCGGGACTCGCCGCCCTCCGCGGCGCCGGCCTGAACACCCCCGACGTGCTGTCGGCCTCGTCCGGCCTGCTGGTCCTCGCCGCCTTCCCGGCCTTCCCCGACACCGACCAGGCATGGGAGTCGCTGGGCCGGGCGGTCGCCGCGCTGCACGGCTCGACCGTGCAGGACCGGTTCGGCTGGCATCGCGACGGATGGCTGGGCCGGATGCGGCAGGTGAACACCTGGACCTCCGACGGCCACGCGTTCTTCGCCGCGCACCGCATCCTGCGCTGGCTGCCGGCGATCGACGGGAAGCTGGACGCCGGCGACCGCCGGGCCGTCGAACGGCTCTGCGCCCGGTTGCCCGACCTGGTCCCGGACCTGCCCGCCTGCCTCACCCACGGCGACCTGTGGCCGGGCAACATCCTCGGCACCCCCGAGGGCGGCGTCGCGGTCGTGGACCCCGCCGTCTCCTACACCTGGGCGGAGGTCGACCTGAGCATGATGTGGTGCTCCCCCCGGCCGCCGCGCTCCGACCGCTTCTTCGCCGCGTACGCCGAGGCCGGAACGCTCGCCGACGGCTGGCAGGAGCGGATGCGCGTGCTGCACCTGCGCGAGGTCCTCAGCACCATCGCCCACGGCGACGACGACTGGGACGCCGTCGGCTACGTGCGCGAGGTCGTCGCCCCGTTCCGCGTGACGCGCCGGACCCGCCCGCCGCAGTCGGCCCCGGGGATCCCGCGGCAGGAAGCCCACGGGATCGCTCGCCGACCCTGACAGCTGCGGGACAACGGCCCGTTCCGGCCTCCCACCTGCTTATTTGCGTGTAAATGCAACAAGGGGCACACTCTTGGTGTCGGGCCCTGCGCGCATGCCGAGCGGCGCGTGGGGCGCAGCCACATCACGGAACGGAGGCGGCCATGGGTGCAGACCCTCCCAGTCCGCGCTGCCTCCCGGGCATTCGCTGACGCTTCCCGCCGGGGCCGTCTCGCCCCTGCCACCCGCGGCGGGTGACGCCCGGTCGCGGCGCCCCCGCGACCGCCACCCGCCCGGGCCCTTCTTCCCGCCCACCCGTTTTTCCGTGCTGCCCGGACGGGCTCCGGCCTGCCGCCGTCGTGTCGACCGCGTGCGGCGTCCCGTCGTGTCCAGGGCGGCGGAGGAGTTCCGTGATGCCGATCCGGATGGACGACCGGCCCGCCGAGACGGCGGTGCGCACCCCCGTGGCGGCGAGGCCGCCGAGGGGCCTGTCCCGTCTCTCGTGGGTGGACGCCGCGGTGGCCGCCGCCGTACTGGTGCTCGTGTACGCGGTGCTGAGGGTGGGGCACGGCACCACGGTCGCCTTCACCACCCACCAGAGCGTGCGTGTCGACACCGATCCGGCACGGCTGCCGTACGACGCGGCACGCTCGCTGCTGCGGATGTTCACCGCGCTCGCCCTGTCGGTCGCGTTCACCTTCGGCTACGGCTACGCGGCGGCCAGGAGCAGGCGGCTGGAGCGGATCCTCATCCCCGCCCTCGACATCCTGCAGTCGGTGCCGGTGCTGGGCTTCCTGACCGTGGCGGTGAGCGGGTTCATCGCCCTGTTCCCCGGCTCGATGCTGGGCCTGGAATGCGCGGCGATCTTCGCGATCTTCACTTCGCAGGCCTGGAACATGACGTTCGGCTTCTACTGCTCCCTGACCTCCCTCCCGCGTGAACTCGACGAGCTGTCCAGGTCGTTCGGGTTCACCCGCTGGATGCGGTTCTGGAAGGTGGAGGTGCCGGCCGGGATGATCAGCCTGGTCTGGAACGGCATGATGAGCTTCGGCGGCGGCTGGTTCTTCCTGGTGGCCTCGGAGGCGATCACCGTCGACGACCAGCGCTTCGCGCTGCCCGGCGTGGGGTCCTACGCCGGCGCCGCCATCGCCGACGGCGACCTCGGCCGGGTCGGCTGGGCGATCCTGACCATGGCGGTCATGGTGATGGGCGTGAACTTCCTGTTCTGGCGGCCGCTGACCGCGTGGGCGGAGAAGTTCAAGAATGAGCAGTCCGAGGCGAGCGAGGTCCAGCGGTCCCTCGTGCTGGACTTCCTGCGCCGCTCCCACTGGCCGCAACTGCTGGGCCGGGCACTGCGCCCGGTGGGCCGGGCGATGGGCACGGCCGGCCGGGTCCTCGGCCGGGACGACCGGGCCCTGGTGGTGGACCGGACCCGGCAGCGCACCGGAGACGTGGTCTTCGCCGTCGTCGCGGGCGGGCTGATCCTGTGGGGACTGGCCGACCTCGGCCACTACCTCGACGACCGCACCGGCCTCGGCGTCTTCGGCGAGCCCCTGCTCCTGGGGCTCGCCACCCTCGCCCGGGTCGTGGTGATGGTGGCGCTGGCCACCGTGGTGTGGGTGCCGATCGGCGTCAGGATCGGCTTCTCGCCGCGGCTGACCCGCATCGCCCAGCCGGTCGTCCAGGTGCTGGCGTCGTTCCCCGCCAACTTCCTGTTCCCCCTGGCCGTCTGGTTCTTCCTCAGGAGCGGCGTGTCCATCGACGTCGGCGGCACGCTGCTGATGGCCCTGGGCGCCCAGTGGTACATCCTGTTCAACACCATCGCCGGCGCCATGGCCATCCCGACCGACCTGCGCGAGGCCATGGACGACCTGGGGGTGCGCGGCCTGCAGCGGTGGCGCCGGCTGATCATCCCGGGCATCTTCCCCGCGTACGTCACCGGCGGGATCACCGCCTCCGGCGGCGCCTGGAACGCCTCGATCGTCTCCGAGGTCGTCACCTTCGGCGGCACCACGCTCACCGCCGCCGGCCTGGGCGCGTACATCGCCAGGGCCACCGAGCACGGCGACTACCCGCACCTGCTCGCCGGGGTCGCGGTGATGAGCCTCTACGTCGTCGCGCTCAACCGCCTGCTGTGGCGCCGCCTGTACCGGCTGGCCGAGACCCGGTACTCCCTCTGACCTTCCCGCCGAACCCGAGTGTTGTGGAGCACGCCATGGTGCTGATGAAGACCCTGCGCAACGTCCGCGCCGACCGCCGGGCGCGGGCCGGCCTCGCCGCCGGGCCCGCCGGGCCCGCCGGGCCGGCCGACGGGGAACTGCTGCTGGAGACCGTCGGCCTGACCAAGTCCTACGCGGGCGCCGACGGCGAACTGCCCGTGCTGTCCGGCATCGACGTGCAGGTGCGGGCCGGCGAGGTCGTCGCGCTGCTCGGCAAGTCCGGCTCCGGCAAGTCCACCCTGCTGCGCTGCCTGGCCGGCCTGCTGCCCGCCAGCTCCGGCACCGTCACCTACAAGGGCACCCCGCTGACCGGCGCCAACCCCGGCACCGCGATGGTCTTCCAGACGTTCGCGCTGCTGCCCTGGCTGACCGTGCAGCAGAACGTCGAACTCGGCCTGGAGGCCAAGGGGGTGCCCGCTGCCGCACGCGCCGACGCCGCCCGGCAGGCGATCGACCTCGTCGGACTGGACGGCTTCGAGACCGCCTACCCCAAGGAGCTCTCCGGCGGCATGCGCCAGCGCGTCGGCTTCGCGCGCGCTCTGGTCGTGGAGCCGGACGTGCTGATGATGGACGAGCCGTTCTCCGCCCTCGACGTGCTGACCGCGGAGAACCTGCGCGGCGAGCTGATGGAGCTGTGGGAGTCCGGGCAGTTCCCGACCCGCGCCATCGTGCTGGTCACGCACAACATCGAGGAGGCGGTGCTGATGGCCGACCGGATCATCGTGCTGGGCGCCCGCCCCTACGGCACCATCCGCGAGGTCTTCGACGTGGGCCTGGACCGGCCCCGCGACCGGGACTCCGCCGCCTTCGACGAGCTGATCGACCGCGTCTACCGGACCATGACCGGACGCCACAAGGAAGGGCGCGTCCCCGGCAGGCACGAGCCCGTGGAACTGGAGAAGCGCACTCCGGCCAACACCCCGCTGCCCAGGGCCAGCGTCGACGGGCTGTCAGGACTCGCCGAGATGGTGCTCCACCGCGGCGGGCGCTGCGACCTCGCCGACCTCGCCGACGAACTCGGCCTGGAGGTCGACGATCTGCTGCCGCAGGTCGACGCCCTCGACCTGCTCGGCTTCACCACCCTGAGCGCCGACGACCTGGTCCTCACCGGCAGCGGCACCGCGTTCGCCGGCGCCGACGTCCAGGAGTCGAAGAGGATCTTCGCCGAGGCGGTGTCGCGGGCCCCGCTCGTCACGCTGATCACCAGGAGCCTGCGGACCAACCCGGCCGGGACCCTGCGCGCCGGCTTCTTCCGCGACCTGCTCGCCCACCACTTCACCGGCGAGCAGGTCACCCGCCAGCTGGAGACGGCCACCGACTGGGGCCGCTACGCCGAGCTGTACTCCTACGACGCGGAGCCGCAGGAGTACCACCTCGACGAGAACGACGCCGCGCTGCCGGCCCCGCTCGCGGCCGGGCGGGACTGACCGCGGCGGCCGGCGCGCCGGGCGGAGCGGTCCCGGGCAGGACGGCCGGCACCGGCCGGGCGGGGCAGGAGCGCCGGACCGACGGGCCAGGCGCGGGGGCCTCAGTGGCCGGCGGCCGTGCGCCGTACGCCGGCCCTGCGGACCGCGGCCCCCGGCTCCCGTACGGCCGCCGCCTCGGGCGCCTCGGCCACCTCGCCGTCCCCGGCGGTGGCGGCCTCGTCCGCCGCCAGCAGCGCGCTCTCCAGCAGCGCCCGCACCTGCGGGCCGGTGGCGCGGTAGAAGATCCGGGTGCCCTCCCGCCGCGACGTGACCAGCCCGGCCGCGCGCAGTTTCGCCAGGTGCTGGGAGGTGGCCGCGACGTGCGCCTCGATCAGCCCCGCCAGTCGGCTGACCGGCAGCTCCCGCTCGCAGAGCGCCCACAGCAGCCGGTACCGCGACGGATCGGCGACGGCCTTGAGCACCGCCACCGACCGGCCGGCCTGTTCCTCGTCCCACTGTGGTACTTGCGTCTCCATGCAAATATGGTAGCCGGTGCCGAGTGGGGCGGCAGGTGGAGGCGGCCCGCGGCGGTCGCTCACCCGTCGGGACGCAGCAGCCCGCGCTCGCAGGCGCGCCTCAGGTGGTGGGGGACGAGATGGGCGCGGCCGTCGACGGTGACGGTCACCAGGTCGGGCGTGCCCGCCTTCCACCGGGCGCGACGGTGGCGGGTGTTGCTGCGGGACATCCGGCGCTTGGGCACGGCCATGGTCGGGATCCTCCGGAGCGGCGGCCGGCTCAGCGGCCGACGGGTTCGGTGTAGGGGAGCAGGGCCATCTCGCGGGCGTTCTTGACGGCCCGGGCCATCTGCCGCTGCTGCCGGACGGTCAGCCGCCGCTTTCATGTCCAACTCGTCAGCCGGGTCGTCCCGGCGCCGAGCGGTGGGTGCGGATCGGCGGATCAGCGGATCGGCGGGCCGGGTGCCGGGACGGAGGCCGGCGGTGCGGTTGTGCTCGGCGCCACAGCGATCCGCTGTGAGGGGCCGAGGGGAGGGCGGGGATACTGACCCCATGCGCATCGACTTCGATCCGAGCGAGATGGACCGCAACTCCTTCTACCGGCTGCTCACCGCCACGGTGGTGCCGCGGCCGATCGCGTGGGTCTCCACGACCTCCGCCGCCGGCACGGACAATCTCGCCCCCCACAGCTTCTTCACCGTCTCCTGCGTGAGCCCGCCCGTCGTGCAGTTCACGTCGGTGGGGCGCAAGGACTCGGTGCGCAACGTGGAGGAGTCCGGTCAGTTCGTGGTGAACCTCGCGCCCGAGCACCTCTTCGAGCAGATCAACGCGACCGCCACGGACTTCCCGCGCGGGGTCAGCGAGTTCGACGCGGTGGGCATCGCGCGCGAGCCGAGCCTGCGGGTGAAGCCGCCGCGGGTGGCCGCCTCCCCGGTCGCGCTGGAGTGCGAGCTGCACAGCACCGTCCGGCTGGGCGACTCCACGGTGGTCTTCGGACGCGTGGTCCATGCCGCGGTGTCCGACGCCGTCATGGACGGCGAGCACCCCGACGTGCGGCAGCTGCGACCGCTGACGCGCATGGGCAAGGACGAGTGGGGGACCGTCGGCGAGGTCCTGGAGATCAAGCGGATCCCGTTGGCGGAGTGGCCCGACGGTCTGCACGCCTGACCCCGGCACCCCGCCGGCGGCGCGCCACCGCCGCGGCGGCCACGCCCGTCACCCCGATGAAGCCGACCGCCAGCAGGAAGACCGGCGACGTCGGGGAGGCGGCGCGGCTGCCCGCCACCACGTACGCGGCGGTGTTCGCGGCCGAGCCGACGCCGGTCGCGGCGAGGAAGGGCAGCAGGCGGACCCGGGAGATCGCCGCCGCGTAGTTCGCGGCGGCGAACGGCACGCCGGGGAACAGCCGCAGCGCGAGGGTGCTGCGGAAGCCGTGCCGGCTGAGCTGGCGGTCGGCGGACAGCACCAGCCGGCCGCGCAGCAGCGGCCGCAGCGCGTCGCGCCCGAGGAACCGCCCCAGCACGAAGGCCAGGCCCGCCCCGAGCATCGTGCCGGCGATCGCCGCCGGCAGCCCGGCGTGGATCCCGTACAGCGCCCCTGCGGCGGCGTTCAGCAGCGGGCGCGGCACGAAGGCGACGGTGGCGACCCCGTACGCGACGGCGAACACCACGACGGCCGCCGTCCCCGAGGTCCCCGGCGGCCAGCCGTGCGTCAGCAGCCGCTGCGGCTCCAGCAGGACCGCTCCCGCGATACCCGCCGCGAGCAGCAGCACCAGCACGGCGAACCGCCCCCAGGGCGACCCCACCGCGCGCAGCGGCCCGGCCCACCGGCGTGCGGCGGCCGCAAGCGAGGACGTCTCAACCGGCACGCGCCGAGCCTATCCGAGCGGGTGCGCGTTGCCACGGCCTCGGCCCGGGGAGGACGCACGCCGGGGCGCGGGGCGGGCATCGAGCCCGGCGCCGGAGGCGCATCGGCAACCCCGTGCCGGGCAGGGGCTATTCGGCCCTGACGCCCTCGCGGCTGACGGGCCGGCTCGTGGCGATGACGGCGGACGCCGTGCGGGGGGCGCGGCGGTCGAGGACGCCCGCCGTGACGGCGATGGCCAGGCCCGCGACGGCCAGGACGGAGCCGACAAGGGCGGGGGACGTCCAGCCCCAGCCCGCCGAGATGGCCGCGCCGCCGAGCCACGCTCCGCCCGCGTTCGCGAGGTTGAAGGCGGAGTGGTTGGAGGCGGAGGCCAGCGTGGGCGCCCGCCTGGCCTTGTTCATCACCAGCATCTGCAGCGGCGTCGTCGTCAGGAAGCCGACGGCTCCGAGGACCACGACCGCGATCGGCGCCGCCACCTTGGACGGCGCGGCGTAGTGGAAGCCGACCAGCACCACGGCGAGGGCGCCGAGCGAGCTGTACAGCGTGGGCCGCAGCGCCCGGTCGGTGAGCGGGCCGGCGGCCAGCGCGCCGAGCGTCATGCCGATGCCGAACAGGGCCAGCAGCAGGGTGACGGACGACTCCGCGAAGCCGGTGACCTCGGTCATCATCGACGACAGGTAGCTGTAGACCGCGAACACCCCGGCGAAGCCGAAGACCGCCGTCAGCAGACCGAGCAGCACCTGCGGCTCGCGCAGGGCGCGCAGCTCGTGGACCACCCCGGTGTGCTCCTCCGGCGGCAGGTGCGGGATGAGGGCGGCCAGCGCGGCGAGCGCCAGCAGGCCGACCACGGACACCACGAGGAACGTGGCCCGCCATCCCAGGTGCTGGCCGAGCGCCGTCGCCACCGGGACGCCGACGATGTTGGCGATGGTCAGGCCGAGGAACATCGCGGCGACCGCCCGCGCCCTGCGCTCCTCGGCGACGAGACGCGCGGCCACCACCGCGCCGACGCCGAAGAACGCCCCGTGCGGGAGCCCGGCGAGGAAACGGCCGAGCAGCAGCGTGACGTAGCCGGGCGCCAGGGCCGATCCGAGGTTGCCGAGGGTGAACAGCGCCATCAGCAGCAGGAGCATCCGCTTGCGCGGGACGCGGGCACCGAGCCCGGTGAGCAGCGGCGCGCCGACCACGACGCCCAGCGCGTAGGCGGAGACGAGATAGCCGGCGGTCGGCACCGACGTACCGAGGCTGTGCGCGACGTCGGGCAGCAGGCCCATCATCACGAACTCGGTGGTGCCGATGCCGAAGGCGCTGACCGCCAGGGCCAGGATGGCCAAGGGCATGGATGTTCCTTCATGAACGGGGACAGGTGCGAGCTTCTAAGTTCACTCGCGGAACAAATTCTCGCACGCCGTTGATTCCAGCCGGTCACCATGAGATGACGTCAGGGCGACAAGCACACAGCGCGCACGGATGCGCCGGGCGCCCCCGTTGAGGGGACCGGGTACGCCCTCGCGGCCTCGCGGTCAGGGCACGGCGCCCGGGTGCTCCTGCGGGCGGGCGCAACGGGCGTGCCGCGGAAAACAGTTGGACGCCGGACCCGGCCCGGAGTCATGATCCCTGCATGTTCCGGCTCGCCTTCCTCGCAGACGCCACCGCAGCAGCGGTCGCGCCGAAGGCTGCCCGGATCGCCGAGAACGCCCGGAACGCCTTCTTCGACGGCGCGCGACGCTGACCCTCCCCGGACAGACCGACCGGCGGACCCCGCAGGGGGAGGGTCGGTCCCGCCAGGGGTCCCGGCCATCGCGCCACTCCCGTTCGCGAGGAAGAGACTTCCGATGCCCAAGCAGGCATACGTCCGCACCAAGCCGCACCTGAACATCGGCACCATGGGTCACGTCGACCACGGCAAGACGACGCTCACCGCCGCCATCACCAAGGTCCTGGCCGACCGCGGCACCGGCACCTTCGTGCCGTTCGACCGCATCGACCGGGCCCCGGAGGAGGCGGCCCGCGGCATCACCATCACCATCTCGCACGTCGAGTACGAGACGGACACCCGGCACTACGCGCACGTCGACATGCCCGGTCACGCCGACTACGTGAAGAACATGATCACCGGCGCGGCCCAGCTGGACGGCGCGATCCTGGTCGTCTCCGCGCTCGACGGCGTCATGCCGCAGACCGCGGAGCACGTCCTGCTGGCCCGTCAGGTCGGCGTCCGGCACATCGTCGTCGCGCTCAACAAGGCGGACGCCGGCGACGACGAGCTGACCGACCTGGTCGAGCTGGAGGTGCGCGACCTGCTGTCCGCGCACGGGTTCGCCGGCGACACCCTGCCGGTCGTGCGGGTCTCCGGGCTGCGCGCGCTGGAGGGCGACCCGCGGTGGATCCGGGCGATCGAGGCGCTGCTCGACGCCGTTGACACCTACGTGCCGATGCCCGAGCGGTACACCGACGCGCCGTTCCTGCTCTCGGTGGAGAACGTGCTCAGCATCACCGGGCGCGGCACGGTCGTGACGGGCGCGGTCGAGCGCGGCGTGGTGCGGCCGGGCGACCGCGTCGAACTCCACGGCGAGGACGCCGAGGTGATCGGCAGCGTCGTCACCGGGCTGGAGACCTTCGGCAAGCCGATGGAGTCCGCCCAGGCCGGGGACAACGTGGCGCTGCTGCTGCGCGGTGTGCAGCGCAGCCAGGTGCGGCGCGGCGACGTGCTGGCCGCGCCGGGCAGCGTGACGCCGCACCGCCGCTTCACCGCGCGGGTCTACGTCGTCCCCGCGGCGGAGGGCGGACGGCACACGCCGGTGTCCACCGGGTACCGGCCGCAGTTCTACATCCGCACCGCGGACGTGGTCGGGGACGTGGACCTCGGTCCCGGCGGCATCGCCCTGCCCGGCGACACGGCGGACATCACCGTCGAGCTCGGGCGGGCCCTGCCGCTGGAGCCCGGGCTCGGCTTCGCCATCCGCGAGGGCGGGCGCACGGTCGGCGCCGGGACGGTGTCCGCCGTCGGGTGACGCGCTCGCCCGCCGGTCCGTCGCGGTCCCGTACGCAGGTACGGGGCCGCGGCGGGCGGACGTCCGTCCGGTGCCGGGGGTGGGGGAGAATGGCGGGATGGAACGGGAGCGCGGGGCAGCGGAAGCGGTGCCCGTGCGGCGGGATGTGGCGTTCGGGGAGGCGCGGCTGCTGCCGGACGTGGACCGGGAGCGGGCCTGGCTGCTGACCGTGGACGGCGCGCCCCAGTCGTACGTCGACCTGGACGATCCGGCGCACCTGGAGTTCGAGTACGCACGGCGTATCGCTTACGCGATCGCGAGTGCCTTCCCCGACGGGCCGGTGGACGCGGTCCATCTGGGCGGCGGAGGGATGATGCTGCCGCGCTGGCTCGCGCACGAGCGGCCCGGCTCCCGGCAGCAGGTCGTGGAGGCCGACCGGGAACTGGCCGCGCTGGTGGCCGAGTACCTGCCGCTGCCCGGCCCGGGCGTCACCGTGCACACCGCCGACGCCAGGACCTGGCTGGCGTCCGCGGGCGACGCCACCGCGGACCTGGTCGTCGCCGACGTCTTCGGCGGCTCCCGGGTGCCGGCGCACCTGACGTCCGTGGAGTTCGCGCGCGACGCGGCCCGGGTCCTGCGCCCGGACGGGCTCTACGTGGCCAACTTGGCCGACTCCGCGCCCTTCGCTTTCGTCGGCGGCCAACTGGCCAACGTGCGCGAGGCGTTCGGCGGCCAGGACGCGCATGTGTGCCTGCTCGCCGAACCCGGCGTGCTGCGCGGCCGGCGCTACGGCAACGCGGTGCTGGCCGCGGCGCGCCGCCCGCTGCCGCTGGACGCCCTGGCGCGGCTGTGCGCCGGCGACGCGTTCCCGGCGCGGGTCGTGGCCGGCGCGGCCGTGGACGACCTCGTCCGCCGGCCGGTGCACGACGCCGCGGCGGTGCCGTCACCGGAACCGCCGGACGGCGCCTTCACTGTGGGGTGACCGGCTCCGCCGCCCCCCGCGGCGCGGTGTCGTCCGCGCCGGAGGCGGCGGTGTGCGCCCCGCCCTCCCTGCGCTCCAGGTGCCGCACGTCCGGCAGCAGCAGCACGGCGCCGGTCAGCGCCACGACGAGCGCCGCCGCACCCCACAGCGCCTGCGTCCGCCCGAAGGCGGCGGCCGCGGGACCGGCCAGCGCGAGGCCGAGCGGCATGACGGCGATCGAGCCGAGCCAGTCGTACGCCGAGACCCGGGACATCTTGTCCTCCGGGATCTCCTGGTGCAGCGCGACCATCCAGCCGACGCCGAACACCTCGATGGCCACGCCCGCGCCGAGCATGGCGAGCACCAGCGCCCACAGGGGCAGCGCGAGTGCGAGGCCGATCAGCGGCAGGGCCAGCGGGAAGACGCCGAGGGTGCCGGTGAGCAGGATCCGCCGCGGCTTCCAGCGGATCATCAGCACGCCGCCGGCGACCGTGCCGACGCCGCCCGCGGCGAGCGCCAGACCCCACGGCCCCGCGCCGCCGAGGTGGTCGCGGGCGACCAGCGGCCCGTACACCGCCTCGCCGGCGTTCGTCATCGCGTTGACCACGGAGAACTGCACGACGATGCCCCACAGCCAGGACCGGGAGACGAACTCGCGCCAGCCCTCGCGCAGATCGCGCACGATCCCGCTGCCGCCCGCGCGGGCGACCTCCTTGACCGACAGCCGGGCGCGCAGGCCGGCCGCGACCGCGAAGCCGGCCGCGTCGACCGCCAGCACCCAGCCCGGTCCGAGCGCGGCGATGAGCGCGCCGCCGACCGCCGCGCCGCCGATGTTGGCGCCGTTCGTCGCGAGCCGGAAGACGGAGAACGCCTTGCCGGCGTGCGCCGGCTCGACGGTCGACATCACCAGGCCCTGCGAGGCGGGCGAGAAGAACGCCTGCGCCGTGCCGCCCACCGCGGTCAGCGCGGCCATCTGCCACAGCGGCGGGTGCCCGGTCAGCACGAGAAGCGCGAACAGGCCCTGGGACAGGGCGTTGGCCGTGTTGGCGGTGACCATGACGCGCTGCCGCGACACCCGGTCCGCGATCGCCCCGCCGACGAGCAGGAAGACCACCATGGCCAGCGTGCGGGCGGCGGCCACCAGGCCGACGTCGGTCGCGCTGCCGCCGTCGTTGATCACCGCGTACGCGGCGGCGATGGTCGCGCCCGAGTTGCCCAGGCCGCTGATGAACGACGCCGAGACCAGCAACTGGAAGTTGCGGTTCGCCCACGAGGGCATGCGGGGGAGTGCGGTGGGGGAGTCGTCGCCGGCCATTGGGGCACTGTCCCGGAGCGGCGGCCGTACCGCAACGTGATTAGGGCGAAGGCGGCGGCCACGCGCCCGGAGATGTCCGGAACGCCGTGGCCGCCGCCTTCGCAGGTGCCCTACGTCACTGCGTCTTGATCAGCCGGATGGTGCTCTTGATCTTGTCGATCGTCGACTGCGCCAGCGCGTCGGAGACCCCGCGGTCGGCGTACAGCACCCACACCACGAGCTTCTTGGTCGGGTCGGACTGCGTCGGGTCGAGCCAGGCGACGGTGAACGCCTCACCGCCCGGCGACGAGCACTTGGTCGGCGTGGGGATGTTCGTGGCCGTCGCCCGCGCCTGCCAGCCGCTGATCCCGTGGGAGTTGTGGAACGCCTTGCTGTCCAGGACGTTGGAGAAGGTGCCCTTGCCGTTGTCCTGGTAAGCCCAGTAGGCCCACGACTTGGCCTGGACCTCGGCGGCGTTGCGCACGCTGGTGGCGCCGTTGGCGCCCTTGGTGCCCACCGCGGCCCGGTCGAAGGTGCTGTTGCCCGCCTTGCAGAAGTCGTGCTTGAAGTACGCGGGCGCGCTCATGGCCACCGCGGGGTTGCCGCTCTTGTCCTCGAAGCCGATGGTCATGCCCTGGCTGGCCACGCTCCAGTCCGGCGGGACGTCGAACAGCACGTTGCGCTCGTCGCGCTCGACCACCTTCCACCCGGGGATCACGGGCTTGACGTCCACCGGCGCACCGCGCGAGTTGTCGTCGCTGCCCCCGGAACTTGAGGTGCCGCTGGTGTCGGTCGGCGTGGGCGTCGGGGTGGGCGACGTGGAGACCGTGGCGGTCGCCGTCGGGGACTTGTCGTCCTGCGCGTCCTTCTTCTTGTCTCCGCCGGTGAAGTACACCGCGCCCACGATCACCGCGGCGATCACCGCGACCGCGGCCGTGACCGCTATCGCGATGGTCAGGTTGTTGCGGTTCTTCGGCGGCTGCGCGTCCGGCCCTCCGGGAACCGGGGGACCCCACTGCTGCGGCGTGGGGTAGCCCGAACCTGGCTGCTGGTACCCGGGCTGGCCGTACGGCGAGGGCGTCGGGGTCCCGTACGGCTGCGTGGGCGCCGCGTACGGCGGCGGCTGCTGGCCGGACGGCGGGGCCGGAGGCTGGCCGCCCTGCTGCGGATAGCCCGGCGGCTGGGCGGGCGGGGGCGTCGGTGCGGGCTGGGCGTAGGGATTCGGCTGCCCGTATCCGCCTGGCGGTTGCTGAGGGGGTGTCGGTGCGCCCTGCGGGTACTGCTGTCCCCCGGACTGCTGGTCTCCTGGCCACATGGCTGGAAACACTAGGGGAGGGCGGCCCGCGGTTCCATGCCGGATCCCGCTACTGACTGGTAACATCCAGCCATGTCCGAGACGATGCCCTCCATAGGCGAGCTGATGGCGGCCACCGTGCCGATGGCCCGCACCCTCAACCTCGACTACACCGAGACCACCGCCGAGCGCGCCGTGGTCGTGCTGCCCGACCAGCCCGAGTACCGCAACCATGTGGGCGGCCCGCACGCGGGCGCGATGTTCACCCTCGCCGAGTCGGCGAGCGGCGCGGTCGTGCTCGGCGCCTTCGGCGACCAGCTCGGCCGCGCGGTGCCGCTGCCGGTCCGCTGCGAACTCGCCTGGACCAAGCTCGCCAAGGGCCCGGTGACCGCCACCGCCGTGCTGGGCCGGCCGGCCGCCGACGTGGTCGCCGAACTGGACGCCGGGCAGCGCCCGGAGTTCCCCGTGGAGGTGTCCGTCCGCCGTGAGGACGGCGCCGAGACCTCGCACATGACCATCGTCTGGACGCTCCGCCCCAACAGCTGAGGGCCCCCTCGTGGCTGGGCGCCCGGTGGCCGGTCGGGGACGCTGGGCGCCCGCAGGCCGCGGGCGGGTGCGCTGTGCGCCCGCCCGCGGCGTTCGTCCGGCCGGGCGCGCGGTGTTCGTCCGGCCGGACGTGCGGTGGCCGGGGGCCGGCGGATCGCTCGTCGCCGGGAGTGGTTTGTCCGGTGGGTCGGTTAGGCTTCGACGGGGCGCGCGAACTGCGCACACCTGATCGTTGTCGCGGGGAGGGGACCGGCTGTGCACGTCCAGGACTGGCTCGACGGCATCCCGCCGGTCGCCGTCTACCTGATGGTCGGACTGGTGGTCGGCGTGGAGAGCCTCGGCATCCCCCTGCCCGGCGAGATCGTCCTGATGACCGCGGCCCTGCTGTCCTCCCAGGGGCACGCCAACCCCTGGCTCGTCGGCATCAGCGCCATCATCGGCGCGGTCGGCGGCGACTCGATCGGCTACTCCATAGGCCACCGCGGCGGCAAACCGCTACTGGAACGGCTGGGCCGCCGCTTCCCCAGGCACTTCTCACCAGGCCATATCGCCACGGCCGAGCGCTCGTTCCAGCGCTGGGGCGTGTGGGCGGTGTTCTTCGGCCGGTTCGTGGCGCTGCTGCGGATCTTCGCCGGACCGCTGGCCGGCGTGCTGCGCATGCCCTACCCGAGGTTCCTGCTCGCCAACGCGCTCGGCGGCATCGTCTGGGCCGGCGGCATCACCGCGATCATCTACTACGTCGGCGTGGTCGCCGAGCCGTGGCTCAAGCGGTTCGGGTACGTCGGGCTCGCCATCGCGGTGCTCTTCGGCATCGCCTCGCTGGTGTTCGTCAAGCGGCGTGCCGCGAAGGCGCAGGCCGAACTGGAGGCGGCCGCCGCACAGGAAGTCGCCGTCGCCCCGGCCGTGGACTGAACCACGCCCCGTTCCCCGGCCGGAGCCTGCGTCAGGAGCCGCCCAGCGCGTCCCGGTGGAGTGTGGCCAGCGCCACATAATGCTCGGCATTGAGGGCGAGGGCCGCCTGCTCCTCCTCGGTCAGCGGCCTGCGGACCTTCGCCGGCACCCCGGCGACCAGCGACCCCGGCGGCACGGTCATCCCCTGCGGCACCAGGCCGGCCGCGGCCACCAGGGAACCGGCGCCGATCCGGGCGCCGTTGAGCACCGTCGCCCCCATCCCCACCAGGACGCCGTCCTCGACGACGCACCCGTGCAGCACCGCGTTGTGGCCGACGGACACGCCCGCGCCGATCACCGCGGGGAACCCGGGATCGGCGTGCACCGTGCAGTTGTCCTGGATGTTGGAGCCCGCCCCGACTCTGATCGACTCGCAGTCGCCGCGCAGCACCGCGTGGTACCAGACGCTCGCGTCCGCGGCGAGCGTGACGTCGCCGAGCACCACGGAGGTCGGCGCCGCGTAGGCGGCGGGATCGACCACCGGGGTGCGGCCCGCGACCGCCGCCACCAGGGCGCCGCCCGCGCCCGGACCGCCTCGGCCTGCGTCCGGCTCCCGGCCGAGGCCCTGCCCGCGCTCCTGTGCGGACTGCTCCGGCTGCTCAGGCTCCTCCGCCCGGTCTGTCATGGCCACCGTCCTGTCCTGAAGAGTCGTCGCGCACCCGGGCCCGGCACCCGTGTGCCGCAGGGCACACGCCGCCCCGGCCGGAGAAGCGGCCGCTGCGCTCCCGGCACCGTATACGGTGGGCTCGTGCCGAAGAACGAGAACGTGTTCTTTTCCGCGGCCGCCCGGGCCGGCGCCTGGCGCCACCGGGTGGCCTCGCGCCTCGTGCACGCCGGCTGGCGGCGGCTGCAGAGCGCCGGCGCGGTCACCGCGGCGCGCCCCGGCCCGTACCGCTTCGGGGCGATCGGGCACGGCACCCGGCTGGCCTTCCCCCAGGGCACCGTCTTCGGCGAGCCGTGGATCCACCTCGGCGACTACTGCATCATCGGCGAGCAGGTCACGCTGACCGCGGGCATGATGCCCGGGCTGGACCTCGGCCCCGAGCCGATCCTGCGGCTGGGCAACGGCGTGGTCCTCGGCCGCGGCAGCCACGTCGTCGCGTCCGTGCCCGTCGTCTTCGGCAACGACGTGTACTGCGGGCCGTACGTCTACGTCACCAGCGACAACCACTCCTACGACGACACCGCGCAACCCGTCGGCAAGCAGTGGCCGCGCACCGCGCCGGTCGAGATCGGCGCGGGCAGCTGGCTCGGTTCCGGCTGCGTGATCCTGCCCGGCGCCCGGCTCGGCAGGAACGTCGTCGTCGCCGCGGGCGCGGTGGTCCGCGGCGACGTGCCGGACTTCGCGGTGGTGGCCGGCGCCCCGGCCCGGATCGTCCGCCGCTGGGAGCCGGAGACCGGCTGGCAGCCGCCCCTGCGCACCCCGGCACCCGTGCCCATCCCCGACGACGTCACGCCCGACCAGCTCGTCGCGCTGCGCACGCTGGACGAGCAGCTCGGCGCACGGCTGACCGAGGTGCTGCAGGGCCCCCCGCCGGGCGCCGTGCCGGGCCCGCAGCACGAGCCGGTCAACGAGGGGATCGACGAGCGCAGTTGAGGCCGCGTGGCGGCCACCCCCGCTGACTTTGTTAGGTTCCCGGCATGCGCGCACCCATCGGGAACTTCGAGGAAGCCCACCCCGCCACCGACGTCCGCGACCTGCTCCCCGCAACCGTCGCCGCCGCCGTGACCCCGGACATGGTCTTCGTCGACACCGACCCCGCCAAGGCCGACACCGCCGACTTCGTCGCCGCGTACGGTCCCGAACTGGTCGACCAGTCAGCCAACTGCGTCGTGGTCGCGGGCAAGCGCGGCCAGGACATCACCCTGGCGGCCTGCCTGGTGCTGTCCACGACCCGGGTCGACGTCAACAACGCCGTCCGCAAGCACCTGGGCGTGCGCAAGGCGTCGTTCGCCCCGATGGACACCGCGGTGGGGGAGACGGGCATGGAGTACGGCGGCATCACGCCCGTCGGCCTGCCCGCGCACTGGCCGCTGCTGATCGACCCGGCGGTCGCCGCCACGCCCTACCTGGTGATCGGCAGCGGCGCCCGCCGCGGCAAGCTGATCGTCCCCGGGAAGACCCTTGCCGCGCTGCCGGGCGCGGCGCTGCTGGAGGGGCTCGGCATCTGAGGATCGACGCCCGAGGCCCGGGACCTTGAGCGCGCTCAGTCCAGCAGAGGTATCTCGATGGCCGGGCAGTGGTCCATCACCATGTCCAGCCCGGCCGCGCGGGTGCGCGCGTACGCGGCCTCGTCGACCACCCCGAGCTGGAACCAGACCGCCTTGGCGCCGATCGCCACCGCCTCGTCGGCGACCCCGCCGGCCAGGCCGGAGTTGACGAACACGTCCACCACGTCCACCGGGAACGGGATGTCCGCGAGGGAGGCGTACCCCTGCTCGCCGTGCACCGTCTCGGCCTTGGGGTGCACCGGCACGATCCGCTTGCCGTAGCGCTGGAGCACCGCCGCGACGCCGTAAGCCGCGCGGCGGGTGTTGCCGGACAGCCCCACCACGGCCCACGTGTCGCCGGTCGCGGTGAGGATCCGGCGCACCGCTTCCCTGTCGTCCTGCGGCTCCCAGCCGGTCGTGCCGCCCTGGTCCCCACGGTCCTGCTGGTTGCCGTCGCTGCCCTCGATGCCGTCCACGCCTGACACGCCGTCCTCCTGCCCTCCGTGCGGCCGCCAGGCCGCACGTCGTCCTCGTCCTGCGCTCCTACCTGCACGAACGCCGCCCGGCGCCGGGCCATTCCCCTGGCGTTAGGCTGAACGGATGGTCGACCGGTATCTGACGGTGGCGCGCGCGGGCGTCCACGAGAGCGAGATCAAGCGCTCGCGCTTCCTGTGCGCGCTGGCGCCCGCCGGGAGCGAGGAGGCGGCCCAGGAGTTCGTGCGCCGCGTGCGCAAGGAGCACCAGTCGGCCAGCCACAACTGCTTCGCGTACGTCATCGGGCCGGACGGCCGGCTGCACCGCGCGAGCGACGACGGCGAGCCCGGCGGCACCGCCGGCACGCCCATGCTGCAGGTGCTGCTCGGCCGCGAGGTGCGGGACACCGTCGCGGTCGTCACCCGCTACTACGGCGGCATCCAGCTCGGCGCCGGCGGCCTGGCCCGCGCCTACGGCGGGGCGGTCTCCGCCGCCCTGGACGAGATCGGCACCATCGAGCGCCGCCGCCTTGCTCTGGTCACGGTGACCGCCGACCACCAGCGGGCCGGCCGGCTGGAGAACGACCTGCGGGCGGCGGGCCACCCGGTCCGCGACGTCTCCTATGGCGCCGAGGTCACCTTCCACCTCGGCATCCCCGAGCCCGAGGTCCCCGCGTTCCGCTCCTGGCTCGCCGACAGCACGTCCGGCACCGCCCTCCTCACCACCGACGGCACCGACTACGTCGACGTCCACCCCTCCACCCCCTGACCTCCGTCAGGCCCCAGGGCGGGCTGATGCTTCCTGGGGGAGCAGGGAGAGCAACTGGGTCGTGTGGCCGGGGAGTTCGGCTTCGGCGAGGCCGGTGAGGAGGTCGCGGAGGGGCATGGGACGGTCGAGCATCAGGGCGCCGTGGGACAGCAGGAGGGTCGGTACCGGCGTGTCGAGTTCGGGCTCGCTGAGCGCCGCGCCCGCGGCGCACAGCGCCTCTGCCTGGCGGCGGATGCGTTCCGGCAGGCCCTCGCCGCCGCCGGCCCGCGCGATCGTGCGGTCGAGGTTCCACTCGTCGAGCGCGCCGCGGTTGTCATAGGTGGCGCCGGCTCCCGAGGCGACGGTCGACACCGTCACGAGCGTGGTCGCGGTGAGGACGGAGACGTGGGCCAGGATGTGGTCGGCGTCCCATTCGCCGGGCGGGGGGACCGGTCCGGGCGCGCCGGCGCCGGCCACCGTGGCGGCGGCGTCCAGCAGCGTGCGGTACGCGGTCCCGAGCGGTGCGGTGTCCATCGGGTCCATCGGTGGCCTTCCTCTCGGTTGAATGCGGCGGTCCGGTCAGGAGTGCGCGGACGACATCTCCCACGGCGCCTGCGGCAGCACCTCGCCCGTCTCCAGCAGCGACTTGAGGTTGGCCAGCACGGCCGGCCAGCCCTGCGAGATACCGCCGAACATCTCCAGGTTGGGCAGCTTCTCGTGGGTCACGGTCAGGCGGACGATGTCCTGGTGCGGCTCGACCAGGAAGGTGACCACCGACGGCTCCCGCTGCAGCTCGGCCTCCGGCCGGTCCTCGAACGTGATGACCAGGCGCGTCGGGGGTTCGGCGGCGAGCACCGTCCCGACGCCGTCGACCACGCCCGAGTCGTCGGCGCGGTGGTGCTCCCAGCGTGAACCCGGCTGCCAGTCCGAGAGGTTGCGGTGCCCCCAGAAGCGGGCCGTCAGATCGGCGTCCGTCAGGGCCCGCCACACCTGCTCGGCGCTCGCACGGATGTAGGTGACGTAGACGTAGTCCGGCACTGAAGTCGACGAGTCGGTCATGGCGTACTCCTCCGCCTGGTTCTTGATGGCACTGAGCAGGTGCAGGCGGGGCCGGTCGAACCCCGCGATCCAGCGGGCGTCGATCTCCTGGATCGGCACCGGGTTGAGGTAGTGGAGCCGCTCCCGACCGCGCCGCACGACCGTCACGAGGTTGGCGCGTCCGAGGACGTCGAGGTGCTGGGTCGCCGACTGCCGCGTCATGCCGAGGCGGTCGCACAGTTCCCGCAGGGTCTGGCCGTTCTGCTCGCGCAGCCGGTCCAGGAGCAGCCGCCTCGTGGGGTCGGCCAGCGCCTTGAACACCGCGTCCATCTCCTGCGCCTCGAAGCTCACCCTTCGATTATGCAGGTGTTTGCCTGCCTATTGTCAAACGTCCTGCTCGGAAGGTGTCGCGCCGGGCCTTGCGGTCCCCCATGTGGCGGATGGAGATCCCCGGCCGCGGCGCCGTGGAGATCCTGCTCGCACTCCCGCGCCGCCCCCTGCGGGCACGCGCGGGTGACTCCCGCGGGTCCCTGCACGGGCGGCCGGACGGGGGCGCTAGTCTCTGGAGACCATGCGCTTCCTGCACACCTCGGACTGGCACCTCGGGCGGTCCTTCCACCGGGTGAGCCTGCTCGACGCGCAACGGGCGTTCCTGGACCACCTCGTGGCCACCGTGCGCAGTGCGGACGTCGACGCCGTCCTCGTCGCCGGCGACGTCTACGACCGGGCCGTGCCACCGCTCGCCGCCGTCGAACTCTTCGACGACGCGCTGCACCGGCTCGCCGACCTGGGCGTCCCCACCGTGATGATCTCCGGCAACCACGACTCGGCGCGGCGCCTCGGTGTCGGCGCCGGCCTCATCGGGCGCGCCGGCATCCACCTGCGCACCGACCCGGCGACCTGCCACCGGCCGGTCGTGCTGTCGCACGAGCACGGCGACGTCGCGCTCTACGGCCTGCCGTACCTCGAACCCGTGCTGGTCCGCGAGGAGTTCGCCGCCGAACGCGCCGACCACGTCGCGGTGCTGGGAGCCGCGATGGACCGGGTGCGCGCGGACCTGGCCGCCCGGCCGGCCGGGACCCGCAGCGTCGTCCTGGCCCACGCCTTCGTCACCGGCGGCGCGGCCTGCGACAGCGAACGCGACATCACCGCCGGGGGAGTGGCCGCCGTGCCGCCCGAACTCTTCGACGGCGTCGACTACGTGGCCCTCGGCCACCTGCACGGCTGCCAGACCGTCGCCGAGCGCATCCGCTACTCCGGATCGCCGCTGGCCTACTCCTTCTCCGAGGAGCACCACCGCAAGAGCATGTGGCTGGTCACCCTCGACGGCGGCGGCGCGGTCGCGGCCGAGCGCGTCGACACCCCCGTGCCGCGGCCCCTGGCGCGGCTGCGCGGTCGGCTGGCGGACCTGCTGGACGACCCCGCGCTGGAAGCGCACACCGGCTCCTGGATCGAGGCGACGCTCACCGACCCGGCCCGCCCCCACGAGCCGATGGCCGCGCTCGCCCGGCGCTTCCCGCACGTCCTCAGCCTCGTCTTCGAGCCCGAGCGCACCGAGGAGGACCGGCTCGCCTCCTACGCCCAGCGGTTGCGCGGCCGCACCGACCGGCAGATCGCGGAGGACTTCGTGGCCCACGTGCGCGGCGAGGGGCCCGACGCCGGCGAAAGCGCCCTGCTCCAGGACGCGTTCGACGCGGTCGGCGCCGACGCGGTACGCAAGGAGGCCCGCTGATGCGGCTGCACCGCCTGGACATCAGCGCGTTCGGGCCGTTCGCGGGCGCCCAGAGCGTCGACTTCGACGAGCTGTCCTCCGCCGGCCTGTTCCTGCTCCACGGGCCCACCGGCGCCGGCAAGACGTCCGTGCTGGACGCCGTGTGCTTCGCGCTCTACGGCCAGGTGCCGGGCGCCCGGCCCGCCAACCGGCTGCGCAGCGACCACGCCGCGCCCGGCACGCCCACCGAGGTCGTCCTCGAACTCACCGTCGGCGGACGGCGGTTGGAGATCACCCGCAGGCCCGAGCAGCCGCGCGCGAAGCGGCGAGGGACCGGCACGACCATGGACAAGCCGGTCACCCTGCTGCGGGAGCTGTCCCGTGGCGAATGGCGCGGGCTGTCCACCTCGCACCAGGAGATCGGCGAGGAGGTCAAGCAGCTGCTCGGCATGAGCTGCGAGCAGTTCTGCCAGGTGGTGCTGCTGCCCCAGGGCGAGTTCGCGACCTTCCTGCGGGCGAGCGCGACGGAGCGCGGCGCGCTGCTCGGGCGGCTCTTCGACACCCGGCGGTTCACCTCGGTGGAGGCGTGGCTGCGGGACCGCCGGCAGCAGGCCGCGCAGCAACTCGCCCGCAGCGACGAGGAACTGCTCCAGCTCGGCGCGGCGTTGCGGCAGGCCGCGGGGTACCGTGCGGACGGCTCCGGCCGCAGCGGCACGGCGGATCGCAGTGGAATCCCGGATCGCCCGGTTCTCGCGGGTCCCCCGGATCGCGCGGACCGCTCCGACGCCGCTGCCGACACCGAGCAGGACACGCCCGAGGCCCTGCTGGAATGGGCCGCCGGGCTGCGGTGCGACGCGCGCGAGCACGCCACCATCGCGGCCCTCGCCGCCGCGGCGGCCGAGGCCGACCACGGCCGTGCCGCAGCGGCGCACTCCGCGGCCCGCGACCTGCACGCCCTCCAGCGCCGCCACCGCGAGGCGACCGCACGCGCCGCCGCGCTCGCCGGGCACCTCCCCGCCCGCGCCAGGGCCCGAGCCGCCCTCGACGCCGCGCACCGCGCCGCCACCGTCGAACCCGCCCTCTCCCTGCGCGACAAGGCCGCCACCCAGCACGCCGAGGCCGCGGCCCTCGAGTCCCGCGTCCTTGCCGAACTGGCGACGACCGCGGACGCGTTGCCCCCCACTCTCCCGGCGGCCCGCACCGCCGGCCCCCCGGGAGACCCGATCACCCCGAGCGCGCCCGAGCAGGCCCCCACCTCCGGAGCCCGGAAGGAGGCGGCCGAGTCCGGCTGCGGTCCGGCGACCGGCGGTCCAGCGGCCGGCGTGCCGCACGCACGAACCGCCGACCCGGCCGACGGACACGCAGCGCCGCGTGCGGAGGTGGTGGGCGAGGAACGGGATGCCGCGGACGGCCTGTTGGGCGGGCGTGGGCGGAGTGCGGGTCCCGGGGCGGCCCGGCGAGGGGCGACGGCCACGGGCCCGGTCGGTGCGCCGCGGGCGGAGGTGGCGGGCGAGGAACGGGACACTGCGGACGGTCTGTTGGGCGGGCGTGGGGGGAGTGCGGCTGCCGGGGCGGACTCGGCCACGGGCCCGGTCGGTGCGCCGCGCGCGGAGGTGCCGGACGAGGAACGGGACACTGCGGACGGCCTGTTGGGCGGGCGTGGGGGGAGTGCGGCTGCCGGAAGGGCGCGACGGGGGGCGATCTCGGTCGTGGACCCGGCGAGCGTGGCGCGGGCGGAGGCGCTGGCGCAGCGGGCGGGTGAGCTGCGCGAGGTGCTCGGAGGGCTGGGGGCCGCATCGGAGAGCGAGGCGCGGCTCGCGGAGATCACGGCGCGGCGCGACCTGCTGGAGCGGGAAGAGGGCGAGGACGAGGACGCCGTCCGGGAGGCCCGCGCGTGGCTGGAGAGCTGGCCGCGGCTGCGCGCCGGACTGCAGGCCCGCGTCGACACCGCCATGGAGGGTGCGGCCCGCGCGGCCGAACTCGCCGCGGACACCGCGGCCGCCCGCCGGCGGATGGACGCCGCAGCCGAACGCGACCGGCTCACACGCGAGTTGGCGGCGGCCGAGGACGGCGCCCGCGACGCCCGCGACCGCGCGGCGACCTCCCGCGAGGCATGGCAGGACCTGCGCGAGTCCCGGATCTCCGGTATCGCCGCCGAGCTGGCGGCGGACCTGGTCGACGGCGCGCCCTGCCGCGTCTGCGGCGCCGAGGAGCACCCCGCCCCGGCCCGCGCCACCGCACACCACGTCAGCCGGGCGGACGAGGACGCGGCCTACGCCGGCTTCCAGGCGGAGACCGCCCGTTACGAGCGGGCCCGCGACGCCGCCCAGCGCCTGGCAGCTGCCCGCGACGCCGCCGTCGCCGCCGCAGGCGAGACGCCGCTCGCCGAACTCGGCGCCGCGCACGACCGGTCGGCCGAGGCCCATGCGGCCGCCGCCGCACAGGCCGCCGACGCCGGGCAGGCGCGCTCCGCGCTCGGCCGCGCCGAGGCAGAACGCGACGAGCACGCCGCCCGGCGGCAGGAGGCCGCCAGCCGCAGCGCGGCCCGCACCTCCCGCAGGGAGGAACTCGACGAGCAGCACCAGCGGTTGAGCGGCGAGTTGGCCAGGGCCCGGGCGGGCCACGCCAGCGTCGCCGCGCGCCGCGCGAGCCTGGCCGCCCGCATCTCGCTGCTGGAGCGGGCCGAGCGGGCCGTCAGGGGCCGCGGGGAGGCCGCGGCACGGCTCGCCGAGGCCGACGCCGCCCTCACCGGGGCCGCCGCCCGCGCCGGATTCGCCACGCCCGCCGAGGCGTCGGCGGCCCTCATGCCGCAGTCCCGGCTCTGGGACGCCGAACGGCAGACCGCGGCATGGGCGAAGGAAGAGGCCGCGCTGGAGGCCGAGTTGGCCGCCCCGGAACCGGCCGCCGCCGCAACACGCCCGGCGGCGGATCCCGTTGCCGCGCAGGCCGCCCTGGACGCGGCCAACCGCCGGCTGCAGCACGCGGCCGCCACCGCGTCCGCCGCACGGGACCGCTGCACGGAACTCGACCGGCTCAGCGCCACCGCCACCACCCGCATCCGCGCGCTGGCCCCGGCGCGCGCCGCCCACGAGCGGATCCGGCGGCTGGCCGAACTGGCCGCCGGCACGTCCGCGGACAACCGGTACCGGATGGGCCTGGAGACCTACGTGCTGGCCGCCCGGCTGGAACAGGTGGCCGCCGCGGCCGGCGTGCGCCTGCAGCGGATGTCCGCGGGCCGCTACACGCTCGTCCACTCCGACGCCCGCGGCTCCGGGCGCGCCCGCTCCGGCCTCGGCCTGGTCGTCGTGGACGCCTGGACCGGCACCGAACGCGACACCGCCACCCTCTCCGGCGGCGAGACGTTCTTCGCCTCCCTCGCCCTGGCGCTCGGCCTGGCCGACGTGGTGACCGACGAGTCCGGCGGCACCCGGCTGGACACCCTCTTCATCGACGAGGGGTTCGGCAGCCTGGACGACCAGACCCTCGACGAGGTGCTCGACGTGCTCGACGGCCTGCGCGAACGCGACCGCGCCGTCGGCATCGTCAGCCACGTCGCGGACCTGCGCCACCGCATCCCCGCCCAACTCCGCGTCGACAAGGGCAGGAACGGCTCCACGATCCGGCTGCGCGCCGCCGGGGGCGGCCGTGCCGTGCCGGACCAGGACCAGGACCACGAGCAGGCTGCCGCGCCCGCGCCGTGAACGCGGTCGTTCACCGGCCCGTCACAGGGCCGTTCACAGGCGCGTCCCCACGGTCGTTCACAGCACCAGCGGCCGCCGTTCCAGCGGCGAGGAGTAGACCACGCTCGTGGTGACCGAGCCTAGCCCGCCGATCCGCCCGGTGATCTCCTCCAGGTGCCGCATGGAGCGCGCCGCCACCTTCAGCACGAAGCAGTCGTCGCCGGTCACATGATGGGCCTCCAGCACCTCGGGCGTGGTCGCCAGCAGGTCGTGGAACGGCTTGTAGTTGCCGGTGGGGTAGCGGAGCCTGACCAGCGCCAGCACCGGCAGCCCGATCCGCTCGTGGTCGACGACGGCGGTGTAACCGGTGATCACCCCCGCCTCCTCCAGTCGCCGCACCCGCTCGGTCACCGCGCTCGGCGACATCGCGACGGTACGGGCCAGTTCGGCGTAACTCGCCCGTCCGTCGCGCTGCAGGGCCTCCAGCAGGCGCCAGTCGGTGGCGTCCAGGGAAAACACGGTCATGCCCGAGGGATAGCAGGTGAATCCCCGGCGGAGCAACACGAGCCCCGGGGAATGCCCATTCAATGCGGGGGCCGGCCGCCGTAGATTTCCCGGCATGACAGCACAGCAGCAGCTCACCGCCGCCACCTGCCCGATCCCGCCCGGCGCCGACGGACCGGCGCACACCGGGAGCAACGCGCCGGAGCCCGCCGGGAACGGCGCGCCCGCCGGGACCACGGCACCCACCGGCAACCCGGTGCTGCGGGTCCCGCCCGCCACCCCCGCGGAGGCCGCCGCGTACTTCGCCGCCAGCCTCGCCTTCCACACCGACGTCTCCGACGTGGCCGCGGCGCTCGCGGCCGGCCGTGACCCCGGGTTCACGCTCGTCGACACCCGCAGCACCGCCGCCTGGGACCAGGGCCACATCCCGGGCGCGCTCCACCTGCCCACCGCGCTGATCCCGCAGCAGGCCGGCCTGCTGCTCGACCGCGACCGCCCGGTCGTCGTCCACTGCTGGGGCCCGGCCTGCAACGGCGCGACCCGCGCCGCCCTCGCCCTGGCGGTCCTGGGCTACCAGGTCAAGGAGATGCTCGGCGGCATGGAGTACTGGATCCGCGAGGGATTCGCCCACGAGACGGCCGGCGGCGCCGCGCGGCGCGACGCCGACCCGCTCACCGCGCCCGTCGGCATCGCCGACTGCGGCTGCTGACCGCTCAGGCCGGCGGCGACGTCAGCTCGTAGGCCCACAACTCGCCGCGGTCGGCGACCCGGGCGAACCCGACGCGCTCCAGGACCGCCTGCGAGGCGCCGTTGCCGGGTTCGGTGGTGGCCAGCACCACGATCACCTCGGGCTGGGCGAGGGCCCACTGGCACAGGACGCGGGCGGCGTCCGTGGCCCACCCCGCGCCGCGCGCCGAGACGGACAGGTCGTAGCCGATCTCCACGGCGCCGCGGTCCGGCGGGCCGTGGAAGCCCGCGCCGCCGACGGCCACCCCGTCCTCGGCGCGTATGACCGCGAACAGGCCCCAGCCGGGCCGGTACACGCCGGCGCCGGCCGCGGCGACCGTCATGGACGCCGCGCCCGTCGTGCCGTCGCCCGGGACCCCGTCGATCCACACCAGCGAGGCGGGCTTGCCGTCGGCCAGCTGGGCGGCGTCGTCCGGCAGTTGCTCGCGCAGGACCAACCGCCCCTGCGTCAGCACCAGCCGTCCGCCGTCTTGGGAAGCGTGCAGGGTCATCGGTGCGTACCGCCTTGTCGTCACAGCGTCCGGCGCGCGCCGGAGGCAGCAGGGTAACGGCCCGGCACGGCGGCCGGTTCCGGTGGGGCCGGGAGTACGCGCTCCCGGGTCCCACCGGTGGCCGGGGCGCCCTACAGCGCGGAGATCTCGGCGACCAGGTCGTCCAGTCCCAGCGACCCCAGGGACAGCGCGGCCATGTGCCACGCCTTGGCGTCGAACGCGTCGCCGTGCGCGGCCCTGGCCGCCGCGCGGCCGGTCAGCCAGGCCCGCTCGCCCAGCTTGTAGCCGATCGCCTGGCCGGGCATGCCCAGGTAGCGGATCAGCTCGCTGTCGACGAAGGCGGCCGGGCGTCCGCTGTGCCTGCCGAAGAACTCCCGGGCCAGCTCAGGGGTCCAGCGCTCGCCGGGGTGGAACGGGGAGTCCGCGGGGATCTCCAGCTGCAGGTGCATGCCGATGTCGACGATGACGCGGTTGGCCCGCATCATCTGCGCGTCCAGGTAGCCCAGCCGCCGCTCGGGGTCGGTGAGGAAGCCCAGTTCGTCCATCAGCCGCTCCGCGTACAGCGCCCAGCCCTCCGCGTTGGCGCTGACCATGCCGACCGTCGCCTGGTAGCGGGAGAGGGTCTCGGCGACGTGCGCCCACTGCGCGAGCTGCAGGTGGTGGCCGGGAACGCCCTCGTGGTACCAGGTGGACACCAGGTCGAAGATCGGGAAGCGGGTCTTGCCCATGGTGGGCAGCCAGGTGCGGCCCGGCCGGCTGAAGTCCTCCGAGGGCGCGGTGTAGTACGGGGCCGCGGCGCCGCCGGGCGGGGCGATCCGGGACTCCACCCGCTTGACCCGGTCGGCCAGTTCGAAGTGGGTGCCGTCCAGCGCCTCGATGGCCTCGTCCATCAGCGCCTGGAGCCAGGCGCGCACCTCCTCGACGCCCTCGACGGCCTGCCCGTGCTCGTCCAGGTGCCGCAGCACCTCCCACGGCGTCGCGTCCGGCAGGATCTTGCCCGCCTCGGCGACCATCTCCGTGTGCAGCCGGTGGAACTCCGACCAGCCGTAGTCGTACGCCTCGTCGAGGTCCAGGTCGGTGCCGTTCCACAGCCGGGTCCACAGCGCGTAGCGCTCGCGGCCGACGGTGTCGGGCGCGCCCGCGACGGCCGGTGCGTAGGTGTCCTTGAGCCAGTCGCGCAGCGCGGTGAACGCCGCGGTCGCGTCGGCCGCCGCCGCGTCCAGGTCCGCCCGCTGCTCCTGCGGGCCGTCCGCGACCAGCCCGGCGAACCAGCTGCCGCCGGCGCCGTCGCCGACCCACTCGGTGACCTGGCCGACGACGGTCTCCACCTGGCGCGGGCCGGCCGGCAGGTTCCGGGCCAGGCCCTCGGCCAGCGACGCCCGGTAGCCGTCGAGGGCGGCCGGCACCGCCCGCAGGCGGGCGGCGATGTCCGCGTAGTCCTCCGCGGTGGCGTTCGGCATCAGCGTGAACACCTCGCGGACGGCGTGCGCCGGGGAGTTGAGGTTGCTGACCGCGCGCAGGTGCTCGTCCGCCTCGTGCACGGCGAGTTCCGCGGTCAGGCGTTCGCGCAGCAGCCGCGCGCAGCGCCGCTCGGCGTCGCTCTCCGCCCCGGACAGCGCCTCGGCCTCGGACAGCCCGGCCAGCGTGGTGCGGGCCAGGGCGGCGCGGGCGTCCGCGCCGGACGGTGAGAAGTCCGGCAGGCGGCGGGCGCTGCCGGGCACGCCGAGGTAGGTGCCGAGCAGCGGGTCGAGTTCGAGGAGTGCGTCGACGTAGCCGTCGGCGACCTCGCGGGGCAGCGGGCTGCTGGTAGTAGTGGACATGCGGCCCATCCTGGTACGGCGAGGGCCCTCGCGTCACCACCAAAAAGTGCCGTGTTCCTTACGCGTCACGCGAAATCCCGACGAACGTCACGCCGGCGGCATCAGGGGGCCGCACTCCCACTGCTGGAAGATCAGCCGGGTCTCCACCCGGGCCACCTCGGGGCGGGCGGTGAACTCGTCCAGCACCAGCCGCTGGAGGTCCGCGGTGCCGGTCACGGCCACGTGCACCAGGAAGTCGTCCGGGCCGGTCAGATGGAACAGGGCGCGCGACTCCGGCAGCTCGCGGAGCCGGTCCACGAACGGGCCGACCAGATCCCTGCGGTGCGGCCGCACCTGCACCAGCAGCAGCGCCTCCAGGCCGCGGCCCAGCTTCGCCGGGTCCAGGCGCAGTTCGTGGCCGAGGATCACCCCGCTGCGGCGCAGCCGGGCCACCCGGTCCAGGCAGGTCGACGGCGCCACGCCGACCGCGGCGGCCAGGTCGCGGTACGTCGTCCGGGCATCGTTCTGCAGCAGGCGGAGTATGTGCAGATCGACCGGATCGAGTGCGACGGAATCGGTCATCGGCCGAACGTAGCACGGAGTTCTCCCGGCCAGAGCCGGTGGACGTTCAGCCTGGACGCATGCAGACGTATCAGCGCGCAACCCCGCGGGGCCCCGAACAGGCCCTCGCCACCGAGGCCGTGCACGCCGGACGCGAGGACCTCGCGGACCTGGGCGTGCACGCCGTACCGCTGGACCTGTCCACCACCTACCCGTCGCACGACAGCCGGGGCGAGGCGGCCCGGATCGACGCCTTCGCCGCGACCGGCGCGCAGCCGGCCGGACCGCCGATCTACGGACGGCTCGACAACCCGACCACCGCCCGCTTCGAGACCGCGCTGGCGCGGCTGGAGGGCACCGAGGCGGCGGTCGCCTTCGCCAGCGGGATGGCCGCGCTCAGCGCCTGCCTGCTGGCCAGGTCGGCGGCGGGGCTGCGGCACGTCGTGGCCGTCCGGCCGCTGTACGGGTGCAGCGACCACCTGCTGACCGCCGGACTGCTGGGCACCGAGGTCACCTGGACCGACCCGGCCGGCATCGCCGACGCGATCCGCCCCGACACCGGCCTGGTCATGGTCGAGACCCCCGCCAACCCCACGCTCGCCGAACTCGACCTGCGGGCCGTCGCCCACTCCTGCGGCGCGGTGCCGCTGCTGGCCGACAACACCTTCGCCACGCCCGTGCTGCAGCGGCCGGCCGAGGCCGGCGCGCGGATCGTGCTGCACAGCGCGACGAAGTACCTCGGCGGGCACGGCGACGTGCTCGGCGGCGTGGTGGCCTGCGACGAGGAGTTCGCCCGGCAGCTGCGCCAGGTGCGCTTCGCCACCGGCGGCGTGCTGCACCCGCTCGCCGGATACCTGCTGCTGCGGGGACTGGCCACGCTCCCGGTGCGGATGCGTGCCGCGTCCGCCACCGCCGCCGACCTGGCGGCCCGGCTGGCGGCCGACCCCCGGGTGGGCGCGGTGTACTACCCGCGCATCGGCGGGGCGATGGTGTCGTTCGAGGTGCTGGGCGACCCACACGAGGTGATCCGCGCCGTGCGGCTGATCACCCCGGCGGTGAGCCTGGGCAGCGTCGACACCCTCATCCAGCATCCGGCCTCGATCAGCCACCGCATCGTCGGCGCCGAGGACCGGCGGCGCGGCGGGATCAGCGACCGGCTGCTGCGGATGTCGGTCGGCCTTGAGGACGTCGAGGACCTGTGGCAGGACCTGGACGCCGCGCTGGGCGCCGCCGCGGCCGGTGCGCCCGCGCGGGAGGCGGCAGGCCCGGCCGGGCGGATCAACGCCGGCGGCTCGTGACCCAGGGCAGGGCGTCGACCGACGGTGTGTCGGCGCCCTCCGCCCGCGGCAGGGACGCGGTGATCACCAGCGTGGCGTCCTCGACCTGGTAGTCCAGCGGCAGGCCGAGCTCGCGCATGGCCGCCACCATCCCGGTGTTGCCCGACGTGGTGACCGCGTAGACCGACTCCCGGCCGGCCTCCGCGGCGAGTTCGACGAGCCGGCGCAGCAGCGCGGCGCCGATGCCGCGCCGCTGCCAGGCGTCCTCGACGAGCAGCGCGACCTCGTTCTCTTCGCCGTCCCACAGCAGGTGGCCGAGGGCCACCAGCCGCCCCGAGGCGGTCTCCACGGCCAGCGACCGGCCGAACCGCGGGCCCAGCAGATGCGTCAGGTAGCGGTCGGCGTCGGCGGCCGGGCCGTGGTAGCGCATGGCCAGCGTCGCGGGGGAGCACCGCTCGTGCATCGCGAGCGCGGCGGCCCGGTCCTCCGGGCCCGCGCGGCGCACCGTGATCTCGTTGCCCTCGGGCAGGGTCACGACGTTGCGGACAGCCGGCATCCGCACGCCGAGCCGGGCGTCCAGCTCGACCAGGGCGCGGGCGCGGGCGAACTCGGTGGGGGTGAACGGCAGGTAGTCGCGCCGCACGGTGATGGTGCCGCCCGACGGGTCGCGCAGCCGCATCTCGGTGGCCTCCAGGGCGTCCTCCGGGGGTTCCCCGCCCGGCACCGGCGGCGTGGACCTGATGGTGCAGCGGCCGAACAACCGGCGCAGCGCCAGCGGCAGTTCGGCGGCGTCCAGGGCGGTGCGGGTGGCCAGGGCCAGCATCCGGGTCGGCGCGTCCACCAGATCGTGGGCGTCAGCCCGCTCCAGCCAGGTGTCGGTGCCGCCCGCGTCGGCGACGGTCAGCACCAGGGCGGCGGCCGGCAGCGCGGACGGGGCCCGCAGCAGGAACTCGTCCACGGTGCCCTCGCCCAGCGGGTGGGTCTGCAGGGTGACGATGTCGACCCGGCTGGCCGCAAGCGCCGTGCACACCCGGCCCAGGCTGCCCGGCGCGTCCGCCACGGTGGTGCGCATCCGCCACAGCGCGTACTCCTCGTCGCCGCCCTCCGTGCCGACCTGCGGTGCGGCATCCTGCGGGCTCCCCGCGTCGTGTGCGCGGCCGTTGCGATGCGCCCACCAGGTGTGGACGCCGGCCGCTGAGAGCAGGGCCGCGGCCGAACCGGCCAGCAGCATGCGGCCGTCGGGCCCGTGGCCGACCAGGTCCGCGGCGAAGTCGGCGGCCGCCATGGCCGTGAACACGGCGGCGACCTCCACGAGGTCGCGGCCCCAGCGGCGGTGGCGGGAACGGGTCTGCGCTGCTGGCGTGTGAGGCATACAAGTACGATGACGAAGCCGTGTTGCGCGATCACGAACGTTCCGTGACCAGACGGTAAAGGACCGGGCGTTTCGGTTAACTTGGGCTTTCAACCTTTATGCCCCCCTTAGGCCGCCCCGCGGTCCGCCGGGTGCCCCGGCGGTGCGGCCCGCGCAGGGCCGGCGGCCGGGGGCGCCATGGTCAACAGCGCCCCGCGGCCCCTACGATGGCCCGACCTGATCTCCGCGGCCCGTGCCGCCCGACCCCGCGCCGCCCCCGGCACCACGACGGCGCAGCGACGATGACTGCAGAACAGACTCCGCACACCTTCCAGGTCGACCTCCGCGGTCTGGTGGACCTGCTCTCCCACCACCTCTACTCCAGTCCGAAGGTCTATCTGCGGGAACTGCTGCAGAACGGCGTCGACGCGGTCACCGCGCGCAGGGCGCAGGATCCGGACGCGCCCTGCCGCGTCCATCTGCACACCGTCCCCGGCGGGTTGCGGGTGGAGGACAGCGGCGTCGGCCTCACCGAGGCGGACGTGCACGACCTGCTCGCCACCATCGGGCGCAGCTCCAAACGGCAGTCCGTGGAGAGCGCCCGCAGCGACTTCCTCGGCCAGTTCGGCATCGGGCTGCTCGCCTGCTTCGTCGTCGCCGGCACCGTGCGGGTAGTCAGCCGCTCGGCACGCACCCCCGACGCCCCGCCGGTGGAGTGGACCGCCCGCGACGACGGCTCCTACACGGTGCGCACCCTGCCCGCCGACGCCCGCACCGAACCGGGCACCACCGTGCACCTCACCGCACGGCCGGGCGCCGCCGAGTGGTTCACCGGCGAGCGGGTCGCGGCGCTGGCACGGGACTTCGGCTCCCTGCTCCCCTACGACGTCCGCGTCGACGGGGAGGTCGTCACCGACCGGCCGCCGGTCTGGGAGCGCAGCCACCCCGGCGCCGCCGCCCGCGCCGCCGAACTCGCCCGCTACTGCCGGGAACGCTTCGGGTTCGTACCGCTCGACACCATCGACCTCGACGTGCCGCTCGCCGGCGTCCGCGGCGTGGCCTTCGTACTGCCCTCCGCGGTGAGCCCCGCCCAGCGCGCCGGGCACCGGGTGCACCTCAAGGGCATGCTGCTCACCGACCGGGCCGACGAACTCCTGCCGGACTGGGCCTTCTTCGTCCGCTGCGTCATCGACACCGACACCCTGCGCCCCACCGCCTCCCGGGAGACGCTGTACGCCGACGAGACCCTGGCCGCGGTCCGCGACGCGCTCGGCGACCGCATCCGCGGCTGGATCACCCGGCTCGCCGCCGCAGAGCCCGACCGCCTCGCGCGGTTCCTCGGCGTGCACCACCTCGGCGTCAAGACGCTCGCCCGGCACGACCCCGACCTGCTGCGGGTGATGCTGCCCTGGCTGCCGTTCGAGACCACCGACGGCCGGATGTCGCTGGAGGAGTTCGCCCGCCGCCACCCCACCGTCCACTTCACCCGCACCGTCGAGGAGTTCCGCCAGGTCGCGGCGATCGCCGGCGCCCAGGGCATGGGCGTGGTCAACGGCGGCTACACCTACGACGCCGAACTCGTCGAGCAGCTGCCGCTGGTGCTGCCCGGCACCCCGGTCGCCGAACTCGACGCGGACACCGTCACCGCGCACCTGGACACCGTCGAGCCCGGCGAGGAGCTCGCGCTGGCCGGCTTCCTCAGCACCGCGCGCGCCACCCTCGACCCGCTCGGCTGCGACGTCGCGCTGCGCACCTTCCACCCCCTGTCCGTCCCCGCCCTCCACCTGGACGACCGCTCGGCCAGGCACGAACGGGCCCGCGAGGACGAGCAGGAGCAGGCGGACGACCTGTGGGCCGGCATCCTCGGCAGCCTGCGCAGCAGCGCGCCCCGCGCCCGGCTGGTACTCAACCACCTCAACCCGCTGATCCGCACGATCAGCACCCTGCCCACCCGGGAACTCGTCGGCACCGCGGTCGAGGCGCTGTACGGCCAGGCGCTGCTGCGGGCCCAGCGCCCGCTGCGCCCCGCCGACTCCGCGCTGCTCAACCGCGCCTTCCTGGACCTGCTCCAGTGGGCCACCCACCCCGACGGCGACCGGGAGGAGGGCCGATGAGCACGCCCGCCCGCGACGCCGACGCCCTCCGCCAGGCGCTGGAGGAGAACCGCGCCGAGTGCGAGGGCCCCGCCCGCAACGCCCACGCCGAACGCCTGGCCGAGGAGGCCGAGCGCACCGGCGACCGGCCGCTGCTGATCGAGGCCCTGTTCAACCTGCTCACCGCCTACAACTACAGCTCCGAGTCCGACAAGAAGTTCGTGCCGTTCGCCAAGGCGCTCCGGATGTGGGACGAGAACCCGGCCGACTTCGACGAGTTCGCGTCCCACAGCCTGCACTGGTACTTCAAGTGGGTCTCCAGCGGCATGCTCGACCAGCCGCACATCCCGCTCGCCGCCATCGAGAAGTGGCAGGCCGAGATGGAGCACCGCTACCGCCTCGCCGGGCACTCCGAACGCGCCGTGCGGCAGGGCGAGTTCAGGATCGCCCGGCACATCGGCGACACGGCCCGCGCCGAACGCGCCTACGCCGCCTGGCAGTCCGCCGACCGCGACGAGATGACCGACTGCCAGGCGTGCGAACTGCACCTGAGCGGCAGCTGGCAGGCCGGCCGGGAACGCGACGAGGAGGCGCTCGCCAGCTGGCAGCCGGTGCTCGACGGCGCACTGCACTGCGCGCACGAACCGCACGCCGTGCTCGCCTCCTCGCTGCTCCCCCTGCTGCGCCTGGGCCGCGGCGACACCGCCCGCGCGCACCACCTGCGCGGCTACCGCATGGTGCGGTCCATGGAGAGCATGCGCTCGGCCGTCGCCCGGCACGTGGAGTTCTGCGCCCTCACCGGCAACGAGCCGCGCGGCCTGGAGATCCTGGCCGCGCAGCCGGCCCACTTCACCACCACCGGCGACCCCGACAGCCTGATGGACCACATGGCCGTCACCGCGCTGCTCACCGGCCGCATCGTCGCCCTCGGGCACGCCGACCAGCCGGTCCCCGGACCCGGCGCGGAGGCCTGGACCGCCGCCCGGCTGCACCGTCACGCCACCGGGCGCGCCCTCGACCTCGCCGCGCGCTTCGACACCCGCAACGGCAGCACGGCCGTGTCGGAGGGCGTGCGCGCCCGCATGGCCCAGCAGCCGTTCACCGCCCGGCTCCCGCTGGGCCTGCGGGCCGCGCCGCTGTCCGGCCCCGCCGTCCTCGACGGGAGCGCCCCGCCCCGCCAGGCGGCCGAAACCCCGGACCCGGCCGCCGGATCCGCCGCGCCCCCGCACGCTGCCGCGACCGCCGACGCACGGACGGCCTCCGCCGACGGCGCCGGATCCACCGCCGACGACGTGCCCGCGCTGGTCGCCGAAGCGCGGCGGCTGAGCGAGGCCGGGCACCCCCGCGCCCAGGCGGCCTGGGCGGCCGTCGAGGCCGCCGCGGACCGCACCGGCACGGCGCCCGACGCGCTCGCCCGCGCCGAGATCGCCGACTACGCGGCCATGGCCGCGATCGGCGAACCCGAGCGGGCCCTCGCGCTCTTCCGGGCCGCAGCCGAGCAGTTCGAGGCCGAGGGCGACCTCGGCGAGGCCGCCGCGTGCCAGGTGCGCGCCGCCTACGCCCGGGCGATGAGCGGCAGCACCGCCGACGCCGCGCTGGAGGCCGCCGACGAGCAGTGCGCCCGGCTGGAGCGGCTGCTGGTCCTCGACCGGGCCACCCCCAGGCAGCACCTCGGGGCGATCCTGATGCGCTGCCGCATCCTGCTCCAGCAGGCCGGCGACCCCGAGCGGCGGGACGACGCCCTGGCCGCCGTCGCCGCGCAGGCCGAGGAGGTACTGGTGCTCGGCGCCCGGCACCGCACGGAGCCGGGCGTGGCCGGGCGGATGGCTGACGCCGCGATCCTGCTCGGGCGGCTGGCCGCCGGCCGGGGCGACGGCCCCGAGGCGATCGCCCTGCTCACCCGGGCCGTTGCCCTCCACCTGGAGGCCGAACAGCCCTGGTACGCCGTCGAGCCCGAGGCCGCGCTCGCCGAACTGGCCCTGCGGCAGGACGATCCGGCGGGCGCCGCCCGCTGGGCGCTCGCCGCGCTCGGCCACGGCGGCGAGGTCCTCAAGGCCCCGCACCGCGCCCACCTGCACATGATCGCCACCCAGGGGCACGCCGTCCTCGGCGAGGACGACGCGGTGGTGCGGCAGGCCCTGGAGGCCGCGCAGTGGGCCGACGACGCGGGGGACAGCGAGGGACTCGGGGCCAGCGCCCGGCTCCGCCTCGGCGGCGCCCTGCGCCGGCTGGGCCGCGCCGAGGAGGCCGCCTCGGTCCTGGAGTCCGTCATGCCGGACCTCGAACTCGCCCACGATGAAGGGGAGTACGTCCAGGCGCGCTGGTGGCTCGCCGAGTGCCAGCTCGATCTCGGCGAGTGCCGCGAGGCCGCGGAGCAGTTCCTGCTGGCCGCCCGGGTCGCCGAGGGCTGGGACGACCCGCACGACCACGCCATGCTGGCCAACCTCGCCGCCGACGCGCTGAACCGGGCCGGCCTGCACGACGAGGCGGTGCAGGCGTACGCCCGCGCCGAGGAGCTGTGGCGCGCCGTCGGGGAGCTGCCGGCGGCCGGCACCGGCGAACCCCAGCAGGCCGCGCTGGCGGTCGTCAGGACGCTGCGGGCGCGCGCCTGGATCGAGCTGGCGGACGGCCGCGGCGGACTCCCGGCCGCCCATGCCTACATGACCGGTGCGCTGCTGTGCGCCCGCGAGTCGCTGGAAGCGGCGGACGACGGGCCGGACGCCGTCGACATGGGCCTGGCGCTGGCCGACACCTACCGCCAGACGGCGGAGATGGTGATCCGCACCGCCGCCCAGGAGGACCCGCGGCCCGCCTACGACGCGGCCCTGGCCCTGGTGGGCCGGGCCGGCGGGGTCCTGGCGCCGCTGGGCCCGGCCGGGCGCGACGACCGGGCGGCCGCGCTGCTGCTGGCCGCCCGCCTGGAGTCCGCGCTCGACCGGCTGCCCGAGGCCCGCAGGAGCGCCGAGGCGGCCACCGCCGAGTACGAGGGGATCGACACGCCGGAGGCCGTCTCCTGCCGCGAGGAGGCGGCCGGTCTGATCGCCCACCTGCCCGCCGACGACCCCGTCTGACCTGGGGGCGGGCACCGGCGACCGCCACCTCGGGCGGGGGCGGGCACGGCGGCGGGGAAGTGGCGGTGAATTCCCTGGCGTCCACCGGGAACTCCGCCGGGTTGGGGGGAGTTGTGACAGTACGGGCCGGTGCGTGTCGCCGGCCCGGCCAGCAGCCCCGACCGGGCGCCCCCGTCCCGGTCGGGGCGCCGTACCGCTCGGCGCCCGCGGGTCCCCTCCTCCTGCCGGCGCCGAGCGCCGCCCCGCCTCCCGCTACTTGGCGCCCAGCAGCTGCTGCAGCGGGTCGATCGCGAAGTAGGCGACGAAGCACACCGACACGCCCCACACCAGCGGGTGCACCTCCCGCCACTTGCCGAGCACCGCCTTGATGGCGACGAAGGACAGGAACCCGGCGCCGATGCCGTTGGTGATGCTGTAGGTGAACGGCATCACGGCGATCGTCAGGAACGCCGGGATGCCGATGTCGTACTGGGTCCAGTCGATGTTCCTGACCTGCGCCATGAGCAGGAAGCCCACCGCGACCAGCGCGGGTGCCGCGGCCTGGGAGGGCACCACCGCGGCCAGCGGCGCCAGGAACAGGGCCACGGCGAACAGCGCCCCGGTCACCACGCTGGCCAGCCCGGTGCGCGCCCCCTCGCCCACCCCGGCCGCCGACTCGACGTAGGCGGTGTTGGACGAGCAGGACGCGGCGCCGCCGGCCACGGCCGCCGCGCCGTCGATGAACAGCACCCGCCCGATGTTCGGCACCCGCCCGCGGTCGTCCAGCAGCCCGGCCTCGTTGGAGATGCCGACGATCGTGCCCATCGCGTCGAAGAAGTCGGACAGCACGAGGGTGAAGACGAAGAGCGAGGCGGTGACCACGCCCGCCGCGGAGAAGCCGCCGAGCAGGCTGAAGTGGCCGAGCAGCCCGAAGTCGGGGGTGGCCACCACGTCGTGCGGGACCTTGGGGACGGTCAGGCCCCACGCCGCCGCGGGGATGTCGGCGATGGCGTTGACGATGATCGCCACCACCGTCATCGCCACGATGCTGATCAGGATGGCGCCCTTGACCCGCCGTGCGACCAGCGCGACGGTCAGCAGCACGCCGAGGCAGAACACCAGCACCGGCCAGCCGGTCAGCGTTCCGGTCCCGCCCAGCTGGACCGGCACCGTCGTCTTGGCGGCGTCCGGGATGCGGCTGGCGAAGCCCGCGTCGATGAAGCCGATGAACGCGATGAACAGGCCGATGCCCACGCTGATGGCCTGCTTGATCGCCTGCGGGATGGCGTTCATGATCGCCTCGCGCAGGCCGGTGGCCACCAGCACGCAGATCAGCAGGCCCTCCAGGACCACCAGGCCCATGGCGTCCGGCCAGCTCATCCGCGGGGCGAGCTGGAAGGCCACCACGGCGTTGAGGCCCAGGCCGGCCGCGATGGCCAGCGGCAGGTTGCCGCCGACGCCCATCACCGCCGTCATCACCGCCGCCACCAGCGCGGTGGCGGTGACCAGTTGGGCCGAGGACAGGTGGTGCCCGTACTTGTCCGCGGCGCTGCCGAGGATGATCGGGTTGAGCACCAGGATGTAGGCCATGGTGAAGAACGTGGCCAGGCCGCCCCGGACCTCCCGGCCCGGGGTCGAGCCGCGCTCGGATATGCGGAACCAGCGGTCGAGCCCGCGGCCGGCGGGCGGTGGGGCGGACGTGGGCTTCACGGTGTCCACGGGGGTTCCGGGCATCGTGCTCCTTCGGGCTCGGCCGGCCCGTTCGCGCGGGCCGGCCCGGACGGCGAACAGGCGGGCGGACACGGATTGTGCCCGTGCCGGGACACGCGCGGGTTACCGCGGCGTTACCCCGTATCACCGTCCAGTTTCAGCCATGGTCACGTCAATGCCCGGGACCGGTCGAGAAGGCCCGGAAGAGGGGAGAGGACGGCGGACCCCAGGGCCCGCCGGTGCCCCTCACATCCCGCCGGCGACCCTCAGTACCGCACCCGTGGTGTAGGACGCCTCCGGCGACAGCAGCCAGGCCACCGCGCCCGCGACCTCGTCCGGCTCGCCGGGACGGCGCATCGGGATGCGGTCGGGGTTGCGCCACGGGCGCTCCGGGTCGCCCATCGCGGCGTGGATGTCCGTGACGATCATGCCGGGCTGCACGGAGTTGACCCGCACGCCCTCCTGCGCCAGCTCCTTGGCCAGGCCCAGCGTCATGGCGTCGACGGCCGCCTTGCTGGCCGCGTAGTGCACGTACTCGCCGGGGCTGCCCAGCGTCGCGCCGCCCGAGGAGATGTTCACGATCGCGCCGCCCTTGCCGCCGTAGGCGGTGGACATCTCCCGGACCGCCCGGCGCGCGCAGATCATCGCGCCCATCACGTTCACGTCCACCACCCGCCGGATCACCTCGACCCCGGTCTCGGCGAAACGGCCCAGCGGCCCGGTGACGCCCGCGTTGTTGACCAGCCCGGTGACCGGGCCGAGGCCGTCGCGCACGGCGTCGAAGAACGCGTCGACCTGCGCCTCGTCGCTGGTGTCCACCTGGTGCACCAGGGCCTGGCCGCCCGTCTGGCGCACCGCGCGGGCCACTTCCTCCGCCTTGTCCGCGGCCCGCTCGTAGCCGATGCCGACACGATGGCCGGCCGCGGCCAGCCGCACCGCCACCGCGGCGCCGATCCCCCGGCTGCCGCCCGTCACCACCGTGACCTGCTCCATCGACGTTCCCTCCCAGTGCCCGGGACCTGCCGTTCATGTCCCGCGGAGATCACGAACGCTATCGCAGCGCCCCGTCAACACCGCATGAACGTCTCATGTATCCGGTTCCGGCCGCCCTGGGCGGGAAACGAGGATTGGTCTTGACCAAGTTCGCGCCCGCGCTCTATGGTCCCAGTAGTGCAAGGACCTTTAATAAACAGGGGTTCCTAAACAAGGTTGGACAAGCGGACCGCCGGCGCGTCGAAGCCCGGCCGCCCCGGCCGCAAACCAGTGGCGATTGCGAGGACAGGGTGGGGACCACGCAGCTCGAAGCGGTGCAGGAGCCGAAGTACTGGCACCTGAAGACCGTGCTGATCGACGCCCTCGACTCCGAGTTCGAAGTCGGCGAGATCCTGCCCAACGAGCGCGACCTCGCCGCGCGCTTCGGAGTCGCCCGCGCCACGCTGCGCCAGGCGCTCGAGCAACTGGAGCTGGAGGGCCGGCTGCAGCGCCGCCGCGGCGTCGGGACCACGGTCGCGCCCCCGCGGATGGGCATCTCGGTCGGGCCCTCCGCCAATGACTGGCCGGGTGCCGGGCGTGACGCCTGGCACACCATCGGCTGCGTCGAGGCCGTCGCCCCCGCGGCGGTCGCCGCGCTGCTCGGCACCGCGTCCGACGAGGCCGTGCACACCCTGCACCGCGAGCGCGTGATGCAGGGCCAGCCGGTCGCCACCGAGCTGCTCTACGTCCCCACCGCCTCGGTGCCCGAGCTGTCGCCGATGCTCACCCCGGCGAACCACGCCCCCGCGGTGCTGCGCGAGCTGCACGCGCTGGAGCTGGAGGGCGAGGACCGCGCGGTGGAGCTCGGCTCCGCGCGCGCGGAGGACGCCAAGCACCTCGACCGGCTGCCCGGCGCGCCCGTCCTCGTCGTCACCACCCGCTACTTCGCGCAGGGCCGGGTCGCCGCCGCCTCGGTGGCCACCTACCGTGCTGACACCTGCCGGCTGACCTTCGGCGACTCCGGTGACCTGGAGGTCACCCACCACCAGTCGGACAGCCGCCGGGCCTCCTGACCGACCGCACGACCCGCCTCGGCCCGCCTCCCAGGAGGCGGGCCGCAGCCGTGCGTCCAGGGGCCCTGTGCCGGGGTTCTTTCCTGCGCCGGGTCAGTTGCCGGTGGGGTACCGGTCAGTGCCGCCGCAGCACCACGTTCAGTGCCGCGACAGCGCCGTCTGCTCGACGGCGAACAACTGCTCCTCGACGTGGTCCAGGGCCAGCCGCAGCGCACCGGTGGCGATGGCCGCCTGACCCAGCGCCGACAGCACCACCTTCGGCGGCCGCAGGCAGTACCGGGCCAGCTCGGACCGCAGCGGCTCCAGCACGCCGTCCAGCCCGGACGCCCAGCCGCCGATCACCACCAGCTCCGGATCGATCGCCAGCACCAGGGCCGCCACGTCGTGCACCAGGCGCCGCAGGAATCGCTCCACCGCGTCCTTGGCCTGCGCGTCGCCCTCCCGCGCCAGCGCGAACACCCGCTCCACGGCGGGCTCGTCCAGCGGATGCAGCGGCGTACCGGTGGTCGACAGCAGGTGCTCCGGCGTCACCTCGCGGCCCAGCAGGTGCAGCGCGCCGATCTCGCCGGCCGCGCCGCCGAAACCGCGGTGCAGCCGGCCGCCGATCAGCGACCCCGCACCCGGGCTCAGCCCGGCCAGCACGAACACCACGTCGTCGGTGCCGACCGCGGCGCCCTTCCAGTGCTCGGCGACCGCCGCCACGTTCGCGTCGTTCTCCACCAGGACCGGGCAGCGGAACGAGCGCTGCAGGCGCTCGCCGAGCGGCAGCCCGGTCCAGCCGGGCAGCGCGGTGCCCAGCCGCACCTCGCCGTGCGCCTCGACGATGCCGGGACTGCCGACGCCCACCGCCCACAGGGTGCTGCGCGCCACGCCCGCCTTCCGCAGCAGCTCCGCGACCGTGCCGCGCACCCGCTCGAGCCGGTCGTCGGCCGACGCGGCCTCCGGGACCTCCCGGCTGTGCGAGCCGAGCACCTCGCCGCCGAGGTCCGCCAGGACGACCCGTACCTGGTGGGCGCCGATCTCGATGCCGAGCAGGTGCCCGGCCTCGGCGTGGAAGCGGAAGCGGCGCGCCGGCCGGCCCTGCTTGCGGGTGTCGGCGGTCTCCGGGGCGACCTCGACCACCAGGTCCGACTCCGACAGGCCCTCGATCACGCCCTCGACGGTCGGCCGGGACAGTCCGGTGCTCTGCACCAGTTCGGTGAGCGTGGGGGTCTGCGCCCCGCGCAGCGCGTGGAGGACGACCGCGGAGTTGATCCGCCTGAGCAGGGACGGATCCCCGCCGGTGAGTCGCCCCAAGGTCTGTCCTCCCAGCCTGTACCTGTGTGTGGCGGATCGTACCCGGCGAGGCGCCACACGGCGAGTACGGACGGGTACCGGTTGCGTGACGTCGGGCGGGCGGCAGGCTGACGGACTGCCAATTGTCAGAGGGTCGGGCTTTACTGGACACATGGATCTTGCTGCCCAGCTCGCCGAGGTGGACCGGCTGCGCTCCCGGGAGTTCCCGGCGCAGCGGGTCACCTCACCCGCCGTCGAGAGCGGCCCCGGCTACCACCTCGCGGACCTCGCCGTCAGCCAGGACTTCCACGAGGAGGACCTCGACCGCGTGGAGGCGGTCGCCGACGACTTCGAGGCGGCCTGCCAGGCCCTGATCGAACTCCTCGCGCAGCGCTGGGGCGAACCGCAACCGCTCGACCTGTACCCGTACCTCATACGCATGGAGGAGGGCGGGCGCGTGCCCCCGCCGCTGGACATGCTCTGCGGCTACGTCTCGGAGGTGTACGGCTGGACGGTCGACGGCCGCTGGATAGCGCTCGGCGTCGGCCAGGGGGACCGTGAACTGCCGTTCCAGCTGGTGCTGGCCGTGGGGGACAGCGCCGCGCTGCCGACCGCCGGGCCGGCCTAGGGCAGCCGGGCCGCGCGGCCCGCGGTGCTGGTCGCCGGGCCCGGCGCCCTCTCCGCCGGGGCCACCGGCTCCGCCCAGGCCGCGGTGCGCAGCCGTGCGAACTCCGCGGCCAGCGCGGCCGGCGTCCAGTGCGCGTTGAGGCCGCTGGGGCTCGGCAGCACCCAGATCCGGGTGCCGCCGATCGTCCGCTCCTGCGGGCCCACCTGCGCCCGCCGCTCCCCGAACGCGGTGCGGTACGCGGTGACGCCCAGCACCGCCAGCCAACCGGGCCGGTACCGCAGCACCTTGGCGGTCAGCAGGCGGCCGCCGGCGACCAGTTCCTCGGCGGACAGCTCGTCGGCGCGCGCCGTCGCCCTCCCGGCCACGTTGGTGAGCCCGAACCCGAAGGCCGGCGCCTGCTGCTGCTCGGCCGGCGCCAGCCGCCGCGGCGTGAAGCCGGAGGCGTGCAGCGCCGGCCAGAAGCGGTTGCCGGGACGGGCGAAGTGGTGACCCGTCCAGGCCGACATCAGGCCCGGGTTGATGCCGCAGAACAGCACCCGCAGCCCGTCGCCGACCACGTCCGCCAGCGTGCGGTCGCGAGCCTGCGCGAGCTGCTCCGGCGTCAGAGGATCGCCCCCGGCCGGTACGCGGCCGCCTGCGGGCGCTCCTTGGCCACGTCCTCGATACGGCGCACCACCTCGGCGACCTGGCCGGTGGCGGCGCCGGTGAAGGTGATCGGCTCGCCCATCAGCCCCTGCAGGGCCGCCCGGTCGAGCGGGATGCGCGGGTCGCCCGCCAGCCGGTCCAGCAGGTCGTTGCCCTCGGTGCCCTGCTCGCGCATCGCCAGCGCGGCCGCCACCGCGTGCTCCTTGATCGCCTCGTGCGCGATCTCCCGGCCGACCCCGGCCCGCACCGCGCCCATCAGGACCTTGGTCGTGGCCAGGAACGGCAGGTAGCGGTCCAGCTCGCGGGCGACCACCGCGGGGAACGCGCCGAACTCGTCGAGCACCGTCAGGAACGTCTCCAGCAGCCCGTCGAAGGCGAAGAACGCGTCCGGCAGCGCGACGCGGCGCACCACCGAGCAGGACACGTCGCCCTCGTTCCACTGGTCGCCGGCCAGCTCGCCGGTCATCGACGCGTAGCCGCGCAGGATGACCATCAGGCCGTTGACCCGCTCGCAGGAGCGGGTGTTCATCTTGTGCGGCATGGCCGACGAGCCGACCTGGCCCGGCTTGAAGCCCTCGGTCACCAGCTCGTGACCGGCCATCAGGCGGATGGTCTTGGCCAGCGACGAAGGCGCGGCGGCCAGTTGGACCAGCGCGGTCACCGCGTCGTAGTCCAGCGAGCGCGGGTACACCTGGCCCACGGAGGTGAACGCCCGGGAGAAGCCCAGGTGGTCGGCGATCCGGTGCTCCAGCTCGGCCAGCCGGCCGCTGTCGCCGCCGAGCAGGTCCAGCATGTCCTGCGAGGTGCCCATCGGGCCCTTGATGCCGCGCAGCGGGTAGCGGGCGATCAGGTCCTCGACGCGCTCGTAGGCCACCAGCAGCTCGTCCGCCGCCGTCGCGAAGCGCTTGCCGAGGGTCGTGGCCTGCGCGGCCACGTTGTGGGAGCGGCCGGCCATGACCAGCTCCGCGTACTGCGCGGCCAGCTGCCCGAGCCGGGCGAGCACCGCGACCGTGCGGTCCCGCACGTGCTCCAGCGACAGCCGGATCTGCAGCTGCTCGACGTTCTCCGTCAGGTCCCGCGAGGTCATGCCCTTGTGGACCTGCTCGTGTCCGGCGAGCGCGTTGAACTCCTCGATCCGCGCCTTCACGTCGTGCCGGGTGACCTTCTCGCGCTCCGCGATCGATGCCAGGTCGACCCGCTCCAGCACCCGCTCGTAGTCGGCGAGCGCCTGCTCCGGCACCTCGATCCCGAGGTCCCTCTGGGCCCTCAGCACCGCCAGCCACAGCCGGCGCTCCAGCACCACCTTCTGCTCGGGGGACCACAGGGCGGCGAGCTCCGCGGAGGCGTAGCGGCCGGCGAGAACGTTCGGAATACGCGGCTTGGCAGTCACAAGAGCAGAGTTTACCGGGCGTCGCCGCTGGTCCCGGCCCCGCCGCCGGCCCGCCCGCGGACCGCGCCGGGCCCGCTTCCCCGCGCGGCCGAGCCGCGTGCTGGGATGATCCTCGGCAACGGACCGCCGGACGTGGGGAGCCGCCGATGCACGAGACAGGGGAGCGCCTGGCCGCGCGCGCCGCCGCCCACGCGGCCGTCGGAGCGCGGCTCGCCGGGCTCGGCGACCGCGCCCTCTCCGGCGCCGTCGCCGCGTCACGGGCCCTCGGCTCGGGCATCGGCGGCCGCCGGGGCGAGCTGGAGATCGCGGGCACGCCGGTCTTCGTCAAGCGCGTGCCGCTGACCGAGCTGGAGGCGCGGCCCGCGAACGCGCACGCGACGGCCAACCTCTTCGGGCTGCCGCTGTACTACCAGTACGGCGTCGGGTCCGCGGGCTTCGGCGCGTGGCGGGAGCTGGCCGCCCATCGGATGACCACCGCCTGGGCCCTCGGCGGCGGGTACCCGGGCTTCCCGCTGCTGTACCACTGGCGGATCCTGCCCGACCGGCCGCCCGCCGACCTCGCCGGTGAGTTCGGCGGCGTCGACGGAGCCGTGGCGCACTGGGAGGGATCACCCGCGGTGCGCGCCCGCCTGGAGGCCATCGGGCGGTCGTCGCAGAGCCTGGTGCTGTTCCTGGAACACCTGCCCGCCACGCTCGCGGCCCGGCTGGGCGACGTCCGCGGCACGGCCGCCCCGGACGGCGACCGCGATGCCGCGTACCTGCGGGTCGAGGCCCAGCTGGCGGAGGGCACGCGGTTCATGAGCGCCCGCGGTCTGGTGCACTTCGACGCGCACTTCCTCAACGTGCTCACCGACGGCCGGCAGGTGTACTTCGCCGACTTCGGGCTCGCCCTCAGCCGGGACTTCGCGCTCTCGGCCGCCGAAGCGCGGTTCCTCGACGACCACCTGGTCTACGACCGCAGCTACGTGCCGTGGCATCTGCTGCGGTACCACCTGCCGCCGCCCGTGCCCGGCGGCGCGGAGCACGCGGCGTTCCTGCGCGCGTGGGCCGCGGGGCGCCGGCCGGACGGGGTCAGCCCGGGGATCGGCGCGCTCGTCGACCGGCACGCGCGGCACGCCGCGGTCATGGACGACTTCGCCCGCCGGCTGGTGGGCGAGACCAAGCGCACGCCGTTCCCGGCACGGGAGATCCGCCAGGCCCTGGACGGCGCCGGTCCGCAGGGCGCGCCGGAGTCCGGCTGAGGAGGGCGCGGCCCGGACGGGGCATGGGCCCGGGGCCGCTCAGGCGTCGGAAGCGGCGGTCTCCGGCGCGGCACCGGACGAGGGGTAGGGGAGCAGGTCCGGGCGCTTGGCGGGACGGCCGTCGCCCGACGAGCGGCCGGTGAGGCGGCGCCCGATCCACGGGAGGAGGTGGGTGCGGGTGAAGCGCACGTCGGAGGTGCGGCGGGCGACCCAGCCGGCTCGTTCGGCGGGCGGCAGCGGGACGGTCCAGTCGGACTCGGCGGGCAGGCCCAGGCGCTGCCACACCGCCTCGGCGACCCGTGCGTGGCCCTCGGCCGTCAGGTGCAGCCGGTCGTCCGCCCACATGCGCGGGTCGCCGAGCGCCTCCGCCCCGTAGAGGTCCACGACCAGCGCGCCGTGCCGCCGCGCGAGGTCCTCGACGAAGTCGAACAGCTGCTCCATGCGCGGCGCGAACCGGGTGGCCACAGGACCCCTGCGGGCCGGGCTGCGCATCAGCACGAGCTGCCGGCACGAGGGCGCCAGCCGCCGCACCGAACTCTCCAGCTGCGCGCACACCTCGTCCACGTCGCACTTGGGGCGCAGCACGTCGTTGAGCCCGCCGACCAGCGTCACCAGGTCCGCGCCCATCGCCGCGGCGGCGTCGACCTGGTCCTCGGAGATCTGCCGGATCAGCTTGCCGCGCACCGCGAGGTTGGCGTAGCGGAAGTCCGGATGCCGGGCGGCGAGGCGCCCGGCGAGCACGTCGGCCCAACCGCGGTAGGAGCCGTCCGGGAGCGCGTCGGACATGCCCTCCGTGAAGGAGTCCCCGATCGCGACGAAGCTGGTGTAGGTGACAGGCGTCTGCATGGCGCCGCGATCCTATGCGACCGCTCGGTCGGTCGGGAAACCAGCGCGCCGGGACCGTGAACGGGACGTGCGCGAGGCCGGCTTGCCGCTGCCGCGCGGTGCCGCGTGCGGCGGCCTAGGCCTGGCTTCCGCCGTTCTGCTGCCGCCCGACCAGCTCCTTGAGCACGTCCTCCATCGTCACCAGGCCCATGCCGCGGCCCTCGTCGTCCACCACCGCGGCCAGATGGGCCCGGCCGGCGCGCATCGCGGTGAGCACGTCGTCGAGCGGGGTGGCCGCGCCGACACGGGTGATGGGACGCAGCGCGGACCGCGGGAACGGCGCGTCCCGCGGCTCCGCGTCCAGCGCGTCCTTGACGTGCAGATAGCCCAGCACCCGCCCCTCGTCGTCGGCCACCGGGAAGCGCGAGAAGCCCGACCGCGCGCCGAGCGCCTCCAGGCCCTCGGGGGTGATGCCCAGCGGGGCCCGCACCACGCGGTCCGGCGGCATCACGATCTCCCCGACCGGCCGCCGGCCCAGCTCCAGGGCGTCCCGCAGCCGTCCCGTCGCGCGCTCGTCGAGCAGTCCCGCGGCACCCGCGTCCACCACCATCCGCTCCAGGTCGTCGTCGGAGAACGCCGCCACCACCTCCGAGCGGGGCTCGACCCGCAGCAGCCGCAGCCCGGCGTTGGCCAGCCCGTTCACCGCGAAGATCAGCGGGCGCAGCGCCCGGGTCAGGGCCACCATCGGCGGGCCGAGCAGCATCGCGGCCCGCACCGGCTCCGCCAGGACCACGTTCTTGGGCACCATCTCGCCGACGAGCATGTGCAGATAGGTGGCGACCACCAGCGCGATGACGAACGAGACCGGGTGCACCGCGCCCTCGGGCACGTGCGTGGCGTGGAACAGCGGCTCCAGCAGATGCGCGATGGCCGGCTCGGCGACGATGCCGAGGACCAGGGTGCAGGCGGTGATGCCCAGCTGCGCGGTCGCCAGCAGCGGTGCCAGGTGCTCCAGGCCCCACAGCACCGGTCCGGCCCGCCGGTCGCCGGCCTCGTGCCGCGGCTCGATCTGGCTGCGGCGCACCGAGATCATCGCGAACTCGCCGCCCACGAAGAAGGCGTTCACCACCAGCGTGAGGGCGCCGATCAGCAGCTGCAGGACGGTCATCCGGCCTGCCCACCCCCCTCGCCCGCGGCCGGCGGCGACATCAGCCGGGCGCGGGCCGCCCGCCGCCCGTGCGCCTCGGTCACCTCGATCCGCCAGCCGCCGACCTCCACGGTGTCGCCGCGCTCCGGGATCCGGCCCAGCTGCTGCGCCAGCAGGCCGGCCAGCGTCTCGTACGGGCCGTCCGGCACGTGCAGTCCGATCCGCTCCAGCTGGTCCTCGGTGCGCGTCGCGCCGTCCGCGTCGTAGATCCGCCGCCCCTCGGGGTCGGTGCGCAGGAACAGCAGGTCCGGCAGCTCCTGCGGGTCGTGCTCGTCGCGGACCTCGCCGACGACCTCCTCGACGATGTCCTCCAGCGTCACCACCCCGGCGGTGCCGCCGTACTCGTCGATCACCACGGCCATCGTCCGGCGGCCCGACAGCTGGTCGAGCAGCCGGTCCACGGTGAGCGACTCGGGCACCAGCAGCGGCTCGCGCAGCAGTTCGGTCACCGGCAGCCGATGGCGGCGGCGGGCCGGCACGGCCAGCACGTCCTTGATGTGGACGGTGCCGACGACCTGGTCCAGGCTCTCGCGGTAGACCGGGAACCGGGACAGGCCGGTGGCCCGGGTGGCGTTGGCGACGTCCTCCGCCGTCGCCTGCGCCTCCAGCGCGGTGACCTGCACGCGGGGCGTCATCACGTTCTCCGCGGTCAGGTCGCCGAGCGTCAGGGTGCGGACGAACAGCTCGGCCGTGTCCGGTTCCAGTGCACCCTCCTTCGCCGAGTGCCGGGCCAGCGCGACCAGCTCCTTGGGTCCGCGGGCGGACGCCAGCTCCTCGATCGGCTCCAGGCCCATCCAGCGCAGCACCCGGTTGGCGGTGTTGTTCAGGTGGCGGATCAGCAGGCCGAACGCGGCGGTGAACGCCCGCTGCGGCGGCGCGACGGCCTTCGCCACCGGCAGCGGCCGGGCGATCGCCCAGTTCTTCGGCACCAGCTCCCCGACGACCATCAGCACCACCGTCGACAGCGCCGTCCCCAGCACCAGGGCCAGGGACGACGCGCCGGAGGCCGGCAGCCCGGCCGCGCGCAGCGGCCCGCGCAGCAGTTCGGCGATCGAGGAGCGGGCGAGCATGCCGATGATCAGGCCGGCGGCGGTGATGCCGAGCTGGGCACCCGACAGCTGGACGGTCAGCGTACGGACGGCCGCCAGCGCGGCCGAGGCGCCGCGCTCCCCGCGCTGCGCGGCCCGTTCCAGCTCACCGCGGTCGACCGTGGTCAGCGAGAACTCCGCCGCGACGAACACGCCGGAGGCGAAGGTGAGCAGCAGGGCCGGCACCAGCAGGAGCGCTTCGGTCATCGGGACACCTCGGTCCCATGATCGGCCAAGTCCGCCCGGGACGCACGACCGCGGGGCCGCGGCGCCCGGACGGCAGCCGCCGGCCGCGCGGCCCGCCGCTGCGTCAGCCGGCCGTCAGCGGCTTGGTCCAGCGCCGCCACTGCTCCTCGCGGGCGTACCCCGCGGCCTGCCAGGCGTGCTGCGCGCGCTCGTTGCGCTCCAGCACCATCGCGTCGCCGCGCCGGCCGCCGAGCGCCGCGAACCGCTCCTCCGCCGCGTCGAGCAGGGACCGGGCGACGCCCTGGCGGCGGGCCTCCGGGTGCACCGCGAGCCGGTAGAGGTGGCAGCGCCACCCGTCGAAGCCGGCGACGACGCTGCCGACCAGCGTGCCGTCCCGCTCGGCCAGCAGCAGTGCCTGCGGATCGCGCGCGATCAGCCGGGCGACGCCGGCCTCGTCGTCGCTGATGCTGATGCCCTCGGCCGCCACCTGCCAGAACGCCAGGACGGCCGGGACGTCGGCGAGGCCGGCCGGGCGGATGTGGAGATCGCTCATGCCCCGCATCCCATCAGGCCCGGCGCGGCCCGCTCGGACATTTCCGCGATCCGAGACACCCGCCCTTGCCGCTACTAGCGCTACGGCGCTAGCTTTGTCGTATGGCGAAGACCCAGTTGAACGTGAGGGTGGACGAAGCCACGGCCGAGACGGCGCGGGAACGCGCCTCGCAGCGCGGCATCAGCGTGAACCGCTACATCGAGGAACTCGTCCGGCAGGACGAAGGGGAGAACGGCCGCGCGTTCGTCGAGGCCGCGGCGGAGTTCATGAAGAAGTACGAGGCGGTCTTCGCCGAGGAGTTCGAGGCCAGGGAAGACGGCATCCGTTGACGCTCAGGATCGACCTGGCCTGGCTGCTGATGGTGGCCGAGCACAACACCCCGGGGGACCCGCAGGTCACGGACTGGGGCGCGCTGGTGGCCGCGGTCAGCAGGCACGAGGCCGAGATCTTCGGCCGCCCCGTCTACGGCGACGCCCCCGCGCGGGCCGCGGCGCTGCTGCAGCTGCTGGTCCACGTCCCCGCGCTCGAACGCTCCAACGCGCTGTTCGCGACCGCCGTCGCCTACGCCTACCTGGTGGCCGGCGGCCTCAAGGTCACCACCACCCCGGAGCAGGTACGGGACCTGGCCCGGCTGGTGAAGGACGGTCACGCCGGCGTGGACCGGATCGCGGAGGAGCTGCGTGGCTGGACGCACTGACCCGCTGACGCGGGTGGCATCCGGGGCACGGCGACGCGACGCGCCCGGGCGGTGCGGTTCCGGCGGTGCGGTCGCGTCGGTGCGGTCGGGGAGGTGCGGACAACCGCGCCGGCCCGCGCGGACACGGGCGGGCCGGCACGGGCGGGCCGGCAGGGGTGCCGGCGGGTCGGCGGGCGCTTCCTAGGAGGCGCGGGGCGCCGGCGCGTACACGCGGGAGAACGCCTCCGCGTCCCAGACGCCGCCGAGCTGCGGGGCCAGCCAGTCCGGCGCCGACGTGCGGAACGCCTCGGGTTCCCGGGTGCCCGCCTTCTCCGGGAGCGCGCCCAGCAGCGGCGCGGACGCCGCCACCGGCAGGTCGGCGATGTTGCACCGCTCGGCGAGGTCGGGTTCCGCCGGCCAGCTGCCGATGATCAGGCCGAGGCAGGGCAGCTTGCGCGCCCGGAGCGCCTCGGCGGTCAGCGCGGTCGCGTTCAGGGTGCCGAGTCCCGCCGGGGCGACCAGCAGCACGCCCGCGTGCAGCAGCGCCGCCGCGTCGGCCAGCGTCGAGCCCTCCTGGTCGTACCGGACGAGCAGGCCGCCCGCGCCCTCGACCAGCACCACGTCGTGGACGGCGGACAGCTTGGCGGCGGCCTCGGCGATGTCCGTCGGCCCGACCGGCGGCAGCCCCGCCCTGGCGGCTGCCGTCGCCGGCGCCAGCGGCTCGGGGTAGCGCGCGAGCTCGACGGCCGTCACCGCGCCGGCCAGCCTGGCCACCTCGGCCGCGTCCCCCGGCTCGTCCTGCGCCACGCCCGTCTGCGCGGGCTTGAGCACGGCGACGCTCAGCCCCTGGGCGAGCGACGCCGCCGCCACGGCTGCCGTCGCCACGGTCTTGCCCACCTCGGTCCCGGTCCCGGTGACGACCACGATGGCCATGGGTCTCTCCCTTCCTCGAAGTTCCTCGAACGTCCGCGGCCCGCCGGGGCTGGCGCCCCTCAGCCGGCCTGCGCGGCGGCGCGGACGGCCGCGCAGATGCGGGCCACGTCGGCGTCGGAGGTGACATAGGGCGGCATCGTATAGATCAGGTCGCGGAACGGGCGGAGCCAGACGCCGGCCCTGACCGCGGCACGGGTGGCCGCCGCCATGTCGACGGGACGGTCCAGCTGCACGACGCCGATCGCGCCGAGTACGCGCACGTCGCGGACGCCCGGGAGCTGGGCCGCGTCCGCCAGCCCCTCGCGCAGGCCGGTCTCGATCCGCTTGACCTCCAGCGGCCAGTCCTGGCCGAGCAGCAGGTCGATGGAGGCGCAGGCGACCGCGGCGGCCAGCGGGTTGCCCATGAAGGTGGGGCCGTGGGCCAGCACCGGCACCTCGCCGCGCGAGATGCCGTCGGCGACCCGGGACGTGCACAGGGCGGCCGCCATCGTCAGATAGCCGCCGGTCAGCGCCTTCCCGACGCACATCACGTCCGGTGCGACACCGGCGTGCTCGGCGGCGAACAGCCGCCCGGTGCGGCCGAAGCCGGTGGCGATCTCGTCGAACACCAGCAGGACGTCGTGCGCGTCGCACGCCTCCCGCAGCACCCGCAGGTACCCGGGGGAGTGGAAGGACATGCCGCCCGCGCCCTGCACGACCGGCTCCACGACGACCGCCGCCAGCTCGTGCGCGTGACGGCCGATCAGCTCCCGCAGATGCGCGGCATAGGCCGGGTCCGGCTCGGCGTCGACGCCCGGCGGCGGGCTGTCGGCGAAGACCTGGCGGGGCAGCAGCCCCGACCACAGGTGGTGCATCCCGCCGTCCGGGTCGCACACCGCCATCGGCTGCCAGGTGTCGCCGTGGTAGCCGCCGCGCCAGGTCAGCAGGCGGTGCTTCTCCGGCCGGCCCAGCGAACGCCAGTACTGCAGGCACATCTTGAGCGCGACCTCGACCGACACCGAGCCGGAGTCGGCCAGGAAGACGTGCTGCAGCGGCTCGGGCGTGATCTCCACGAGGCGCGCGGCGAGCCGGACCGCGGGCTCGTGGGTGAGCCCGCCGAACATCACATGGCTCATCCGGTCGAGCTGGTCGCGGGCCGCCGCGTCGAGCACCGGGTGGCGGTAGCCGTGGATGGCCGACCACCACGACGACATGCCGTCCACCAGTTCGTGCTGCCCCTCGGCGGGTGCGGCCAGCCGCAGCCGCACCCCCGAGGCCGAGTCCACGACCAGCGGCTCCTGGCGGCCGGGCATCGGGCCGTAGGGGTGCCAGACGTGCCGCCGGTCCAGATCGAGCAGGGCCTTAGGCGCGAGCGGCCGGGCGCCGCCGGCCGGCTCGGTGCGCGGGTCAGGCATTGGGCGGGAGGTCCGTGCCCGCGCCGCGCCGCCGCACGGCGACCAGGTCGGTGCGGGCCGGGCCGGCAGGAGCCGCAGCCGGTGCCGCGGCGGGGACGGCGGCGGGCTCCACCGCGGTTTCCGTCGCGGAGGTTGCGGAGGTTGCGGAGGTTCCGGAAGTCGCGGCCGGGGAGGCGGACGCGCCGGCCGGTTCCGGGGGCGCCGCGCACGTACCGCAACCCCCTTCGTGCGCACCGCACCCGCCCTCGTGCGCCTCGGGCGAACCGCCGTGCGTGCCGCAGGAGCCGGCGGGGGAGCCGCACCCGGCGGCGGCGTCGGCCCGGTGGCGGGGAAGCGTGGTGGTGCCCGCGCCCTCCACCTCGAAGCCGGCGTCGGCGATCATGTCGAGGTCGGCCTGGCCTGCCTGGCCCTCGCTCGTCAGGTAGTCGCCGAGGAAGATGGAGTTGGCCAGGTGCAGGGCCAGCGGCTGCAGCGTGCGCAGGTGGACCTCGCGGCCGCCGGCGAGCCGGACCTCCACGTCCGGGCAGACGAACCGCACCATCGCCAGGATCCGCAGGCAGCGCTGCGGCGTGAGGTTCCACTCCTTGGCCAGCGGCGTGCCCTCGAACGGGATCAGGAAGTTCACCGGCACCGAGTCGGGGTCGAGCGCGCGCAGGCTGAACACCACGTCCACCAGGTCCGCGTCGGTCTCGCCCATGCCCGCGATCAGGCCCGAGCACGCCGAGAGCCCGGCGGCCTGAGCCTGCTGCACCGTGTCCACCCGATCGGCGTACGTGTGGGTGGTGGTGATGTCCCCGTAAGTTCCCTCGGACGTGTTGAGGTTGTGGTTGTACGCGTCCGCGCCGGCCGCGCGCAGCCGCTCGGCCTGGCCGCCGGAGAGCAGGCCGAGGCACGCGCACACCTCGACGCCCTCGTTCTGCTCCTTGATCGCCGCGATGGTCTGCGAGACCCGGTCCACGTCCCGGTCGGTGGGCCCGCGCCCGCTGGCCACCAGGCAGACCCGCTTGGCGCCGCCGGACACCCCGGCAGTCGCGGCGGCGGCCGCCTCGTCCGGCTTCAGCCAGGTGTACTTGAGGATGCCGGCCGTCGAGCCGAGCCGCTGGGAGCAGTACGAGCAGTCCTCGGGACACAGCCCCGACTTGAGGTTCACCAGGTAGTTCAGCTTGACCCGGCGCCCGAACCACTGGCGGCGCACGCGGCCTGCCGCGGCCACCACGTCGAGCAGTTCGTCGTCCGGGGTCGCCAGGACGGCGAGCGCCTCGTCCCTGGTGGGCAGCTCGCGTCGCAGCCCCTTGTCCACGAGAGTGGTCAGCAGATCCATACGGGCGATCCTGTCCCATCCGGGCACCCCGGGCCAATGGCGGACCGCACAAGACCGGTGGCCGCGGGTGTGTGCATCACCACACCCTGTAGAGGTGTCGCCAGCCAGTACGTTGCTTCAGGGCGCACTTCGGCGCGCACCGGGAACTGCCACCGGCGGCAGCGACCGGCCACCGCCGAACGGCCGCGGCCCGCCGACCGCCACCGGGTGGGCGGCGGTGTCCGAGGCCGCCGCGCGCCCTTCCGAGGCCGCAGCACCGAAGCCGTCACCGAAGTCGCCACATCGAAGCCGTCACCGAAGCCGCAACGCAGAAGTCGCCACACCGAGCATGCGCCCCCCAGCCGTCACCGCCTCCGACCGCCGCCCACCGACCCGAGGGACCGCCGTGAACAGCACGCCGCCGGCCGCGCACCGATCCGGGCCCGGCCCCTTCGCCTGGCTCACCGAGCAGGACGCGGTCCGCCGCCGCGCCGGACTGCGCCGCCAACTGCGCCCGCGCGGCGCGGACTCGGCGCTGCTCGACCTGGCCGGCAACGACTACCTGGGACTCACCCGGCACCCCGAGGTGACGCGCGCCGGCGCCGAGGCGTGCCTGCGCTGGGGGGCCGGCTCCACCGGCTCCCGCCTGGTCACCGGCAGCACCGCCCTGCACGCCGAACTGGAGGCGGAACTCGCCGACTTCACCGGCGCCGAGGCCGCCCTGGTGTTCGCGTCCGGCTACGCCGCGAACCTGGCCGCGGTCACCGCGCTCACCGCGGGCGGCGGGCTCCTGGTCTCCGACGCGGCCAACCACGCCTCGCTGATCGACGGTTGCCGGCTGTCCCGGGCGGCCACCGAGGTCGTCCCGCACGCCGATCCCGACGCGGTGCGCAAGGCCCTGTCCGGGCACGACGGCCCCGCCCTCGTGGTGAGCGACTCGGTGTTCTCGGTGGACGGGGATGCCGCTCGGCTCGGCGAACTGGCAGCCGTCGGCCGGGAGTTCGGGGCAGGGCTGCTGGTGGACGACGCGCACGGGCTCGGCGTCCTGGGTGACGGCGGGCGCGGCGCGCTGGACGCGGCGGGCCTCGCCGGGGCGCCCGACGTGGTGTGCACGGCGACGCTCTCCAAGTCGCTCGGCGCGCAGGGCGGCGTGGTGCTGGGGCCGGCCGCGGTCATCGAGCACCTGGTCAACGCGGCCCGCACGTTCATCTTCGACACCGGGCTGGCCCCGGCCGCCGCGGGTGCCGCCCTCGGGGCGCTGCGGGTGCTGCGGCGGGAACCGGAGCGTGCGGGGCGGGCGCGGGCCGTCGCGCGCGACTTCCACCGCAGGCTCGTCGCGACCGGGCTCGACGCGACGGCGCCCGACGCCTGCGTGGTGTCGGTGCGCGCGCCCTCGCCCGAGGACGCCGTCGCGTGGGCCGCCCGCTGCCGCGAGGAGGGCCTGGCCGTCGGCTGCTTCCGGCCGCCGTCCGTCCCGGACGGCATCTCGCGGCTGCGGCTGACGGCGCGCTGCGACCTGACCGGCGCGGAGGTGGACCGCGCCGTCGCCACCATCGTCCGCACCGCGCCGCGCGGTTGAGCGGCGGGCCCGGCGGCGCCCCCGTACGCACCGGCGGCGCCGCGCGGCTGGATGTCACGCGCGGCGCCGCCGTCCCGTACCGGGCGGGAGGGGTGCTCAGCGCGGGCGCAGGCCGCCCGCCGCACCGGATCCGTCCGACAGCGCCCGTACGAAGTCCGTCCAGGCGTCCGCCGTGAACTGCAGCGCAGGGCCCTGCGGGTCCTTGGAGTCGCGGACGGCGAGCCGCCCGGGATCCAGCAGGGCGGTCTCCACGCAGTTGTTGGCCGCGGTGCTGTGACTGCTGCGCCGCCACGTCAGACCGGCGGTCGTCATGATGCCTCCTCGATGCGGGAGCGCTACCGTGCCGACCCGGCGCGGATCCCGGCGATCAGGGCCGCGGACTCCTCGCATGGAAGCGCACGGGCGCGCAGGCCGGTGAACGCCGCGGTGTAGGCCGCGACGTCCTCTGTGCGATCGACGTGGAGACTACCGGTCAGATGGTCGACCACCACAACATCAAGTTCGGGCATCTGCGGAAACACGAAGATGACGAAGGAGTTGGTCACGCCCGGGTGCCCGCCGGCGCCGAACGGCACGACCTGCAACCGGACATGGGGCAGCCGGGCGGCCTCCTCCAGGTGCGCCAGCTGACCGTCCATCACCTCGGGGCCGCCCACGTCCCGCCGCAACACCGCCTCGTCCAGCACCGCTTCGAGCCGCGGCGGTGGGTCCTGCCGCAGCACCGACTGCCGCGCCGTGCGCACCTCGGCCAGCGCGGCGACCTCGTCCGCGGCGAGCTGCGGCATCACGCCCGCGGTCAGCGCGCGGGCGTAGGCGGGGGTCTGCAGCAGCCCGGGCACCACGCTGTTCTCCAGCGAAAGGATCCGGCCCGCGCCGGTCTCCAGGGTGATGAAGTCCCGGTACTCCACCGGGAGTACCTCGCGGAACTCGTGCCACCAGCCGCGCCGGTGGGCCCGCCCGGCGAGCATCGTCAGCAGGTCCCGCACCCGCCGGTCGCGTACCGCGTAGACGTCCAGCAGCACGCCGACGTCCGCGACGGTGACGGTGCTGCGGGCGGTCTCGATGCGGCTGACCTTCGACTGGTGCCAGCCGGCCCGCAGCGCGGCCTCGCCGCTGGTGAGGCCCGAAAGGTCGCGCAGCCGCCGCAGCTCCTCGCCGAGACGCCGCCGGCGCACGGCCGGAACTCGTTCCATGGGGTCAGGCGCCTCCTGCACTCCGGGCTGTCCGCCGGGCGGCATGCGTCAGTCCAGTCTGCCCATCGCGGGCGCATCCGGGTAGCGCGGTTCACTGGTTCGAGCGACAGATATATGCAGACAGCTGTGGAGCGACCGGAGGAGCGGCACGATTGGTGTCACTCTGGCGCGAACCCGTCGCGTCGCGGTGGCGGCCTGCCCGCCGCGCGGCCCCGGGTCCCGCGTCGGAGGGAGGTCAGGGCGGGAAAGGGAACGGCGGCGCCATGGCAGATCTTCAGGAAGCATCCGTCACGCTGCCGAGCGACCCGGCGTCGGTCACGACGGCCCGCCGCTACGTCTGCGGCCTCCTCGCCGACTGGGGCATGCCACCGGGCGACGAAGCGGCGGACGCGGTCCGGCTCATCGTCTCGGAGCTGGCCACCAACGCGGTGCTGCACACGTCCGGGCTCTCGCCGACCTTCACCGTCGACGTCCGCCTGGAACGCTCCGAGCAGCTGTACATCGGCGTCACCGACAGCCACCCGCGCCGCCCCCAGCGGCAACCGGCCGCCGTCCAGCAGGACAACGGCCGGGGCATGGTGATCGTGCGCCACCTCACCCAGGAGTCCGGCGGCCGGCTCGAGGTGACGCCGACCGCGGACGGCGGCAAGACGGTCTGGATCACGATCCCCTGGGCCGTCACCGTGGCCTGACGCCGGGCCGGGCCGCCGCACCGGCGTTCCGTCAGCCGGGTGTCCGTGCCGCACCGTGCGGACGCACCATCAGCGCCTCCGCCCCCACGGGCGCGAAGCCGGCCGACAGCAACGCCCGTACGCTGGCCGCGTTTCCGGGCGCGACCTGCGCCCACAGCGGCGCGCCGCCGGGCACCAGGTGCCGGGCCGCAGCGGCGAGCGCGCGGCCCAGGCCCTTGCCGCGGGCGGCAGGATCGACCTCCAGCGCGGTCTCCCAGCGCCCGGCCACGCCGCGCCCGATCACCAGCGTGCCGCCGGGCACCGTCCAGGCGCGCACCTCGTCGCGGTGCCGCAGGGCGCGGAGGATGCGCGGGTGCCCGCGGTCCTTCGTCTCGCGCAGGTCGAGGGGTGGCGGCCCCGGCAGCGGGTCGGCCACGGTCAGCAGGTCGACGTTGACGACTTCCCGCCCGGTGCGCGCGGTGAGCTCCGAGAGGAACGGCGGGCACAGCGGGGCGCCGAGGTCGTCCGGCGGCAGCAGCGCCGCGAGTTCGGCGTGGTCGGCGTCGGTGAACACCACGGTGTGCGCGGTGAAGGCGATCACTCCCGCGTCCCGCTCGGAGGGCTGGGGGAGGAAGGTCACCGAGCCGTCGGGCGGGGGGAAGGTGCCGCGGGCGGCGCGCGCGAGTATGCCCGCCAGGCGGGTGGAGGTGCCGGACGTCATTCCTGCCCCCTCGCCGCCAGCGTCTCGATCATCATCACCAGGTCGTCGAGGTCCCGGTCGAACTCGGCGTCCCAGTCGACCGGTTGGGCCAGCCACGGCATCACCGCGTCGTGTCCGGGCAGCGCACCGTCGGGGAGCCGGCCGCGGCGCCCGCGCGGGTCGAGGGTGCCGGGCCCGAACCTGCCGCCCGCCTCCGACGCGATCCAGCCGAGCATGTAGGTACTCACCAGCCGCTCCAGGCGCGGCACTTGGGACTTCGGCACGCCGGCGTCCAGCAGCGCCAGATAGAGCAGGTCGACGGTGGTCACCGCGTCGGGCGTCACGGCGGGACGGGAGAACAGCAGCCCCGTCACCCAGGGGTGGCCCTGCGCCAGCGTCCGCGCGGTCCGTGCGAACAACCGCACGCGCTCACGCCAGTCGGTGACGACGGACAGCGCCGGCGCGGTCTGGAAGACCATGCCGAGCAGCCGGCCGAGCATCGCGTCGAGCAGTCCGGCCTTGTCCCCGACGTGCGGATACAGCGCCATGGGCGTGACGCCGACGGCCTGTGCGACCGACCGCATGGACACCCCGGCCAGGCCGCGCTCGTCGGCGATCGCCACGGCGGCGTCCAGAATCTCTTCCCGTTTCCCGCTCATGCCTCTACACTGTAGATCTATACGGTGTAGATCAACTTTATGGGGGTGGTGGCCGATGCTCTCGGCCGAGGGGCTGGTGATGCGCTACGGCGAGCGCCGGGCGCTGGACGGCTTCAGCCTGGAGGTGGGCCCCGGTGAGATCACCGGGCTGATCGGGCACAACGGCGCCGGCAAGTCCACGTTCGTCGAGGTCGTCACCGGGCTGGTGAGGCCCGAAGCGGGAACCGTGCGGGTCTGCGGCATCGACGCCCGTGAACACCCGCGCGCCGCACGGGCTCTGCTCGGCGTCGCGCCGCAGGAACTCGCCCTCTACCCGACCGTCACCGTCCGCGAGCACCTCCAGCTCTTCGCCGGGCTCGCCGGGCTGCGCCGGGCCGCCGCCCGGCGGTCGGTCGAGGGCGTGGCGGAGGAGCTGATGCTCGGGGAGGTGCTGGACCGCAGGTGCGCGGTGCTCTCCGGCGGTCAGCGGCGGCGCGCCCAGGCCGCGGCCGCCATGGTCGCCACACCGCGCGTCCTGCTGCTCGACGAGCCGACGGCGGGTGCCGACCCCGAGACGCGGCAGGCGCTGCTGGCCGCGGTGCGGGCCCGCGCCTCGGCCGGCGCGGCCGTCCTCTACACCACCCACTACCTGCCCGAACTGGTCGACCTGGACGCCACGTTGGCGGTCGTCAGACGCGGCAGGGTGGTGGCCAGAGGGGACCGCGCCGGGCTCACCGCCGACCTGCCCGGGGAGATCCGGATCAGCCTGGATCCGGCGGGAGCGCGTCCGGTGCTGTCGCCGGAATTGGACCGGCGGACCCGCGAGGAGGGGCCGCACGGGCTGCGGATCGCCACCCGCAACCCGCCGGCGGACCTCGCCGAACTGCTCGCCGCGGGCTGCGCCCCGGTCAGTGTCGACGTGCGCCGCCCCGACCTGGACCTGTACCGGTCGCTGGCCGCGGAGGGCCCGCAGAGCACGGCGGGCGCGGAGACCTCCGGCGCCGGGGCCGCCGGGTCTGCGGCCCGGGTGGCCTGACCGGCCCCCTCTCCGGCCTGCTTCCGGGCCGCAGGCCCGCATCGCGGGGAAGCGGCGGGCGCACGGCCGCCCTGCCGCGCCGATCCGCCGATCCGCCGCGGTCCCACCCGACTCCCTGTGACGCGCGCACACCTGAAGGAGCCTCAGATGCACCTCGACGTCCGACCGGGCGGAACCGTGGCGGCCGCCGGCGCGCCGGGATCCGGCCGGCTGACCGAGCCCGGCCGCACCCGCGACGCCCTGCACCGCACCGGCGTCCTGATCCGGCACAACACGACCGTGCTGCTGCACGAACCAGGGCCGCTCGCCGGGCGGATGGTGATGCCCCTCATGCTGCTGACGGCCACGCGGCCGCTGTACGAGCAGGCGCAGGGGCCGGGCGGGACCGCCCAGGCCGTGGTCGGGTCGCTGGTGACGTTCTCGCTGCTGGCCCTGTCCATCGTCGGCGGCTCGATCCTGTCCGAGCGCATGTGGCGCACGTGGGACCGGTTGCGCGCCACCCCGGTGCGGCCGGTGGAACTCCTCGTGGGCAAGGCCGTGCCGGTCCTGGGCGTGCTCGTGGTGCAGCAGGCCGTGGTGCTCGGCTTCGGCATCGTGGCGTTCGGGATGCCGGTGGCCGCACCGGGACTGCTGGTGGTCGCCTGCGGCGCCTGGGGGCTGGCGCTGCTGGGCCTGGGGACCGCGGCCGGCGTGCTGGTGCGCAGCTACGGCCAGTTGAGCGCCGCATTCGACATCGGCGCGCTGTTCCTGACCACCCTCGGCGGCGCCCTGGTCCCGCTGGACCTGCTGCCGGGGTGGCTGCGCGCGGTCAGCCCGGCCTCTCCCGGGTACTGGGCGGCCCAGACCCTGAGGCACGCCGCGGCGGGCGACACGGGTCCCACCCTCCGGGGTGCTGCCGTGCTGCTCGCCGTCGGCGCCGCATGCGGTGCGGTGGCCTGCTGGCGGGTGGCCCGCGGTTGGGGCCGGGCGCTGGCGGTATGACGGCGGACCCGTCGCAGGGACCGTCCCCGGCCCCGGTCGCGCTCCCGCCCGCGGGCCTGTGGCGCGCCGCGACGTCCGGGAAGACGCCGGGGCGGCCGCCGAGGAGGAAGGCGAGGAGGTCGTCGAGCGGTCCTGGCCCCAGTGAGCCGGAGCTGCTCACCTGACGCGGCCGTACCAGACGCGGCTGGTCCAGATCCGCTCCAGGCGGACCGAGGCGCCGGTCCTCGGCGCGTGCCAGATGCGGCCGTCGCCGGCGTAGATGCCGACGTGGTACACCGACGAGGCCGAGGAGCCGGCGTGGAAGAACACCAGGTCACCGGCGCGGCGCGCGGAGGCGCTGATGTGCCGGGTGCTGTTGTACTGGGCGGCGGCGGTGCGGGGCAGGGTCTTGCCCGCACGCTTGAACGAGTACTGGGTCAGCCCCGAGCAGTCGAACCGGTAGGGGCCGGTCGCCCCCCACTGGTACGGGGCGCCCTGCTTCGAGGCGGCGATGTCCAGGGCCAGGGTGGACAGCGAGGCGGCCTGCGCGGACGGGAGGGCGCCGGGGATCAGGGCGGGTGCGGCGACGGCCGCCGCGGTGAGCACGGACGCCGCCCCGAACCGGGAGAGCCGTGCGGACACGGGATGGACGTTCATGTGGTGGAGCGCGAGCATGCGCAACCCTTCGTCGTCAGCCTGCGAAGGATGACCTGTCGGGTTCGAGCAGGCGAAGAATGCCCGGCCGCTGACCTGCGGCTTCACCCCAAGAGGCGGTCCGGATCCGGTCCGGTGCCGCCCCGTCGTGCTGGGTCCTCCGCTCCTGCCGCGTGCACTCGTGTCGACCTGGCATCCGTGCGGCGGCAGGATTGGGCGTCCGCACGGACCGCCCCGTCACGGCGACGGGGGCTTGTCGTCACCACGGATGGTTACGCACGAAACGGTGCGATGTGTGACTGAAAACGCGCTATGTGAGCCTCGTCACGTTTCACCTATCCGAGTGAACGCGGCTCCGGAGCATGTCCGCTGACGCCGCGTCCGTCGCTCTGACCTGGCCCGATGAAGCGGCTTGCCGGCGGGTCCAGCCGACATGCGCAATTCAGCACCGAATTGACAAACCCTGTTGGATACGCCCAATGGACTGAGCGAATCCGTCACCGTGTCGGGCGTGTCGGGGCCGAACGGCCGTCATCGGGCCGGGTCTCGGCGTGTCAGTGCGTCGGCGGCGCTCCCGGATCCGGCGTCACCGTGGCGAGTGCGGACCGGCGTTCACCGTCCAGGACCCGCAGCGCCCGGCCCAGCGTGGCGTGATGGAGTTCGGTCTCGCCGCGCAGGTGCATCGTGGTCAGCGCTTCCTTGAGAGCCGCGGCCCGTCCCACCAGCGCCTGCGCGGCGCGCAGCGCCCGGTAAGTGTCCGTCGTGCGGCTGGGGTTGATCTTCCCCAGCAGATCGACGACCTCCAGATAGCAGTCGACCAGCTCACCCTCGGAGCGGGTGAGGGCGGGCAGGGGTGGCAGCTCCGGCACCACGTCGGGTCACCGCAGGCCGTACGGGGTGGTGTTGGACTTCCTGCTGGTGGTCAGCTGGTCCACCAGGCCGTAGGCGACCGCCGATTCGGCGTCGAACACCTTGTCCCGTTCGATGTCGGCCGTGATGCGCTCCGCGTCCTGCCCGGTGTGCCGGACCAGCAGTGTCTCCAACTGCTCGCGGGTGCGGAGCAGTTCCTTGGCCTGGATCTCCAGGTCGGAGGTGTCGCCCTGGATCGCCTCGCTCAGCGAGGGCTGGTGGATCAGGATCCGCGCACCGGGGGTGATCATCCGCTTGCCCGGCGCTCCCGCGGCGAGCAGCACCGCGGCGGCCGACGCCGCCTGGCCGATGCAGACGGTCGCCACATCGCAGGTGACGAACTGCATCGTGTCGTAGATCGCGGTCATCGCGGAGAAGGACCCGCCCGGCGAGTTGACGTACAGGTGGATGTCCTGCTCGGGCGCGGCGCTCTCCAGGTGGATGAGCTGGGCCATCACGTCGTTCGCCGAGGTGTCGTCGATCTGGGTGCCGAGGAAGACGATCCGCTCCTGGAGCAGCTTGGAGTACGGGTCCATGGTGCGTACACCGTTGCTGCTGCGCTCGGTGAACTCCGGCAGCACGTAGCGGGCGGTGGGTCGGAACATCGCGTGCACCTCCGTCTGTAAAAAATGTACAGGACGTACGTCCCGTTATGATGGGGAGCATGACCCATGACGTCCCGGTGACACAAGCGCGTGCCGAGCTCGCCGACCTCATCAACCGCGTCGTCTACGGCGGCGAGCAGGTGGTGCTGACCCGCCACGGCAAACCCCTGGTCGCCCTGGTTTCCGCTGCTGACCTGCAGCGACTCCGCGATCTCGACGCGCCCGCGGAGGCGCAGGTGATCAGCACCGTGTCGGCCGTCGGCAGCCGCGCGTCCGCCACGGGCGAACGCCGCAGGTTCGGCATCGCCGCCGAGCACCGCGGTCCGTCAGCCGGGGACCACCGTCCGTAACAGCCGCTACACACGCCGGAAACCGTCCCGACCCACGGCCGCTCTACGGTCGCGGGATCCGAGGACGGCGAGGTGCGGCTGTGCAGTTGACCCCCCATGAGCAGGAACGGCTGCTGATCCATGTGGCGGCCGATGTGGCCGGACGGCGGCGCGCCCGCGGGCTGCGGCTCAACCACCCCGAGGCGATCGCGCTGATCACCGCCCACGTCCTGGAGGGGGCCCGGGACGGCCGCACCGTCGCGGAGCTGATGGCGTCCGGCCGCACCGTGCTGACCCGCGCGGACGTCATGGACGGCATCCCCGAGATGGTCCACGACGTGCAGGTCGAGGCCACCTTCCCGGACGGCACCAAGCTGGTGACCGTGCACGAGCCGATCGTCTGAGGGGGCGGCGTGATCCCCGGCGAGATCCTGTACGGCGACGGCCCCGTGCCCCTGAACACCGGACGGCCGGTCACCCGGCTGACGGTGGTCAACGCCGCCGACCGGCCCGTACAGGTCGGCTCCCACTACCACTTCGCCGAGGCCAACCCCGGCCTGCGCTTCGATCGCGCCGCGGCCCGCGGGCTGCGGCTGGCCGTCCCCGCGGGCACCGCGGTGCGCTTCGAGCCCGGCATCCCGGTCGACGTCGAGCTGGTGCCGGTGGCGGGCACCCGCGTGGTGGCCGGGCTGCGCGGCGAGACCGGGGGAGCGTTGGATGCCTGACCTCTCCCGCGCCGTATACGCCGGCCTGTACGGGCCCACCACCGGCGACCGGATCAGGCTCGCAGACACCGACCTGCTGATCGAGGTCGAGCGCGACCTCGCCGGCGGGCCCGGACTCGCCGGCGACGAGGCCGTGTTCGGCGGCGGCAAGGTCATCCGCGAATCCATGGGCCAGGGCCGCGCGACCCGTGCCGATGGCGCCCCCGACACCGTCGTCACCGGGGCCGTGGTGCTGGACCACTGGGGCGTGGTCAAGGCCGACGTCGGCATCCGCGACGGCCGGATCACCGCGCTCGGCAAGGCCGGCAACCCCGAGACCATGGACGGCGTCCACCCGGACCTGGTGATCGGGCCGGAGACCGAGGTGATCGCGGGCAACGGCAGGATCCTCACCGCCGGAACCGTCGACGCGCACGTCCACTTCATCACCCCGACCCTGGTCCACCAGGCGCTGGCCGCGGGCGTCACCACGCTCGTCGGCGGCGGCACCGGGCCCGCCGAGGGCACCAAGGCCACCACCGTCACGCCGGGCGGCTGGCATCTGGCGGCGATGTTCGCCGCCCTGGACGCCTCACCGGTCAACATCGGGCTGCTCGGCAAGGGCAGTACCGTCAACCCGCGGGCCCTGTACGACCAGCTGGCGGGCGGGGCGGTCGGATTCAAGATTCACGAGGACTGGGGGGCCACGCCCGCCGCGATCGACGCGTGCCTGGGCGTCTGCGAGGAGACCGGCGCCCAACTCGCCCTGCACACCGACACGCTGAACGAGGCGGGGTTCGTCGAGGACACCCTCGCCGCCATCGCCGGACGGGGCGTCCACGCCTACCACACCGAAGGCGCCGGCGGCGGCCACGCGCCGGACATCATCACCGTCGTCGGGCGGCCGCACGTGCTGCCGTCGTCCACCAACCCGACGCGCCCGCACACCGTCAACACCGTCGAGGAGCATCTCGACATGCTGATGGTCTGCCACCACCTCAACCCCGCCGTCCCGGAGGACCTGGCGTTCGCCGAATCCCGGATCAGGCCGTCCACGATTGCCGCCGAGGACGTGCTGCACGATCTCGGCGCCATCAGCATCGTCAGCTCCGACTCCCAGGCCATGGGCAGGATCGGCGAGATCGCGCTGCGCACCTGGCAGACCGCGCACGTCATGAAGCGACGGCGGGGTGCGCTGCCGGGCGACGGCCGGGCCGACAACCACCGCGCACGGCGGTACGTGGCGAAGTACACCGTCAACCCGGCCGCCGCACAGGGCATGGACGGCGAGATCGGCTCCGTCGAGCCGGGCAAGGTCGCCGACCTCGTGCTGTGGGACCCGGCCTTCTTCGGCGTCAAGCCGCAACTCGTCCTCAAGGGCGGGCAGATCGCCTACGCGCAGATGGGCGACGCGAACGCCTCGATCCCCACACCCCAACCCGTGCTGCCGCGGCCGATGTTCGGCGCCATCGGGGCCGCCCCGGCCCGCAACTCGGTGAACTTCGTGACCGGGGCGGCCCTCGACGCGGGACTGCCCGAACGCCTCGGACTGGCCAAGCCGTTCACCGCGATCCGCAGCACCCGCGGTGTGACCAAGGCCGACATGCGGGAGAACGACGCGCTGCCCCGGGTCGAGGTCGAGCCCGACACGTTCACCGTCCGCATCGACGGCGAGGTCGTCGAGCCGGCTCCGGCCGCGGAACTGCCCATGGCCCAGCGGTACTTCCTCTTCTGATGGCGCCCCGGCGATGACTGCGGCCCTGCTCCTGCTGGCCGACGGGCGGTTCCCGGCCGGCGGGCACGCCCAGTCCGGCGGCGCGGAGGCGGCCGTCGCGGACGGCCGGATCACCGACGCGGCCACCCTCGCGGCCTTCTGCCGCGGGCGGCTGCACACCACTGGACCGGTCGCCGCCGCACTGGCCGCGGCGGCGGCCGCCGGCCTCGACCCGCCGGCGCTGGACGACGCCGCCGACGCCCGCACGCCCTCACCTGCGCTGCGCGCGATCTCCCGCCGGCTCGGCCGACAGCTGCTGCGGGCGGCCCGCGCCGCCTGGCCCTCACCCGCGCTTGACCTGCTCGCCGCCACCCGCCCCCGCGGCGCCCACCAGCCCGTCGTCCTCGGCGTCACCGCCCGCGCGGCCGGCCTCGCCCCTCTCGACGCGGCGCGCGCCGCCGCCTACGAGGCGGCCGGGTCCCCGGCCACCGCCACCGTACGGCTGCTCGGCCTCGACCCCTTCGCGGCCACCGCGGTCCTCGCCCGGCTGGCGCCCGAGATCGACGCGGTCGCGGAGGCAGCGACGGCCGCCGCGGAACGCGCCCGCACCGAGGGGACCGACGCGCTCCCGGCCGCGTCGGCTCCGCTGCTCGACATCGCGGCCGAACGCCATGCCGCCTGGCCGACCCGGCTGTTCGCGTCATGACGCCCCGCGGCGGCGGCCCGCAGCGGCGTCAGCGTCCAGCGATGTCTGCCGCCTCCCCGCGGACCGCCGGCCCGTGCCGCCTGCCCGCCGCCCCGTTCCCTCAGCCAGCCGAGGAGCCGACCATGCACCAGGACCACCCCGAGGTCTTCCCCGAGCGGTACGCCCTGTCCGCACCCGGCGCGGGGGCACGCGCGCTGCGCGTCGGGCTCGGCGGGCCCGTCGGCTCGGGCAAGACCGCCACGGTGGCGGCGCTGTGCCGGGCGCTGCGCGACGAGCTGGCGATCGGGGTCGTCACCAACGACATCTACACCCGCGAGGACGCCGACTTCCTGCTCCGCAACGCCGTGCTCCCGGCCGAGCGGATCGTCGCCGTCGAGACCGGCGCCTGCCCGCACACCGCGATCCGCGACGACATCTCGGCCAACCTGGAAGCGGTCGAGGAGCTGGAGGAGCGCACCGGGCCGCTCGACCTCGTGCTGCTGGAGTCGGGCGGCGACAACCTCACCGCCACCTTCTCCAAGGGGCTCGTCGACGTGCAGATCTTCGTCATCGACGTCGCCGGGGGCGACGACATCCCGCGCAAGGGCGGTCCCGGCGTCACCACGTCCGACCTGCTCGTGGTGAACAAGGTCGACCTGGCGGCCCACGTCGGCGCGGACCTCGACCGGATGGCCAGGGATGCCGCCTCCCAACGCGGCGACCTGCCCACGGTGTTCACGTCCGTGGGCCGGGGTGAGGGTGTCGCCCCCGTCGCCGCGTGGGTCCGCGACCGGCTCGCCGCGGTTTCGGCGGGCGGGGCGGGAGGGGCGTGAGCAGGCCGGCCGGGGCCGGCGCGGCCGGCGAGCCGACCGGTGCGGTCCGGATCCGGGCCGTGCCGGACGGCCGGGGCGGCACCGCGCTGCCGCTGCTCGCGGGGCAGGGCGCCCTCGCCGTCCGCAGGACCCGGACCGACGCGCGCGGCGCGGCCGTCACGCTGGTCGGGGCGATGAGCGCACCGCTGGGCGGCGACCTGCTGCACGTCGACGTGGTGGTGGGCGCCGGGGCGCGGCTCACCGCCGGCTCGGCCGCCGCCACGCTCGCCCTGCCCGGCCGCGGTGGCGAACCAGCCCACTACGACGTGCAGTTGACGGTGGAGGAGGGCGGCGAGCTGGCGTGGCTGCCCGAACCGGTGATCGCCGCGCGCGGCAGCGACCTCCGGATGACGACCCGCGTCCGGCTCGCCCCCGGCGCCCGCCTGGTGCTGCGCGAGGAGCAGATCCTCGGCCGGCACGGCGAGACCCCGGGCAGGCTCGCCTCCCGCCTGACCGTGCGCCGCGACGGCCGGCCGCTGCTCGACCAGGAGCTGTCCTTCGGCCCCGGCGCCACCCCGGGCTGGGACGGCCCCGCCGGCCTCGGCGGGCACCGGGCCGTGGGCCAACTGCTGCTGGTGGGCACCGAGATGGCGGACGGCCTGCGCGTCCTGCTCACCGATGCCGCCGATCCCGTCCAGGCCGTCGCCACCCCCTTGGCCGGCGGCCCCGCCACCCTGGTCACCGCCCTGGCCCCGGACGCGCACCGGCTCCGCCCCCTGCTCGCCCGCACGCTGCACGCCGTCCTCGCGCCAGGGGAAGCGACGGCAGAAGGGCGTGCCGGAACAGCCGGCGGTACCGCACCCGTCCGCCCGGAAGCGGCCACCCGGCGCTGACCGGCCCTCCGCCGGGGCTGCCGTACGTCCGACGGGACGTCAGCGCACCGGGTCCGCCTCGGGGAGCGCGTCCAGGAAGAGCGTGACGGCAGCGGGCGGGGACGGGCGCAGGACGGCCTCCACGTGGTGGACGAGGCGCGGCCCGGTCAGCGGTACGGCGGACCGGGGCGCCGCCGACACCGGCAGCACCGCCAGCCCGTGCCCGGCGGCGACCAGGTGCCGCAGGACCCGGGTGTCCGCGCCCTCGTAGCGCAGGGCGGCCGGGTAGCCGCCGGGGGCGGCGGCGCGCAGGTCCGGGAGGGGCACGGCGGCCGCGGGCGCGTCCAGCCAGAGGGCGTCCGTGAGATCGGGCAGCGACAGGCCCGGTCGCCCGGCGAGCGGATGGCCCGGCGGCAGCAGGACCGCGAGCGGCTCCTCCCCGGCCGCCCGCACGGCCAGCCCCTCGGCCTCCGGCAGGTGCAGCGGGTCGGTCGGCGCCACGGCACCGTCCACGAGACCGAGGTCGAAGTCGCCCTCGGCGACGCCGCGGACCACCGCGCTCCGGCCGATCAGCCGCACCGACACCTCGGCGCGCGGCAGTGCCGCCCGCACCCCGGCGATCGCCCGCGACGTCGCCGCGCCGCAGGCCAGGGCGGTGGCGCCGACGGCCAGCCGCGCGCCGGGGGTGCGTGCCACCCGCGCGACGTCGGCGCGGGCCGCGGCGAGCCGGGTCAGCAGCGGGCCCGCGTGGTCCAGCAGCCGGGCGCCGGCCTCCGTCGGCGCCACCGGCCTGCGCCCCAGGAGTTCGACGCCCAGGTCCGCCTCCAGGGCGGCGATGTGCTGCGAGACGGCGGACTGCGTGTACCCCAGCTCCCGTGCCGCGGCCGAGAACGACCCCAGCCGGGCGACCGCGGTGAACGTACGCAGCAGATGCGGATCCATGGTCATCAGTATCACTGATGTCGTCACCATGAATCATCGTTGGACGCGATAGCGCCCCGCGCCGCAGGATGACGCCATGACCACGAACCCGGCCCATCCCGCGTCCAGGACCGCGCCCGCGTCCGCCGCCGCACCCGCTGCCCGCCCCGCGCGGCTCGCCCTCGTCGGCGACCGCTCCCCGAACGTCCGCGCCCACCAGCGCGTGCCCCGCCTGCTGCGGGCGCTCCGGGACCGCCACGGACTGGCCGTCGAGGGCTACTGGATCCCGACGCCCGACGCCGAAGTACCCGGCGCTGTCGCGGGTTTCGACGCAGTGTGGCTGCTGCCCGGCAGCCCGTACCGCAGCGAGGCAGGCGCGCTCGCCGCCGTCCGGACCGCCCGCGAGCAGGGCATCCCGTTCCTCGGGACGTGCGGCGGCTTCCAGCACGCGCTGCTGGAGTACGCCAGGACCGTGTGCGGGCTGGCGGACGCGCGCCACGCGGAGAACGACCCGGACGGCGCCGGAGAGGCCGTGCTGATCGCCCCGCTCGCCTGCTCGCTGGTCGGGCACGAGGGACGGCTGCGGACCGCGCCGGGCAGCCTCGCCGAGCGCCTGCTCGGCAGCCGCGAGAGCGTCGAGCGGTTCCACTGCGCGTACGGGCCCGTTCCCGGGCTGCTGCCGCAACTGGAGGCCGCCGGGCTGCGCTTCACCGGGCACGACCCCGACGGCGCGGTCCGGGTCGCCGAGCTGACCGCCCATCCGTTCTGGCTGGCGACCCTCTTCCAGCCCGAGCTGTCCGGCGACGGCACGGTCCCGCACCCCTACGTCCGGGGCCTCGCCGAAGCCGCCGTCACCCGTACGGCTCAGTCCAACTCCCGTATGGAATCACGCTTTGATGAAGAATCACCCTCCCGGCCTGTTCACAGCGGGCACACAGGGGAAAAGATTCGCACCTCATCACTGTGAACGCCGCGGCCACAAGCCGCGGTCCGTCAGGGGGAGGTCAGAAACCATGAGACGCACGATCGTGCTCGTCTCGACCGGTGTACTGCTCGCCGGCGCCGTCGCCGCCGCGCCGGCGGCCACCGCACGTCCCGCCCGCGAGGTCGTCGTACCGGAGTCCGTCGGCCAGGTCATCGCCGCGGACCAGGCTCAGCGCGCCGGAATCGACTGGGCCGCCTGCCCGGCCGGCTGGAATCTCGCCGCACCGGTGCAGTGCGGCTGGGTGACCGTGCCCGTCGACTACTCCCGCCCGTTCGGCGCGACCATCAAGCTCGCCGTCGACCGGGCCGTCAGCACCGGAACCGCCGCGCAGCGGCAGGGCTCGCTGATCTACAACCCGGGCGGTCCCGGCGGCTCGGGCCTGCGCTTCCCGGTGCGGCTGACGAGCGGCTCGGCGCTGTGGAAGAACGCCGCGAGCGCCTACGACTTCGTCGGCTTCGACCCGCGCGGCGTGGGCCACTCCGCGCCCATCTCCTGCGCGGACCCGCAGGAGTTCGCCCGCGCCCCCAAGGCCGACCCGGTGCCGGACTCCGAGGCCGACAAGACCGCCCAGCGCAAGCTCGCCCGCGAGTACGCCGACGGCTGCCTGGAGCGCACCGGCGCCGCGATGCTGTCCCAGATGACCACCCCCAACACCGCGCGCGACATGGACGTCATCCGGGCCGCCCTCGGCGAGCGGCAGCTCAACTACCTCGGCGTCTCCTACGGCACCTATCTCGGCGCGGTCTACGCCACCCTGTTCCCGACGCACGTGCGGCGGATGATCGTCGACAGCGTCGTCAACCCGGCACAGAACCAGATCTGGTACCAGAACAACCTCGACCAGGACGTGGCGTTCGAGGGCCGCTGGAAGGACTGGCAGAGCTGGGTCGCCTCGTACGACTCGGTGTACCACCTCGGCAGCACCGTCGCGCAGGTCCAGGCGCGGTGGGAGCAGTTGCGGGCCACCGCAAAGGCCCACCCGATCGGCGGCGTCGTCGGCCCCTCGGAACTCCTCGGCTTCTTCCAGAACGCGCCCTACTACGACTCCACCTGGGCGACCGTGGCCGGCGTGTGGAGCCGCTACGAGAGCGGTGACACCCAGGCACTGGTCGACGCGGCCGGGCCCGACATGTCCGACACCGCGGGCAACGCGAGCTCGGAGAACGGCACCGCCGTCTACACCGCCGTCGAGTGCACGGACGCCAAGTGGCCCACCAACTGGCGTACATGGGACCACGACAACACCGCGCTGAACGCGCAGTACCCGTTCCTCACCTGGTCCAACGCGTGGATGAACCTGCCGTGCGCGACCTGGCCGGTACCGCAGCAGCACCCGGTGAACGTCCACTCGCACCGCGGGCTGCCGGGCGTGCTGATCGTGCAGAGCACCCGCGACGCGGCCACCCCGTACGGCGGCGCGCTCGAACTGCACAGCAGACTGGCCGGATCGCGGCTGATCACCGAGAAGGACGCCGGTTCGCACGGCGTCACCAACCTGGTCAACCCGTGCATCAACTCCCGCGTCGACTCCTACCTGCTGAGCGGCGCGCTCGATGCGCAGGACGTGGTGTGCGGGCCGCACGCCACCCCGGTGCCCCCGACGAAGTAGCCGCGCCGGACGGCCCAACGCTCCGCCGAACCGCCCACCGCCGCCCCGGCGGTGGGCGGTTCGCCCTTGCGGGGCTGCTCAGCCGGCGATCGCCTCGGTGCGGGGTGCGGCGATCCGCACGTAGTCCTTGACCGACAGCGCCAGCGAGCGGTCCAGGCGCGCGGCGTTGAAGAAGATCTCCTCGTGGGCCAGCAGGTCCGGATCCACGACCAGTTCGAGGCGCTCGTCGAAGGAGAAGGGCAGCACGGTGCCGCTCACGCTGCCGGCCAGCCGCTCCGCGATGTCGCGCGAGGCGAACGAGGCGTACGTGCCCTCCAGCAGCCCCTTCACGGCGCCGATGTCCACCCGCCGGTCGCCGGGCACGACCGCGAGCACGTAACGCGTCACCTTCTTGCCCACCTTGACCATGACCACGATGCACTTGGCCGCCTGGCCGAGGGAGTTGCCGCGCAGCTCGCTCACCAGCTCGGTGGCACCCTCCGGCGCGTGGTCGATCGTCCGGTACTGGGCCCCCTCGGCGTCCAGCAGCGTGATCAGCCGTTCGTACATGGCCTGTTCGGGCTCGCCGGCGGCCGTCTCCCCGCCCGCCGCGTCGCCGGTCCCGGTGCCCTGCGTGTCGTGCTCGCTCATACCCGCCTACGTCCTCGTGTGTCGGTCACCGCGCCGGCGCCGCGTCCTGCGGCGGGGCGGCGAAGGCGGCGGCGAACGCCGCCCTCGTAGGGGAGTCCGCACGCCGGTCCAGCACGGCGAACACCACCTCGTCCACGGCGCGGACGAACCGCCCGCCGCCGGTCAGAAGGCGGGCGAAGGCCGCCGCGACCCGCGCCGGTTCGTTCTGGAAGACCCCGCAGCCCCAGGCGCCCAGCACCAGCCGCCGGTACCCGTGGGCGACGGCCACCTCCAGGACCCGCTCGGCGCGCGCGTCCAGCGCCGGGCCGATCTCGTCGCTCCGCTCCGGCATCGTACGCGCGATCACGCCGGCGTTCGGCGCCGGGCAGGTGAGGAAGTCCGCGCGGTACGGGCGGTCGAGCAGGGCGCCCCGGTCGTCGCGGAACACGGGCACGCCGGGGGAGTGGATGACGCGGTCGCTGTAGAACGGGTCGCGGACCGCGCGGTGGTGGGCGTAGTACTCCGGCGCCCGGAGCAGGCACGGGTACAGCGCGGACGCCCGGCACAGCGCCTCCTCCTGGGCCTGCGCGCCGTTGACGTAGCCGCCGCCGGGGTTGCGCGCCGAGGCGAAGTTCAGCACCGCGACCGGGCCGCCGTCCGCGTCCCGCGAGGACGCGTTCCCCGAGGACGCGTTCCCCGACCCCGCCGTCAGCCGGCGGGCCGCCTGCGTGCTGCTCTCGCCGGTCACCGTGCAGCGCGCCGCCGCGCCCCCGCCGGACTCCCGCGGCACGGGAACGGGCTCGGGCCCGAACATCCGGGTGCCGTCGGCCGCCGCCGAGATCGCGTCGGCCAGCGGCACGAACCCGCCGCCGCCCGAGGCGTAGCCGCCCTCGGCGAAGATCCGCTCGTTCTCCCTGGCGAGGTTCCTCAGTCGTGCGCTCATGGCCTTCGACCCTAGGCGGGCCCTGGCGGCGCGGGCGAGCGGATATCCCGCGGCGGGACCAGCGCGCCCGGCGTGGGGCAGCGCCTTGCACCCGCGTAAGTCGCGATATAGCGTGAGTGTCGCCCGGGTCCGCGCGGTCGCTCATCGCGGCGCGGGCCGGAGAGCACCCAGGAACCACGGAGGACGTCCGGTGTCCGAACTGTCGCCGCGGGAGGAACCCGCCGACGCGCATCTGCGGGCCTCCGACGACGAACGCGACCACACCGCGGCCGTGCTGGCCGACGCGCTCGCGCAGGGGCGGCTCACCGTCGACGAGCACGCGGAGCGCCTGGAGTCGGTCTACGCCGCCCGCACCCGCGGCCAACTCGCCCCGCTCACCGCCGACCTGCCCACCCCGGCCCCCGGCGCGCCCCTGACCTCACCCGCCGACGACGCCCCCGTGCGCGCCCTGTTCAGCAAGGTCCGGCGCGCGGGCCAGTGGCCGGTGCCGCCGCACACCGTGGCGCACGCGACGTTCGGCGCGATCGTCATCGACCTGCGGCAGGCCGTGTTCACCCGCCGTGAGGTCGTCGTCGAGGCCGGATCCCTGTTCGGCAAGGTCGAGATCCTGGTTCCGGACGGCGCCCAGGTCTACGACACGGGGTCGGCGCTGTTCGGCAAGCGGTCCCATCTGGGGGCGGCCCAGGAGAAGTCCGGCGACGGGCCGGTGGTGCGCATCACCGGACGCTCGGTGTTCGGCCACGTCCGGGTGATGCGCGCCTACCCGTACCCCTGGCGCGACGGCCGCTGACCGAGCAGGCGGCGCGCACGGCCGCCCGGGAGCCTTCGGCCGCCGGGCCGGGTGCAGGGCAGGGAGCAGGCCAAGGGCAGGTCAGTGGCCGGTCGCGGCCAGCCAGGCGTCCTCGGCCGGGTAGTCGAACCAGTCACCCTGGTCCGAGATCCGGGCCACCAGCGGGAACGCCTCGCGCCAGTCCGCACCGCGCAGGGTGTCGACCAGCCACTCGACCGTCGCCGGCAGCGCCTCCTCGTACGACGTCACCGCCCGGTAGCCCAACTCCCGCTCCGCGGCGGACATGTCGAGCACCATCGGGTAGGGCACCGACCACGGGCTCTCGCCGACCGTCGGAGCCGGCGGCGGGCCGTCCACGAGCACGGTCCGGCCGGTGTGGCCCATCACCTCGTCCACCGCCGCGGCGATCCGCGCCGCGGAGAACGCCACCGGATCCCCGGCGTTGAGCACCCGCGACCCGGGCCTGCGCGCGGCGAGCCGGACCAGCTCGGCGATGTTCGCGGCGTGCACGGGGTGGAACCTGGTCTCGCCGCCGTAGGACAGCACCTTCACCTCCCGGCCGTCCACCACCCGCTTCACGAAGTAGAGTTCGCGCGGCAGCGGGCTGAACCTGCCGTGGATCGCGCCCGCCCGCAGCAGGGTGCTCGGCAGCCTGTCGCCCGCCGCGAGCAGCGCCTGCTCCAGCTCGGCCTTGCGCGTGCCGTAGGTGGCGGGGCCGGGGGTGACGGTGCCGCACGTCTCGGGCAGCGGCACCGGGTACTGCGGGAAGCCGTCCGGCTCCTCCTGGGTGTCGAAGTTGCGGCCCTTCTCGTCCTGGTAGACCGCCGCGCTGGAGATCACCACGGCCGAGCCGATCCGGTCCGCCAGGGAGACCAGCTGGTCCGCGTGCGCGCCGTCGTAGGCCACGCAGTCCAGCAGCACGTCGGCGCCGTCGCCGAGCGCCGCGGCGAGGGCGCCGGTGTCCGCCCGGTCGACCCTGGCGGTCCGCACGCCCTGCGGCCAGTCCGGGTCCGAGCCGCCGCCCCGTGAGGCGGCCGTCACCTCCCAGCCGTCCTCGGCGAGGGCGCGTACCGCCTGCCGTCCGATCTGTCCTGAAGCGCCGATCACGAACGCGGTTCCCGTCATACCGCGACGCTACGTGCGCCCGGCCGCCGCGGCCAGGGGAGTTCGCCGACGGCGGACCCGCCGCCGCGCACACCGCCGCGCAGGCCGCCGGGCCCGCGCGGCCGGAGCGTGGCCGTCAGGGCTTGCGCCGCAGCCGCGCCGCCACCCCGTGCTGCTGCCCCTGCTGCTCGGCCTTCACGTCACCGGCGTACCGGTCCACGTACTCCTGGCCCGACATCCCGAGGATCTCGTACATGATCTCGTCGGTCACCGCGCGCACCACCTCGCGCCGGTCCTCCATGCCGGTGAACCGGTCGAACTCCAGCGGCCGGCCGAAGCGGATGGTGACCCGGCCCAGCCGCGGCACCACTCGTCCGGGCGGCTGCAGTTCGAAGGTGCCGACCATCGCGCACGGGATCACCGGCACCCCAGCCCGCAGCGCCATCACGGCCACGCCGGTGCGGCCGCGGTACAGCCGGCCGTCGTGCGAGCGGGTGCCCTCCGGGTAGATGCCGAGCAACTCGCCCCGGCCCAGCACCTCCAGGGCCGCGGTGATCGCCGACTGCGACGCCTTGCCGCCCGAACGGTCCACCGGGATCTGGCCGATGCCCCGGAAGAACGCGGCCGTCAACCGCCCTTTGAGACCGGGCCCGGTGAAGTACTCGGCCTTCGCGAGGAAGGTGATCCGGCGCGGCAGGATCGCCGGCATCAGGAAGTGGTCGGAGAAGGACAGGTGGTTGCCCGCGACGATCGCCGCACCCGACTCCGGGATGTTCTCCATGCCCTCGATCCGGGGCCGGAACAGCAGCCGCAGCAAAGGCCCCAGGAGCACGTACTTGAGCAACCGGTAGAACACCGCGGCTTTCTCCCCGTCGACCGGTCCCGGCTGGCCCGGGGTGTTCCGGCAGAGTAGTGCGCCGCGCGGGCCGCTGCCAGGGGAGCAGCATGCCGCGGATATTGCGGTGCGGCGCGGCGGCGTCCGTCCCTACAGTGGCAACTGCCGCCGAGCGGGGGCGGACACCGGGACGGAGAGCGGCCCGGGCCTCCCGCGAGCGCAGGCCCTTCGGGGGACGCCTGGGCGCCGGTGGCAGGCGAAGCGCAGCACGGGCTTCCTTCGACTCATCATCGACAGGTCGCGGGTTCGAGTCCCGCCCGGGCCATTGCGGCCCGGTAGCTCAGAGGGCAGAGCAGTACGGTGCTCGTGCGCCCGGCACTCGCCTGCCTCCCGTGCCCAGAACCCCCGTCCGGCGGCGCGCGGCCGGACCGGCGCGGCACCTCCTGCCGCCGGTCCGCTCACTCCCACGCACCAGGAGACGGACGCCATGAGCAAGTTCGCCATGCGCCGGCGCGCGCCCACCGGGCCCGTCGGCACCACCGGTCCGGCCACCACCTCCGCGGGCGGCGCCGGCCACGCCCGGGACGCCCGGAGCGACCTGTTCGTCCTCGCCGCGGCCAACCTCGTCGGCGAGGACACCTTCTACGAGGGCGCGGGCGAGCGGGACCGCCGGTTCCGCGACCTGGTGCACGCCGTCACCCGCGAAGACCCGGACTGGGTCGCGCACTTCGTGGCCTTCCTGCGCGGCGAGCTGAACATGCGGTCGGCCGCGATCGTCGTCGCCGCCGAGTCCGCGCTCACCCGAAGGGCCGGCACCGACCGCCAACCGGCCGTCCCCGTACGGAAGATGGTCGCCGACGCGATGCTCCGGGCCGACGAGCCCGCCGAGTTCCTGGCGTACTGGAAGGCGCGCACCGGCAAGGTCACGCTGCCCGGCGGCGTCCAGCGCGGCGTCGGCGACGCCGTCACCCGCCTCTACACCGAGCGCGCCGCCCTGAAGTACGACGGGGTGGCCGCCGCCTGGCGGATGGCCGACGTCGTCGCGCTCGCCAAGCCGCGCCCCGCGGGGCCGTGGCAGGCGGACCTGTTCGACTACCTCGCCGACCGCCGCTGGCGGCGCGAGACCGTGCGGGTCACCGGGCGGCTGCCGGTGCTCACCGCGTACCGCGCGGCCATGGCGATGCCCGAGGAGGAGCGGCGGGCCTGGTTCCTCGCCGACCCGCGGCGCCTGGCCGAGGCCGGCATGACCTGGGAGCAGCTGTCCTCGCTGGGCCCGATGGACGCGCAGGTGTGGACCGCGGTCCTGCCGCGGCTCGGCCTGATGGCGCTGGCCCGCAACCTGCGCAACCTCGACGAGGCGGGCGTGCCCGACGACGTCGCCGCCGCGGCGGCCGCACGGCTCGCCGACCCCGGCGAGGTGCGGAAGTCCCGGCAGTTCCCGTACCGGTTCCTGTCCGCGTACCGCGCCACGCGCTCGCTGCGCTGGGGCCACGCCCTGGAGCAGGCGGTGCGCGCGTCCACCGCGAACATCCCGGCGCTGCCCGGCCGCACCCTGGTGCTGGCCGACACGTCCGGGTCCATGCAGCGGGCGGTGTCGGCGCGCAGCGCGGTCCGGCACGCCGACGTGGCCGCGCTGTTCGCGGTGGCGCTGGCCGCCCGCGGCTGCGCGGTCGACCTGTTCGGCTTCGCCGACGGGACGTTCCGGCACCGGCTGGCACCCGGCGGCAGCGTGCTGCGGCAGACCGAGGAGTTCACCGCGCGGATCGGCGAGGTCGGGCACGGCACGCAGACGGTGGCCGCGCTGGAGTCCGCGTACCGCGGGCACGACCGCGTCGTGCTCTTCTCGGACATGCAGGCCTTCGCCCACCCCGGCGCGGCGGCACGCGGCCGGTCGGTGTCCGAGGCCGTGCCGCCGTCCGTGCCGCTGTTCGGCGTCAACACCGCGGGGTACGCGGCGGCGGCGATCGACAGCGGGCAGCCGTGCCGCTACGAGATCGGCGGGTTCTCCGACAAGCTGTTCACGCTCGTGGAGCTGCTGAGCCGGGGCCGTGACGCGCGGTGGCCCTGGGAGGAGTAATCCCCCCCGGATCCGCTCGGAAGGGCGGTCAGTGGCGACTGCCGCCGGCGGCGGGGGTCAGCGGGGGAACCGGAGGGCGATGAGGCCGGCGGTGCACAGGAGCAGCACGGTCCAGGCGAACCAGAGCCAGGGGTCGGAGCGCACCGCGACGGTGTAGCCGACGACCATGACCAGGGTGGTCGCCGTGCCGACGACCATGGCCTTCGTGGCTCCCGGCATCGCGCGACCTCCTTCCGGGGCCGGGCGGCGGCCCGTCACGCCATGGTCGCGCGACGGGCCGCCGCCGCGCTACCACTCCCCGTCGGCCACCGCCCCCGGATCGTCGCCCAGCGGCTTGACCTGGCCCGGCTGCACCGGCAGCCACGGCTGCTGGTCGTCGCCCAGCCAGTCGCCGACCGGCTTGACGTTCGCCAGCGGCTCGGCGGGGGACAGGTCCTCGGCGTCCGCGTCGTAGTAGTCGAACCACGGCAGCCCCGCCGCGTTGTACGCCGCCCGGTCCACCGGGGACGCCGGTGCCGGCTCGCCGGTGACCGCCCGCCACTGCGGAGCCGTCGCGAGATGCACGAACACCCGGCCGGACGGCTCCTCGCGCCAGTCGGACAGCGGCCGCTCGTCCCGGTACACCTCCTGCCGCATCCGCCCGCCGGCGCCGAGCCCCATCGACGGCGCGGCCGCGGGCGCGCCGTACGCGGCGCCGCCGGGCGCCGCCGCGGCCATCGGGGCGGGCGGCGGAGCCGGGTGCCCCCAGCCGCCGCGGGTGCGCTCCGCGCGCGCGGCCTGGGCGGCCCGCCAGCGCTCCAGGGCCTCGTCCCGCAGCTCGAACGCCTGCAACTGGACGCCGCCCCACACCTCCTCGCCGGTGACCTGGCCCTCCACCGTGGCGCCCAGCCCCAGCGGCACCGCCACGAACTGGCGGATCGTGCCGGAGCCCGAGTTGATGCCGTCCAGCCACGGCTGGCGGGGCAGCACCACGTAGTTCTGCGGGCTCTGCGCCAGCCGGTCGCTCCACGGCCGCCCGGACACCGCACAGACCTTGCCGACCCCGACCTGGAGGGCCACCGGCACCGGAGCGGAGAAGCTGAGCCACATCGCCTCGCGCTGGTACACCGGCAGCAGCACCCCGCCACGGGCGAGCCACCGGGCGGGCGCCCGGTCCGGATAGTCCGCGACCCGGCGCAGCGGGAACGTCCCGAGGCCCGGCGGCAGCGGATGGGTGCCCGTCTCCGGCAGCCGCAGCGTCCGCATGAACCTGACCGTCGCGCCGCCCGGAAGTTCCAGTGCCGCCGCCGAGACCCGTACCTGCCCGCCCATGCGGTTCCCCCTTGTCGTCGTCAGCCCCGGCCGCGCGCCTTCCCGTCAGCCGCGGCCGCGTCCCTGCAGCGAAGCCAGATAGGCGTTGTAGGCGACCAGCTCCGCGTCCCCGTCGCGGTCCGCCGCCCGGTCCTTGCGGCGGGCCTGCCGCTGCTCGGAGGTGTACCACTGGAAGAGCAGCGCCACCAGCACGATGACCGAGGGGATCTCGCTGAACGCCCAGGCGATGCCGCCCGCCGCGGTCTGGTCGTTGAGCGGGTCGATCCCCAGCGAGGCCGCCGGGTGCTTGAACGTCGAGACCATCGGCTCGCTCGCCATCATCAGCGCGATGCCGAAGAACGCGTGGAACGGCATGCCCGCGAACAGCTCCAGCATCCGCATCACGTAACCAGGCCGGTGCGGGCCCGGGTCGACGCCCATGATCGGCCAGAAGAACACCAGGCCCACCGCGAGGAAGTGGACCATCATCGCGATGTGCCCGGCCCTGCTGCCCATCAGACTGTCGAACAGCGACGTGAAGTACAGCGCGTACAGGCTCGCGATGAACAGCGGAATGGTGAACGCCGCGTGCGTGATGACCCGCATGTAGCGGCTGTGCAGCAGCTTCACCAGCAGCTCGCGCGGCCCGGTCCTGCCCCGGCCCGCGGTGGGCAGCGCCCGCAGCGCCAGCGTCACCGGCGCGCCCAGCAGCAGCAGGATCGGGGAGAGCATGCTGAGGATCATGTGCTGGACCATGTGCACGCTGAACATGACCATGCCGTAGTCGTTCAGGCGGGTGCACATCGTGGCCCCGACCGTCAGCACGCCGAGCACGAACGCCACCGTGCGCCCCACCGGCCACCGGTCGCCGCGCCGGTGCAGCCGGACGACCCCCCAGCCGTAGAGCACGAGCAGCAGCACGCAGCCGACCAGGAAGAACGGGTCGCCACCGCTGAACGACAGCCCCCGGCCGAGGGTGAACGGCGGCAAGTCCATGTGCATGCCGTGCCCGCCGTGATCCATCTGTCACTCCTTCGACCGTTGTGCCCGCACCAGAGTAGAACCGCCCCCGGCCGCGGTTGCGGGCGGGGGCGGTCGGCGGGCCGGCGTTTCCGGGCCCGGTGGTTCAGCGCGTCACAGCACGCACTCGGCCTCGATGTACCGCTCGGCCGGCACGGTCTTGAGGTGCTCCACGGCCTCGGCCAGCGGGACGAGCGTGATGTCGGTGCCGCGCAGCGCGGTCATCATGCCGAACCGCTCGTTGTGCACCGCCTCGACGGCGTGCCAGCCGAAGCGGGTGGCGAGCACCCGGTCGTACGCGGTCGGGGTGCCGCCGCGCTGCACGTGGCCGAGGATCACCGGGCGGGCCTCCTTGCCCAGCCGCTCCTCGAGCTCCACGGACAGCTGGTTGGCGACGCCGGAGAACCGCTCGTGGCCGTAGATGTCCGTCGCGCCGGACGTGAAGTCCATCGTGCCCTCGCGGGGCTTGGCGCCCTCGGAGACCACCACGATGGCGAACTTCTTGCCCGCCTCGAAGCGCTCCCCGACCACCTGCGCCAGCTCCGTCACGTCGAACGGGCGCTCCGGCACCAGGATCGCGTGCGCACCGGCGGCCATGCCCGAGTGCAGGGCGATCCAGCCGGTGTGCCGGCCCATGACCTCGACGATCAGCACCCGCTGGTGCGACTCGGCGGTGGTCTTCAGCCGGTCAAGGGCCTCGGTGGCGACCATCACCGCGGTGTCGAACCCGAAGGTGACGTCAGTGGACGCGATGTCGTTGTCGATGGTCTTGGGCACGCCCACGATCGGCAGGCCCGCGTCCGACAGCAGCCGCGCGGCCTTCAGGGTGCCCTCGCCGCCGATCGGGATGATCGCGTCGAGACCCAGGTCCTGGACGTGGCCCTTGGCCCGCTCCACTCCGCCCCGCAGATGGGCCGGCTGGACCCGGGACGAGCCGAGGATGGTGCCACCGCGGGCGAGGATGCCGCTCACGGCGTCCAGATCGAGCTTGCGGTAGTCGCACTCGAGGAGCCCCTTCCAGCCGTCGTGGAAGCCGATCACCTCGTCGCCGTGGTCCACCACGGCGCGGTGCACGACGGACCGGATGACGGCGTTGAGCCCGGGGCAGTCTCCGCCGCTGGTCAGCACACCAATACGCATTGCTCTCGCTACTCCTGCACCTCAACCGGACGGCCGGACCCCGTCGTCCGGATGGATCGCGGCAAGTTTACCGAGCCCACCGGCACAGTCTCCACGGCGACCGCAGTACGGACGCCTGACGATTGCTCGAACTCGGGTCGACCAGCAGCCGGCATGATCGGGACCGCCAGGTGAACTCCCCGGCCGGGGCCTTTGCCGCAGGTCAGGCCGGCTGCACCGCCGCGGCGATCCGCTCGGCGCGCAGCGCGTCGTACCACTGGTCGTCCACCGGCGGCAGCGCGTTGACGTCCAGGGCCAGTTTGATCAGCATGTCCGCGATGTGCGGGTTGCGGGCCATCACCGGGCCGTGCATGTAGGTGCCGAACACCGTGTCGTTGAACGCGCCCTCGGTGCCGTCCCCGGTGCCGTTCCCCCGGCCGATCCGCAGCCGTGCGAACGGGCGGGCGGTCGGGCCGAGATGGGTGACGCCCTGGTGGTTCTCGAACCCGGTCAGCTGCGGCAGCCCCAGCTGCGGGTCGATGTCGGCCAGCACGTCGCCCACGCAGCGCTCGCCCTCGCCGCGCACGCTCACCACGTCGAGCAGGCCGAGGCCCGGCTCGGGGTGGCCGAGGTCGTTGACGAACTCGTGGCCCAGGATCTGGTACCCGGCGCACACCGAGAAGACGATCGCGCCGTTGGCGACCGCGCGGTTCAGCCCGCCGTCCCTGCGCAGCCGCTCCGCGGCCAGCCGCTGCGGCCGGTCCTCGCCGCCGCCGATCAGGTAGATGTCGCCCGAGGTCGGGATCTGCTGGTCGGAGCGGACGTCCACCCGGGAGACCGGCACCCGGCGCTGCAGCGCGCGGCGCTCCACCACCAGCGCGTTGCCCTGGTCGCCGTAGGTGCTCAACAGGTCCGGGTAGACCCACACCAGGCGGAGGCTGGACTCGTTCATGCGTGCTTCTCCTTGTCGGGTGCCGGCGACGGGTCGGGCACGGGTCAGTTGCCGACCTTGCGGCGCAGGTCCTGGAAGGCCGTGTAGTTGGCGATCGACTCGATCCGGCCGGGCGGCGCGGAGCGCACCGCCTCGTCCAGGTCGGCGCAGACCAGGAACTGCAGGCCGGCGACCTCCAGCCGCACCGCGAGGTCCAGCTTCCGGTCGCCGATGACCAGGATCGGGTGCCCGGCCAGCCGGGTGTAGTCCACGTCCCACAGCCAGGAGGTGTCGGTGCCGTCCGCGCCGCGGGCGTTGACCGACAGGATCACCGGCGTCGGCGGCTTGTCGATCAGGGAGAAGGTCTCCAGCCAGCCGGCCGGGTTCTTCGCCAGCAGCAGCCGCAGTTCGCGCCCCTGGTAGCTGACCACGTCGTAGCGCCCGGCGACCGCCTGCACCTTGTACATGCGCTCCAGGGCGATCTTGGGGTCGACACCGAAGGCCGCGGCGGCCGCGGCGGAGACGGCCGCGTTGGACTTGTTCGCCCGGCCCGGCAGCTGCAGGTGGATCGGCCACGCGACGCCGTACGGGTCGACGACGTGGTCGCCGGACAGCGCCCAGGTGGGCGTGGGGCGGCGGAAGCCGCACTCGGCGCAGTACCAGTCGTCGGACGGGCGCTGCAGGACGCCGCCGCAGGACGGGCAGGACCAGGCGTCGTCCTTCCACTCCTGGCCGGCCGCCACCCACACCACGGTCGGGCTGGAGGACGCGGCCCAGACGATCAGCGGGTCGTCGGCGTTGGCGATGATGATCGCCTCGACGCCGGCCAGGCCCTCGCGCCACTTCTCGGCCAGCATCCGGGTCTCGGCCGCGCGGTCCAGCTGGTCGCGGGAGAGGTTGAGCAGTGCGATCGCCTTGGGCGCGACGTCGCGGGCGACGCCGGCGAGGTACTTCTCGTCGACCTCGATCACGCCGTAGCGGGCCTCGGAGCCGCCGGCCAGCGCGGAGGTGATGCCCGCGGGCATGTTGGCGCCCAGCGCGTTGGAGACGACCTGGCCGTTGGCGCGCAGCGCCTCCGCGAGCAGCCGGGTGGTGGTGGTCTTGCCGTTGGTCGCCGACACCAGCACGACGTCGAGGTGCCGGGCGAGCCTGGCGAGCAGGTCCGGGTCGAACCTGAGCGCGACCCGGCCGCCGATCACCGATCCGCTGCCGCGGCCCGCCGCGCGCGACACCGCCGCCACGGCCTTGCCCGCCGTCACGGCCAGCTTGGCCCGCGGCGACAGCGGCTCAGAGTTGCCTGCCATCGTCCTACTTCCTCCTCGACTCCCGGCCGCGCCACTGCCCTGGCGGGGCCGGACCTCCGCTCCCTGGACCGCCTGCGCGGCCTGCGGGTTCCGGTCGCGCTCAGCCTATCGACTCCCGGCCCCCTCCCCGCACCGCACCGCACCGGCCGGCGCCTACGCTGAGCCGCATGCGACGCGGCAGCATCCCCGGCAGCACCGGCACCGTCCACCCTGTACGGCGGCTCGGCGACCCCGTCCTGCACGCCCCGTGCGGCGAGGCCACCGAGTTCGGCGCCCCGCTGCTGCGGCTGGTGGAGGACATGTTCGCCTCGATGTACGCGGCCGGGGGAGTGGGCCTCGCCGCCAACCAGATCGGCGTGCCCTTGCGGGTGTTCGTCTACGACTGCCCGGACGACGAGGACGTCCGCCACCTCGGCCACCTGGTGAACCCGCGGCTGGTGCACCTCGGCGGGGTCGAGGTCACCGGCCCGGAGGGGTGCCTGTCGGTGCCCGGGGTCGAGGCGGGCACCCTGCGGTACGACGAGACGGTCCTGGAGGGCGTCGACGCGATGGGCAACGAGTCCTCGGTCGCCGGCAGCGGGTTCTTCGCCCGCTGCCTCCAGCACGAGTTCGACCATCTCCAGGGCACCGTGTACACCGACCGGCTGCGCGGCCTGCGGCGCTACCGCGCCCTGCGCGGGGCCCGGAAGGCCGCCGGCAACGGCGACGGCGACGGCGCGGGCGAGAGCCCGGCCCGGCGCCGTGCGCAGGACGTCGGCTAGAAGCCCTGGCTGCCGGCGCGATCCTCGACGGCGGCGAGCCTGCCCCACAGCAGGTCGGCCAGGATGCGCACCAACTCGTCGCGCGAGCAGGGGCGTTCCCCGAGCCACCAGTCGCCGGCCGCGTACATCATGCCGACGATGCCGTGGCCCCACACGCGGGCGACGAGCGGGCCGTCGGGGCCGAGGTCCAGGCGCTCGGCGATCACGTCGCCGAGGTCCTCGCCCATCCGCCGCAGCACCGGGATCGACTGCCGGCCGACGTCGAAGCCCTTCTCGCCGTCGGCGGCGGGCGTCTCCGCCGGGTGCATCAGAAACCGGTACACCTGCGGCCGCGCCTCGATCGCCGACAGGTAGGCGTGCAGCGTGGCCTCCACCCGGTCCCTGCGGTCGCCCGGGGAGTCCAGGGCCGCGCGCAGGGTGGCCAGCAGGGCGTCGGTGTGGCGGCGGGCCAGGGCCCGGTACAGGCCGCTCTTGTCGCCGAAGTGGCGGTAGAGGATCGGCTTGGTGATGCCCGCCTCGGCGGCGATCGCGTTCATGGACGCCTCTGGGCCGTCCCGCAGTACCACGCGCTCGGCCGCCTCGAGCAGCTCGTGGCGCCGCCGCTCGCTGGCCGTCCGCTGGTCCTCGCGCTGGCCGGTGTCCACCGACGCCTCCCCGGGTTGTTCGATTGCCGCTGGTCTGCGCAACGTAACACCCCGCCGGGTCCCCTTCGTCCGGGAAGGGGGGAGTTGACATTCCTTACCCGCCGGTAACAGACTGCTGTTACCGCTAGTAACCAGCACGTGGAGGGGACGAGATGGGCGACTTCACGCTCGAACTCAACGACGACCAGAAGTCCGTGCGCGACTGGATCCACGGCTTCGCCGCCGATGTGATGCGCCCGGCCGCGGCCGAGTGGGACGAGCGCGAGGAGACGCCCTGGCCGATCATCCAGGAGGCGGCCAAGATCGGACTCTACTCCCTGGACTTCTACGCCCAGCAGTTCTTCGACCCCACCGGCCTCGGCATCCCGATGACCATGGAGGAGCTGTTCTGGGGCGACGCGGGGATCGCCCTGTCCATCGTGGGCACCGGCCTGGCCGCCGTCGGCGTGCTGGCCAACGGCACCGAGGAGCAGATCGGCACCTGGGTGCCGCAGATGTACGGCGACGCCGACGACGTCAAGGTGGCCGCCTTCTGCTCCTCCGAGCCGGACGCGGGCTCCGACGTCGGCGCCATGCGCACCCGGGCCGTCTACGACGAGGCCACGGACGAGTGGGTGATCAACGGCACGAAGACCTGGGCCACCAACGGCGGCATCGCCAACGTCCACGTCGTCGTCGCGGTCGTCGACCCGGAGCTGGGCACCAAGGGCCACGCCTCGTTCATCGTCCCGGCGGGCACGCCCGGCCTGTCCCAGGGTCAGAAGTTCAAGAAGCACGGCATCCGCGCCTCGCACACCGCCGAGGTCGTGCTGGACGGCGTGCGGGTCCCCGGCGACTGCCTGCTCGGCGGCAAGGAGAAGCTCGACGAGCGGCTCGCCCGGGCCCGCGAGCGCGCCGGCAAGGGGGAGCGGGTCAAGAACGCGGCCATGGCCACCTTCGAGGCGTCCCGGCCCGCGGTGGGCGCGATGGCGGTCGGCACCGCCCGCGCCGCCTACGAGTACGCCCTCGAGTACGCCACAGGGCGCGAGCAGTTCGGCCGCCCGATCATCGACAACCAGGGCGTCGCCTTCCAGCTGGCCGACATGCGCACCCAGATCGACGCCGCCCGGCTGCTGGTGTGGCGCGCCTCCTGGATGGCGACGGCCGGCCGGCCGTTCACCTCGGCCGAGGGGTCGATGTCCAAGCTGTTCGCCAGCGAGACCGCCAAGAAGGTCACCGCCCAGGCCATACAGATCCTCGGCGGCAACGGATACACCCGCGAGTACCCGGTGGAGCGGATGCACCGCGACAGCGCGATCTACACGATCTTCGAGGGCACCAGCGAGATCCAGCGCCTGGTCATCGCCCGCACCCTCTCGGGTCTGCCGATCCGGTGACCCGATCGGGTACGGGGCGGGGGGGCGGCGCGTCCGCGCCGCCCTCTCAGTCCTTCTTGCTGTAGCCGCGCAGCACGAACCACGCGAGCAGGACGACGCCGACCACCGAGCCGATCAGGACCGTGCGCATCACCGGCCCGGGGCCGGCCGAGTTGTCGATCGCGAGACTCATCAGGTGGTGGATCTGCATGGGGGTCTCCTTCATAGGGCGATCCAGCCTAAACCCGCGTCCCCCGGCCCCCGCGCTCCGGGTGGCCCGCGCGCCGCAGCGCCCCTTCCGGCGGCCGGGCCGGGGCGACGTGACCGCGGCCACGTCGCGGACCGTCCCCGACCCCTCACATCCCGCACGCCCCGTCTGGTTCAATGGGGGGCATGGCCAGCACTACTGACACCGGGACAGGTCGCCTCGACCTCGAGCCCTTCTGGCCGTCCCGGCAGGAGCACCACTTCGACCGCTGGTGTTGCCGCGCGATCCCCGCGCGGACCCGCCCCGCCCGCTGACCCGCCCGCAGCCGTACGGCTGCCGCAGCCCGCCGTCAGCATCCCCGGTCCCGCGCACACGGAGTCCCACGACCCTTCGCGCGAAAGAGCCGAACCCATGTCGAACGTGTCCTCCTTCCCTCCCCTGCCCGCCCAGACCGGCCCCGCGCCCGCGGCGCAGGCCGCCCCGGGGCAGACCGCCGCCCGGCAGCACCTGAGGGCGGTGCGCCCCGACGAGGCCCCGCCGGCGCCGGACTTCCTGCCGCCCGGCGCCACCTGGATGCCCGCCCCGGGCCACGTGCTGTCCGCGGTCTCCGGCGGAGCCCCCATGGTCGGCTACCTGGTGCTGGTGCCGGCCGAGCCCGGTGGCACCGGGCCCGCCGCGCCGTCCGGGCCTGCCGACGCCGCGCCGCCGGTGCGCATCGACGCCGAGCGCCGCACCGCGGAGGTCGACGGCAGGCCCCTCGAACTCACCTATCTGGAGTTCGAGTTGCTCGCCCATCTGGTGGCCCACCCGCACCGCGTGCACTCCCGCGACCAACTGGTCACCACCGTGTGGGGCTACGGCCACATCGGCGACGGCCGGACGGTGGACGTGCACATCGCCCGGTTGCGCCGCAAGCTCGGCGCCGAGCACCGGTCGAGCATCGTCACCGTGCGCCGCGTCGGCTACAAGTACGCCCCGGCGCCGCGCTAGGCGGCCGGCGGAGCGCGCCGGGTCACGGCACGACGGTGACCGGCCACCGTCCGGTCTTCACCAGGCGGACGGCGACCGAACCGACGAACCGGTGCCCGGCGCGCTCCGAGGCGCCCACCACCACGGCGTCCGCGGTGAGCTGGTCGGCGGCCATCGCCAGGCCGTTGTACGGGTCGCCGCGGAAGGTGTGGAACTCCCAGCGCACGTGGAAGGTGTCCCGGACCCGCTCGACGGACTCCCTTATCTGCGCGAGCAGCTGCTCGGCGACCCCGGTCTCCGCCTCCGACACCGGCACGCCGAGGGCCGCGCCCCCGGGCAGGTAGGGCTGCACGTACACCAGTGCGAGGGTCGCGTTCTGGCGGCGGGCGAGCCCGGCGGCATATGCGGCGGCGCGCCATGACGAATCGGAGCCGTCGAGGCCGGCGAGGATCATCTTCGGGCCGTCCGTGCCGCGCTCGAAGCGTGCCGGTACCTGCTGTTCTTCCACGGCGCCAGGCTATCGGCCCCGGGCCGGGCCCACCCCTCCCCGAACACGGGCCGTTCTCACCCGAATGGGCTCATTGCCACGACATGTGACCTTTTGCGGGGCACGCTTTCCGAGAGGAGTGAAACAGGCGGCTCGCCGCCCACCCGGCGCACGCACTGCCCGACCCGGTCTGCGCCGTGTGCGGCACGCCGTCCACGCCGCTACCGGGGAGGTTTGTGATGCCGAGCGTGTCCACGAACGTGTTCGTGTCAAGGCCGGCCACCGAGGTCTTCGACTTTCTCGCCGATGCCCGCAATCTCGCCCTCTGGAGCTCCGGCGTCGCCTCGGTCGACGCGGCCTACGTCACCCCCGGCGCACACGCGGTGTACCGCTACCGCTACCCCGGCAGGCGCCGGCCGCACCACCTGGTGTGCGCGGACTACGAGCCGTGCCGGCGCATAGCGTTCCGCGGCCAGCGCATGTGGAGCCCGCTGGGCACCCAGGTGCCCCTGTACTCCTTCGACCTGCTGCCGCACGCCGACGGCACCCTCGTGCGGCTGTCGGTCACCAGCTCCCTCACCGCGGCCCTGACGCTGCTGGCCCCGCTGGTCGCCATGGCCTGGCGCCGGGACCTGCCGACCGACGGCAGGAAGTTCTGCGACGTGCTGGTCGGGGCCGCCCTGGCCCCCACAGGGGCCCTGCACGGCCCGCTGGGCGCCCCGCCCGCCGCTGCCCCCCAGGGGGCGACGGGGGACGCCGGCGAAGCCCAGGGGGAGCCCGCCGTGCCCGCCGGCACCGCGATGCGGACCGCGCCCGCGCCGCACGGCTTCGACTACGCTCATTGAGTGTTAAACTAACAATGAGAGGCGCCAACAGTGCTCCCTCTCCCGATGACTGCCCCGGCCTGGTCCCCCCGTCCCGGCCGGGGCTCTTCTCTGCCCGCGGGCCGGCGGCCGTACGACTCCGCCCCGCCCGGTGCCGCCGTCCCGCCCGCGTTGTCAGACCCTCGGGGTAGCGTCCCCAGCATGGACACCGCACCTCGCAGCACCCGCCCCCCGACGCCCGCCCTGCGGCTGCGCCCCTGGTCGGACGACGACCTGTGGCTCCTGCGCCGCACCAACGCCCCGGAGATGACCGAGCACCTCGGCGGGCCGGAGGGCGAGCAGGAGCTGCTCGCCCGCCACGAGCGCTACCAGCGCCTCGGTGGCGACCAGGGTCGGATGTTCACCGTCGTCCTGGCGGAGACGGAAGAGGTGGCCGGGTCCATCGGCTTCTGGGCCCAGACCTGGCAGGGCGAGCCGGTGTACGAGACGGGTTGGGGCGTGCTGCCCGAGTTCCAGGGCCGGGGCATCGCCGCCGCGGCCGCACGGGCGGTCGTCGAGCAGGCCCGGGAGCTGGGCAACCGCCCCACGCTGCACGCCTTCCCCAAGGTCGTGCACACCGCGTCGAACGCGGTCTGCCGCAAGGCCGGCTTCGCGCTGGTGGGGGAGTGCGCCTTCGAGTACCCCAAGGGCAACCCGATCACGTGCAACGACTGGCGGACCGACCTGGCGCCCGCGGCCGGCTGAGGGCGGTTCTGCGCTTCGGCGGGCCGGGCGCGTGATAGATGTCGGCGACAACGGGGAGCGGCACCGGTGGTGCCGGCGTCCCCCTGCCCACCCGGAACCGCAGGAGGCCCTCGTGCTCGCCGCCGCCCCGCTCGCCCTCGCCTCCGCCGCCGCCATGACCCTGGCGCTGGCCCCGGGGCCGGGCCCCGTCCACCGGACGCCCACCGGGTACCGTCCCGTGACCCTGCCGGTCACGATGGCCGACACCGGCGGAGGCACCCAGCTGATCACCGCCACCGCGAGCAGCCTGGCCGCCACCACCGGGACGCTGAGCTGGTGGGAGAGGTCCGGCAGCGCCTGGCGGCTCGTGGGCTCCGCGCCGGCCCGCTTCGGCGCGAGCGGCCTGGCTGACGGCGCCACCCGCCGCCAGGACACGAACACCACCCCGACCGGCCTCTACGGGCTGCCCTTCGCGTTCGGCAACTCCGCCGCGCCCGCGGGCACCACGCTGCCCTACCGCGCGGTGACGCCGTCGTCGTGGTGGTGCGAGGACGTGCAGTCGACCTCGTACAACCGCTGGGTCAGCCCGCTGCCCGCCGACTGCCGGGCCACCGAGTCGGAGCACCTGAACCAGTATCCGGTGCAGTACGCCCACGCCGTCGTCATCGACTTCAACTACGCCGCCCCGGTCAAGGGGCGTGGCGCCGGGATCTTCCTGCACGTCAACGGCAGCGGGTCCACGGCCGGTTGCGTGTCCGTACCGGCCGCGGCGATGACCGCCGTCACGGCGTGGCTGAAGCCCGCGGCCAAGCCGCACATCGCGATCGGCACGACGGGCGGCGCCACCGCCGTCACCCGGTACTGACAGGTGGTCACCACCTGCAGGTAGGTAAAAACTTCGCCAAGGGATAGTGTGCGGGGTGCTGTTGGGTGTCGTCCCGGGGCGGCCGGTCCCCACAGGTCAGACGAACGGTCGGCGGCGTGCCCGGCGTCGGGCGAGGTGGGGGAAGGGGGGCCGGGTCCCACTCGTCCTTGCTTGATCCGCCGTGCCATGATGCGGCCCGGCCACCTCGCTCGTCCGGCGGGCTGCGGCCGCGCCGACCAGCGGCGACGTGCAGGACGGGGACCTGCCGCCGCGCCACGTCGCTGCCCCGGAGAGAACGGAACGTACCGACCGACATGCGAGCGACTGCAAGGGGGGCGTGACCACGTGTCACATCAACTCGGGTCGTGCTGCCAGGGCCGGCAGCACGGGCACGCACCGGCGACCAGGGCGGCCTCAGGGCTGCGGCTGCCCGCCGAGGTGCGGGCATGAGGCACGACTTACTGCTGGCGTTACGGACGCAGCGCGGGTGGACGCAGGAGGAGCTCTCGGAACGCTCCGGGATCAGCGTACGGACCATACGCAACCTGGAGCGCGGCCGGATCCAGAGCCCCCGGCGCAGCTCGCTCGACCTGCTCTTCTCCGTCCTCGACCCGGAGCCGCGCGCCCGCGGCGGCCGCGTCCCGGGCGGTGCGGTGCGCCCCGCCGGGTCCGCCGCGCAGGGCCACTGGCGGGGGCCGCGACCGCCCAGGACCTCCCTGATCGGCCGGGAGGCCGAACTCGACCGGCTGTGCGGCCTGATCGACACCCATCCGGTGACCGTGGTCACCGGACCGGGTGGCGTCGGCAAGACCCGGCTCGCGCTGGCCGCCGCGGAACGCTCGGCCCGCCGCTACCCCGGCGGCGTCGCGGTGGTGCAGCTCGGCCGCATCCCGGCCCCCACGGCCTCTCCGGCGGGGGACGTCCAGGTGCGGCTGGCGGCTGTCCGGCAGGCCGTCGAGGCCATGCTCGGCGGAGCGGGAGCGGGAGCGGGAGCGGGAGCGGGTGCGGGTGCGGGTGCCGGGGTCGCGGCGCAAGCGGCCGGCGGTCCCGCGCTGCTGGTCCTGGACACCACCGAGCACCTGCCGCAGGTCACCTCGCTGCTCGTGGAGGAACTGCGCGGCAGCTGGCCGGAGTTGCGGCTGGTGCTGACCAGCCGCCGGCCGCCCGCGCTCCCCGAGGCGTGCCTGTGGGAGACGGCGCCGCTGGGTGCCGACAGCGCCCTGCGGCTGCTGCAGCAGCGGATCGCCAGCGGCTGCGTCGAGCAGGAACTCGCCGCGGGCGGCGAGCCGGTCCGGGCGCTGTGCCGCGAACTGGACGGCGTGCCGCGGCTCGTCGAGTTCGCCGCGTACCGGCTGCGGTCGGTGCCCGTCTCGGCGCTGCTGGTGCCCGAACACGTCCTGGAACTCCTGGGGTTCCCCGACCTCTCCCTGCTGCCGCACCAGCGCTCCCTGGCGGGGAGCCTGCGCTGGAGCTGGGACCTGCTGACCGGCCGCCAGCAGGCGCTGCTGGCCCGGCTGGCCGCGGAACCCGGCCCTGTGTCCAGTGACGGACCCGAACTGGAGTGCCTGGAGCCGGAGTTCAGCCGCACCGAAGCCATGTGCCTGCTCGCCGAGCTGGCCGACGCCTCGCTGCTGCAGGTGCGCAGGGGACCGCGCTACGAGTACCGCATGCTGCGCCACGTCCGGACGTTCGTCCGCCGCACGAAGCAGGACGCGCCGCAGGCGCTCCCCGCGGCCAGGGTCGCGGCGCGCATCTGACGGCGCGCATCCCACAGCGTGCGTCCGCCGGCGCGCTCTCGAAGCGGCGGCCCGTACCCACCGTGGTGCGGGCCGCCGGCGGTCACTGGCGGGTACGTCCCGCCACCGGGCAGCGGAATGCCGGGCGCCGGACCCTCGCCGCACCTGACCGAAGCCACGGCAACCGGCGCCCCGCCGGGAGTTCGGCGGGGCGCTCGCAGGTGTCAGCCGGCCCAGGAAGGCCGGGGGAAGAGGGCGGGAGCCGCCGGGTGACCGGTGCGCGCCCCGCGGGATGCGGGTGGCCGCGCGCCGGTACGGGGGTTCACCCGGCGGCCCCCGGGTCCGCGGTGGCGCGTCGGCCCTGCGCGGGGCCCGCGCCGCGGGCGGTGGGCGTCCGGCCGGGCGCGCCGTCGGCGGCCTCGCCCTTGTCGAGCCGTACGCCCTGCAGCTTGTCGGGGTTGGTGACCAGGTACACGTCCGTCACCTGGCCGGTGTCGCGGTTGACGTCCACGATCATGACCGCGTACGGCGAGTGGCCGGAGAAGACCACGGCCGACGGGTCGCCGTTGACGTGCCGGTAGTGGATGTCCAGCTGCGGCTGGCGGCTGTTGCCGGCGTAGCCGTGGAGCGTGCGGGCGACCTTGTCGCGGCCCAGCACCGGGCGCATCGCCGAGGGGGCTTTGCCGCCGCCGTCCGTCCACAGCGTGACGTCCGGCGCCAGCAGGCTCATCAGGCCCGCCAGGTCGCCGCCGAGCGCGGCGGCCAGGAACCGCTCGGTGACCTGCTGCCGCACCTCCGGGTCGGCCTGGTAGCGCGGGCGGCGGGCCTGGACGTGCTCCCGGGCCCGGTGCGCCAGCTGGCGGATCGCGGACGTGCTGCGCCCGAGGATCTCCGCGATCTCGGCGTGCGAGTAGCCGAACACCTCGCGCAGCACGAACACTGCGCGCTCCAGCGGCGTCAGCGTCTCCAGCACCACGAGCAGCGCCATGGACACCGACTCGTTGCGCTCGGCGGACTCGGCCGCGTCGGCCGCCCCTGCGGCCTGCGCGTGGTCGTGCGCGTCGGGCGTCTGCGTCATCAGCGGCTCGGGCAGCCAGGGGCCGACGTAGGTCTCCCGGCGGCGGCTGATGGTGGCCTGCCGGGTCAGCGCCTGGTTGACCGCGATCCGCACCAGGTACGCGCGGGGGTTGTCGATCTCGTCCCGGACCGGCTTGCTGCTGTGCCGGGCCCAGGCGAGCCAGGTCTCCTGGAGGACGTCCTCGGTGTCCGAGACGCTGCCGAGCATGTTGTAGACCACCGAGAAGAGCAGCTCGCGGTGGCCCAGGAACACCTCGGTCGCATGGTCGTCCGCGGGTGTGGGCCGCTGGGCGAGTGCCTCGGACACGATGAGCCTCCCGTGATGCGTTTCCCCCTAGGAGGGAAGGCGGGGGCCCGGGTGTGACAGCACACCGCATGAATGTGACGTACGTCACATCAATGTCGCGGTCAGTAGCGGAGCACCGCGGCGATCCGGCCGGAGCCGGCGAGGGCGCCGTCGGGCACGAAGTGCACCCGCGCACCCGAGTCCAGGCCCTGCTCGGCGATCTCGTCGACGATGTCGTCGCGCGAGCCGCGCTCGCCCGAGGTCGAGGGGATCAGATGCTCGCCGTCCTCGCGGACCGTCGTGCGGTAGCCGTCCTCGATGGCCACCAGCGAGGCCCGGCCCTCGGTGACGGACGACCACACCTCGTCGACGCCGCCGGCGAACGCCTTGCGGCTGCGCGCCCGGTCCAGGTCGGTGAGCACGTCGGCCAGCTGCTGCTCGTCGCGCTCGCGGTCGGCGGCCCTGACCGCCTCGCCCAGCGCGGTGCCCGGGCCGGTGGCCAGGCCGCCCTGGGGGATCCTGGCGACGGCCTCGCGGGCCACCGGCCCCGCGTCGTCCAGGGCGGTGAGCGCCTCGGTCTCGCCGACGACGTACAGCGGCCGCGGGTCCGCGGCCAGCACCGTGCCGGCTGCCTCCGTCACCTCCCGCAGGAACCTGCGGGTCTCCTCGTCGCGGAAGGTGCTCGGCGTGTCGCCGATCTGCTCCTGCCGCTCCGGGTCGAAGTCGACCTCCGGGCGGCGCACCGGGAACGGCCCGTCGTCCGCCGCCTCGGGCACGTGCTGCCGGCCGCCGCTCCACAAGGTGGCGACCTCCGAGTCCAGCGCCAGCACCCAGTAGGGCTGGTTCGCGGCGTGGGCGGCGACCAGGTTGCGGGTCAGGAACGTCTGCGCGAGCAGCACCCGGGCCGGCACCGACCGTCCGAGGGACCACACCTGGTGCTCACCGGGCGCGGCGAAGATCGCCAGGCCGTCCTCGGCGTGCACCAGGTCGACCTCGCCCAGCGCCTGGTCCAGCTGGCCGATGACGTCGATGCGGTCGGCCCTGGAGACCTCGGGGTCGTTGTGCACGGCCTCCTTCGCCTCCTCCAGGAGGTTCCGGAGCCGCACCGCGTCCTGGGCGTTGTCGGGCTCGCGCCGGTGGGTGGGCAGCAGGACCGACACCGCGGGGTATTTCCGCGGACGCCGCAGGTCGGCGAGGACGGCGGGCGTCAGCGGCTGGTGCAGGGACGGCATGGGGGGACACCTTTCCGGCGACGGCTGCGGCAGCCGCGGAGGCGACCGCGGACGAGACCGTCACGCACGGCCGCGCGGCCCGCGGCGGAGGTCGCTCTGTCCACTCCTGGATAGCGCACCGCGCCGACTTCCGCAGCCGCAACACCCCGCCACCTGCGGCTTCACGGTCCGGCGGAGTACCGGGAGTCACCCGGTCGGCCCGCTGGGGCTGCGCACCGCGGCCACCGGCGCGAGCGTGGGAGGGTCCGCCGAACCTGGAGGCCCACCGTGAGCCCTTCGTCCCTGCACCCCGGCCCCCGCAGGCGGCTGCGCTCCGTGACCGCCGCGGTCCTCGTCACCTGCGCGGCCGCCGGCTTCGCCGGGCTCACCGCGTGCGGCAGCTCGGGCAGCAGCTCCAGCGGGAACACCACTCCCGCCTCCGCGCCGAACTCGATGGCCCTGGCCGGCGACCTGCCGTCCAGCCTCGCCTCGCTCGCCGAGTCGGCCAAGGCCGCCGCCTCCTCGGCCGCGACCTCGGCCGCCGCGTCCGCGGGCGCCGCCGCGTCCAGCTTCGCGGCGTCCGTGGGGGCGCAGCTGAGCGGCGACCAGGCGGCGGCGAAGGCCGAGCTCGCCAAGGTCTCCGGACCCGGCAACGCCGGGCAGGACGTGCAACTGACCGGCGTGCCCCTGACAGAGACCGGCGGCCTGCACGCCACCGTCGTGACGATCACCAACCACACGAGCTCGACCGCGTCCTTCGCGGTGAAGGTCGAGTTCGCCGACTCGTCCGGCAAGGTCATCGACACCACAGTGGTCGGGGCGAAGGACGTGGCGGCGGGCAAGAAGGCCACGCCCGTCGCGTTCAGCCTCAAGGACGTGGACAAGCCGCTGTTCCCGCGGGTCGCCCAGGCCCAGCGCTACTGACCCGGCAGCACCATGCCTGACCCGGCAGCGCCACGCCGCACGCCGGATCCGTACGGCGATCACCGGTCGGCCAGGGCCGCGGGGCCTCGGGTAGCCTCACGCGCGGGACGCTCCCCGCCCGCCGCACCCGAAAGGCTCCATGGCCCCTCATGCCGGACATCACCTCCCAACACCCGCACGCGCAACCGCAGTCCGCAAGCCGGCCGCAGGCCGGCCCGCGGCCCGAGCTTTCCGGAGCGCCGTCGCCCGACGAGGTGGCCGCCGTCCTCAGGGCGGCCGGCTGCGTGTTCGCCGAGGATGAGGCGGAGTTGCTGATGGCCGCCGCGAGCGGCCCCGCCGACCTCACCGCGAAGGTCGGGCGGCGGGTCGCCGGGCTGCCGCTCGAACAGGTCGTCGGCTGGGCCGCGTTCATGAGCTTGCGGATCGCGGTGGACGAGGGCGTGTTCGTGCCCCGGCGCCGCACGGAGTTCCTCGTCGAGCGCGGCATCGCCCTGGGCAGGGCGCAGGTCGGGCCGGGACCCCTGGTGGTGGTGGACCTGTGCTGCGGTTCCGGCGCGATCGGCGTCGCGCTGGCCGCGCACCTGGAGGGGCCGGAACTGCACGCCGCCGACCTGGACCCGGCCGCGACGCGGTGCGCGCGGCGCAACGTGCTGCCCGCCGGCGGCACGGTCCACCAGGGCGACCTGTTCGCGGCGCTGCCCGGGCGGCTGCGCGGCCGGATCGGCGTGCTCGCCGCCAACGTCCCCTACGTGCCCACCGCCGAGGTGCCGCTGCTGCCGGTTGAGGCGCGCGAGCACGAGGCGCTGATGGCGCTGGACGGCGGCGCGGACGGCCTCGACGTGCTCCGCCGGGTGGTGGACGGGGCCCGGCAGTGGCTGGCGCCGGGCGGCGGCCTGCTGTTCGAGGTCAGCGAGCGGCAGGCGCAGGAGGCGGCCGGCATCGTGCGCGGCGGCCGGCTCGACGCGGAGGTCGCGTACGACGACGAGCGCGGCGCGACGGTCGTGACGGGGCGCAAGGCGCCCTGACCGCCCGCGGGGACGAAGGTGCGGCGAGCGGCCGCGTACCGGAAGGGGCCCGCCCGGCAGCCGGGCGGGCCCCGTCACCACGTCCGGGTCAGTCCGCCTTCTGTTCGGCGGGCCGCAGACCGGCCGACCACTTCTCCTCGATGTTGCCGAACTTCCACACCGCCAGGGCGATCGCCCAGGTGGCGAAGAACAGGCCCACGATCACGTACCCCACGATGTTCAGGTCCAGGCCGCCGATCCAGTCCCAGAACGCCCCGTGCAGGCCGGCCTTGTCGGAGATCAGGCCGAGCAGCTCGACCGTGCCGATGAGCAGGGCGACGGCCACCGACAGGCCGGTGATCGTCAGGTTGTAGTAGACCTTGCGGACAGGCTTGGAGAACGCCCACTGGTAGGCGAAGTTCATGAACGAGCCGTCGATGGTGTCCAGCAGGCACATCCCGGCGGCGAACAGCACCGGCAGGCACAGGATCGCGTACCAGGGCAGGCCCGAGGCGGCACCCGAACCGGCCAGCACCAGCAGCGCGATCTCCGTCGCGGTGTCGAAGCCCAGCCCGAACAGCAGGCCCAGCGGGTACATCTGCCAGGGCTTGGTGATCGACTTCATCACGCGGCCCAGCAGCCGGTTCATGAAGCCGCGGTTGTCCAGCTGCTCCTCCAGCGCTGCCTCGTCGAAGTCGCCGTGGCGCATCCGCCGGAACACCTTCCAGATCCCGGCCAGGATCATCAGGTTGAGGAAGGCGATCAGGTAGAGGAAGGCGCCGGAGACCGTCGTGCCGATCCAGCCGGTGACGTTGTGCAGCTGGGAGCCGTCGTCCTGGACCGGGTGCGCCAGCGCCCGCACCCCGAGGGAGAGCAGGAAGGCCAGCGCGAAGACGATGCTGGAGTGCCCGAGCGAGAACCAGAAACCGACCGACAGCGGCCGCTTGCCCTCGCCCATCAGCTTGCGGGTGGTGTTGTCGATGGCCGCGATGTGGTCGGCGTCGAAGGCGTGCCGCATGCCGAGCGTGTACGCGGTCACGCCGATCCCGATACCGAAGGACTTGGTGCCGACGCTGTAGTGCTCGGGGGCGACGATCGCGACCAGGGTGAACCAGCCGATCACGTGCAGGGCGACGATGAACGCCGCCATGCCGCCCAGCCGCGTCCACTCGGCGCGTGACATCGCCAGGCCAAGGCGGCGGCGCGTGCCGTCGGCGGCCTGGTCCCCGAGGGTGGTGGTCATGCTGTCGTCCTCCGTCGTCGCGGCAGTCGCGGGCGTTCACGCGTCACATTACTAGTTGCAAGTCGATTGCAATAAGGGGGTCCGAGTCCTGACTACCCCGGCCGACCTGCTCGCATGCGCGGCCCGGTCGGGAACGGGGGCGGACCGGGCGGGGGCAGGGGAGTGCGGCGGGGGCGCACGGCTGTGCCAGACTCCCGAGCGTGCGAACGATCCAGGTCATCGGAATCGGCGCTGGCGACCCGGACCAGCTGACCCTCCAGGCGGTGCGCGCGATCGGCGCGGCCGACGCCTTCTTCCTCCTCGACAAGGGCGAGGAGAAGGACGAACTCGTGGCCCTGCGCCGGCAGATCCTCGCCGAGCACGCGCGGCAGCCGCACCGCGTGGTCACCGCCCGCGACCCCGAACGCGACCGGACCGCGGCCACCCCCGGCTACGCCCCGGCCGTCGGCGACTGGCGGCGCCGCCGCGCGGACGTCTTCGAGCGCCTCATCCTCGACGAACTCGGCGACGGCCAGTGCGGCGCGTTCCTGGTGTGGGGCGACCCGGCCCTGTACGACAGCACCCTGGGCAGCCTGGAGGAGGTCCACGCCCGCGGCACCGCGGAGTTCACCTGGAACGTGATCCCCGGCGTGAGCAGCGTCTCGACCCTCGCCGCGCGGCACCGCACCGGCCTGAACCAGGTCGGCCGGCCCGTGCGGATCACCACCGGGCGCCGGCTGGCCGAGGAAGGGCTGCCGCCCGGCGCCGACGACGTCGTGGTGATGCTCGACGCCCGCCGGGCGTTCGCCGCGCTGGCCGGGCAGGGCCTGCACATCTACTGGGGCGCCTATCTCGGCACGCCGGACGAGATCCTGCTCTCCGGGCCGCTGGACGCCCCGCTCGCCGAGCACATCGCCCGGGTGCGGGAGGAGGCCAGGGCCCGCAAGGGCTGGATCATGGACACCTACCTGCTGCGCCGTCCCGCGACCCGGGACTGAGCGGCCGGACCGTGGACCGGGAGGGCGGCGACCCGAAGAGCGCCGGGCGGGCCGCGGCGCGCGGAGGGGTGCGGCGGGTGCTCATCCTGGGCGGCACCGCCGAGGCCCGGACGCTGGCCGAACTGCTCGACGGCGAGGCCGCGTTCGACATCACGCTCTCCCTCGCCGGCCGCACGGCCGCGCCGCGCCGGGCCGCGGCACGCACCCGCACCGGCGGTTTCGGCGGAGCCGCCGGCCTCGCGGAGTGGCTGCGCGCCGAACGGATCGGCGCCCTCGTCGACGCGACGCACCCGTTCGCCGCGGCCGTCAGCCGCCACGCCGCCGACGCGGCCGCCGCCACCGGCATCCCGCTGCTCGCCGTGCGCCGGCCGGGCTGGTGTGCCGGCAGCGGCGACGACTGGCACCCCGCGGACACCCTCACCGGGGCCGCCGCCGCGCTGCCGGACCTGGGGACCCGCGCGTTCCTCACCGTCGGCCGGCAGGACCTGGCGGTCTTCGCCGCCACCGGCCTGTTCTGCCTGATCCGCTCGGTGGAGTCGCCCGACCCGCCGCTGCCGCGCGACCACCGACTGGTCCTGGCCCGCGGCCCCTTCACGGCCGAGGACGAGCTGCGGCTGATGCGCGCCCACCGCATCGACGTGCTGGTGACCAAGGACAGCGGCGGCGACGCGACCGCCGGCAAGCTCGCCGCGGCGCGCGACCTCGGGATCCCCGTGCTGGTCGTGCGGCGCCCACCGCCCCCCGCGGGCGTGCCGGTCGCCGGGACGCCCGCCCGGGCCGCGGCCTGGCTGCGCGCCCTTCCCTGACCCCCGCCGACCGGCCGGACCCGCGCGAACCGCCCGGCGTGAACCGGGGCGCGGCGCCCGGGAGTCCGCCCGCCCCGTCCACCCGCATCCACCGATCGGTGGATGCGGCGGATCCACCGCACCGGCGCGGCTCGCAGCCCGCCGGTCGATCCGCCCGCCCCGCCCCGCGCGGGAGTCTGAGGCCAGGACGGCGGACGGGCGCCGCAGGCTCACGGAAGGGGCACCGGGCATGGCGGTCATCGAGGTCGCGAACCTCCACAAGCGCTACGGCGGCACCGTCGCCGTCGACGACGTGTCGTTCGCGGTCGAGGAGGGCGAGATCTTCGGGGTCCTCGGGCCCAACGGCGCCGGCAAGACCACCACGGTGGAATGCCTGTCCGGGCTGCGGCACGCCGACCGCGGGCGCCTGACGGTGCTCGGGCACGACCCGGCGACCGAGCGGGACGCGCTCCGGCAGGTGCTGGGCGTCCAGTTGCAGGAGAGCGGGCTGCCCGACAACCTCACCGTGCGCGAGGCGCTCGCGCTCTTCGCGTCGTTCTACGAGCGGCCCGCCGGCACCGCGGAGCTGATGGACCGCCTCGGGCTCGCCGCCAAGGCCGGCTGCCGGTACCGCAAGCTGTCCGGCGGCCAGAAGCAGCGCCTGGCCATCGCCCTGGCGCTGATCGGCAGCCCCCGGGCCGTCATCCTCGACGAGCTGACCACCGGCCTCGACCCGCACGCCCGCCGCACCTCCTGGGACCTGGTCGAGCAGATCCGGGACGCGGGCGTCACCGTGCTCCTGGTCACCCACTTCATGGAGGAGGCCGAGCGGCTCTGCGACCGGGTCGCGCTCATCGACTCCGGCCGGGTGGTCGCCGTCGACACCCCCGCGGGCCTGGCACGGCGGGCCGGGCAGACCCAGCGCATGGCGTTCCGGCCGTCGGAGCCGCTCGACGAGGAACTGCTGCGCGCCCTGCCCGAGGTCACGGGTGTGACGCGGCACGGCAGCCGGCTCGAGGTGACCGGCACCGGCAACCTCGTGCAGGCCGTCACGTCGCTGCTGGCCCGCCGCCACGTCATCGCCGCCGACCTGCGCGTCGAACAGGCCACCCTCGACGACGCGTTCATCGCTCTGACGGGCCGGGGCCGGCCCGCCTGACGCCGCTCTCGCGCGCGTTCGACCGCCGCCGCTGGAGGGTGCTCGCGCAGCGCGCCCGCCCCGCGCTCCCGATCCGATCCTGAACCCGGCCCGACCTCCGAGAGGACCTTGAGATGTCCGCCTTCGCCCTGCCCTCCCTGCGCATGACCCCGCAGGGCTTCCGTACCCTCACCGTCACCCAGGCCAGGCTGCTGCTGCGCGCCCCGGCCGCGCTGATCTGGCTGGCCCTGCCCGTCGCCATGGTGGTGGTGTTCGGCTGCATCCCGTCGTTCGGCACGGCCCAGAAGGCCCTCGACGGCAAGCGCGTCATCGACGTGTACGTCCCGACGCTGGCCGCCATGGTGCCGCTCTTCCTGGCCTGCACCGCACTGCCGCTGACCATGGCCGGCTACCGCGAGAAGGACGTGCTGCGACGGCTGTCCGTCACCCCCGTGCCGGCCGCCGGGATGCTCGGCGCGCTGCTCGCCGTCATGGCCGCGATCACCGCCGTGGGCGTCGGGCTGGTGGTCGCGATCGGCGGGCTGGCCTTCCACGTCGCCGCGCCGGCCGACCCGGCGGCGGTGTGCGCCGCGTTCGTGCTGGGCACCACCGCGGTGCTCGCCCTCGGCCTGATCGCCGCCGCCGTCGCCCGCACCTCGGCCGCCGCGAGCGGGATGGGCGTCCCGCTGATGGTGCTCAACTTCTTCTTCAGCGGCCTGTACGTGCCCCTCGCGGAACTGCCGCACTCCCTCCAGCGGATCGGCGAGTTCGTGCCGTTCGGCGCGGTGATGGCCGCCTGGGCGGGACACGGCGCGCTCGGGGAGCACCTGGCGGTGCTGGCCGGGTACACCGTCGTCGGCAGCCTGGTCGCCGCCCGCCTCTTCCGTTGGGAATGATGGGACGGTGACCGACGACGCACTGGCCGGCGCCGGAGACCGGCGCCATCTGCTGCAGCACTACCTGCCCTACGGGGGGCTGGCCGTCTCCCTGGTCCTGGCCGTCTCCCTCGGTCCGCGCAGCGCGCCCTTCCTCGCGGCCGCCGTCGGCCTGTCGGCGGCCACCGCCGTCTGGCTGCGCACGATGGGCGTCGACTACCCGGTCCCCGCCGAACGGCGGGTGCGGGCCGTGGTGTTCTACGCCGGGCTGACCGTCCTCATCGCGCTGCTGCTGGCGCTCACCCCGTTCTTCGGGTTCTTCGGCTTCACCGGTTACATGCAGGTCGCCGTACTGCCGCGGGCGCTGCGGCCGCCGGCGGTCGCGGTCAACGCCGCGCTGATGGCCACCACGCAGGTCGGCGGGATCGCCAACCTGCACGGCGGGACCGTCTGGGTCTACCTGGGGCTGGTCGCGGTGAACGTGCTGATCGCCGGCGTCATCACCCACCAGAGCATCGAGGAGGACACCCGCAACCGGCAGCGCGCCCGCATGATCGACCAACTCGCCGACGCCAACCGGCGGTTGCGCGAGACCATGGAGGAGAACGCCGGACTGCACGCCCAGTTGGTCACCCAGGCCCGCGAGGCCGGCGTGCTCGACGAGCGGCAGCGCATGGCGGGGGAGATCCACGACACCATCGCCCAGGGCCTGACCGGCATCGTGACCCAGCTCGAGGCCGCCGAGCGCTTCGACGCCGACCCCCTGCGCCGCGCCCGGCACCGGGCGCTGGCCCAGCGGCTGGCCCGCGAGGGCCTCGCCGAGGCCCGCCGCTCCGTGCAGGCCCTGCGCCCCGGCCCGCTGGACGAGGCGGCTCATCTGCCCGACGCCCTCGGCGACCTGGCGGAACGCTGGTCGCAGACCTCCGGGGTGAAGGTCCGCGTCGAGGTGACCGGCACGCCGGTGCCGCTGTCCCCGGCCCTGGAGGTCACGCTGTTCCGTACCGCCCAGGAGGGGCTGGCCAACATCGCCAAGCACGCCCGCGCCTCCCGGGCCGGGCTGACCCTCTCCTACACCCACGACGTCGTGCTGCTCGACGTCCTCGACGACGGCGCCGGCTTCGACGCGGAGGCCGGCGGCGGCCCCGGCACGGGCCAGAGCTACGGCCTCACCGCGATGCGGCACCGGCTCCGGCAGGTCGGCGGGACGCTCGCCATCGAGAGCGCGCCGGGCGACGGCACCGCCGTCAGCGCCAGCGTGCCCGCCCTGCCGCTGACGCCGCCCGCACCCGTCGGGGATGATGGCGTGTGACCATCTCACTGCTCCTGGCCGACGACCACCCCGTGGTCCGCGACGGCCTGCGCGGAGTCTTCGACGGCGACCCCGACTTCACCGTCGCCGGAGAGGCCGCGGACGGCGCCGAGGCGGTCGACCGGGCCGTCGCGCTCGGCGTCGACGTGGTGCTGATGGACCTGCGCATGCCGCGGATGGGCGGCGTCGAGGCGATCCGGCTGCTGCGCGAACGCGCCCCCGGCATCCGGGTCCTGGTCCTCACCACGTACGACAGCGACGCCGACGTGCTGCCCGCGGTGGAGGCCGGCGCGACCGGCTACCTGCTCAAGGACGCGCCGCGCGACGAGTTGGTCCGCGCCGTGCGGGCCGCGCACCTCGGCCAGGCCGTGCTGGCCCCCTCCGTCGCGCAGAAGCTGCTCGGCCACGTCCGCGCACCGGCGCCCGCCGCGTCCGGACTGCTGACCGACCGCGAGCTGGAGGTGCTGCGCCTGGTGGCCGCCGGCACCACCAACAAGGAGGCCGCCAAGCGCCTGTTCATCAGCGAGGCGACCGTCAAGACCCATCTGCTGCACCTGTACGGCAAGCTCGGCGTGCGGGACCGCGCGGCCGCGGTCGCCGCCGCCTACCGGGCAGGACTGCTCGGCTGACGCCCGCACGTCGAGGTCCGGTCACTGTCGGTGACGGGGATGTGCGTCCGCCGGGGGTGCGGGGGATGATGGGTGAGGCCGCGAGACGGGTGGAGGGGCGCACGGCCCCTCACGACCTGGTCGGGAGGCATCCATGGACTATCCGGAACACTACGAGCTCGTCTTCCACGCGCCCGCTTCCGATGCCGACACCATCGTCGTGCACCGCACCGAAAGGGCCGGAGCGGGCGGCTACCCCATCTACGAGGACGACTCCGGGATCGTCCGCGCCGAGATCAGCCCCGAGGGCGACGTGCGGATGATGGCCAGTGGCGGCCACCAGGACCCGGGGCTGCCCACCGTCGTACGGCCCGACGACGAGCCGTGAGACGCCGGCGGGCATCCGCCGTCAGACGTCACCGTCCACCAGCAGGGCCCGGTCGCGGGCGGCGATGACCGCCCGCGACAGGCTCTCGATGTCGTAAGCGCCGTGGTGGCGGCGGCCGTTGACGAAGAACGTCGGCGTGCCGGACACCCCGCTGCCGTCCGCGGAATCCACGTCCCGCGCCACCCGCGCGGCGCCCTTGCGGCCGCGCAGCGCCTCGCGGAAGGCGTCCACGTCCAGCCCGATCTCCTCGGCATGGCGCACCAGGTCCTTGACCGTCAGCGCGTCCTGGTGCTCGAAGAGCAGGTCCCGCATCGCCCAGAACCGTCCCTGCGCCGCGGCGGCCTCCGCGGCCTCGGCGGCCATCTCCGCGTGCGGGTGCACGTCGTTCAGCGGCAGATGCCGCCACACGTAGCGCACGTCGCCGAAGTCGGCGAGCAGTTCGCGCACCACGCTCTCGGCCTGCCCGCAGTACGGGCACTCGAAGTCGCCGTACTCCACGATCGTCACCGGCGCGTCCATCGGGCCGCGCACGTGGTCGCAGTCCGGGTCGACCGGGTCGGTCAGGTCCACCACCGACTGCGCCGTTCCCAGCAGCGCCTTCGCCCGGCGCGCCTTCGGCAGCCGCTCGATGACCAGCGCGACCAGCGTGGTGTCCACCATGGCCAGCACCACGGCGCTCAGCACGCCGATCTTCGCCTGCTCCAGTTGCGGCCCGTGGAAGGCGAGGGTGGCGATCAGCAGCGAGACGGTGAAGCCGATCCCGGCGATGGTGCCGCCGCCCAGCACCGCCCCCCAGCCGACCGGCGGCCTCATCCGGCCCCCGCTCAGCCGGGTCGCCAGCGCCGACGAGGAGACGATCGCCAGCGGCTTGCCGACCCCGTACGCGAGCAGGATGCCCAGCGTCACCCGCGAGGTGAAGGCGGCCGCCAGCACCGAGCCGTTGAGCTGGATACCGGCGTTGGCGAGCGCGAACAGCGGGACGATGACGTAGCTGCTCCACGGGTGCCAGATCCGCTGCAGCCGGTCGTTGGGGGACAGGGCGGAGGCGATGCCCTGCCGCGCCTCGCGCTCCAGTTCGGCCGTCGGCTGCTCCCGGAACGACCGGAACAGCCCGCTGGCCCGCTCCAGCGCGTCCCGCGGGGCCGGATACGCGTAGGCCATCAGCCCCACCATCAGGCCGACGACGACCGGGTCCACGCCGGAATGGACGAATGCCACCCAGGCGGTCACGCCCAGCACCGCGTACACCGCGCTGCGGCGCAACCCGGCCGCGCGCGCCACGCCCACCAGCAGCAGCGCGCCGAGCCCGACCGCCAGCGGCGTCCAGGAGATGTGGTCGCTGTACGCCACGGCGATCACCACGAGCGCCACCAGGTCGTCCACGACCGCGACGGTCAGGATGAAGGTGTGCAGCCGGCGCGGGAAGCGCGAGCCGAGCAGCGCCAGCATGCCCAGCGCGAAGGCGGTGTCGGTGGACATCGCGGCGCCCCAGCCGTGCGCGGTGGAGTGGCCCGCGTTCAGCGCCAGGTACAGCAGCACCGGCACCACCATGCCGCTGATCCCGGCCAGCATCGGCAGCGGGATCCGGCGCCGGTCGCGCAGCTCGCCCATGTCGAACTCGCGCCGCGCCTCCAGGCCCACGACCAGGAAGAACAGCGTCATCAGACCGCTGTTCACCCACTCCCGCAGGTCCATGTCCACGCCGTGCCCGCCCACCTGCACCGACATGCGGGTGGCCCACGCCGAGGCGTAGCCGTCCGGCCAGATGTTCACCCACGCCAGCGCGACCAGCGTCGCCGCGAGCAGTACGGCGGCGCTGCCGGTCTCCGTGCGGATGAACGCCCACGGCGACGTGGGGGACGGACCCTCGCGCTCGGTCCGCCCCGACAAGGGCGCTGTGAACCCCCGGAACATCCAGCCTCCTACCAGTCCCGTCTCCTGCCACAACCCTGACATGACAGGCCCCCGCCCGGCGCGCCGGGATCATGGAACGGACGGTACCGCCGCGGACGGAACCGGGAGGCCCCGGCACGCGTATTGGGTAGCGACGACCGGACTCCGGGGGGCCACCCCAGGTGGGAGGATGGTCGAGGTCGGAGATTCGAGGTTCCACGAGGACGAGGGGCTGCCGTTGATGGCACGGGACGACGCCGTGATCGGCTGCAGCGGACGGCTGCTGATCGGTACCCGCGGCCCCGACGGTCCCGGCGAGGTGCTGGTGAGCGTCAGAGGCGGTACCGAGGCGTTCCTGGCCTGGTCCGACGCGCCGCTGCCGACGGGGGCGACGGTGCTGGTGGTGGAGTCCCGCGGCACTCGCCAGGTGGACGTCATCGAATGGCTCGATCCACTGGAAGCGCCGGCCGGCTGAGCCGCGTTCGAGAAGGAGACGAAGGATGTTCGGATATCGCGTTCCCGCACCAGACGAGGCCATGCTCATCTCGGGCGGCCGACGGGGTCTGGGGGGCTCGCCGTTCCGCGTCGTCACCGGCCACGGCACCTTCGTGCTGCCGGTCTTCCGCAAGACCCGCTTCCTGACGCTGGCCATGTGCGAGGCCGAGGTCTCCGAGAGGTGCGTGACCCGGCAGGGCATCTCGCTGACCGTCAAGGCGGTCATCGCGTTCAAGGTCGGCAACGACCACGAGAGCATCGTCAACGCCGGCCAGCGGTTCCTGTCCGACCAGGACCAGATGTCGATCCTCACCGGCCGGATCTTCGCGGGCCACCTGCGGTCCATCATCGGCTCGATGACCGTCGAGGAGATCGTCACCGAGCGGCAGAAGCTGGCCACCGAGGTGCTGGAGACCTCCAAGTCGGAGATGGCCAAGATCGGCCTGATCGTCGACTCGCTGCAGATCCAGTCGATCGACGACGGCGACACCGGCTACATCGACGCGATGTCCGCCCCGCACAAGGCCGCGATCCAGCGGCAGGCGCAGATCGCCCAGGCGCAGGCCACCCAGGCGGCCGTGGAGGCGCAGCAGGCCGCCGCCCGCAACCAGGCCGAGTACGCCCGGCAGACCGCGGTCGTGCAGGCCGAGTACAACGCCGAGGTCGACCGGGTGCAGGCGCAGGCCGCCCAGGCCGGCCCGCTCGCCCAGGCGCACGCCCAGCAGGAGGTGCTCGCCGCGCAGACCGAACTGGCGCTGCGGGCCGCCGAGCTGCGCCAGCAGCAACTGGTCGCCGAGATCGTCAAGCCGGCCGAGGCCGAGGCCGAGCGGATCCGGGTGCTGGCCGTGGCCGAGGCCGAGCGGATGCGCATCCAGGCCGCCGCGGCCGCCTCGCACGACCGCGTCGCCCTGGACCGGATGCTGATCGACCAGCTGCCGCAGATCGTCAAGGAGGCGTCCGCGGGCCTGTCCGGCGCGAACGTCAACGTGCTCAACGGCGCCGACGGCCTCAGCGAGATCGCCGCGGGCCTGGTCAGCCAGGGCCTGACGATCCTGGACTCGGTCCGCAAGAACCTCAACGGCGAGGACGGCTCCGACGGCGGCGGCACCTCAGGCACCGTCGCCCTGCGCGGCTACGTCGGCAGCAAGGACCCGCGCGGCGGCGCCCCGCGCAACGGCACGTCCTCCGACGGCCCCGTCGATATCGACTGACGGGTGCGCACCAGCGCCGGGCCCGCGGGGGCCCGCCGCCGGGCGGCCGCGGTCAGTCGCGCGGCCGCAGGTCCTTCACCCGCTGGATCTTGCCGACCGAGCGCTCCAGCGTCTCGGGATCGACCACGCTGACCTCGGCCGTCACCCCGATCCCGTCCTTGATGCCCTGGGCGATGGCCGCCGCGGCGGCCGTGCGCCGCTCCGGGCCCGCGTCGCCCCTGGCCTCCGCCGCCACCGCCATGTGGTCCAGCCGGCCGCGCCGGGTCAGCTCGATCCGGAAGTGCGGCGCCACGTCCGGCGTGCGCAGCACGATCTCCTCGATCTGGGTCGGGAAGACGTTCACCCCGCGCAGGATGATCATGTCGTCGCTGCGCCCGGTCACCTTCTCCATCCGCCGGAACGCCGGCCGGGCGGTGCCGGGCAGCAGCCGGGTCAGATCGCGGGTGCGGTACCGGATCACCGGCATCGCCTCCTTCGTCAGGGAGGTGAAGACCAGCTCCCCGCTCCCGCCCTCCGGCATGACCTCGTCGGTCAGCGGGTCGACGACCTCCGGGAGGAAGTGGTCCTCCCAGATGTGCAGGCCGTCCTTGGTCTCCACGCACTCCTGGGCCACGCCGGGGCCGATCACCTCCGACAGCCCGTAGATGTCGACGGCGTCGATGCCGAACCGCTCCTCGATCTCGGTCCGCATCTGCTCGGTCCACGGCTCGGCGCCGAATATCCCGACCCGCAGCGAGGTGCCGCGCGGGTCCACGCCCTGGCGCTCGAACTCGTCGAGCAGGGTGAGCATGTAGGAGGGCGTGACCATGATGATCTCGGGCCGGAAGTCCTGGATGATCCGCACCTGTCGGGCGGTCATGCCGCCCGAGGCCGGGATGACCGTGCAGCCGGCCCGCTCCGCGCCGTAGTGCGCCCCGAGCCCGCCGGTGAACAGGCCGTATCCGTAGGCCACATGGACCTTGTGGCCGGGCCGGCCACCGGCCGCCCTGATCGACCGGGCCACCACGTCGGCCCACATCGACAGGTCCCGCTCGGTGTAGCCGACGACGGTCGGCAGGCCGGTGGTGCCGCTGGAGGCGTGCAGCCGGCGCACCTGCGACATGGGCACCGCGAACATCCCGAACGGGTAGCCCTCCCGCAGGTCCGCCTTGGTGGTGAAGGGGAAGCGGGCCAGGTCGTCCAGGCTCCGGCAGTCGTCCGGGGTCACGCCCGCCGCGTCGAACTTCCGCCGGTACAGCTCGACGTGGTCGTAGGCCAGCCGCAGGGTCCGCCGCAGCCGCTCCAGTTGCAGGGCGCGCAGCTCGTCGCGGTCCAACCGCTCGGCGGCGTCCAGCAGTTCGTCCGGCACCCCGTCGGCGGGCCGCAGCCGGTCCGTGTCGCCGCTCATCACGCTCTCCTTCGCGCTCGCCCCCGGGCCGACCGACCGTTCGGTCTGACGTAAGGCTAAAGAATCAGCATCCACCGCCCCTGTCAAGGACGGTGCCGGGCTTCCCCGCGGGCCCCTGAACGCGGTGTTCGCGGCCGTTCCCGGCTCCCGCGGCCGTCCCGTCCCGGGCCCTCGCCGCCGCCCCCGGGGACGCCCCGGGCGGGCGCTCCGCCGGCCCGCGGCGGTCGCAGGCCGGCCGGTTCAGCGGTCGCGCCAGGCGGGAAGCAGAGCCAGGAGCATCACGGCGGAGGTGAGCGCGAAGGCGGCCGGATAGCCGGTGCGGGCCGCCGCGGCCCCGAACCCGACCGCGCCGAGGCCCATCCCGCCGTCGTAGGCGACGTTCCACAGGGCGCTGACCGTGCCGTACCCGGACGCCGGCACCCGGGCGTACATCAGCGTCAGCGTCGCGTTCTGCGCCACCCCGAACCCGGCCCCGAACAGGGCCACCCCGGCCAGCACCGCCACCGGGCTGCCCGTCATCGCCGTCACGAGCAGCCCGGCGGCGGACGCCAGCAGGCCGGGCAGAACCAGGCGGGACGGGCCGTGCCGGTCGCCGAACCGCCCCGCGAACCAGCGGGCCACGGTGGCCATGGCGGGCTGGGCGAACAGCGCGACGGCCACCAGGCCGGACATCGACGCCGGCACGGCGACCGGCAGGAAGGTCACCACGATCCCCGCGCCGAGCGCGGTCGTCGCGAACACCACGGCCGGCCGTGCCAGGGCCCCGGTCCGCAGGCCGGCCACCACGCCGGCGTCCCCGCCCCGCGAGCCCTCGCGCCCGGGCAGCCCCGGCACCACCGCGACCGCGGCCAGTGCCACCGCCCCGCCGGCCACGCACACCGGGGTGAAGCCCGCGTGCGACGCCAGCCAGACCCCCAGCGGCAGTCCCACCAGCGACGGCACGCCGGACACGATCCCGGCCAGTGCGAGCCCTTCGCCCCGCCGCTCGGCGGGGATCAGCGAGGCCGTCAGGGCCCCGCCGGCCACCACGGTCAGCGCGAAGCCCAGACCGCGCAGCAGGCACACCGCCGCGACCCACGCCATGCCGTGCCAGGTTGTCAGGACCAGGGCGGGCGCGCCGAGCAGCACCAGGCCCGCGGCCAGCGCGGCCCGGTAGCCGTACCGCGCGACCAGGCGGGGCGTGGCCAGTTCGCCGGCGACCGTGGCGAGCATCAGCGACCCGGTGGCCAGACCCGCGTCGCCGCCGCCGCGCTCGGCGTACAGGGGCACCACCGACAGCAGCAGGAAGAAGCTCGCCGAGGCGCCGATCACCGTCAGGAAGCGCAGCACCAGCGGCCGGGTGACCAGCGGCGGAGGGGCCGGGGCAGTGGAGCGGTCCGGGGTCAGGGCCGGTGCGGCGGACGGGCGGGGCGGAGTCGTCGTCATGCCTCGACGCTAGGAGCCGGCCGGACCCCCGATAAGCTCCATTTCCATGCCGCTGGAGTGGTCCGGTCTGTCGCCGGAACTGCTGCTCACCCTGGACCGGGGGAGCGGCGAAGGGCTGCGCGCGCAACTGGAGCGGCAGATCAGGGACGCCATCAGAGCCGGCCGCCTGCAGGTCGGCGAGCGCCTGCCGTCCTCCCGCGAACTCGCCTGCCGCATGGGGCTGTCCCGCGGCCTGGTCCAGGACTGCTACGCCCAGCTGCGGTCCGAGGGCTATCTCGCCACCCGGGTCGGCGCCTCCACCACGGTCGCGGCCCGGGCGTGCCCGCCGGTCGCGCCGGTCCCCGCGGCGCCGCCCGCGCCCCGGCTCGTCGCCGACTTCCGCGCCGGCGTCCCCGACCTCGGCTCGTTCCCGCTCGCCGACTGGCTGTGGGCGCTGCGCGAGGCCGGGCGGGCCCTGCCGACCGCAGCCCTGGACTACGGTGCCGCGCGCGGCGCCGCGGAGCTGCGCGAGGTGGTCGCCGGATACCAGCGGCGGGTGCGGGCCGCCGCGGCGGACACCGAGCGCACCGTCATCTGCTCCGGCTACGCGCAGGGCCTGGACCTGGCGCTGCGCGCCCTGGCCGCCCGCGGGATCCGCACCCTCGCCCACGAGGACCCCGGCGCCCCGGCGATGACGTCCGCGGCGGCCGCGCAGGCCGGGATGGCGGCCGTCCCGGTGCCCGTCGACGAGGAGGGCATCGACGTGCGGGCGCTGGCGGCCACCGGCGCCCGGGCGGTCCTCGTCACGCCCGCCCACCAGTGGCCTACCGGCGTCGTGATGGCCGCGGAGCGGCGGCGCGCGCTGATCGCCTGGGCGCAGCGCCGCGACGCCTACGTCATCGAGGACGACTACGACGCCGAGTTCCGCTACGACCGCGAGCCGGTGGGCGCGCTGCAGGGCCTGGCCGCCGACCGCGTGCTGGCCATCGGGACGGTGAGCAAGTCGCTGGCCCCCGCGCTCCGGCTCGGCTGGCTGCTGTGCCCGCCCCAGCTGGTCGAACCGGTCGTCGGATTCAAGGAGTTGGCCGACCGGGGCTCGCCCACCCTCGACCAGCTCGCGCTCGCCCGGCTGATCGCGTCCGGCCGCTACGACCGCCATCTGCGCCGGATGCGCGCGGTCTACGCGGCGCGGCGCGCGGCCCTGGTCGAGGCGCTCGGCGTGCACGCCCCGGGCGTGCGGCTGACCGGCCTGGCCGCCGGATTCCACGCCGTCGCCCACCTCGGCGCCGGATGCGACGAGGAGGCGGTCGTGGCCGCGGCCCGCGCCCGGCGCGTCGGCCTGTACGCCATGGCGGCCAACCGCGCGGCGCCTGCGCGCGCCGACGGCCCGCGGCTCGTGCTGGGCTTCGGCAACGTCGCCGAACGCGCGGTGACGCAGGGGATCGCCGCGGTCGGCGACCTGCTGGCGGGCTGACCGGTCCGCGGCCCCTGGCCCCCGGCCCCTAGCCCCTAGCCCCTGGCCCCTGGCCCGGGTGGATCCTCGCGGGTCTCGGGGACGTTGCGGACCTCGCCGATTCGCGGATCCGCCGCGCCGCGCCCGCAGCCGCTGGATATCCGACCCTGCCCGCCCCCTTGACGGACCGCGCGCGGAGCAACACCCTTGTGCCGCACAGATGTTAGGAAGCTTTCCTAACTATCTCCCACCCTGTGCTGTTCCGTGCCCTGCCGTGCCCGCGGCCCGGCGGTGCACGGCGCACCCCACCCTCGGCGAGGAGCTGACCCGATGCCCCGACCCCTCACCACCGCGACGGCCGCCGCCGTCGCCACCTGCTGCGCCACCGCCGGCCTGCTGCTCGGCACCGGCGGCCCGGCCGGCGCCGCCACCGCACCCGCCCACCCCTTCCCGGTCCACACCGCCTACAAGGTCGGCGTGCGGCCGTCGGCGAGCCAGTCCTCGCGCGACAGCGCGGTGAAGACGGCGTACGACGCCTGGAAGAAGAACTACCTGGTCCACGGCTGCGCCTCGAACGAGTACTACGTGTCGACCAAGGGCGACGACGACGCGCCGCACAACGGCACGGTGTCCGAGGCGCAGGGCTACGGCATGAACATCGTGCCGCTGATGGCCGGTTACGACGCCAACGCGCAGACCGAGTTCAACGGCCTGTGGCAGCTGGTCAAGAACCACAAGGACCACGACGGCCTGATGCAGTGGCAGCTCGACGGCAGGACCTGCAAGTACACCGACAGCGGCACGCCGGACTCGGCCACCGACGGCGACCTCGACATCGGCTACGGCCTGATCCTGGCCGACAAGCAGTGGGGCGGCTACAGCGCCGACGCCAAGGCCTGGCTCGCCAGCGTCTACGCCCACGACGTCGCCTCCGACGGCCACCTGAAGTGCGAGGACGACGGACCCTCCACCGACACCCGCCCCTCGGACATGATGCTCGACCACCTGCGGGCCTTCGCGAAGTTCGACACCGCGCACAACTGGAAGAAGGTCGTCACCCGCACGGAGGCGGTGATCAGCGAGTTCACCGGCAGGTACTCCTCGTCCGCCGGCCTGCTCCCGGACTTCGTGGTCGGCGCCAACACCACCAGCCCCAAGCCCGCGCCGGCCGACTACCAGGAGAGCCAGCCCGACAACATCGTCGGCTACAACTCCCTCCGCGTCCCCTGGCACCTGGGCACCGACGCGCTGGTCAACGGCTCCTCGACTGCCTCCGTCGCCTACTCCGCCGCCAAGAAGGAGTCCGCCTGCCTGAAGAAGCTGTCCGGCGGCAACCCCGCGAAGGTGCAGCCGCACATCAAGCTCGGCTGCGCCAACGGCAACGTCTCCGGCGACACCCAGGCCGAGGAGGCCGGCGACTCCGCGGGCCCGGCCGCGATGGCCGCAGGCGACCAGGCGTGGACCGACGCGATCTGGAAGCAGCTGGCGGCCAACCCCTTCGGCGACGCCTACTACGGCGAGACGATCAAGATGCTCGTCTACGTCGTCATGGCCGGCGACTACTGGAACCCGGTGGCCTGACCGCCGCGGGCCGCCCCGGCGGCACCTCACCCTGACGGCCCCGCGACAGCCGGGCCGCGGCTCCCCCGGCGGGCAGCGCCGGGGGAGCCGCCCGCGTGCCCGCCGGGCCTCCCACTCCGCTGGCGGGCCGGGTGCCACGGGGGTAGACCGGGATGTGCGAGGCCGCGGACCGTGGGCAGGGGACAGACACGACCGCCTGGACCCGGAGAAGGGACGGACATCGTGGCACGACCGAAGATCCTCGTGGTGGGCGCCGGATTCGCGGGGGTGGGGTGCGTGCGCCGGCTTGAGCGCGGCCTGACCCCGAACGAGGCCGATCTCGCGCTGGTCACCCCGTTCTCCTACCAGCTGTACCTGCCGCTGCTGCCCCAGGTCGCGTCGGGCATCCTCACCCCCCAGTCCATCGCCGTGTCCCTGCGCCGCAGCCGCCGGCACCGGACCCGGATCATCCCCGGCGGGGCCATCGGCGTGGACACCAAGGCCAAGGTCTGCGTGGTCCGCAAGATAACGGGCGAGCTGGTCAACGAGCCCTACGACTACATCGTGCTCGCCCCCGGCAGCATCACCCGCACCTTCGACATCCCCGGCCTGCTCGAGTACGCCCGCGGCATGAAGACCCTCGCCGAGGCCGCCTACGTGCGCGACCACGTCATCTCCCAGCTCGACCTCGCCGACGCCAGCCAGGACCAGGCCGAGCGCACCTCCCGGCTGCAGTTCGTCGTGGTCGGCGGCGGCTACGCCGGCACCGAGACCGCGGCCTGCCTCCAGCGGCTCACCAGCGCCGCGGTCCGGCGCTACCCGCGGCTGGACCCCGCGCTCATCAAGTGGCACCTCATCGACATCGCCCCCAAGCTCATGCCCGAACTCGGCGACAAGCTCGGCCGCAGTGCCCAGCAGATCCTCACCGAGCGCGGCGTCGAGATCTCCCTGGGCGTGTCCATCGACAAGGCCGGCCCGCACGAGGTCACCTTCACCAACGGCCGGGTGGTGCCCACCCGCACCCTGATCTGGACCGCCGGCGTCGTCGCCAGCCCGCTGGTCGCCACCCTCGGCGCGGAGACGGTCCGCGGCCGCCTCGCGGTGACCGCCGAGATGACGCTGCCCGGCTTCGACGGCGTGTTCGCCCTCGGGGACGCCGCCGCCGTCCCGGACCTGGCCAAGAACGAGGAGGGCGCGGTGTGCCCGCCGACCGCGCAGCACGCGATGCGCCAGGGCCGCAAGGTCGCCGACAACGTGCTGGCCACGCTCCGCAACCAGCCGCTGCAGCCCTACACCCACAAGGACCTCGGCCTGGTCGTCGACCTCGGCGGCCGGGACGCCGTCTCCAAACCGCTCGGCATCGAACTGCGCGGCCTGCCCGCCCAGGCGGTGGCCCGCGGCTACCACTGGTCGGCGTTGCGCACCAACGTGGCGAAGGCCCGGGTGATGACCAACTGGCTGCTGAACGCCGTCGCCGGCGACGACTTCGTCCGCACCGGATTCCAGGCCCGCACCCCCGCGACGCTGCGCGACTTCGAGTACACCGACGCCTACCTCACGCCTGAGCAACTGGAGGAGCAGGCCGCCACCGGGATCACCGGGCAGGACTGAGAACCGGGCGCCCGGCCGGGGCCCCGCAGCCCCCTTCCGCGGGCGTACGGCCGGGTGCCGGTCACGGCCGCCCGCGCGGGCTGGCATGATCGGTGTCGTGGTTGAGCGCATCATCGCCGCGTGTGACGGGGCATCGAAGGGAAATCCGGGACCGGCCGGGTGGGGGTGGGTCATCGCCGACGGCGGCGGTGAGCCCGATCGCTGGGAGGCGGGCCCGCTGGGCACCGCCACCAACAACGTGGCCGAACTGACCGCGCTGGAGCGGCTGCTGACCGAGGTCGACCCGGCCGTGCCGATGGAGATCCGGATGGACTCCCAGTACGCGATGAAGGCCGTCACGACCTGGCTGCCCGGCTGGAAGCGCAAGGGCTGGAAGACCGCGGCGGGCAAGCCGGTCGCCAACCAGGATCTCGTGGTGCGGATCGACGCGCTGCTGGGCGGCCGCAGCGTGGAGTTCCGCTACGTCCCGGCCCACCAGGCCGACGGGGACCGCCTGAACGACTTCGCCGACCGCGCCGCCAGCCAGGCAGCCCTCACCCAGCAGCCCGCCGGCAGCGTCCGCGGCTCCGCCGCGCCCCCGCCGTCCCCTGACACGCCGAAGAAGCCGCGTGCCGGTTCGTCCGGCTCGAGCGGCGCGGGTTCCGCCGCGCCCTCCGGCACCCGCGCCCGGTCAGGACCGGCACGCACGCTGAAGGCGAAGTACCCCGGCCGCTGCCGCTGCGGCCGCTCGTACGCCGCCGGCGAGACGATCACCAAGAACGCCGACGGCTGGGGCCACCCCGACTGCCGCTGACGGCAGCAGGGCGGTCAGGCCCCGGCCGGTGCGGCGGGGACGCCCTCCGCCTCCCGGTAGCGCAGCAGCAGCATGGCCGCGTCGTCGTGCAGGGGGCCGCGGACGTGGCGGATCAGGTCGACGCGCAGCGCCTCCAGGGCGTTCTCGGGGTCGCCGTCGGCCAGCAGGGCCGCCCGGTCCCCGAGCGGGTAGAACACCCCGGTGCCGTCCCGGGCCTCGGTGACCCCGTCGGTGTACAGCAGCATCTGGTCGCCGGGCCGGAACGCCACCGGGAACGCCTCCGCGCGCTCCCCGGTGGGCAGGCCGACCCCGAGCGGCAGCGCGTACGACGGCGGCTCGGGGAAGTCGACCCGGCCGCCGGAGCGGACCAGCATCGGCGGCGGGTGCCCGTAGTTGAGCACGGTCGCGCCGCCGACCGGGGTGATCTCCACCATCAGCGCGGTCACGAACTTCTCGCCGCTGATCGTGCGGTCCGCCGCCCGCTGCACCCGCTCGCCGACGCCCTCCAGGGTCTTCTCGTCGTGCGCCGCCTCGCGGAACGCGCCCAGCACGACGGCCGCGGTCTCCACCGCGTCCAGGCCCTTGCCCTGCACGTCGCCTATGATCACCCGCACTCCCGCGGGGGATGCCACCACCTCGTAGAGGTCGCCGCCGATCCTGGCCTCCGCGACCGCCGAGGTGTACGAGACGGCGGCACGCAGATGGCCGGCGCTGCGCGGCACCGGGCGCAGCAGCACCCGCTGGGCGACCTCGGCGATCGACCGGACGTTGGCCAGCTCCTGCTCGCGCCGCTGCCGGGTCACCGCCGCGATCACGGCGGCCACCGTGACCCCGACCACCGCACCGACGGCGGCGAAGCCGCGCCGGTGCGCGAACAGCCCGTCGACCGCGCCGAGAGCGCATACCACGGCGACGGCCAGCCCGCCGACCACCACCGTCCGCTCCCAGCTGCCCACCAGACCCGCGAACGCGGGACCCAGCGCGACCAGCGGGAGCAGCCCGACACTGGCGCCGGCGACACCGTCGACCACCGCCACCACGGCCATCACCGCATAGGGCAGGACCGTCAGGAGCAGCGGCGCCGACCGCGCGGGGGCCGCAGCACCGGCCACCCCGGGGATCCCACGGCCGGTGCCGAACGCCTCCCGGATGCGTCCCAGCACGCTGCCTCCTTCCCCCGCACTTCCCCGTCCCGAGAGCAGGCCGCGGCAACCGCTTGCCTGCCCCCACCCTACGTACGGTCACCGTTTCGAGCCCAGTGTGCCGTCACTCCCACGGGCGACACGCCGTGAGCACGCGGACCCGCGGCCCGCCGACGATCGGGTGAAGGCGCGGCCGTCCGGTGCCTGAACGGTAATTTTCTCCCGCTTTCGCAGTTTCGTCATCGATGGGAGAGATATGCGTACCCGCAGTGCTCTGGCCGCCTGTGGCCTGGCCGCCCTGGTGATCGCCGGCGGCGCCGGCACCGCCTCGGCGATCGGCAACGACGAGGGTTCCACCACCGTCAACGGCAACGGCGCGACCCAGGCGTACGGCAACACCACCACCGGCGGTCAGTTGAGCCCGCAGGTCGGCCTGGTGCAGGGCTCGCTGAACAAGCTGTGCCTCGGCGTTCCGGCCAAGGCCAACGTCGGCTCGCTGATCGGCGCGGTGCCGATCACCGTCCAGGACGTCAACGTGCTGGCCGACCCGCAGAACCAGCAGTGCGCGGAGAACTCCACGCAGGCCAAGGGGGACGAGGCGCTCTCGCACATCGCCGACGACATCCCGATCCTGACCGGGAACGGCGGCCAGAACGGCTGAACCGCACGAAGGCGCCTGCCGCCGCCCTCCGTGGGCGGCGGCAGGCGCCTTCGCGCGTGCGCCCCGGATCCGGCCGGGATCCGGGGCGGGCCAGGGTCAGCGCTTGCCGACCACGGCGAACAGCAACCACAGGTAGAACGCCATGAGGTGGGCCACCACCACGTAGACCAGGACGCGGAAGGTCACGCCGCGTTCCTTGCGCTTCTCGCTGCCGTTGGTGGTGGGCACCACCCGCGGGGCCGGAACCGGTTCCGTGTCGTTCGCCGTCATCGCCGCTCTCCTCGCATCCTCGTGGCCTGGTCGGGCCCGATGCACAGTCCGGACGTCTCGCTCTGCATCAGCGTGTGGACGAACAGCAGATCCACGCCGTCCCCGCCGCCCGCGGCCAGCCGGTGCGGCACCAGGGAGTCGAAGTGCGCCGAGTCGCCCACCGCCAGCCGGTGGGTGCGCTCCCCGAGGGTCAGCTCCAGCTCGCCGGCCGTGACGTACAGCCACTCCTCGCCGGGGTGCACCCGTACCAGGGCGCGCTGCGCGCGGGCCGGCACGTGGACCCGCAGGGCCTGCATGGCCCGCCCGGTGCCGCCGGCCCGCCAGTACGTCCAGCCGCCGGCCGGTACCGGCGTCATCCGGGCGCCGCGTACGATGGGATCCGGTTCCGCGTCCGTCTCGCCCAGCAGGTCCGACACGGTGGTGCCGTACAGCCGGGCGAGCCCGAGCAGGACCGGGAGCGAGGGCTGGCGCAGCCCGGACTCCAGGCGCGAGAGGTGCGCGGCCGACAGGCCGAGCCGTGCGGCCGCGGCCTCCAGGGTCAGCCCGCTGCCCCGGCGCCGCTCCCGCAGGCGCGGCGCCAGGACGAGGTCCTCCGTCCCGGTGGGGCCGGATCCGTCCGCTGTGTCCATGGCTCCATGGAACAGCCCCTGTACCCCCCAGGCAAACTTCTTGCCTCAGAGGCAAACCGCCGGATGCCGGGCCGGCCCGGCATCCGGCAGAACCCCGCCTACGAGGGCGGATTGCCGGTCGTGCCGGGCGCGAACGGCGTGATCGCGAACTCGTCGTTGCAGATCGTGATCTGGCCCGCGAACACCAGCGAGGCCCGGCTGCCCGGCGGGTAGATCCGCAGCTTCGCCGACTCCGGCAGGCAGGTGCCCATCTGGTTGGCGGTGTGGATGGTGTCGCTCGCCGCATCGCCCGGCTGCAGCACCACCGGCTGGTACGAGCTGGGCTCGCGGGTCGCCGGCTGCCCGATCTGCCGGCCGTTCGCGTCGAGCACCGACAGGCCCGGGTAGCCGGTCAGATGGCACGCGGTCGCGCTGTGGTTGGTCACCACGAGATACCGGTAGAGATTGCCCGCGCCCGCGTCCGAGCCGCCGAGCGACGGCGTCAGCTGGTCCGCGGTGCACATCGGCGTCGTGCCGGTGCCGGTGCCGGTGCCGGTGGGTGTGGGCGTGACCGTACTGCCCTTCGTCGGTCCGGCGGTCGTGCCCGGGCCGCCGGCCGGGGGCCGGCTGGTGTGCCCGCCGGCCGTGGGCCGGGTCGTGGAGGGCTGCGGGGCGGGCGTGCCGGTCGTCGCCGGCGCCGAGGTGGTCCGCGCGTGGCTGGCGGGCGGCCCCACCTCCTCGTCGGCGCCGCCGGAGGACAGCGAGCCGGCCAGGTACAGCGCACCGGCGGCCACCGCCACCGCCGTGCCGCCGCCGACCGCGGCGCGCACCCGCCGCCGCCGGGCGGCCCTGCGCCGGATCTGCTCGAACGCGCCGGACGGCACCGCCAGGAACTCCACCTGCGGGCGCAGCAGCTGCTCCAGCGGATCGGGGGCCTCGCCGCCGGCGCCGCCGCCGGTGCCCCCGCCGAGGTCGCCGTCGCGGTGGTCGTCAGGAAATACGGTCATGGCGACCCCCGAGCTTGGCGCGGAGCAGTTCACGGGCCGCGTGCAGGTCGGCCTTGACGGTCCCCTCGTTGCGGCCGAGCAGCGCGGCCACCTCGCGGACCGGCAGGTCCGCGTAGTAGTACAGCAGCGCCGGGTTGCGCAGCCGTTCGGGCAGCGACTGGACGAGCATGCGCACCGACGGATCCGACTCCTGCGGCTGCGGCCTCAACGCTTCCTCCGTGGTGACCCGGCGCAACGCACGCCGTTCGCGCTCCAGTTTGCGCCAGTGGTCCCTGACCAGGTTCGCCGCGGTCACATAGAGGAAGCCGCTCGGCTCCTCGACCTTCGTCCAGCGCGCCCACAGGCGGGTGAACGCCTCCGAGGCGATCTCGTGCGCGGTCCCGTCGTCGTCCACCAGCCGGCGGACCCAGCCCGCGAGCCGCGGGTACAGGGCCGTGAACAGCTCGGCGGCGGCGCGCTCATGAGACCGGATGTCCGCTCTCCTCACTCGTGTCGTGCTGACGGTACCCGCGGCCGCGTGCTCCCCGCTCACGAGCCCGCGACCAGCGAGGCGTAGACGATCACGTTGTCCGTGTAGCCGCCGCCCCCGCTCACCCGGGTGCCTCCGCACGTGATGAGACGCAGCGCGGGGTGGTCGACGTTCCCGTACACCGCCTCCGTCGGGAAGTGCGACTTGGAGACCGTCTGCACGGAGTCCACGGCGAACGTGGCCACCGAGCCGTCCTGCCGGGCGACGGTGATCCGCTGGCCCGGCCGCATCCGCTTCAGGTGCACGAACACCCCGTCGCCGTACGCCCCCACGGTCACATGGCCGAGGATCACCGAGGGCCCGGTCTGCCCCGGCGTCGGGGAGCCCCGGTACCAGCCCGCCGGGGCGTGGGCGGCGATCGGCGGCACCCCCACGGTTCCGTCGGCCGCCAGACCCAGCGACATCACCGAGGTGTCCACGCCGATCGACGGGATCCGGAGCCGCTCCGGCAGCGACCGCGGCATCGGCCGGGCCGCGGCCGCGGGGGTGTCGCCGGAGGTCGAGGGGCCGGGCGACCCGGCGGCCGGCGACACCGCGGTCACCGAGCCGCCGTCCGAGGGGACTTGAGCCCCCGTCGTCGCCGAGCACCCGCACACCAGGGCCACCGCGGCCGCGGCCAGCGCCCTTCGCCAGGCCGCGGCGGGCCCGGGCGCGGCGCCCCGGGGAGGCGTCCGGCGTCCGGCCCGGGCCCGTCCGGCCGCGGAGGGGGTGGGCGTGCGGGAGCACGCGGTGGCAGGGGTGTGCGCGGGGGAGTGGCTCAATGCTCAGCCCCGGGCCCGCGCCTGGGACTTGCGGCGCCGGGCCGCCGCCACGCCGATCCCGCCGGCCACGACCACGCCGCCGGCGACCAGGGCCAGCGGGGTGCCGCCGCCGCCCGAGGAGCCGGCCGCGAGGCCGGTGTCGGGAGCGCCGCTCGGCACGGCCGTGACCTGGCTTCCGGAGCCGGTCGGGGACGGAGTGGGCGTGCTGCCGCCGGTGGGCCCGGAGCCGACCGGGTTGCCGCCGCTGCCCGCGGCCATCGGCGTAATGGTGAACAGGTTGTCGCAGTTGGCGATCTTCGCCGGGACGACCAGGGACGCCCGGTTCCCCGGCGGGTAGACCCGCAGGCTCGCCGACGTGGGCAGGCAGCTGCCCATGTGGTTGACGGTGTGGATGGTGTCGCTCGCGGAGCCGCCGGGCTTGAGCACCACCGGCTGGTAGCCCTCGTGCTCGCGGGTCGCCGGCTGCCCGATCTGCTTGCCGCCGGCGTCCAGCAGCGACACCCCGGGGAACCCGGTGAGGTGGCACGTCGTCGCGCTGTGGTTGGTCAGCACCAGGTTCCGGAACAGGCTGCCGGCCGCGCCCTCGCCGCCGCTCAGCGAGGCGGTCAGCTGCGAGGTGGCGCACATGGGGGTCCCCGTCGCGTCGCGCACCGGAGCGGCCGCCGACGCGGTCGCAGGGACGACGCCGAGCGCGGCGATCGCGACGGCCGCCGCACCGGCGGCCAGTGAACTGCTGCGCATGTCCTGCTCTCCCTCTTCCTACTCTCCCGCAGGCCCCCGGCGCCCGTCTGCCGGGTGCCGGGCGGTCCGAACCGCCCGGACCGGGGAATCGCGAGGAGAGACGACGCGGCCGCCGACGGGGTTGTAAAGAAATGTCAAAGCCGCTGATGCCCGTTCAACCACCGCTGTGACCAGCCGACTTCGGGAATCGGCCGGACCCCACTACGATCCCTGCGATGATCATGAGAAAGCTGCCGACCGCGGGAGCGGTGTGCGGCCTGCTGACCCTGCTTGCGTGCGGCCCGCTCGCCACGGGCGCGGCCGCCGACGAACCGGCCGCGCAACCCGCCCCGAAGGTCGAACTCGTGCTGGACGTGAGCGGCTCGATGCGCGCCCGGGACATCGACGGCCAGTCCCGGATGTCCGCCGCCAAGCAGGCGTTCGACGACGTCCTCGACTCCACACCGCCCGACGTCCAACTGGGCATACGCACCCTGGGCGCCGACTACCCCGGCAACAACCGCAAGACCGGGTGCAAGGACACCCGCCAGCTCTACCCGGTGGGCCCGCTGAACCGGACCGAGGCCAAGGCCGCCGTGGCCACCCTCGCGCCGACCGGCTGGACGCCGATCGGCCCGGCGCTGCTGGCCGCCGCCGCCGACCTCAAGGGCGGCGACGGCACCCGCCGCCTGGTGCTGATCACCGACGGCGAGGACACCTGCGGCCCCACCAACCCGTGCGACGTCGCCCGCGACATCGCGGCCCAGGGCGTCCACCTCGTCATCGACACCCTCGGCCTCATCCCCGACGCCAGCACCCGCAACCAGCTCAGCTGCATCGCCGCGGCGACCGGCGGCACCTACACCACCGTCCAGCACCGCCAGCAACTGACCAGCAAGGTCAAGCAGTTGGTCGGGCGCAGCGACGCGCGCACCGTCACCCCCGTCGCCACCCAGGGCGCCGCCAGCTGCGACACCGCGCCCGAGCTCAAGCAGGGCCTCTGGACCGACCGCGAGACGTTCTCCGAGAACCGCTGGTACCGCGTGCAGGTCAAGCCGGGCCAGGAACTGCGGGCGTCGGTCAGCGTCGCCGACGACCGCGCGGTCAACGCGAACTACGGGGTGCTGCTGCGCGGAGTGACCGTGCACGGCCGGGAGATCGTCCGCGACGACGAGGGCGGCACCGGCCGCACCGACGCGGTCTCCGCGGGCATCCGCTACCCCAAGCCGTCCGCCGACTCCGACACCCCGGCCGAGACCGTCTGCCTGCAGGTCGGCAACTCCTTCTCGGCTCCCGCGTCGGTCAAGACCACCCCGGGCCTTCCGGTCGAGTTGTCCATCGACCTGGTCAAGAGCCCCGACCAGCCGTCCGACGTCGCCTTCTTCGGCCTCGGCCGCGGCTGGTGGCTGCTCGGCACGCTCGCCCTGACCGGAGCGGTGCTCGGCCTGCTCACCGGCTGGATCGCCCGCTGGCGCCTCAACACCGGGAGGGCCCTGTGATGCGCACCCGTACCCGCAGGCCGATGGCCTCCCTGCTCGCCGCGGCGGGCCTGGCCGGCCTCGCCCTGCTCGTCGCCCCGGCGGCCCGGGCCGACGACTCCGCCACCACGGCGCCGGCCACGCCCGAGGCCAGCGCCTCCGCGTCCGGCTCCTCGTCGTCCGGCGACGCCGCGCCCACCGAGGCCGGCACCAACTTCCGTACCGCGACGCCGGTCAAGCAGGGGCAGCAGGCGACGGCCAGCGCCTCGACCGGCGACTACCTGTACTGGACGTTCCCCGCGGACACCGGGCAGAACGTCACCGTCAAGGCCACGGTGACCTTCCCGTCGACCGCGGCCCGCCACGGCGCCTCCACCTGGCAGATCGACGTCTACGACGGCCTGCGGCGCCGCCAGCCGTGCCGCTACGGGATGCAGACCCGCACCGCCGCGGCCGACGCCACCACCGTCGAACTCGCCTGCACCCTGCGGGCGGTGCGCTCGTTCGCCGAGCCGTGGTCGAACGACCCGCTGCGCGGCGCCTACTACCTGCGCCTGGCGGTCCTCGACATGCCGCAGACCGACCTGGGCCTGCCCGTTCAGGCGGCGATCACCGCGAGCTCCCACGGGACCGCGGGACGGCAGGCCGTCGACGGCTCCGTCACGCCCGTGGTCACCGCCAACGGCCCGGATCTGGCGCCCTCGGGCGGCTGGGCCGGGACCTGGTGGTCGCCGCGCTGGCTGTGGACCGGTGGCGGCGGGCTGCTCGCCGTCCTCGTCGCGCTCGGCGCCCACCGCCTGGCGCGCGGCCCGGTACGGCCGTTCGGCCCGCGTACCACCGGCGAGCCGATGCGGCCGCGGGAGCCCGCCGGCTACTCCGGCACCTCCGGCTACTCGGGCTGAGCCCCGCGGGACCGTGGCCGCCCGCGCGCTGCGGGCGGCCACGGTCCCGGATGCGGCCGTCAACTCGGCCGCCGGGCAGGCCGGTTCGCCCGCCCCGCCCGGCGGGAGCGCGGGACCCGGCCCCGGCCGGCCAGCACGGTCGCCGCGCCGCCCGCGCTCAGCCCGTGGGCGGCGGCAGGTACAGGTGCGCCAGGTCCGCCGGCACCGGACTCGACGGGCGGAAGAACGGCGCCGACTCGTCCTGCGCGGTCGCCGGCGCGTCCGTCAGCCGCATCCGCTCGCGCAGCCGCCCGTAGAAGTCGGGCGGCCGCAAACGCACCAGGCGCAGTGGGCGCGGCGCCGCGAACACCCCGATCCAGTCGCCCGGGTCGAGCACCCCCCGCAGCTGGCCGTCGACGCTGACCGCGGCCTGGCCGGAGTGCGGGAGGATCCGCATGGCCACCGGCTCGTCCGCACCCAGCACCACCGACCGGTCGAAGGTCATGTGCGGCGCGACCGGCGTGAACACCAGCGCCCGCATCCGCGGCGACAGCACGGGACCGCCGGCCGCGAAGCTGTACGCGGTCGAACCGGTCGGCGTGGCGACCATCATCCCGTCCGCGGAGTAGGCGGCCAGCAGCCGGCCCGCGATGTACACCCCGACCGCCACCTGCCGGTCTCGGGCCAGCTTCTCCAGGACGACGTCGTTGAGCGCGGTGACGTCCAGCGCCACGCCCCAGCCGTCGCCCTCGGTGGTCTGCGGCCGTACCTGGGGCGGCGGCAGGGCGGGACCGCGGCCGCTGCGCAGCAGCGTCTCCATGCCCGTCGGCAGTTCCAGCGGGCGCGACGCGCGCATCGTCAGCGTCATCCGCTCCTCGCAGGCCGCCTCCCCGGCGTGCACGGCCGACAGCGCCCGCTCCACGTCGGAGACCGGGATCTCGGTGAGGAAGCCGACCCGGCCCAGGTCGACGCCCAGCACCTGCACGTCCTTCTTGGCCGCGATCCGGGCGCCGCGCAGGAACGTGCCGTCGCCGCCGAGGGTGACGATCAGGTCCAGCGGGCCGGCCGCCGCCAGCTCGTCGCGCCCGCTGCGGCGCTTGTTCTCCCGGCCCCACACGTCGATGTCCACGCAGCCGATGTCCCGGCTGGTGCACCAGTCGTGCACCCGCCGCGCCCCCTGGAGCGCGACCCGGTGGCCGCCGTGCACGACGAGTCCGAGGCGGTGCAGCGGCATGGGCGGATCTCCCTGGACTCGGGCGGCACGGGCTGGACCCGGTCGGCACGTACACGGCTCGGGCGGCACGGCCGGCGCGCGGCGGATGCCGTCCTGGCACTCCTTACACAGCCTCAGCCGCCGTCAAACCCCGGCGCGTCCGTCCGGGGCCCCGGAGATCCGGGGCAGGGTCCCGCGCGGCCCGGGCCGGCCCGGGCGAGCGGATCGGCGTCAGCGGCGCCGCACGTGCCCGCGGGCCGCGCGGGGCGCACGGGTCACGTCGCGGTCCGCGGCGGCCGGCCGCAGACCGTGCGGGGTGGCGCGGCGGCGGCGCCGCAGCAGGGTGCGCCGCGGGGCGGGCGGGGCCATCCGGCGCAGCCGGCGGCCGACGAGTATGCCCGCGGGCAGCGCGAGAACGGTCCAGACGACGAGGCAGATCGCAGCGACGACCAGGAAGTGGGCCATGGCGAATCCGGTTCCGTGCGGTCCCGCACAAGGCGGCTACCTACCCGCATTTCCCGTTCCCACCATCCCAACCCCCTTGGTTTTCCAGACATGTCGACATGACGGCCGGTGAAGTCGGTTGGTTGTGAGGCCTCTTGACGGCTCCCCGGCCGCGCAGTGCACTGTGCCGCGGGGCAATGCGTTCGGTTCTGAGTACTTCTGGTGAGTTGACCCCCAAGGAAGGGACCCCCCACGTGAACTCCCTCGTCCAGCGCACAGCGTTACGCCGCCCAGCGGTCGCGGCCGTCCTGCTCCTGCTCTGCGCCCTGCTGCTCGGCAGCGGCAGCCACAGTGCCAGCGCGGCCGGCACCACCGCCATCGCGGCCGACGGGACCAGCTCGGGAAGGACGTTCGACGGCATCGGCGCCATCAGCGGGGGCGGCGGCAACACCCGCCTGCTCACCGACTACCCGGCCGCCCAGCAGCAGCAGATCCTGGACTACCTGTTCAAGCCCGGCTACGGCGCCGACCTGCAGATCCTCAAGGTCGAGATCGGCGGCGACACCAACTCCACCGACGGCTCGGAGTCCAGCCACATGCACACCGCGGGCACCGTGGACTGCAGTGCCGGCTACGAGTGGTGGCTGATGCAGCAGGCCAAGGCCCGCAACCCGCAGATCAAGCTCTACGGCCTGGCCTGGGGCGCCCCCGGCTGGCCCGGCGGCGGCAGCTTCTGGTCCACCGACACCGTCAACTACCTGGTGAAATGGCTCGGTTGCGCCACCTCGCACGGCCTGACGATCGACTACCTCGGCGGCTGGAACGAACGCGGCTACAACGTCGGCTGGTACGAACAACTCCGCACAGCCCTCGACGGCGCCGGCTACGGCAGCGTCCAGATCGTCGCCGCCGACAGCGACTGGTCAGTGGCGGGCGACGTCGCCGCCAACGCGTCCTTCGCCAAGGCCGTCTCGATCATCGGCGTGCACTACCCCTGCGAGGGCGGCGACGGCGGCAGCGCGAACACCTGCCCGGGCAACGCCACCGCCACCGGGACCGGAAAGCCCCTGTGGGCCAGCGAGAACGGCTCGCAGGACCTCGACTCCGGTGCCGGCGCGCTGATCCGCTCCATCACCCGCGGCTACGTCGACGCGCACTTCACCGCCTACGTCAACTGGCCGGTGGTCGCGGCGGTCTACCCGAACCTGCCGTACAGCACGGTCGGCTTGGTGCTCGCCGACCAGCCGTCGTCCGGTGCCTACACCGTCGGCCGCAGCCTGTGGGCCACCGCCCAGGTCACCCAGTTCACCTCGCCCGGCTGGAAGTTCCTCGACAGCGGCTCCGGCTACCTCGGCGGATCCGAGTCCAACGGCAGCTACGTGACCCTGAAGTCCACCAACGGCACCGACTACTCCACCGTCATCGAGACCACCACGGCGACCGCCCCGCAGGACGTCACCGTCAACGTCAGCGGCGGCTTGTCCACCGGCACCGTGCACGTCTGGGCCACCGACCTCGCCTCCGGCAGCAGCTCCGGCCAGATGGTGCAGCAGGCCGCGCTCACCCCGTCCGGCGGCTCCTACTCGCTGACCGTGCAGCCCGGTCGCGTGTACACGCTGACCACCACCACCGGGCAGGGGAAGGGCACCGCGACCAGCCCGGCGCCCGGCAACCTCGCGCTGCCGTACTCCGACTCCTTCGACACCACCCCCCTGGGCCAGCAGCCGCGCTACCTGTCGCAGATGCAGGGCGCGTTCGAGGCCACCGCCTGCGCAGGAGGCCGCAGCGGGCGCTGCGTCACCCAGCAGGCCCCCGCCAAGCCCATCGAGTGGGACGGGGACTCCAACCCGTACACCATCGGCGGCAGCCTGAACTGGCGGAACTACACCGTCGCATCCGACATCCTGCTCAGGCAGCCAGGATCGGCCCAGCTCATCGCGCGCGCCGGCACCCAGCACGCGTTCGGCCCGGCCGGCATCAACTCCTACTACCTGCAGGTCGGCGACAACGGAGCCTGGTCGATCGTGCGCAACAACACCGGCCATGTGCTCACCACGCTGGCCGCCGGAACCGTCGCGGCCCTCGGCACCGGCAGCTGGCACCACCTCGCCCTCACCGTCAACGGCACCACCCTGACCGCGGTCATCGACGGCACCACGGTCGGCTCGGCGACCGACGGCACGTACAGCACCGGCATGGTGGGCCTGGGCACCTCCGGCTACCAGACCGACCAGTTCGACAACCTGTCCGTCACCCCGGTCGGCACCCAGAACTCCGGCACCGGGCCCATCGTCGCCATCGCGGACACCGCCAAGTGCGTGGACGACGACACCGGTTCCACCGCCAACGGCACCAAGGTCCAGATGTGGGACTGCAACGGCACCGGCGCCCAGAACTGGACCGTGCAGTCCGACGGCACCGTCCGCCTCGGCGGCAAGTGCATGGACATCACGAAGGCGGGCACCGACGACGGCACCCTCGTCGAGCTCTGGGACTGCAACGGCGGCGGCAACCAGCAGTGGCAGTCCGTCGGCGGGACCCTGGTCAACCCCGCCTCCGGGAAGTGCCTCGACGACCCCGGCTTCACCACCGCGAACGGCACGCAGCTGGAGATCTGGACCTGCAACGGCGGCGCCAACCAGCAGTGGATCACCCCCGGGCCCTGACCGGCGCCGTCGCCATCACCCGTCCGGAGGGCGTGCGGCCCCGGTCCGCGCCCTCCGGGCACACCCGTGCGCGGCTACCGCGCGGCGGCCGGCCCCGCTTGACTGGGGTCACCGGCCGTCACCGGGAGCCGACATGAACGACCGCCGCCGACCGGCGTCCCCCGCCCATGGGAACGATCCCTTCCCTCACGATCCCCAGCCGCAGCCCGATCCCCGTACAGGTCCCGATCCCCGTCCCGATCCCGTCCGCGGGCCGCGCCTGCCCGCCCCGCGCACCGCCGTGGTCTTCGACGCCCCCTTCACCGACCGGCGGGCCTGGGCGGTGGGCCGTACCTCGGCCTACCCGCCCGACGGCACCAACCCCGGCGACAACAAGCTCGACCGCATCGGCCCGGCCTACGCCCCCACGGCCGACGGGGTGTTCCGCGCCCGCCGCGCGCCCGACGGCCTGTGGAACGCCGACCTCGTCTCCACCGAGTACGCCCCCGGCGGATTCGAGCTGCTGCCCGGTGACGACCTGACCGCCACCTGCCTGGTCCACGACGTGCAGGGGGCCTGGCCCGCGCTGTGGACGTGGGGCCGGGACAGCGGCAGCGGCCGCCCCCAGCCGGGCCACGGCGAGGTCGACGCCTTCGAGTACCACCCGGCCAACCCCCGGATGCTGGAACTCACCAACCACGTCCGCCCGGCCGGCCACTACGCCGACGACGCGGTCGTCCCGGGCCGGCCCTTCACCCTCCGTGTCCACTTCGGTGCCACCAGCGTGCAGTGGTGGGTCGACGGCCGCCAGGTGTTCGCCGACGGCACCGGTGTCGGCCCGCACTGGCGTGCCTGGCCGGTGGTCGGCATCAGCGTCTCCGCGGGCGGGTACGGCCACCTGCCCCCGGCTCCCGGCACCCGGGAACTGGAGTGGCAGTGCAGCGCCCTGTCGGTGTCCCGCACATCGAACTGACAGGCATGACCCGGCCCGGGCGGGGAAGGCGATCATGCGACGATCTTCTTCCGTGCCTGGTATGGGTGGACACAACGGTGTTTGCGAACGATGACCGAGGAGCCGTGGGGTGACCGAGCAGCCTTCGATGTCCGTGGGACCGACGGACACGGGCGGTGAACGGACCGACCTGCCGGAATCCCCGCGCGGTGCCCCCTGCTGGGTGAGCCTGACCGCGCGCGACCTGCAGGCCGCGGAGAAGTTCTACGGCTCCGTCCTGGGCTGGGAGTTCCGCTCCACCAGCCTCGGCGACCACTTCGCGATGGCCCTGCGCAACGGCAAGCCCGTGGCCGGGATCGGCGCGGTCGCCTCCGACATGCAGATCGCCGTGGTGTGGACGCCGTACTTCGCGGTCCCGCAGGCCGACGAGGCCGCCGGCCGGATCCGCGAGCGCAGCGCGACCGTGGCACTGGGCCCGGTCGCGTTCGCCTCGGGCCGCGCGGTGGTCGCCGCCGACCGCGACGGCGCGGTGTTCGGTACCTGGGACGGCCGGCTGCCCGGCGGCTGGGAGTCCTGGCACGAGCGCGGCCCGGTCGTCGTCCGGCTCCGCACCCGCGACGCCTTCGAGGCGGCGATCTTCTACGGCGGCGTCCTGCAGTGGGCCGACGGCCGCCCGGACGGCTGCACCGTCTCCTACGAGCACGACGAGGTCGTGGTCCGCAGCGGCGACAGCGTCGTGGCCCGCCTCGGTTCCGGCGCGGTCGAGGCCGCGCCCGACCCGGTGCTCCGCCCGCACTGGGCGGTCGAGTTCGCCGTGGACGACGTCGGCTCGCGCGTCGAGGCGGCCCAGGCCCTCGGCGGAACGCTCGTCGGCCGCGGCACCGGCCCGCAGGGCGAGTACGCCGAACTGCGCGACCCCGACGGCGGCCTGTTCACGATCATCGCGCGCGACGACTGCAGGTGACCGGGGCGTCGCGCTCCAGCCGACGCACCGCGCGCTCCCGTAGGGTCGGGGCATGCTCCTGTGGATCAACGGACCCTTCGGCGGCGGCAAGACGCAGAGCGCGTACGAACTGCGGCGGCGGCTTCCCGGGAGCGTGGTCTGCGACCCCGAGCACGTGGGCTTCGGACTGCACCGGATGACGCCGCCGGACCTGCGCGGCGACTTCCAGGACCTGCCCGCCTGGCGCCAGGGGGTCTTCGAGGTCCTGGACCTCGCCCTGTCCCGCCACGACGGCACCGTCATCGCCCCCATGACGGTCGTCGAGCCCGCCTACTTCCGGGAGACCGTCGGCCGGCTGCGGGAGCGCGGCCACGAGGTGCGCCACTTCGCGCTGCTGGCCGAGCGGGACACGGTGCTGCGCCGGCTGCGGGAGCGGGGCTTCGGCCACGCGCTGCGCGTCGTCGCCGGCAAGGACGCCCCGCTGCGGCGGCAGAGCTTCGCGGTGGCCAGGCTGGACGTGTGCCTGGAACGCCTGCGCGGCGAGGAGTTCGCCGAGCACCTGTGGACCGACCGTCTCACCGTCCCCCAGGTCGCCGACCGCATCGCCGCCTCCGCAGGGCTCCCCATGCCGCCCAGCACCGAGTCCGCGCTGCGCGGGCGCCTGCACCGCACCTGGATCGGCGTCAAGCACATCCGGTTCGACTGACGGGCGGGCGCGCGGACCGGCCCGGCAAGGCAGGCAGCCAGGTCGGGCACGGAAAGTCACCGGATGGGAACGGCCGGATCGGGGGATCACTGCACAGGACGGACCGCCGCCGACGACGGGTCCAAGGACACGGCGGAGCACCGCACAGCACAGATCGCAGCACGTGACAGAAGGGTGACCGGGCCATGAGCCAACAGGTACGCGGCGTCATCGCGCCGGGCCGGGACGAACCGGTGCGGGTCGAGACCATCACCGTCCCCGATCCCGGGCCGGGGGAGGCCGTGGTCCGGGTGCAGGCCTGCGGCGTCTGCCACACCGACCTGCACTACAAGCAAGGCGGCATCACGGACGAGTTCCCGTTCCTGCTCGGCCACGAGGCCGCCGGCATCGTGGAGGAGGTCGGGCCGGGCGTCGACGAGGTCGCGCCCGGCGACTTCGTCGTCCTGAACTGGCGCGCGGTCTGCGGCCAGTGCCGGGCCTGCCGCCGCGGCCGCCCCTGGTACTGCTTCCAGACGCACAACGCGTCACAGAAGATGACGCTCGGCGACGGCACCGAGCTCTCGCCCGCGCTCGGCATCGGCGCCTTCGCCGAGAAGACCCTGGTCGCCGCCGGCCAGTGCACCAAGGTCGACCCGAAGGCCGCGCCGCAGGTGGCCGGCCTGCTCGGGTGCGGCGTCATGGCCGGTATCGGCGCCGCGATCAACACCGGCAACGTCACCCGCGGCGACTGCGTGGCGGTCATCGGCTGCGGGGGAGTGGGGAACGGCGCGGTGGCCGGCGCCCGGCTGGCCGGCGCGGCGCGGATCATCGCCGTCGACGTCGACCCGCGGAAGCTCCAGTGGGCGACCGGCCTGGGCGCCACCCACGTCGTGAACGCGCGGGAGACCGACCCCGTCGAGGCGATCCGCGAGCTGACCGGCGGCTTCGGCGCCGACGTGGTCATCGAGGCGGTCGGCCGCCCGGAGACCTACCGGCAGGCGTTCTACGCCCGCGACCTCGCCGGGACCGTCGTCCTGGTCGGCGTGCCCACCCCGGAGATGACCCTGGAACTGCCCCTGCTCGACGTCTTCGGCCGCGGCGGCGCGCTGAAGTCCTCCTGGTACGGGGACTGCCTGCCCAGCCGGGACTTCCCGATGCTCATCGACCTGTACCTGCAGGGCCGGCTCGACCTGGAGGCGTTCGTCTCCGAGACGATCGCGCTCGACGACATCGAGGCCGCGTTCCGGCGGATGCAGGACGGCGAGGTGCTGCGCTCCGTGGTCATGCTCTGACCGTCAGCGTCCGCGCGCACGTGAAAAAGGCGGTGGGCCCGCCCTCTCGTGGAAGAGAGGGCGGGCCCACCGCTGCCGGGCTGCGCCGGATCGGGCTCAGTACGCGGAGTTCACGTTGTCCATCGAGCCGTACCGGTCGGCCGCGTAGTTGCACGCGGCGGTGATGTTGGCGACCGGGTCGTAGATGTTCCACGACGTACCGGCCACGTGGAAGCGGTTGAACGTCGGGTTGATCACCTGCAGCAGGCCCTTGGAGGGAATGCCGTTGCGGGCGTTGATGTCCCACAGGTTGATCGCGCGCGGGTTGCCGCTGGACTCGCGGATGATGTTGCGGTGGATTCCCTCGTAGGTACCCGGGATGTGCTTGGCGTGCATGATGTCCAGGGACTCGCGGATCCAGCCGTCGAGGTTGTTCGTGTACTTCTTGGGCGACTGCTTCGGCGCGGCGGCCGGCTTGGCCTTCACCGGGGCGGCGGCCGGCTTGCTCTGCGCGGGCGCGGCCTTCTTCGGGGCCGGCGCGGCCTCGGCGACCGGCTTCGCGGCCAGGTCCTTCTTCGGCGGAGCGCTCGTGACGGTCTTCTGCGTGGCGAGGTCGGTCTTGGCGCCGGTCAGGGAGACCGGCTCCTTCAGCTTCTGCCCGGCGGTGACGCTGAACCCAGTGGGTGCGTCCGCCGCGGTCGCCGCTCCGGCTCCGGCCGTCGCCTGCAGACCGGTGACCGCCAGGACGACCGCCGCACCGGCGGCAGCGCCGGCCGTGGTGATCTTCTGCTTCCGGGTCATGCGCTGGAACGTGGCGAGGGTGGGGAGCTTCTTCGGGATCGCGGGGAGCTGCATAACGCTTTTCCTCTTCCGTTGGGGACTCGTGAATTGTTAGGGGTTCCGAATTCACGGGTCAAAGCCCTCGTCTACGGAGCAATTCGTAGATGGGGCCGGAAGAGGAGTTACGGAGGGCCGGAACCCGCTGGTTTGAGCGGGGCGCGCGCCAGGGCCTTTACTAATCCGATTCGTATGTGAGCCAGGTTACGTAGACGGGATCACACGGGACCCCCTCCGCCCTCACGGAAAATGCAGGGGGAAAACACGGTGGGTGAGCGGAATTGGGTGTCCGGCGCCCGCCAGGAATAGCGGAAAGCATCGGTGCGGGAACGGAAAGCAGCGATGCGGGAAGGGGGCCCGGCAGTGCGGCGGCACGGCAGCACCCGCGGCGGCCCGGCAGCGCGGGCGGGGACCGGCGCCGCCGGTCCCCGCGGGGGCTCAGCCCACCAGCGACTGGGTGCCGAGCACGGCGATCAGCGCGAGGCGCTCGGCGTCCCGGGACCCGGGCTCGGCCGTGTAGATCATGATCCGCAGGTCGCTGCCCGCGACGCTGAGCACGTCGCAGTCCAGGGTCAGCGGCCCCACCTGCGGATGGTCGATCGTCTTGCGCGACGCCTGGTGCCCGCCGACCTCGCCGGAGTCCCACAGTTCGGCGAACCGCTCGCTGCCGGCGCGCAGCTCCGCGACCAGCCGGCGCAGCCGCTGGTCCGCCGGATACCGGCCGGCGGTCGCCCGCAGATCCGAGACCTGGGTGATCTCCAGGTCACGCTGCGACTCCGGAGTGTGCACGACCCGGCTGCCCGAGCCGAGGAAGTTGCGCCACACCGCGTTGCGCTCACTGCCCTGGTAGTCGCCCATCAGCGCCGTGTACTGCGGATTCGCCAGCAGCAGCGTCCAGGTGGCGTCGGACACGGCGACCGGGGTGCCGGTCAGCCGGTCCAGCATCCGCTGGACGCTGGGCGTGATGAAGGCGGGCACCGTGCCCTGGCCCGGCGGGACGAGGCCGGCGGCGTGGAAGAGGTGCTCGCGCTCCGCGGCGGTCACCCGCAGCGCCCGGCCCAGCGCCTCCACCACCTGCTCCGACGGGTTGGCCGCCCGCCCTTGTTCGAGCCGGGTCACGTAGTCGACGGAGATCCCGGCCAGCAGCGCCAGCTCCTCGCGGCGCAGCCCCGGCGCCCTGCGGTGCCCGCCGGCCGGCAGCCCCGCCGCGTCGGGCGAGACCCGATCGCGCCAGCGCCGCACCGTGCGCCCGAACTCCGTGGTGGCCATGCCACCACTGTGCACCGCGGCGCGGCCGCGCGTCCTGGTACTGCCAGTCCCAGGAAGACGGGACGGCTGGCTGACCGCACCACCCGGCGGCACGGTGGAAGGTATGACAGCAACACTGATCACCGGAGCGAACAAGGGCCTCGGCTACGAGACCGCCCGCCGTCTCGTGGAGGCCGGGCACACCGTATATATAGGGAGCCGCGATACCGGGCGCGGCCGGGAGGCCGCCGAGCGCCTCGGCGCGCGGTTCGTCCAGCTCGACGTCACCGACGACGCCTCCGTGGCGGCCGCGGTGCGGACCGTCGAGGCCGGCGGGGGGCTGGACGTCCTGGTCAACAACGCCGGCGTCGAGGAGCGGGGCGAGGGCAACGCCGTGATCGGCGCCGCCGACGTGACCGCCGACCTGATGCGCGGCACCTTCGAGACGAACGTCTTCGGCACCGTGCGCGTCACCCACGCCTTCCTGCCGCTGCTGCAGCGGTCCGCCGCCCCCGTGGTGGTGAACGTCAGCAGCGGCCTGGCCTCCCTCACCGAGGCCAGCACCCCGGGCAACCCCCGGCACGCCTACCCCGGCGTGGCCTACCCGGCGTCCAAGGTCGCGGTCAACATGATCACCGTGCAGTTCGCCAAGGCGTTCCCCGGGATGCGGATCAACGCGGTCGAGCCCGGCTTCACCAAGACCGACCTCAACGGGAACACCGGCGTCCAGACCGTCGAGCAGGGCGCCGAGGTCATCGTCCGCATGGCGCAGGTCGGACCGGACGGACCGACGGGCAGCTACGCCGATGCCGAGGGCCCGCTGCCCTGGTGACACCGAGGCGAGCCACCCGCTGCGGCGGACCGGCGGAGCGGGCGGGCCCGGCGGTGTGACACTTCGCGGCGCCCGCACGCCTTTCTGAGAGACCGGCGGACCCGACGAGCGCAGGGCCTGCGGACCCGCCCCCCGTGTCCGCCCGCCCCAGACCCGGGTCCGCCGGTCGTTCGCCCGGTCAGGACGGCATGGCCACACCGCACGAACCGGCGTCCGCGCACACCGCCGCGGCCGGGTCGAGCGGCACCCCGCTGGACCGCAGCATCTCGCGCAGGTCCAGGATCAGCGGGAAGATCTCGTGGTTCCGGTCCTCACCCTGCTCGTCCCAGGCCCGCTGCTCCGCCTCGACCGCCATCCGGTCCTCGGCGAAGACCCGCTCGGTGAAGCGCCGGATGAACGGCCAGGCCAGGGTCAGGGCCGCCGCGAAACGCGGCTTGCGGATCATCAGCATCCCCTGCACGTGACACGTCCGCTGGGCCGCGTCCACCGGGACGTACGCCACCCACAGCGAGAACGCCGCCTCCGTCTCGCCGTCCGGGACCAGCTCCAGCGTCTGGTACGGGTAGCCGGTGCGGATCGTCAGCACGTCGGGGGAACCGCTCCCGCCGAAGCCCTCGGCCGACAGCAGCCCGGCACCCCGGTCCTTGCGGCCGCCGCCCGGCGTGAACCGGTACCGGGCCTCCACGAAGCCCGGCCCGCTGTCGTAGCCCAGCAGATCCGGGCGGATCTTGCCGAGCACCCCGCGGTGCAGGAACTGGTGGTTCATGTCGAGGAGGTTCTCGTGCATGAAGGAGTAGTGGCACCGCACCGTGCGGGAGTAGCGCATGACCCGGTGCGTGCCGGCCCGCACCCGCGGGAAGTCCGGCAGCGGGGTCGCCGCGGCCTTCGCCGGATCACCCGGGAAGACGAACACCAGGCCGGCGGCCTCCCGCGTCGGATACGCGCGCACCCCGCGCGGCGGGCGGGACGTCTCCCTGGTCAGATAGGGGATCTGCGAGATGTGGCCGTTCCCGCGGTAGGCCCAGGCGTGGTAGCAGCAGCGCAGCGTCTCGCCCTCCACGACGCCCATGCTCAGCGGCACCTGGCGGTGCGCGCAGCGGTCCTCCAGCGCGGCGACGGTACCGGTGGCGGTGCGGAACACGGCCATCCGCCGGCCCGCGAACGACGCGGCCACCACCTTGTTCCGCGGGACACTCGCGGACGGCACGACCGGGTACCAGAAGTCCGGGTCGATGCCGATCCGCCGCAGGTCCGCCGGCCGCGGCGCCCGGCCGTCGTCCTCTGCGAGTGCTGGCTCGATCACGTCACTCTCCCTCGCGGCTGCCACGTGTCCGGGCTCGCCTCGGACCATGAGCACCAGCCTCCGCGGCGGATCCGCCCCCGTCGAACCCGCCGCGGCATCCGGGGCACGGCCCCCGCGTGTCGGGCGCGGCGGCGCCGCCGGGCGGGGGAGGCGGCGGGGGTCCCGGTGGCGCCGGGCCCACCGCCCGTCACCTCTCCGTGGCCTCGGTACACCTCCCGGCGCCCAGCGGTTCGGACTGTCGCCGGTGGTGTGCTCCGCACCCGGTGCGGCGACCCCCAGGGCGAGGTGAACCCGGTGCGGCGACCCCGGCGGCACGGCGAACCCGGTGGCGCGGTCCCTGGTGCGGGCCGGCGCGGGCCGGGGGAGTCTGGAGGGCATGCGTCCGACGACCGCCCGCCGCCCGCGCACGACCCGCGCCCGCCGCGCTGTCCCCGAAGGCAGCCGTGCCGCGCGGTGACAGGGGCGCGGGCAGCGGCAGCGGGCGGGGGAGAGGGAGCCGTGGCCGCGGGACCGCGGAGGCCGATGACGGCGCCGCAGACGTGGAGGCGATGCTCGACGATCTCCACACCACCCCGCCGTCCGGGTTCGTGGCGCGGCGCGCGGAACTGGCGGAAGCCGCCAAGGAGGCCGGGAGGACCGAGGACGCCCGCCGGATCAGCGGCGCACGCCGCCCCACCCTCAGCGCCTGGGCCGCGAACCTGCTGGCCCTGGCCCGCCCCGACGAGACCCGGCAGTTCCTGGACCTGGGGGAGGCGCTGCGCGAGGCCCACCGGACCCTTGACCGGGCGCAGCTCAGGGAGCTGTCCGCCCAGCAGTGGCGTGTGATCACGGCCATGTCCGCGCAGGGCGCGCGGCTCGCCGCCGAGGCCGGGCACCGGCTCTCCGACGCGGCACAGCGCGAGCTGGAGACCACCCTGCGCGCAGTGCTCGCCGACCCGGACGCGGCGGAGCGCTGGGCCGCGGGCCGCCTGCAGAGCGCCCTCACCCCGCCCGCCACCCTCCCCGGGGCCGCCGGGCCGCCGGCCGCCGCCGGCCCTGCGAAGGGCTCCCGGACCCCGGCCGGCACCACGGCCACGACCACGGCCCCGCCCAAGGCCACAGCCCCGCCCAAGGCCAGGGTCGCACGGACGCCGTCCGCCAAGGCCGCGCCCACGCAGCGGGACGACCTGGCCGAGCGGCGCCGCGCCAAGGAGGAACAGCTCTCCCGCGCCCGCCACGACGCCAAGGCCGCCGAGCAGGAGGTGCGCGCGCGACGCAGGAAGCTGGCGTCGGCCGGGACCGCAGCCGACCGCGCCCGCACCCGTCGCGACCGCGGCCAGGCCCAAGTCGACGCGGCCGAGGAGCGGTTGCGGCACGCCCGCGACCAACTCGCCCGGAGCGACGAGGAAGTGGGGAAGGCCGAGGATCAACGTCGCACGGCGGCAGACGAACTGGCCCGCGCCGAACGGGCCGCGCGGGACGCGACCCGCGCCGTGGACCGGCTCACCCGCCCCAGGAGCCGGTGACCACCACCGCTCTACTCCGACCGCGACTGCTCGGACGGGTTCGCCGCGGTGCGCGGGGCGGTGAGGTCGAGCAGCAGCATGGCGTCGTGGTCGGGGGTGCCGGGTTCCGCGGTGTCGCAGGGAGGCCCTGTCACACCCCCGCTGGCCGCTCCCCGGCAGGTCCCGGCCTGGCAGCCCCGGACGCGAGGGCGCAGGCTCGATGGTGCACCGACCCCCAGCACTGCGAAAGGCGCGTCCTCCCATGCGAGCCACCTTCATGTACGGTCCCGGCGACGTGCGGCTGGAGACCGCGCCCGACCCGCGGATCGTCGAGCCCACCGACGCGATCGTCCGGATCACCCTGGCGTGCGTGTGCGGCTCCGACCTGCACCCCTACCACTCCATGGAGAAGACGGACGAGGGTGTGCCGAAGGGACACGAGTTCCTCGGCGTCGTCGAGGAGACCGGCCCGGAGGTCACCGGGCTGCGGCGCGGCGACTTCGTCGTCTCCCCGTTCGCCTACTCCGACAACACCTGCCCGATCTGCCGCGACGGCTTCCAGACCGCCTGCCCGCACGGCGGCTGGTACGGGATCGGCGGCGTCGGCGGCGCGCAGGCCGAGGCGGTCCGCGTCCCCCAGGCCGACGGCACCCTGGTCAAGTTGCCCGGTGACGTGGACACCGCGCTGCTGCCGTCCCTGCTGGCGCTCAGCGACGTCTACCTCACCGGCTACCACGCCGCCCACATGGGGCGCGTCGGGCCGGGGAAGACGGTGACGGTGATCGGCGACGGCGCCGTGGGCCTGTCCGCGGTCCTGGCCGCCCGGCGCATGGGCGCCGAGCGGATCCTGCTGATGGGCCGCCACACCTCGCGCACCGACCTGGGACGCGAGTGGGGCGCCACCGACGTCGTCCCGGAACGGGGCGAGGAGGGCATCGCCAAGGTGCTCGAACTGACCGGCGGCGAGGGCTCGCACGTGGTGCTGGAGGCCGTCGGGCTGATGCCCGCCTACGAGCAGGCGTACGGCATCGTGCGCCCCGGCGGGATCATCTCCCGCGTGGGAGTGCCCCAGTACGAGGAGGCGCCGGTCGGCTTCGGATCGCTGTTCGGCAAGAACGCCCAGCTGGCCGGCGGCCCGGCACCCGTACGGGCCTATCTGGAACCCGCCGTCGACGACGTCCTCGCCGGCCGGATCGACCCGGGCCGGGTGTTCGACGCGGAGGTCGCCCTCGACGACGTTGCAGACGCCTACCGGCTGATGGACTCCCGCACCAACCTCAAGGTGATCGTGCGTCCTTGAGACGCCGGCGCTCACGGCGTTGGCCAGTCCGTCCGCTCGTCCGCTCGTCAGGTCGTCCGGCGCCGTTTCAGAGGGTCAGGTCCCAGACGCGTACGACGCCATCCCGACCCGTCGTCAAAGCGACCGCGCGATCCTGCATCGTGGTCACCACCACAGCGTCAACGCTCCCACTGTGGCCGGTCAGCGGCGGCCCGACCTGTCGACCGCCGGCAAGATCCCAGATTCGCGCGGTTCCGTCCTCGCCACCGGTCACCGCGACCGAACGGCCGCCGACCATGGCGACGTCCAAGGCGTTGATGCGGCCCTCATGACCGGCAGACGGTTCGTGGACCGGATCGCCGTCCTCATCCGCGGACAGGTCGAATACGTACACCCTTCCGGAGTCATTACCCGCCACGACCACCGGACGGCCGTCGAGCTGGGAGAACGCGACGGCATACGCCGTCTCCTCGTCATCGACAGAGAACGACGCGACCTGCTCGCCAATTGCCGCATCCCACACCTCCACCCCTTCATCCCCGCCCCCGACGACCAGCGAGCGGCCGTCGACGACCAGCGAGCGGCCGTCGACGCTTGCGGTGGCCAGCCCCCAGACGGCGCCGGCGTCCATCTCCACCAAAGGCTCTTCGTCGGGCAGCCCCCACACCCGGACTCCGTCCCAGTGGACACCGCTGCTTGCCGCGAACAGCGGCGGTCCCTCGCCTTTCACCGTCGATATCGTTCTTGGCATCCGGCAGAATCAAACGTTCGTCAGACATGCGGGCAAGATGACCGGTGCGTCCGACAACCCGAAAAGTAGCGAAGGAAATTGATCATGAAGCCCGCCGCGAAACGACTCCCCAAGTCGTGCGTCAGGTCACGAAGGCGAAGTGGCAGCTGACGAAGCGGGAGTCCCCACCGCGGCGAGGAAGGTCACCGGCCTGTCCTGGGGCGCGCTCAGTGTGATTCTTCCTGGATGCTGGTGTATTGATTGGGCATCAGCATGCAGTAAAGAGCGCCGGTCTCGTTCGTCATGCAGTAGACCGGGCGTGGTTCCGCGTCCGGTTTGGTGGGATCGTCCTCTTCGCCGATTTTCTGGATCGCAATGTGCTGAGGGTTCTTGACCGGATCCTTGGCTGTGTCCTTATCCCACGGGTGCCATGCCAGTAGGCCCCCACCGATCCCCGCGAAGAGGATCGAGGTTGCCAACAGTCCATAGCCGGACCGCGTTTTCGTGGTCGTGACCTGCGGCTGAGGTGGTGCCGGCTGCGATATGGGGGCGCTCGGATCTGACATGCCAGACAGTCAACATCATCTGCTTCGCTTGAGAAGCGCTGCGCGCAGCGATCGAACTGGGATCGTTATCGCCGATAACCGATGTACCGACATTCCCCAGGTTTCCACCTACAGTCCCAGCCTGTGCATGTTCAGGATCCCCGTCCCCGCCGCCGGGACGACACCGGAGGAGGCCCGGCGCGCAGCGGCCGCCGGCCGCCGGCGCCCGGGCGACGTGGCAGTTGACCAAGCGGGGGTCGGGCGTTGGGCGCGGGTCTACCGGCTCCGCCCGACCCGGCGCAGGGTTCAGTACTGTTCGGCCTCGTCGATCCCGGCGTTGGCGGCGGCGATCGGGTCGAATCCGGGTGGGCTGTCCTTGAGGCCCATGCCCATGTCGGTCAGCTTCGCCTTGACCTCGTCGATCGACTTCGTACCGAAGTTGCGGATGTCGAGCAGGTCGGCCTCGGAGCGGGCGACAAGTTCACCGACCGTATGGACGCCCTCGCGCTTGAGGCAGTTGTAGGAGCGGACGGTGAGGTCGAGCTCCTCGATCGGCAGCGCCAGATCGGCGGCGAGGGCGGTGTCCGTGGGGGACGGGCCCATGTCGATGCCCTCGGCGTCGACGTTCAGCTCGCGGGCCAGGCCGAACAGCTCGACCAGGGTCTTGCCGGCCGACGCCATGGCGTCACGCGGCCGCATGGCCTGCTTGGTCTCGACGTCGACGATCAGCTTGTCGAAGTCGGTGCGCTGCTCGACACGGGTCGCCTCGACCTTGTAGGTGACCTTGAGTACCGGGCTGTAGATGGAGTCGACCGGGATCCGGCCGATCTCCTGGCCCTGCTGCTTGTTCTGCGCCGCGGAGACGTAGCCGCGACCGCGCTCGACGGTCAGCTCCATCTCCAGCTTGCCCTTGGCGTTCAGGGTGGCCAGAACCAGATCGGGGTTGTGCACCTCGACACCGGCCGGCGGCGCGATGTCGGCGGCGGTGACCACACCCGGGCCCTGCTTGCGCAGGTACATCACGACCGGCTCGTCGTGCTCCGAGGAGACGACCAGCTGCTTGATGTTGAGGATGAGGTCGGTGACGTCCTCCTTGACGCCCGGCACGGTGGTGAACTCGTGCAGGACCCCGTCGACCCGGATCGAGGTGACAGCCGCACCCGGGATCGAGGAGAGGAGCGTACGACGCAGCGAGTTGCCGAGGGTGTAGCCGAAGCCCGGCTCCAGCGGCTCGATCACGAACCGGGAGCGGAACTCGTCGACGACCTCTTCGGTCAGCGAGGGACGCTGAGCAATCAGCATGGGGTGGTGCCTCCAGATTTTGGCGCCCGCTATGTGACGCCGTAGACACCGCACGGTATCGGCATATGGCCTCACAAGAGGCCCGCACCGCCGACCCGCCAGGTGCCGGCTCCGCCGGCGGGACCCGATCGCCGACGCTCAGCGGATCTCCCCGGCGGTGACGGCATTCGCGTCAGGTCATTCCCACCCTGGCGGTCACGCGTCCCCAGGGGAGGCCGCTCGGGGCCGTGGGCCGACGTCAGTGAGGTGACTACGGTGACGTTTTCCAAGGACCCCGGTTGCTGCCGCGAGGCCCCGCGTGCCGTGTGTCGACGACTTAGACAAAAGCGACACCGACCTGCCCAACGACCTGCTGAACGTGCAGGAGGAGGGCCGGCCCGGCATTCCGGAGTGCGGGGATCGACCCGCAGGTCAGCGTGCTGGCGCGCGGCGGCGAGGGGAGCCGTGCATGAGGGCAGGGCCGGCGGCCGCGCTTTCCCTTCGTCATCATGACCGGCATCGGGGAGCGCGACTCCCACCGTCACTGCCGTGCCGGTTCGAGGAGGACGATCAGCCATGACGACATCGAGCCCGTGCCGTCCCGTCTTGCGGGCCGCCGCGGCCCGCGAGCGCCCACACTCCACCGGCGGCGGCGAGGACCGCGTCCGGCGCGAGCGTCGCGGCGCCCACCGACACGCGCGTGCCGCGTCCACCACGCCGGCTCAGGCCCCGACCAGATGCCCTGGACGGGGTTGAGGTCGGGTGCGTAGGGCGGCAGTTGGTAGACGGTAGCCAGCCCCTGCCGGAGTGGTCCGCCCGCGACCTGCGCCGCCGCTCCTTGTCCGCCGCCACCCGCGAGTGGCTCCGACTGGAGTGGGATGCCGAGCAGGACGTACGCACCGTCCACCTTGTCCTGGACGACGACGTGGACGAGTACCCGAATAACCTCCACCGGCACCGCACCCCGTTCGAGGTCATGCATGAACTGGTGAGCGACTACCGCCTCCAGGCCCGTGACGAGCAGGGGGTCTGGCACACCGTGGCATCCGTCCGCGCCAACCGCCGCCGCCACCGCGTCCACCGCTTCGAGACCCCGGTCCGCACCCGGGCCCTGCGGATCGCCGTGGACGCCGTCCACGGCGCGGGCCACGCCCGCGTCGTCGCGGTACGCGCCTACGGCGACTGAACGGCCGCCGAACGGCCACCCACCGGACGGCGCCGCCTGGCGGGGCCGTGGCGGCGTCGCGATCCCCCCGTCCCCCCGGCGGTCCGCGCCCGCTGTCCTAGGTGCCCGCCCCGGCGGGTGTGCGGGCGGGTGGTGGTGGTGCGAGCAGCGCCTGCTGGCCGGGGTGGTCATCGGTACACGGCTACGGCCGGTCGAGTACGGCGCCGGGAACGTACTGAAATTGCTGTAGCCCCAGGTGACAGCGCCTGCACGACGCGCCGGACGGCTCGGCCGGGTGATGGTTGTCCGGTCTGTTGGAGCGGAAGCGGAAGGCACATCTGCGGTGGCTACTTTCCTTTATCGGTTGGGCAGGGGTGCGTTCCGCGCCCGCTGGCGGGTCGTTCTCGTGTGGGCTGTGGTGCTGGTCGCCCTGGGCGGTGTCGCGAGTACCGCGCACAGCGCGCTGGACAAGCCCACGACCATGCCGGGCATCGAATCGCAGCGGGCGTACGACCTGATGGATCAGCGGTTCCCGCATACGACTGCCAACGGCGCCACCGCCCGGATCGTCTTCGTCGCGCCCGGCAGTCAGAAGGTCACCGACGCGAGAAGCCATGCGGTGATCGAGAAGACGGTCCGTGCCTCTGCGGCCGATGCCGCGGTCGCCTCGGCCTCGGACCCGTTCACCTCGGGTGCGGTGAGCAGGGACGGCACCACCGCGTACACCACGGTCACCTTCACCAAGGCCGCGAGCAGCCTCGGTGCGGCCGACAGGGAACCCGTTCAGGCCGCGATCGATCAGGCCCGCGCTTCCGGGATGACCGTCGAGGTCGGCGGTGACGCGCTGAGCGACTCCGTCAAGGCCGGCGGTCCGGGTGAGGTGGTGGGCGTCCTGGTGGCCGCCGTCGTCCTGCTGGTGACGTTCGGGTCGATGGCCGCGGCGGGGCTGCCGCTGCTGTCGGCGATCATCGGCGTGGGAGCCTCATTGCTGGCCATCACCGCGCTTGGCAGTGCCCTGGGGCTTTCCTCCTCGACGAGCGCGCTGGCCTCGATGCTCGGCCTGGCCGTCGGCATCGACTACGCCTTGTTCATCGTCTCCCGCTACCGGGAGGAGCGCGGGAAGGGCCGTACGGCCCAGGAGGCCGCTGGTGCGGCGGTGGGAACCGCCGGTTCGGCGGTCGTCTTCGCCGGCCTCACGGTGATCATCGCGCTGGCCGGCCTGTTCGTCGTCGGGATCCCGGCCCTGACCACGATGGGCTTCGCCGCCGCCGGCGCGGTGGCCGTCAGCGTGGTCGTGGCCCTGACCCTGGTCCCGGCCCTGCTGGGGTTCTGGCCCAACGCCGTACTGCCGCGCCGGCTGCGACGCGTCGCCCGCAAGGCCAAGCGCGGTGCAAGCCCCGACGCGGCGAGGGGGCGTGAGCGCCGCCGCCTGCGGCGGGATGTCACCGACCAGGCCGTGGCCCAGGCAACCGTGCGCGGGATCGGGGCGCCCAAGCGGGTCAACGCCGGCAGCCGCTGGGCCGGGTTCGTCACCAGGCGTCCGCTGCCCGTACTGCTGCTGTCGGTGATCGGCCTGTCCGCGCTGGCCGTACCGATCCTCGACATCCACCTGGGCATGCCCGGCGCGGAGTCCAAGCCCACCTCCTCCACCGAGCGCCGCGCCTACGACGACCTCGCGAAAGGCTTCGGCCCCGGCTTCAACGGGCCGCTGACCGTGGTCGTGGACGCCGAGCACGCCGCGAACGCAAAGGCCGCGGTGACCGGGATCGGCGACCGCCTGGCGCACACCCCCGGCGTGGTCTCGGTCTCCCCGGCACGCTGGAATCCCTCCGGGAACACCGCGGTCCTGCAGGTCGTCCCGTCCACCAGCCCGACCGCGCAGAAGACCGTCGACCTGGTGCACGCCATCCGGGACGACCGCGCCGCCACCGAGGCCGGCACCGGCGCCACCTTCGAGGTCAGCGGCACCACCGCGCTGAACATCGACGTGGCCCAGAAGATCCAGGACGCCCTGCTTCCCTACATCGTCCTCATCGTCGGACTGGCGGTGGCCCTGCTGGCCGTCGTCTTCCGCTCGGTGCTGGTCCCGCTCAAGGCCGCAGCAGGCTTCCTGCTGTCGGTGCTGGCCTCGCTCGGCGTCATCGTGGCGGTCTTCCAGTGGGGCTGGGGCGCGAGCCTGATCGGTCTCCAGCAGACGGGCCCCATCATGAGCATGATGCCGATCTTCCTGGTGGGCATCGTCTTCGGCCTGGGGATGGACTACGAGGTCTTCCTCGTCTCCCGGATCCGGGAGGCCTACGTCCACGGCGAGACACCGAAGAAGGCCCTGGTCAGCGGCTTCAGGGCCAGCAGCAGGGTCGTGGTCGCCGCCGCGCTGATCATGGTGTCGGTCTTCGCCAGCTTCGCCACCGCCGGAGAGCCGATGATCAAGACCGCGGGGGTGGGCCTGTCGGTGGCCGTCCTGTTCGACGCGATCGTGGTGCGCATGGCCTTCGTGCCCGCGGTTCTGTCCCTGCTGGGCAGGTGGGCGTGGTGGCTGCCTCGACCTGTGGCCAGAATCCTGCCTAGGGTCGATGTCGAGGGCGAGTCCCTGGCGGAGCACCTCGAGCCACTGCCGGCAGGCCCGGGAGCAGAGGCAGAACGCGATCACGCCGCTGCCGCGGTCTGACACTGCGCCGACCGGGGAAACACGGCCCGCCCATGTCGCCGGACACGGGCGGGCCGCCCTGCCACCCGCCCGCCCCGGCGTAACGATGACCCCACCGAACACAGGAGCCGTGATGACCCGCAAGCCGCTGTCCCTGCGGTGGCGGCAGTTCTCGCGCCGCAGGCCCCGCCTCGCGGACGTCACCGTCATCACGGCCGTCTTCGTGTGCACCGCGGGCGGCAGTGGCTTCACCAACACCCACACCAGCGTCGGCACCGCCTGGGCCCAAGGCCTGGCTTTGTCCGTGGCCGGATGCCTGACCCTGTTGATGCGCCGCCGGCACCCCGCGGCCACCGTCGTGGTCACCGCCCTCTTCGCCGTCGCCGCCACCTTCCTGGGCTTCCTCCTGACCCCGCTGACGCTCGGCCCCCTCATGCTCGCCCTGTACTGGATGGCGGTGGACCACGACCGCCGCACCTCCTTCCGCTGGGCCGTTTCAACCGCCGCTGTCCTGGTCGCGGCCACCCTCGTGGCCAGCCCGAGGTCCGAGCCGCTGGTCCTGAAGACGATCAACCCCATCGCCTGGCTGCTGCTCATGCCCGTCCTGGGCGGAGCCGTCCAACTACGCCGCGCCTACGTCGACGCGATGGAGGCCCGCGCCGTGTTCGCCGAAAGGACCCGCGAGGAGGAGGCCCGGCACCGTGTTGCCGAGGAACGCATCCGCATCGCCCGCGACCTCCACGACGTCGTCGCCCACCACCTCGCCCTCGCCAACGCCCAAGCCGGCACCGCCGCCTACCTGGCCCGAACCCATCCCGACCCGCGCGTCGGGAGCATCCTCGACGAACTCGCCGGCACCACTGCCTCCGCGCTGCGGGAACTGAAGGCCACCGTGGGCGTGCTGCGCGACGCCTCCGACGACGACTCGCCCCTGCTTCCCGCACCCGGCCTCGCCGACCTGCCCGCCCTCGCGCGGTCGTTCGCCAGCACCGGACTCACCGTCGAACTGTCCACGACCGGCACGTCGCCACCGGTATCCGCCGGCGTCGCCCTGACCGCGTACCGCATCGTCCAGGAAGCGCTGACCAACGTCGCCAAGCACACCGACACCGACACCGCCTACGTCGACGTCGCCTACGCCACCGACCACCTGACCGTGTCCGTCACCAACAACGGCCCCACCAGCAAGAAAGCCCGCGCCCGGCGCAGCGTGGGCCAGGAGCCCTCCGGGTTCGGTCTCCTGGGCATGGCCGAACGTGCCCAGATGGTCGGCGGCCACGTCGCCGCCGGCCACAGCCCCGACGGCGGCTTCACCGTGACAGCGGACCTGCCCCTCCTGCCCGGCGACCTGCCCCCCAGCACCGAAACCCCGGAGCCGCAAGCGTGACCACGACCGTCCTCCTCGCCGACGACCAGACCCTGCTGCGTGCCACCTTCCGCATGCTCATCGACTCCACCGACGACCTCACCGTCGTCGCAGAGGCAGCCGACGGAGCGCAAGCCGTCGACCAGGCCCGGGCTCACCGGCCCGACGTCCTCCTCATGGACATCCGCATGCCCGGCACCGACGGCCTCGCCGCCACCGAAGCCGTCTGCTCCGATCCCGCTCTCGCCGGCACCCGCGTCCTGATCCTCACGACCTTCGAGACCGACGAGTACGTCGCCCGGGCGCTGCGGGCAGGGGCATCCGGCTTCCTGGGCAAGGACGCCGGCCCCGACACCCTCCTCGACGCCGTGCGCACCGTGGCCGCGGGAGAAGCCCTGCTGTCACCCACGGCGACCCGCCACTTGATCGGGGCCTTCCTCGTCACCAGTCCCGCGGCCCCTCCCGCCGAGGGGGCCCTCGACGAACTCACCCCCCGCGAGAGGGAAGTCGTCGCCCTGGTCGCCGAAGGACTGTCCAACGACGAGATCGCCACCCGGCTCACGCTCAGCCCGCTGACGGTACGCACCCACGTCCAGCGCGCCCTGACCAAGACGGCAGCGCGCGACCGCGCGCAACTCGTCGTCCTGGCCTACACCACCGGTCTGGTGCGACCACCTCAATGACGTCCGGCCCGGCTGCGAGATCCTCTGCGAGACCAGCAGGTTCTCGCTCCTCTGTCGCCCCTGGAACGTTGGTGCACCGCGAGTCAGGCCGCGTGGTCCGGTGCCGGCAGACCCTTCAGTAGTGCCCAAGCATTTCGTCGGCCGGAATGCAGTCGGTCATGGTGTTGGCCCAGTCGTTGGGCCTACCGAAGACAAGCCGCGTCAGCAGCACATCGCCGGCTCGCTGCGCGCGCGGCATGATGCCCAGGTCCTGTGAGCCGATGTGGCCGCCAGGCATGATCGGAGCATCTGCCGCACGGAATCTCATGCGCAACTGCTTGAACGGGCCCAATCGTTCGGCAGCCCCTGGACAAGGGGACCTCCGACGAGCAGGCGGCACACCTCAGCGCGACCTGATTTCACCCGTGTGCGCCCGCCGGATGGCTCGCCGGGAAAGACTATGGGCGGGCGAATTGCGGGTGACCACCCCTGGCGAGAGAGGTACGGGGAAGCCAGAAATGCCGGATCAGGATGGGGCGTTGGCCGAGTTCACGGCGTTGCGCCAGGAGATGGACCGGCGCTCTGCCGCCGCACAGGGACGCCTTCCAGGACGCAGAGAGCCCGCATCGCCCCAGCTTCCTACGGCACTTGGGGTGAGACAGGCTCTCTCGAGGGCCTCTCCATATCCATGATCGGGGCGCCGAGGTGTCCTTCGCGGGCGTGGAACCGCCGGCGGCCGTGAGCCGCGGCCCGCTTGTCCTGGTCGATGAGGGGATACGGCACGCCGGCACCTGGAAGCTTGGCACCGACCTCGCCACGATTTTCGACGCCCAGCCGGATGGGCTTGGCATGCCGCGGGGTCAGGGGTACAGGATCGCGTGCGCGCGGGCGACCGTCGCGTTGCGGTAGGCCGCGAGGTCGGTCAGGGTGCGCTCGTCCTTCGGCGGCAAGGAGCGGGCGAGGCGCCGGCGGGCGGCCAGTTCGGCTGCGGTCAGATGTGCCCGCAGCGCGCACTCCCCGTCCGCGTCCGCGACCGCGACCTCCCGCTTCCGAAAGCTTTCGGTCGGACCGGTCGCCTTGTACGCCGTTCTGAGGGAGTCCTCTGCATTCCCGGGGGAGGCGTAGGGCAGTCCGCGGGCCGCCATGCATGACGTCCACGTCCTCAGAGCCGCCAGGTAGCCGGAGTCGGACGCGGCCTCGTCGCTCAGACGATTGTCGACGTCCTCGGGGTAGTAGTACATCCGGGCCCAGAGCACGACATCGCCCGCAAGCGCACGGCGGCTGTTCGCCGTACAGCCTTCGGCCGGCACCCTGACGGCGCCGAGACCGTACGTCCCGGCCTTCACCTTCTTGTCCTCCGGACCGTAGAGCACGCGGTCGAACCGGCTCTGCTCGGACGGCGAGAGGCGCGCGTAGAAGGCGTCCACCGGCTGCTTCGAGGATCCGCCGTCGAAGATTCCGTAGCCCTCAGTCCTCCGCTTCGGCATGTCGACGACCCCGGCTTCGTCCTCCGGTGCGGTGTGCGGCGAGGCCTTGATCGACGGGTAGGCGAATCCGTGCTTGCGCAGGCAGCGCTGGTCGAGCCGGTTGGCGGCCTCGTCGAGGATCTCCTGAGTGCTCGTCCAACTCCCGGAATGCGTGGCGAGATCAATGGCGGACGGGCTCGGCTTTCCCGTCCAGGGGGGCGGCTTCGGAAGCGGGGTCGGGCCTGCGGCGTCCGGCGGGGGCGCGGCGCAGCCGGCTAGAGCGGGCAGCGCGGCACATGCGGAGAGCGCGGACAGCGCGGCCAAGACGACGAGTCTCGGCCGCACCGTCCCTTTTCCCCTCAAGAATTGCACCACTTGTTGGAGCTGATGGAGTCGTTGAAGTTGGGGTCGTTGTAGCCCGACGCGAAGCTGGACACCTCGTCACCCCTGCTCAGGCTGTGCCAGCTGTGCGTCTTGCCGTAGTTGTGGTCGCTGTAGAAGTAGACCGTGCACTGCGTCCCGTGGTTCGCGATCGACGAGATGCACTCGTCCCAGTTGTAGCCGCACGAGAGGATGTTGCTGCTGAACAGCGCACTGAAATCGGGGTTGTCGCCCTGCACTTTGCCCATGTGGGCGCTGGATCCGCTGTCATAGTTCGAGTTCGCCCAGAAACACGCGTAACCCGAGGGGCACATGGAAATGCCGTCCGCCGTCGTGGCGGCCGCATGGGCCTGCGCGACCGGCAGGACGGCGAGCAGAGCGGTCGCGCCGAAGAGGGCGGCGATTCTCGAACGGAGCAACACGGTTGGTCTCCCTGGTCCTTGGCATGAGTGCGGTGAGCCGGGGAGCACCGTGCGGCCACTCCCGCCCGACGGCCCCCGTACCGCGCGCGCCAAGTCTTTCCCGGACCGGGCGGGCGTACATTGACCGTGCACGCACGGCGATTGACCGGGAGCGTATGGCTGGCATCGCGCCTGGGCGGGCCGACAGTTCGCCGGACGAGCACGCAACCCTCAAGGGGGTAGCGGATCTTGGTGCTGTCGCGGCACAACCTTCGGGGTCCGGCAGTGGTCATATGCGTGCCCGTGCCCGCCGCATCATGAGGAAAAGTGCCTCTGTGACTCGCCGATCCACCTTCACCGCCACCCTCGCGTGCTTCCTGACCTCGGCCGCGGTGCTGGGTGTCGCCGGCTGCTCCGGCAGCACCGTGGCCAAGGCCCCCGCCACGAAGGGGAAGGACTCCAGGTCCGCGCAGGTCATAGCCTCCGCGCCGGATCCCGCCTCGATCCACGTGCCGACCGCTGCCGCCACCACCACGAGTGCTGGGGCCCAGTCGTTGCCCACCGGGCCCACCCTGCACCTGTCCCCGGAAGACGTGTGGCGCAGGGCGGGGGCCGTGATGGAGGCGCAGACCTCGGTGTCCCTCACCGTCGATGTCCGTGACGATGAGGGCGGTCCGGTGCGCGCTGAGTCCTCGGTGGCGAGCGACGGGGACTGTGTCGGGCGGATCTCCGCCGGTGGCGGCCAGGCTCAGGTGATCCAGGTCGGCTCCATGCATTACCTGAAGGGCGACGCCGCCTTCTGGACGTGGGCCTCGAGCCGGCCGGAGGGGATTGACATACCGCAGTTCTGGGTCGGCCGGTGGGTGAAGGGATCGCTGGCGACGCTCGATCACTTCGGCGTCGAGACGATGTGCTCGCTGTCGGATGCGGTCGGCAACCTCACAGCGGACTTCGGCGGTACGAAGCACGAAGTCGGCCCGCGAACCATCCTCGGCCGTCAGGCGGTGACGGTGACCGAGACCGGCTCGGGGGGTTCCCTCACGCTCGATGTCGCTGCCACCGGGACCGCGGCCGTGCTCCGAGGCGTTCAGAAGGCGCCCGGTAGCGCGACGGTCACGACCACCTTCACGGGCCTGGGCGTGGCCGTGCACGCCAAGGCTCCAGCCGGCGCGGTCGGTTAGGGGCGGTTCGGGGTTCGGATCATGTGGTTGAGGTGAGGTGCTTCAGCCACGTGATCGATCCGTGGAGGTGGAGTCCTGCCTCGTAGCTGGCGGGCGATCTTGTCGTAGCGGGCCTGCGCGGGGTGAGGACCTGAGAGGACTATCGATCGCCGTACCCGGCCATCATTTGCTCCGGAGTCATGCCGTGGATGGTGAAACCCTCCTCGCTGAGCGTCTCGCGGGGGCTACGGGCGCGCTGGCCGAAGTCGCTTTGCGCGCGCAGCATCTCGGGACGGCTTCGGCGTTGCGGCCACACTTGCCGTCGGGGCTGGCGGCGATCAGGCCGTTCTCCCTGAACTCGTCGGGGATCTGCCGACGGTTGTCGGGGTCGGTCCGCGGCTACGACGCCCTCCAGTGCATGGACTCCGTCGGCGTCCTGTCGCAGGGTGTGCGCGGCGTCGGCGAGTTCGGCCAGGGACTCGTCGGTCAGCTGCGTGGAGACCACGCCGCGGTGGTGCGTCCTGGTCCGCTCCCGCGCGGGAGGCAGTACGTTCAGGGCATGGCCGAGTCCGAACCCCTGCCGCCGGGCGGCGCCGTCCTCGATGCGGCCGAACTCGACGCCCGGTGGGCGGAGGCGTGGCGGCCCGAGCGGGTCGCCGCGCGGCTGGACGGGGTGCGCGCGCCCTGGTGCGTCGCGGCGGGGTGGGCGCTGGACCTGTTCCGGGGCGAGGAGTCGCGGCCGCACGGCGATCTGGAGATCGCGGTGCCCGCGGCGGGCTTCGCGGAGATCCGGGCCCGCTTCCCGGAGTACGCGTTCGACCCGGTGGGATCGGGCCGGGTCTGGGCGGAAGGGCGGGAGGACGCGTTCGCGGCCATGCATCAGACCTGGGTGCGGGACCTGGCGAGCGACCGGTTCCTGTTCGACGTCTTCCGCGAGCCGCACGACGGAGGCACCTGGATCTGCCGGCGGGACGAGAGCGTGCGGCTGCCCTACGACGCGGTCGTCGCGCGGACCCCGGACGGCATCCCCTACATGGCTCCCGAACTGGTGCTGCTGTTCAAGGCGAAGGCGCAACGGCCCAAGGACCAGGCGGACTTCGAAGGGGTCCTGCCGCTGCTGGGGCGGACACGGCGCGACGCGCTCGGCGGATGGCTGGAGCGCGTGCACCCCGGACATCCGTGGCTCGCGCGCCTGGCGGCTCATTGACCGGGGCCGCGACGCATGGCGAGAAGGCCCGGCGGTGGGCCGGCCGGGGGGCTGGGAGTTCACGGCCCCCCGGCCGGGGTGGGGAAGGGAGTCGGGTCAGGAGGCGGGCTGGGGGACGGCGACGGTGTCGATGACGGGCGCCGGGCCGTCGGGGTTGGTGAGGCGGAGCCGGTTGCCGTCGGCGCCCGGCATCAGGTGGATCCGGGCCACGGCGGTGGCCACCGTGCCGGTGCCCCCGGTGGTCGGGAAGGCGATCCTGACCGGCGTGCCGCCGTTCGCGCTCAGGTAGGCGTAGCGGTTGCCCGCGTCGGGGTTGGCATAGCCGATCTCGACGGTGTAGTCACCGGGCTCCTTGACGGTGACGTGGTCCACCTCTAGGGTCCCCGTCGGGACGGGCTTGCTCGGGTCGGGGACGTCCACGGCGTCGACGACCACGGTTGTGGCGGTCGACGCGGCGTTCTTCTGCCCGGTCACCACGATCTTCAGGGTGTGCTGACCGGCCGTCAGGCCCGAAGCCGCGTACAGCACCTGCTGGAACTGCTTGTCGGTGGCCGCGTAGGTGTCCACGGTGGCGACCTGCGTCCCGTCCAGGTAGACCTGCGCGATCCCGCCGTTGCTGTTCTTCGGCCCGATCCAGCGCACCGCGGTGCCGGTGAAGGAGGTCTCGACGCTGTCGCCGGCCGTGGTGCTGTAGGACTCCGTGCGGCCGTAGTCCGCGTCGCTCCAGCTCTGGCCCGAGGCATGGGTCCACGCGCCGGTGTAGTGGAGCGCGGCGTCCGTGTCGTCGTAGGTGTACGAGGCGGCCCCGCCGCCCAGGCCGATGCCGCCGATCCCGGTTCCGCCGGTGCACGCCGTGCAGGTGACGATCCCGGCGCCGCCCGAGGCGGTCCCGTCGGAGTCGGCCTCGTAGGTGCTGTAGGTGCGCTGCGGCTGCCAGGTGCCGTCCGCCAGGTCGAGCGACCAGGCGCGCTGCCAGGACAGCGACGCCGTACCGTCCTTGATGGACAGCGGCAGCCACACGGGCGCGGAGTCGTACAGGTGGCTGGGGTACCAGCGGTCGCCGATGTAGACGAACGTGGTGCCGTGCCGCCCGGTGACCGGCAGGACGTAGCTGGTCTGGGAGTTGAAGGTGTGCGAGCCGGCCGGTGTGAAGGGCTTCCACGCCGACCAGGGGCCGGCCGGCGAGGTGGCCGTGGCGTAGGCGTTGTCGTTGGTGTTCCAGCCGGTCAGCTGCGAGCCGAACAGGTAGTAGGTGCCGTCGACCTTCACCATGGCCGGCGCCTCCATGTCGGGGAGGACGGCCACGGCCGAGGTGACGCTGAGATAGTCGTCGGACAGCCGGTCGACGCGCAGGCCGTTGGCGCGGTCCTCGGACAGCAGGTAGGCGCTGCCGTCGGTGTCCTGGAACAGACCGAGGTCGCGGCTGATCTGGCCGAGCGGCCGGAAGCTGCCGCGGTAGGAGTAGGGGCCGCACGGGGTGCTGCTGGTCGCCACCCCGACCCGGGCGTCGCCGTAGTTCGACGAGTCGATGTGCATGTACATCACGTACTGGCCGGTGCGCGGGTTGCGGATCACCTTGGGCCGCTCCACCACCCGGTTCGGGCCGAGGTCCCCGTCGGCCTGGCGGCCGAGGGCGTCGGCGTGGCGGGTCCACGACACCAGGTCGGTGGAGGAGTAGCAGGCCACCGCCGTGTAGGTGCCGCCGGCGACCTTGTCCTCACCGAAGGCGTAGTAGGTGCCGCCGTCCTTGAGGATGCCGACGCCGTGGAGTTGCGCCAGGTTGCCGTTCTGGTCGCTCCACGCGCCGGCGGGAACGACGTTCACCGCTCCCGGACCGCCCGACGGCTGCGCCGCGGTGGCGGCGTCCCCTTGCGCGGAGGAGTCCCCCTGCGCCGAGGCCGCGACGGCGGCGCCCAGTACCAGGGCCATGGTTCCGGCGAACGCCGCGGCTCGGGTGAGAAGTCTTCGCATGCAGATCTCCCTTGGAGGAAGGTGGACGGCGTCTGGGTGAAGAGGAGTTGGGCCGGCGAGGTCAGGCGGGGGTGAGGACGACGGCCTGGCCGCCGGAAGGAGCCATGGCGACATCGAGCACCGTGGCGGACGTGACCTGCCGGGTGCTGACGACCACGGGCGTGGTGTACGGCTGGGCCCCGGGCGCTCCGTCGGCGTAGATCGTGGCCGTGTGGGTTCCCGCGTCCCGGCCGAGGAAGGAGAGCGGGAGCGCCAGCGTGTGAGCGTTCTCATTGGTCATCGCGCCGATGTACCAGGTGCTGCCGCTGCGCCGGGCGACGGCGATGTACTCGCCGATCGCGCCGGTCAGGGTGCGGCTCTCGTCCCAGGTCGTGGGGATGGCGTCGAACCAGGGCAGGCCAGGCCACTTGGCGGGTGTGGCGTACTTGGACGGGGCGTCGTACCAGTAGAGGAAGTTGAGCGGCTGGTAGTAGACCGCGGCCATGGCCATCTGGTGGGCGTTGGTGGTCAGGTCCCGGGACTGCCCGTAGCAGATGGTGTAGTCCATGGGTCCGCCGACGTTGCGGGTGAACGGCAGCGTCACGTTGTGGGTCGCGGTGGGGAAGTGCTCGTTGCCGCGGACGCCTTCGAGGGTGATCCAGTTGGGGTAGGTGCGTTCGAACCCGAAGGGGCGGACGTCGTCGTGCGCGTCGACCAGCAACTGGTGGGCGGCCGCCGTCCGGACCCAGGAGACGATCTGGTTCGTCATGGCCTGGGTGCCGTCGTTGATGAAGCCGAGCTTGATCCCGGCGACGCCCCAACTGCGGTACAGGGCGAAGAGGTTGTCGGGATCGGTGAGGGCGATGCGGTTGACGTAGAGCAGGACGCCGATGCCGCGGGCCGCGGCGTAGGAGATCACGGCGGGAAGGTCGATCGCGGCGATCGGCGCGGTGGCGTCGAGGGTGCTGCCCTCGGGGCCGTACCAGCCGGCGTCGAACTCGATGTACTGCAGGCCGCGGGCGACGGCGAAGTCGACGCCGTCGGTTCCGGCGGCGGTGGTCAGGTTGCAGCGGAACGCCTTGCCGGGCTTGATCCATGAGGTGTCGGCCAGGGCAAGGGCGGGGGCCAGGTTGAGGACGAGTTCGGCGTTGTCGACGAGTTCGGCGTGGGTGGCGCCGATCACCAGCGCGCGCCACGGGGTGGCGAACGGGGTGTCGAGGGGCGAGGTGGTCTGCACCGGGCCGGAGCCGCGGGCGGTGTGCCGCATCAGGTAGGTGGCGAGGGTGTCGGGCTGCCCGGGCACCGAACTGAGCATCATCCGCGGGTAGTCGATCCGCGAGGCCTCGCAGACACAGGCGATCGGACCGCTGCCGAGCGTGGCGGTCAGCGGCAGGTCGGTCAGCGGCCCGGTGTCGGTGGTGGCAGACCCGGTCGAGGGGATCGACCCCGGCGCGACGGGCAGGAAGGCGTCCTCGTCGCGGGCGCTGTAGACGGTGGTGCCGGCCGGGAAGGCGAAGGTGGTCAACTCGTCGGCGACCGTGGCGACGCCCTGGTCCAGCAGGAGGTAGCACAGGGCGACACCGGTGGGGTAGGCGCGGATCTGGACGCCGAAGGCGGTACCGGTCGCCGTGTCCCGCAGGTTCCAGCGCATCTCGTGGTACCGGTCGGAGACGGTCCCGTTGCGGCCGTAGACCGGCTGCCAGGTGTCCTCGAACCTTCCGTGCTCGAAGCCCGTCAGGACCGTGCCCGCCGCGCCCAGGACGGTGCCGTCGGCGAGCCTCAGCCCCAGCTGCGACGGGCCGACCACCGTCGTGCCCTTGCGCCGGGCCGACCAGCTCAGCGCCCCGGCGGTCAGGGCCAGGCCGATGGAGGTGACTCCGCCGGGCGACACCGCGTTGATGGAGGCGTCCGCGACGCCGCTGCCGTCGCCACCACCGCCGTCACCGCTGTCGGCGCGTGCGACCGTGGCGGCCGTGCCCAGGCTCACGGCGCCGGCCGCAGCCAGGGCCGCGGCACCTCTCAGCACCGCACGCCGCGGCACCGTGCCGCGGGACATGCGCTCGGGCGTGCCTGATTCTGTGTGATTCCGCTCAGGAATCATGGGCAGTTCCTCTCCCGTCCTCGTCCGTGGGAACACACCGTCAGAACACAACCGTGGGGACAACACGCACAGGCGAGCGCCCGTGAAGTGCCGGTCCGGGACCGGCCGCGGCATGATCCGCGGGCATGCGGCAGCCGGACTCCGGACGGCGAACTGCTCCACCGTGCTTGCGGTGGCGAGGGCAACACGCTTTCTGAAATGTTGGATTGTGTGCGACTCCGTGCGGGAGCGTAGAGGGGTGCCGTGCCTGCGTCAATGCTTCGGACCGGCTGCGGTCTCCATCGGCCGGATCCGTGTCGTCACTGCCGAGCGCCATCGGAAAGACGTGGAGACATCGGATGCTTTTGGATGAGGAGTTGTCCGGTGTGCGATTGACGCATACCTGCGACAGGCGGATGTCCCGGGATTTCCGTCCTCGGCCTGGACATGCACTCGCCTGTGACTGTTAATACATCCGAGGTCATTCCGGCGAGGTGCCGCTCCGAGCGGCTCCCTTCCGCATCTCGCCATCCGCGGGGATGACCGTTCTGCCCACCCATGTTCCCGCTGGTTCCGGCGCCACGGCACCGCCGCGCGCCGCCCTACGGACAGTCAGGAGAGATCCCAGGTGCCAGAACCGATCACCCGCAGAAACGTGCTCGCCGGCATGGCCGCGATGACGGTCGCGGCCGCCGTCACCCCGGCGCTGGCGACCTCGGCCCGCGCCGACTCCGCCCAGCCGCCGGCGCCCTCCCTGGCGCCCGTCCCGGCGCTCACCCCGCAATCCGCGCCGCTTCCGCTGGCCGCGCTGCGCATCCCGCGGGCGGACCTGGGCGTGGAGCAGCAGCCGGACAAGAAGATCCAGTGGCTCCAGGACGCCAGGCTGGGGATGTTCCTCCACTGGGGGGTGTACGCCGGCCCGGCCAGGGGCGAGTGGTGGATGCACAACGGGCCCGTCACGCCTGAGGACTACCGCAGGTACGTCACCGACGCCACGAGCGAGCAGTTCACCGCCGACGCCTTCGACCCCGACGCCTGGGCGCAGTTGGCCACAGACTTCGGGGCCAGGTACACGGTGCTCACCACCCGCCACCACGACGGGTTCGCGCTGTGGCCGCTGGACCACCCCAACGCCTGGAGCGCCGGACAGGCGCCCCTGAACCGGGACTTCGTCAAGGACTACGTCGCGGCCGTGCGGGCCGCCGGACTCAAGGTCGGCCTCTACTACTCGCCGATCGACTGGCGCTACCCCGGCTACTACGACGTCACCGGCACCGGCTGCGCGCCCAACCCCTGGAACTACACCACCGATCCGGTGCACAAGGAGAACGCGCGGGTCATGAAGACCGAGGTCTACGAGTCCGTCAGGGAACTCGTCACGCGCTACGGCCCGATCGACGACCTGTGGTGGGACGGCGGGTGGATCGCCGAGCAGGGTTCGGACGCCGACGGGGCGTTCTTCTGGGAGCCCGGCCAGTACCGCGACGGCGCCAACCAGTGGCCGGTGGACGCCGCGTACGGCGAGACCGACGCCTCCGGCGAGCCGCTCGGCCTGATGGGCATGGTCCGCAAGCACCAGCCCGGCATCGTCACCACCTCGCGCTCCGGCTGGCTGGGCGACTACGCCAGCGAGGAGGGCGGCTCGGTGCCCACCGGCGCCATCCGCTCCGGCAAGGTCACCGAGAAGGTCTTCACCGTCGGCAGCAGTTGGGGGTACAACTCCGACGGCAAGGTGATGTCGTACGCCTCGGCGATGGACATCCTGGTCAACTCATGGGTGCGGGACATGACCGCCATGGTCAACGTCGGCCCCGACCGGCACGGCACCGTCCCCACCGGCCAGCAGCAACTGCTGCGGCAGATCGGCGCGTTCATGGCGGTCTACGGCCGCTCCGTCTACACCACCCGCGGCGGCCCCTGGCAGCCGGTCGACGGCAAGTACGGCTTCACGTACAAGAACACCACCTTCTACGTCCACCTCCTCCCCGGCTACCAGGGCACCTCGTTCACCACCCCGTCGCTCGGCGACGCGCAGGTGACCAAGGTCTTCGACGTGGCCACCGGCGCCCGGCTGCCGTACACCGTCAACGCCGACGGCACGCTGGCCGTCTCGGGCATCGACCGCATCCGCCACCCGCAGGACAGCGTCGTCGGCGTCACGCTCGACCGCTCCGTGCAGCCCGAGGACATCGCCGTCCACGCCAAGGCGACCGCCAGCAGCGAGGCCAAGGGCTGCACCGCGGCCAGGGCCGTCGACGGGTCGACCTCGACCCGTTGGGCCGCCGACGGCACCGGCGCCGGGCAGTGGCTCGCCGTCGACCTCGGCGCGCCCACGTCGCTGACCGGCGCGCGCATCGCCTGGGAGCAGGACGCGACGGCCTACCAGTACCGGATCGAGGGCTCCGCCGACGGCGCCGGCTGGACCACCCTGGCCGACCGCACGACCACGACCGGCACCAGCCAGGTGCAGACTCTCGGCTTCAGCGCCCGGGCGCGGTACGTGCGCGTCACCGTCACGGGCCTGCCGGCGGGCGTGCGGGCCTCCATCCGCAGCCTGGAGCTCTACGACCGGCCCATTCCCACCGACGCCGGCACCGTCCGGCTCGTCAACCGCCTCAGCGGCAAGGTGATGGACGTCAACGGCGCCTCGTCCGCCGACGGCGCGTCCGTCATCCAGTGGCCGTGGACCGGCGGCACCAACCAGCAGTGGAGGCTGCTGCCGAACGCCGACGGCTCCTACCGGCTGGCCAACGTCCGCAGCGGCAAGCTGCTCGACCTCCCGGCCGGGTCCCCGCAGGGGACGGGCCTGGACCAGCGGACCGCCGACGGCAGCGGCAACCAGTCCTGGACGCTCGTGCCCGCCACGGCCAGCGGTTACCACCAGGTCGTCAACGCCGCCACCAGCTGGTGTGCCGACGTCGCCGGCGCCTCCACCGCGGACGGCGCCAAGGTCGTCGCGGGGCCGGCGACCGGCGGCCCGAGCCAGGACTGGCAGGCCGTCATGCTCTAGGCGGCCGGCGGCGCCCTTCAGCGCCGCGGCCGCCTGGCCCACCCCGCCCGGCGCCTGAGCCGTCAGCGCGCCGGGCCGGACGGCAAGGAGTTGTCCGGTGAGCGGCGGGCCCACTCCTCGGCGAGCAGCCGGTAGGAGGCGACGCGGTCCGCGTGGTCGTGGGTGATGGTGGTGACGAGCAGCTCGTCGGCGCCGGTCGCGTCCCGGAGGACCTCCAGCCGGTCCGCGACCTGCGCCGCGGTCCCGGTGAACTGCGTCTCCAGCCGGTCCTCGACCAGTGCCCGGTCCTCGTCGGTCCACACATGGGCGCGGGCCTCCTCCGGGGTGGGGAAGGGGATCGCGCCCTCGCCGCTGCGGATGCTGCGCACCCACAGGCCGTAGCCGGTGGCCAGCTCCCGGGCGCGGCCCTCGTCCTCGGCGACCACCACGTCCGCGGAGACACTCACGTACGGTTCCGGCAGCTCGTCCGACGGGACGAACGCGTCCCGGTAGCCTTCCACCGCCTCGATCACGTTGGCCGGACTGACATGGTAATTCGCCGCGAACCGCAGCCCGTTGGCGCCGGCTGTGCGGGCGCTGACCCCGCCGCTGCTGCCGAGGATCCACACCTGGAGGTCCGCGCCCTCGCCCGGCACCACGTGCGCCTCCACGCCGTCCGCGGTCGCGTAGGTGCCGCCGAGCAGCGCGAGGATGTCGGCGATCTGCTCGTCGTACTCCTGCGCCTCGGCGCCGGGTTGCTGCAGCAGCTTCTTGTGCAGCGCGAACCGCGGCGACCTCAGCAGGTGCGCGAAGCTGAACGGGGCCGGTATCCGCAGGCCATTGGCGGTGAAGCCGCCGGCCGCCGCCGCGCTGCCGGCCAGGACGGGCTCCCGCTGCTCGGCCGGCGGCCGGCCCCCGGATCGGCCGAGGCCCAGGTCGATGCGCCCGGGGTGGAGCGCGTCGAGCAGCCCGAACTCCTCGACGGTGGCCAGCGCCGTGCGGTGCCCCAGCTGCACCGCGCCGGAGCCCAGGCGGATGGTGGAGGTCGCGGCGGCGGTCAGGGCCAGCACCACCGCCGGAGAGGTGCCGGCGACCCCGGGATTGAGGTGGTGCTCGGCGAACCAGTGCCGCCGGTACCCGAACTCCTCGGCCCGCCGGGCGAGATCGACGCTGTTGCGCAGCGCCTGCGTCGCGGACGAGCCGGAGCTGATCGGCACCAGGTCCAGGACCGCGAGGGGCGTGTCGGCCATGGTCATACTCCTTGCGGTGCGGTGGCGGCGGGCTCGGCGCCCGCGGGGAGGGAAGCGGCGTCGGCGCCTGCGGGGTCCGGGTGCGCGGTGGGGGAGTCGTCCGGTTCGACCGGTGCCCAGGGCCACGGCGGATCGGGGATGGCGCGCCGCAGCACCGGAGCCACCTCCGACTGGAACAGCTCCAGCGACGCCCGGTGCCGCGCCTCGCTCAACCCGCCGGGCTCGGCGCTGACATGCAGCACGCTGTGCCCGAACCGCTCGTGGTAGCGGTGCACCTTGTCGATGATCTGCTGCGGGCTGCCGACCAGCGCGGAGCTGCGCTCCACGAAGTCCTCCAGGGTGGGGAAGACGGGCTCCACGCCGAGCCGGCGCTGGAACGCCAGATAGCCCTCGAACACCGGCCGGTAGCCGGCGAGCGCCCCCTGCGAGGTGGGCGCCGCGTACAGGCCCGCGGTGCCGGCCCCCACCGCGGCATTCCCGGGGTCGTGGCCGTACGCCTCCCAGCGCTCGCGGTAGTGGCGGATCAACTCGGCATATGGCTCTATGGGGTTGGTGACGTTCGCGGAGAACAGCGGATCGCCGTGCCGGGCCGCCAGGTCCGCCGACTCGCGGCTGGTGGCGCTGCCGTGCCACACCCTGACCGGCCGCTGGTAGGGCCGGGGCCAGACCTCCGCGTCCTCCAGCGCGGGCCGGAAGCGCGGTGCGGCGGTCACCCGGTCGTTGCGCCAGATCTCGCGGAACAGCCGGTAGGACTCGGCGTTGCGCTCCCACTGGTCCTCGGGCGTGACGTGGAACAGCTCCCGCTGGGCGCTGCCGTTCCCCTTTCCGATGATCAACTCCAGCCGGCCGTCCGCCAGATGGTCGAGCGTCGCGTAGTCCTCGTAGGCCCGCACGGGATCGAGCAGGCTGAGGGTGGTGACGGCGGTGAACAGCCGGATCCGCCGGGTGAGCGCGGCGACGTGGCCCAGCACCACGGTGGGCGAGGACGAGATGAACGGACGCTCGTGCCGCTCCCCGACGCCGAACCCGTCGAAGCCCAGCTCCTCGGCGAGCACGGCGCTGCGCACCACCTGCCGGAAGCGCTCGCGGGTCGACGGCCGGTCCCCGGTCACCGGGTGCGGGGCGTGCACGATCAGCGTGATGGCGATGAACTTCACGAGGCCGTCGCCGTCCTCTCCGCCGCCGTCCCCGCGACCGCGCCCCCGGTGGCGCCGGGCCGGCCGAACGGCGGCAGCCCGAGGTGCTCCCGCAGCGTGGTGCCCTCGTACTCGGTGCGGAACACCCCGCGCTCCTGCAGCAGCGGCACCACGGTGTCCGCGAACGCGTCGAGGCCGCCCGGCACCAGGTGCGGCACCAGGATGAAGCCGTCGCTCGCGTCGGTCTGCACGAACTCGTTCAGCGCCGCCGCCACCGTCGACGGGCTGCCGATGAAGGTCTGACGCCCGGTCACCTCGATCACCAGCTCCCGGCTGGTGAGCTTCTTCGCCTCGGCCAGGGCCCGCCACTCGGTCGCGGTCGCCAGCGGGTCGCGGAACATCCGCACACTGGCCCGCCCGCGGGCGACGGTGTTCTCGCCGACCAGCGGATCGGCCTCGGGCAGCGGGCCGTCCGGGTCGTGGCCGCTCAGGTCGCGGTTCCAGACGTGCTCCAGGAACTTCAGCGCGGTCTGGCCGCTGACCTGCTGCCGCCGGATCAGCAGCGCCTGCTCCTGCGCCTCGGCGTCGGTGTCGCCGAGCACGAAGGTGACCCCCGGCAGGATCTTCAGCTCCTCCGCCGTACGGCCGTACCTGGCCAGGCGCCCCTTGACGTCGGCGTAGAACGCCCGGCCCGCCTCCAGGGTGCCGTGCCGGGTGAAGATCGCGTCCGCGGAGGAGGCGGCGAACTCGCGGCCCTCCTCGGAGTCTCCGGCCTGGAAGATCACCGGGCGGCCCTGCGGGCTGCGCGGCACGTTGAACCGCCCGCGGATGTCGAACTGGTCCACCCGGTGCGCGAACCGGCCCGCGTCGGGGTCGCGGAGGAACACCCCGGCGGCCTTGTCCGCCGCGATCTCGTCGCCCCGCCAGGACGCGAAGAGGACCTTGGCCGCGTCGAGGAACTGCCGGGCCCGCTCGTAGCGGTCCTCCTTCGCGAGGAAGCCGCCGCGCCGGAAGTTCTCCCCGGTGAAGGCGTCCCACGAGGTCACCACGTTCCAGGCGGCGCGGCCGCCCGAGAGGTGGTCCAGGGACGCGAACTGCCGTGCCACCTCGTAGGGTTCGTTGAAGGTGGAGTTGATGGTCCCGGCCAGGCCCAGCCGGTCGGTGACGGCGGCGAGCGCGGCCAGCACGGTGAACGTGTCCGGCCGCCCGACGACGTCGAGGTCGTAGATCTCGCCGCCCTGCTCGCGCAGCCGCAGTCCCTCGGCGAGGAACAGGAAGTCGAACCTGGCGCGTTCCGCGGTCCTCGCCATGTGCGCGAACGAGCCGAAGTCGATCTGGCTGCCGGCGGCCGGGTCGCTCCACACCGTGGTGTTGTTGACGCCGGGGAAGTGGGCCGCGAGATGGATCTGCTTGAGGGGCTTGCTCATGTGACGGCTTCCTTGGTCTCGTCGGTGCCGCGGGCGCTCAGACGGCGGCGGTGGTCGGGGCGGCGGGGGAGGCGGCGTAGCGGCCGGCCGGGCGCGGCAGGCCGAGCAGCCCGCGCAGCGTCCCCGCCTCGTAGGCCGTGCGGAACAGCCCGCGGCGCTGCAGCTCGGGCACGAGCCCGCGGGTGATCTGCTCCAGGTCGTGCGGGACCGCGGCGGGCCGCAGCCGGAATCCGGTGATCCCGGCCGCGAGCCACTCCTCGAGCAGGTCGGCGAGCCCTGCGGGCGTCCCGGTGAACGCCAGTGCGTCGCCTGCCGGTCCGGCTTCGGAGCGGGCGTCCAGCCGGGCGCACCGGTCGGCCGCCTCCGCCTCCGAGCCGTCGAGCAGCACCAGCAGGTCGGCGAGGACGTGCACGGTCTCCGCGGCGCGCCCGGCCGCCGCCTGGTGGCCGCGGATCTCCGCGACGATCGCCTCGGCCTCCACCGCGTCGCGCGGGGTGACGAAGCCGATGTCGGCCGAACGGCCCACCAGTTCGAAGGGGGCGCTGCGATGGGCCAGCGCGGCCACGATCGGCTGGCCCTGCGGCGGGCGGGGCGTGATCGACGGTCCCTTGACCCGGAAGTGCGGGCCCTCGAAGTCGATGTAGTGCAGCTTCGCGCGGTCGACGAACCGGCCGGTGGCCACGTCGCGGATCTCTGCGTCGTCCTCCCAGCTGTCCCACAGGCGGCGCACCACCTCCACGTAGTCGGCCGCCTCGCCGAACGTCTCGGCGACCACCGCCCGCACCGCCGGCGCGTCCAGGTCCCGCGGGTGCTCCAGGCGCAGGTGCGGGAACGTGCGCCGCCCGAACAGCTCGGCCTCGTGCGTGCGCACCGACACCTGCACCCGCAGGCCGGCGCGCCCACCGCTGACGTAGTCGAGCGTCGCGATCGCCTTCGACACGTGGAACGGCTCGGTGTGGGTGACCACCGCGGTCGGGACCAGGCCGATGTGGCGGGTCAGCGGCGCGACCCGGGCGGCGATCTGCACCGCGTCCAGCCGGCCCCGCACCTGGTCGGTGTGCCGGTCGGGCTCGAAGGGCGAGGAGGACTGGAAGCCGAGCGAGTCCTCGATCGTCACGAAGTCCAGCAGCCCGTGCTCGGCCTCGGCGACGAGGCCGGCCCAGTAGGCCGCGGTGAACAGGTCCTGCGGGCGGGCGCCGGCTTCCCGCCACGCGGCGGGATGCCACCCGGCGCCGTCCAGGGCGACGGCGAGGTGGAGGGCGGGCTGGGGCTGAGGCATGGAGAGGTCGCTTCCTGTTTCGGCGGAGGGCGCGGCTGGGGGAGTGCGCGGCTGGCGGAGTACGCGGCTGGCGGAGCGGCTTGGGGAGCGCGGGCAGGCCGCGCGGCCTGCCCGCACCCGGAGCCGGCCCGGACACGGGATCTGCGCGTGCGGGGAGCGGCGGGCAGCAGGGCGTGCCGTGCCGGCAGCGCGTGCCGGACGCGCCGGAGCCGGCGGCCGTGCGGCACGGGGAGGCGGCGGGACCGCGGTCGCCCGCGCACCGCTGACGGCGCGTACGGCTGCGCGGGGCCCGGCCGTACCGCGGCGGGACGGCGCACGGTCACCGCCTGCGCCCCGCGGGAACGCCCGGCGGGGCAGCGGGTACCCGTGCGGTCACGTGCGGTGGAGGGCCGCCGCGCGCCGTGGCGCGATCCGGCTCAGACCGCCGTGCGGGACGGCGCGGGCGCGGTCAGGCGGCGGGACAGAGCGCGCTGGAGATGCGCTGCAGGTCGATGTGGCGACGCGAGTAGGTGCTGACTGCCCTGCTGACGGCTCCGCGCATGTGCAGCCCCTCCGTCCTCCGTCGCGCTTGCGGGCGCCGGGCTCGGCGCCGCCGGGTCGTCACCTGGAGCACCCCGCCGCGTCGGAGGGTTGCCGGTCAGCCTGCCAGGGCTTGGGACTGACGCTCATGACCCGCTCACACGCTAACTCCGGACCGGCGTCCAGCACAATGGCCGCTGACGCAGCGTCAGAAAAGGGAAGCATTGCCCGCGGACGGGACCAGCGGTTACGGTGTGAGCCGGCCGCGGGCCCAGGCCCCGCGCCCGGCCCCTCCGAGGATGCGAGGTGATCCGCATGCAGGCACGACGTCCCGGCAACGGCGGTACGCCGCTTCCGCTCGGATTCGCCCCGCTCATGGCGGCCCGCCGCCATGTCGACCTGCTGCGGGTCAGCAGCGCGCTCTGTTCCGGGGACACCCCGGTCCGCTGACCCCCGCCCGTCCGCCGCACGGCACCCGTCCGGCGCCGCGCTGACGGATTCCGGCGTCCGCCCCCCGGCCTGATCCCCGTTCACGTCAGGCACCGGGCCGTGTCGCCTCGGCAGCGGCCACACCCGCACGTCCCACACCCGCGGTGGCCGCGCCCGTACCGGCCCGAGCCCCCAACCGGCCGTGGGGCACAGCCGCTCACGCCCCCGCCGCACCCACCCATGCCCGCACCGGCCTGCGCGCCACAGCCGCCGCACTCGTCGGACGGGCCGGCACGCCCGTGCCGCCACGCCCGCTCCCTCACCTCTCACGCCGCAGGCAGCGCCACCGCCCCTCCGCGGTGCGGTGCCGCGCCCGCACGGGACGGAAGACCCGCCACCATGACCAGCTCCGACGCCCTCACACCGTCCGGCGCCCCGACATCCTCCGGCGCCCGCATCCCGCCCTCCGGCGAACCGCCGAGGAAGGCCGAGCCGCCGCCACCCGGCCACCTGGACGCGGACGGGTCCCAGGCCGGCCCGAGCGACCGGCAGTTGCTCGCCGCCCGCCTGGTCCCGCTGCGCCGCCCGGGCCGGTGGATCTCCGCCGCCGTGCTGCTCGTACTGCTCGCGATGCTGGTCAACACCGTGCTGACCAACCGCCGTTTCCAGTGGGGCGTCGTCGGCGACTACTTCCTGGACACCTCGATCGTGCACGGGTTGGAGCTGACGCTCTGGCTCACCGCCGCGGTGATGGCGACCGGCTACCTGCTCGGCATCGCGGTCGCCGTGATGCGGCTGTCCCGCAACCCCGTGCTCGGCGGCCTCAGTTTCGCCTTCGTCTGGCTGCTCCGCTCGGTCCCGCCGCTCGTCCAGCTGCTGTTCTGGTACGAACTCGCCTCTCTGTACCCGCAGTTGTCGTTCGGCCTGCCCTTCGGGCCGGCGTTCGCGACCGTGCGGACGGCGCACCTGTTCAGCGGCGTCCTCGCCGCCTACGTCGGGCTGAGCCTGGACGTCGCCGCGTTCTCGTCGGAGATCGTGCGCGGCGGTCTGCTGTCCGTCGACCACGGCCAGACCGAGGCCGCCCAGGCGCTGGGCCTGGGCCGGGCGCGGATCCTGCGCAGGATCGTCCTGCCGCAGGCGATGCCCGCGATCGTGCCCGCGTCCGGCAACCTGCTGATCGGCATGCTCAAGGCGACGTCCATCGTGAGCGTCATCGCCGTGCAGGACCTGCTCTACTCCTCGCAGCTCATCTACAACCAGAACTACCTGGTCATCCCGCTGCTGCTGGTCGCGACCCTCTGGTACGTCATCCTCACCACGCTGCTGTCGGCCGTCCAGTTCCTCGTCGAGCGCTCCTACGCGCGCGGCCGCGGCCGCGGAGGCGGCGGCGACCGGCGCCCGGCTCGCGGTTTCCGCGAGCTGTTCCGCGGCAACGTGCCGCTGTTCGGCCGCGGCGGCAGGGAACTGGCGGGCCTGGCATGACCGTCGACTCGGACCGTCCCCTGGTGCGCGTGAGGGGACTGCGCAAGAGCTTCGGCGGCCACCTGGTGCTGGACGGCATCGACCTGGACGTGCGCCAGGGCGAGGTGACCGTGCTGCTCGGCCCCTCCGGCTCGGGCAAGTCCACCCTGCTGCGCAGCATCAACCACCTGGAGCGGCCCGACGCCGGCTTCGTCGAGGTGGGCGGCGACATCGTCGGCTACCGGTACCGGGACGGCCGACTGCACGAGGTGGGCCACCGCACCCTCACCCGGCAGCGGGCCCGGATCGGCATGGTGTTCCAGCAGTTCCACCTCTTCCCGCACCTCACCGTGCTGGACAACCTCGTCGAGGCACCGGTCGCGGTCCGCGGCGTGCCGCGCGGCCAGGCTGCCGCGAGGGCCGCGGAACTGCTGGAACGCGTCGGCCTCGGCGGCCGCGAGCAGGACTATCCGCGGCAGCTGTCCGGCGGGCAGCAGCAGCGCGTCGCCATCGCCCGCGCCCTGGCCATGGACCCGGACCTGCTGCTGTTCGACGAACCCACCAGCGCCCTCGACCCGGAACTCGTCGGCGAGGTCCTCGCGGTCATCAAGGACCTGGCCGACAGCGGGATGACGATGATCGTCGTCACCCACGAGATCGGCTTCGCCCGCGAGGTCGCCGACACGGTGGCCTTCCTGGACGGCGGCCGGATCGTCGAGTCGGGCCCGCCCGCGGACGTCCTCACCCGCCCCCGCCACGAGCGGGCCCGCGCCTTCCTCGCCGCGGTCCTCTGACACCCCCCCGTACGAAAGGAACCACCGTGCCGACGAACCCCCCGCGTCCCGCCGCCGGGCGCCCCCGCCCCGGTCGCACCGCCGACACCGCCGCGCCCGCCGCGGGTCTCCGCACCGCCGTGACGGCCGCCGGGATCGCGGCCGCCCTCGTCCTGCTCGCCGGCTGCGGGTCGCACTCCGCGGACGCCGGTTCCGCGCCGCCCGGCGGCAGGCCGGCCGCCGCCCCCGCGGGGTCGGCAGGCCAGGACGGCACGGCGATCCCGGACGAGGACGTCGTCACGTCCGTGACGGCCGACCCCGCGCTGACGGCGGAACTCCCGGCGCGGATCCGCAGCCGCGGCAGCATCGTCCTGGGCACCAGCAGGGTGGTCGGCACCTCCGGCCTGCCGCACGGCGGCCAGGCACCGGACGGCAGCACCGTCGGCCTGGACATCGACCTGCGGAACGCCGTCGCCAAGGTGCTCGGCGTCACCTGGGACGTCCAGTACGGCACCTTCCCGACCGTCATCCCCGGCGTGCAGAACGGCAAGTACGACGTCGGGCAGGACAACTTCGGTGCCACCAGGGCCCGCGAGCAGGTCGTCGACTTCGCCACGTACCTCAACGACGGGCAGTCCTTCCTCGGCGCCGAGGACATCGCGGCCGACAAGGTGACCCGCCTGACCGACCTGTGCGGCTACACGGTGGCCACCAGCCCCGGCTCGACCTTCCAGCAACTCCTCACCGACGGCGCGGGCGAGTGCGCGGCCGCCGGCAAGAAGCCGTACAAGGTCCAGTACTTCTCCGACAACGCGCCCATCATCCTCGGCCTGACCAACGGCAAGGTGGACATCTCCTTCGGGCCCACCCTCAGCCTCGAGTACGAGGCCCGGCACATCCCGCGCACCAAGTACCTCGGCCAGATCACCACCACTCCGGTCGGCTTCGTCACCGCCCGGAACTCACCGCTCGCCAAGGCCCTCAGCGACGCCGTCAACAAGCTGATCGCCACCGGCGACTACGCCAGGATCTTCGCCAAGTGGGGGGTGACCGGTACCGGCGTCACCCGCTCCGTCGTCAACCCGCCCACCACCTTCTAGGACATCCCGGCGTCCCCGCGCCCGCTGCGCCCGGGCCGCGCCTACCCGGCCGCCCGGGCCAGGCGCAGCGTGAGGATCTGGAACGGGCGCAGCGCGATCGCCACGCCGTCGTCCGCCACGTCGAGCACGCCGCCGTCCGCATCCGCCGGCGGGCGCTCCAGCAGGTCGACGGACGTGGCGGAGGCGACGGGGAAACCCGCGTGCAGGCGGGTGGCGGCCCGCCGGCCGAGGGACTCGTAGAGGCGGACGACCACGTCGCCGGACCGGTCGTCCGCCAGTTTCACCGACTCCACGACCACCGCGCCGTCGTCCACGGACACCAGCGGGGCGACCGCCGCGCCGCCCGGCACCACGCGCTCCGGCAGGTTGATCCGGTACCCCTCGCGCACCGCGTCCGCGAGGTCCGCGCCGGGGACGAACGCGTAGCGGAAGCGGTGCCGGCCCTGGTCGGTGTCCGGGTCGGGGAAGCGCGGCGCGCGCAGCAGCGACAGCCGGACGGTGGTGGTCGTGCCGCCGTCGGGCCGGACGGTCCTGCTGACGTCGTGGCCGTACGTCGAGTCGTTGACGACCGCGGCGCCCCAGTCCGGCTCGCCGACGTGCAGGAAGCGGTGCGCGCAGATCTCGAACTTCGCCGACTCCCAGCTGGTGTTGGTGTGCGTGGGCCGGAAGACGTGCCCGAACTGGGTCTCGGCGGCCGACCGGTCGGCGTGCACGTCGACCGGGAAGGCCGCCTTGAGCAGCCTCTCCCGCTCGTGCCAGTCGACGTCGGCGGCGATGTCCAGCCGCCTGGCGCCCGCCCGCAGGGTCAGGGTCTGCTCGACGCGGGAGGCGCCGAAGCCGCGGACCACGCGTACCGTCGCCGCCGCAGGATCCTTGCGGACGACCGCGAGCTCGTCGACGCCGGTCAGGTCGGTGACGGTGTTGCGGTAGAAGGAGTCGACGTCCCAGGCGTCCCAGTGGTTGGGCAGGTCCCGGTGCACCTGGAGCAGGTTGGCGGCGGAGCCCGGCGGGACCGCCTCGCGCCCGGCGCCGATGTCGTACACCGAGGTCGCCAGGCCCCGTTGGTCCACTGTCACCCGCAGCAGCCCGTTGTCCAGCACGATCCCGCCGTCCGGGTCCTCGGACACGGTCACGGCCGGCCCGTCCGGCTGGCGCGCCGTCACCACCGTGCCGCCCAGCGCCGGTACGCCGGAGCGCTCGTGCGGGGTGGCGTTGAACGCCACCGTGCCGCCCGGGCCGGGGTCCCCGGCGAGCGCCCGCAGCGCCGCGTCGACGACCGCCTCCAGCTCCTTCGCGACCCGCGCGTAGGTCTCCCGCGCCTCGCGGTGCACCCAGGCGATCGACGAGCCCGGCAGGATGTCGTGGAACTGGTGCAGCAGCACGGTCTTCCAGATCCGGTCCAGCACCTCGTACGGGTACGCGAACCCGGTGCGCACCGCCGCGGTGGCCGCCCACAGCTCGGCCTCGCGCAGCAGCGCCTCGCTGCGCCGGTTGCCCTGCTTGGTGCCGGCCTGCGAGGTGTAGGTGCCGCGGTGCAGCTCCAGGTACAACTCGCCCACCCACACCGGCGCGTCGGGGTACTCGGCTTCGGCCCTGGCGAAGAACTCGGCGGGCGGCTCGATCGCCACCTGCGGCGCCCCCTCCAGGTTCCGCAGCCGCGCGGCCCGGGCGAGCATCTCGCGGGTGGGGCCGCCGCCGCCGTCCCCGAAGCCGAACGGCACGAGCGAGTGCCGCGACCGGCCCTTGTCGCGGAAGTTGCGCACCAGGTGCGCCATCTCCCGCCCGGAGAAGTCCGAGTTGTACGTGTCGACGGGCGGGAAGTGGGTGAACACCCGGGTCCCGTCGAGCCCTTCCCACCAGAAGCTGTGGTGCGGGAAGGGATTGGTCTGGTTCCAGGAGATCTTCTGGGTCAGGAACCACGTCGAGCCGGACAGCCTCACCAGCTGCGGCAGCGCGGCACTGTAGCCGAAGGAGTCCGGCAGCCACACCTCCCGTGTCTCGATCCCGAACTCCTCCAGGTAGAACCGCTTGCCGTGGGTGAACTGCCGGGCCAGCGCCTCCCCGCCGGGCATGTTGGTGTCCGACTCGACCCACATCCCGCCGACGGGGACGAACTGCCCGGCGGCCACCTTCTCCCGCACCCGGGCGAACACCTCGGGGCGGTGCTCCTTGATCCAGGCGAGCTGCTGCGCCTGCGACATGGCGAAGACGAACTCGGGGTGGTCGTCCATCAGCGCGGTGACGTTGGAGCAGGTGCGCGCCACCTTCCGCACCGTCTCGCGCTGCGGCCACAGCCACGCCGAGTCGATGTGCGCGTGGCCCACGGCGGACACGCGGTGCGCGGAGGCGTGGGCGGGGGCGGCCAGCGCCGGGGCCAGGCAGGCCCGCGCGTCCGCCGCGGTGCCGGCCACGTCGTCCGGGTCCAGGACGTCCAGGGCGGTCGCGACCGCCCGCAGGATCTCCCAGCGGCGCGGCGCGTCCACCGGCAGCTCCTGCATCAACTGGCCCAGCACGTCGAGGTCCTGGACCAGCTCCCAGGCAACGATGTCGAAGACCGCGAGATCCGCGCGCTGCAGCCGGTAGAGGGGCTCGGGCGGGGCGGTTGCGGTGTCGCCGAGCCGGGTGACGGGACCGGCGATCATCGGGTTGGCGGCGGCCTCGACGTGGAGGAGGACGGGTTCGCCGCCCTCGGCCGGCGCGGCGATCCGCACCGTGTGGCTGCGCGGATGCAGCCCCCTGACGGCCGTGCCGTCCGGCCGGTAGACGAGGCCCTCCGCGGAGAATCCGGGGTGGTCCTGGCCGAAGCCGAGGTCGACCACCGCCTCGACGTGCAGGCCCGCCCAGTCCGCGGGCACGGTGCCGGTCAGCCGGAACCAGGTGGTGCCCCACGGCCGGCCCCAGACGTCACCGACCCGTCCCGGCTCGTAGGGCGCGGCCAGGCCCTCGGCCACCGGCACCGGTTCCCCCGGCGCGTGCCACAGGTGGACCTCCAGGGGGACGCTCAGCGAGTGGACGGCGGGTCGGATCCGCTCGCGCAGGACGCGGTCGAGTCGGTCCTCCACCAGCCTCCGGTCGTCGTGCATCAAACGCTCCTCGGAAAGGGGGTGTGACGGCAGGATGGACAGCGGGACGTAACGGCGGGCCCCGCGGCGCGCGGGGTGGTCCCCGGGAGCGGGCGGAGCCGGTGGCGGTCAGCCCTTGAGCGCGCCGCCGAGCGCCGAACTACCGCCCAGGACACGGGACATCACGGCGTACAGCACCACCACGGGCGCGGAGTAGATCGTGGAGAACGCGGCCAGCTGGCCGTAGTCCACGGTGCCGCGCGAGCTGAAGAAGTTGAGGATGCTCACCGAGGCGGGCAGCTGGTCGGGGGAGAGCAGGAGGAAGAACGGCACGAAGAAGTTCCCCCACATGCTCAGGAAGGTGAAGATCGTCACGACGGTGATGCCGGGCCACATCAGCGGCACCACCACGTGCCGCAGCGTCTGCAGCGAGGTCGCACCGTCCGTCCACGCCGCCTCCTCCAGCACCAGCGGCACGCCGTCCATGAAGTTCTTCGTCAGCCAGATAGCGAACGGCAGCGCGGAACTGCCGAGGAACAGGATCGTCCCGTACATCGTGTCGATCAGGTTGACCTGCACGAACATGGCGTACACCGGGACCATCACAGCGGTGATGGGCAGGCCCGTGGTGAACAGGATGCTCAGCAGGAACGGCCGCTTGTAGCGGGACTCGTAGCGGGACAGCGGGTAGGCGGCGAGCACCGCGCACACCACGCACAGCGCGGTCGCGCCCCCGCACAGGATCAGGCCGTTGAGCACCGGCCGGTAGGTGATGTCGCTGTTGAGCACCCGGTGGAAGTTGTCGAGGGTGAACGGGTGCGGGACCCTGACCCGCAGATCCGCGGTGCCGTTGAACGAGGCCAGCACCAGCCACGCCAGCGGGACCAGGAACACCACCGTGACCAGCAGCAGGATCGCGTCGACCACCAGGCGTTCGGTGCGCCGGCGCGAGCGCTTGGGGGCGGGGCGCGCACGGGTGGCGCGCACCCGCTCGCGCCGGACGCCGGGCTTCGCCGACGAGACGACCGCCATGTCAGACCTCCGTCCGCAGCAGGCGCAGATACAGCACCGAGAACAGGCCGCCCACCACGAGGAGCATCAGCGCCACGGCGGTCCCGTACCCGATGAGGCTGTCCTGGAAGGCCTGTTCGTACATGTACAGCGGCAGCGTCTCGCTCCGGTTGCCCGGGCCGCCGCGGGTCATCACGAAGATGAGGCCGAACACCGACAGCGTCTGCAGCGTGTTGAGCATCAGGTTGGTGCCGATCGAGCGGCGGATCATCGGCAGGGTGACGTGCCACAGCTTCCGCCACCGGCCGGCGCCGTCCACCTCGGCCGCCTCGGTGATCTCGGCCGGGATCTCCTGCAGCGCCGCCGAGTACACCAGCATCGAGAACGCGGTGCCGCGCCACACGTTGGCCACCGACACGGCCACGATGGGCAGCGTGAACAGCCAGTTCTGCTGCGGCAGATGGAGCACCCGCAGGATCGTGTTGAGCTCGCCCTCCCGACGGAAGAACGCGTACAGCAGGTAGGCGGCGACGACTTCGGGGATCACCCAGGAGACGACCACGACCGTGCTGGCCGTGGCGCGCACCGCGCGGGACGCGTTGCGCATCAGCGCGGCCAGGAACAGCCCCAGCACGTTCTGCCCGACGATCGACGACAGCACCGTGAACACCAGCGTGAGCCATACCGCGTTGCGGAAGTTCGCGTCGCCGAACGCCTTGGTGAAGTTGCCGAACCCGACGAAGTGCGTCGCCGAGGCGCCGGTCAGCCGCATGTCGGTGAACGCGTAGTAGACGCAGTACGCGATCGGGCCGGCGAGGAAGATCAGCATCAGGACCACGGACGGCACCAGGGGCAGCCCCCGCAGCAGGGTGCGCCGGGTCCGGGACGGGGCCGTGAGGGCGCCGGGCGGGTGCGGGAGGACTCCCGCACCCGGGCCGGACGTCGCCGTCACCGCGCCGTCACCCGGCCGAGCGGTCCACGACCGCGCCGTCGGTGGCACTCTTCACGTCGGACGCGTACTGGCTCGCGGCCTTCTCGGGGCTGGCCTGACCGATCGTCACCGACTCCATCGCGTTCTGGATCGCGGTGGACACCAGCGGGTAGGCGGGCAGCGCCGGGCGGTAGTGGGTGTACTTCACCAGTCCGGTGAAGAAGTCGATGCCGGGCATCGACCCCAGGTAGCCCTGGTCGCTCGCCACGTCCTGCCGCACCGCGATGTTGGCGGCCCGGATGTCGTAGTCGGCGGCGTTCTGCTTCGACTGCAGCGTGGTGATGAAGTTCCAGGCCAGGTCGGGGTTCTTCGACTTGGCGGGGATGGCCCAGGTCCAGCCGCCGGACAGGCTGACGGTGCCGGGCGCCTGGCCGTTCTGGGTGGGCATGGCCGTCTGGCCCATCACCTGGGACCACTGCGGCCACGGCTTGCCGCCGGTCTTGATCCAGTTGTTGCCCATCCATGAGCCGTCCAGGTCGATCGCCAGCTTCCCCTGCGGGATCAGCTCGGTGCCGACGGTGGTGCCGAAGTTCGCGCCGAGGGCGTCCTGGACGTCGGGGCCGAGCTTCTCCTTGAAGACGGTGTCCAGGAAGCCGAGCGCGTCGGTGAACCCCTTGTTGTTCACCACCCACTTCTTCGACGCGGAGTCGTACATCGGGTCCTGCCCGGTCCCGTACAGCAGCATCTCGAAGCCCTGCATGCTGGCGGCCTCGCCGGCGGCCTTGCCGGTGTAGATGTTGATCGGCGTGACCCCGGGGAGCTTCTGCTTCAGCGTCCGGGCCGTGCTCAGCAGGTCGTCCCAGGACTTGGGGTGCCAGTCGGTCGGCAGTCCGGCCTTCTGGAAGAGCTGCTTGTTGTACCACAGGCCGCGGGTGTCGGTGCCGTCCGGGACGCCGTACGTCTTCCCGTCCTGCGCCTTGGCCGCCGCCTTTGCCGTCGGCAGGAACTGGCTCCAGTCCTTCCACGTCGCCAGATAGCTGTCGATCGGCCGCAGATAACCGCTGGCGATATCGGAGTTGATCAGGAAGGTGTCCTCGTACACCAGATCAGGTGCGGTGCGCGGGGACCGCATCATCAGCTGGACCTTGGAGTAGTAGTCGTTCTCCGACGCCTGGATGGGGACGAGTTCGACCTTCTTGCCGGGGTTCGCCTTTTCGAACTGCTTTTTGACCACGGCCAGGTAGTCGTCCATGACCCGGACCTTGTTGTCCAGGTTTCGCTGGTAGGCGACTTTGATGGTGTTCCCGGAACCGGAACCGGAGCTGCCGCAGGCAGCGAGCGGGAGGATGAGCGACCCGCAGGACAATGCGATCGCAAGGACTCTGAAGTGCACCTTCACTTGTTGCTCCCTGGCGAGGAGTCGAGGACCCTTGCCGGGCAAGGGCAGTGCCTTCCGATTTCAAAAAGTAAATCCATTGGATTTATGAAGTCAATGGGTCCGACGCGAGCTTTCGCCGGTAGGGTCGAGACAAGCGGCAACGAAAACCACGTTGCCCGGACCCATCGGATGGAGGCGTCCGAACCCATGCAGACGGGGGCCAACCTCCCCCGGGTAGGGGGCTACAACCGCGCCGTCGTCCTCGACGCAGTACGCCGGAAGTCACCGGTGAGCAGGGTGGAGCTCGCCCAGCTGACCGGGCTGACCAACCAGACGGTCTCCAACGTCGTACGCCGGCTGCTGGAAGCGGAGTTGGTCCGGGAGACCGGCCAGGCGCCGTCCCGCGGCGGCAAGCCGCGCACGCTGCTGTCGCTATGCCCCGACGGGGCCTACGCGGTCGGCGCCCATCTCGACCCCGACTCCACCGTCGCCGTGCTGCTCGACCTGTCGGGCCGGGTGCTGCGCCGGCAGCGGATGCACACTGCCGTGGGCGGCGACCCCGACCGGCTGGTCCGGCTGCTCGGACGCACCGTCAACGCGCTGGTCACCCGGGCCGCCGTGCCCGGCGAGAAGGTGCTGGGGCTCGGGGTGGCCGTGCCGGGCCCGATCGACAGCGGCCGCGGCGTCGTGCTGGATCCGCCGAACCTGCCCGCCTGGCACCAGGTGCCCCTCACCGAAATCCTCGGCCGGGCAACGGAGTTGCCGGTGGTGATGGACAACGACGCCACCGCGGCGGCGATCGGCGAGCGCTGGGCCGGCGGCGCGGACCGTGCCGGCAGCTTCCTCTTCGTGTACATCGGTACCGGCATCGGCGGCGGCGTGATGCTCGCCGACACGGTGCTGCGCGGCGACTCCGGCAACGCCGGCGAGTTCGGGCACGTCCTGGTCGAGCCCGGCGGGAAGCGCTGCCACTGCGGAGCGCGCGGCTGCCTGGAGGCGTACGCGGCCCCGTACGCGGTGCTCGCCGACTTCGCCGCCCGCCACGGCCGCGGTGCGGCCGACGACCTCGGGCTGTCCCTCGACCCGGGGCGCACCCGCACCGACTGGACCCGGCTGTGCACCGCGGCGGCCAAGGGCGACGCCCGCGCGGCCGGTGCGCTGGAGGCGGCCGCCGGCCGCGTCGGCCAGGCCGCGCTCACCGCGGTCAACCTGCTCGACATCCCGCGGATCGTCCTCGGCGGCGAGGGGCTGCGCGGCGGCGAGGAGTACTTCCGGCGGGCGATCGACACCGCGGTCAACGGCTGGTCGCTGGCCCGCCGCGTCCGCACCGTGTCGGTGGTCCCCAGCCTCATCGGCGACGCCGCCGGCGCCGTGGGCGCGGCCTCCCTCGTGCTGCACGGCACCTACGCGCCGGGCTGGCACATGCTCCTCGGCACGCCCTGAGCGCGCGCCCCGGCCGCGAGCGAATCAGGCCCTACGTGGCCTTCAGCGGTCCCCGGAACGACTTGCGGAACACCGGTCCGGCCAGGGGGAGGATCGTGGTGAGCACCCTGCCCTTGAAGGTGCTGGGGTGCTCCCGGTCGAGCTGGACGTCGACCCGGCTGCCCTCGCCCTCGGGCGTCATCTGGAACACCCATCCGCCGCCGGGCCCGAAGACCTTCGAGTCGAGCGTGGTGACGGTGACCGTGTCCCCCTGCGGGTCCCACTCGTAGCGCGCCCGCTCCCAGCCGCTGTCCGTCCCCTCGGTCACCTCGGCCCAGGTGTCCCCGCGGGCGTGGACCGTGAAGTGCTCCGCGTCGATCGACGGCCACTCCCGGGGACGCGACGGGCCGAAGTCGGTCAGCACGTCCATCACCTCCGACGGGCGCAGCGAGGAGTTCAGGTGGAACCGCAGGACCGACATGGCCTGCTCCCTTCTCGCGGCGGACGCTCCCGTCGGCACGCGCACGGCGCGGCCGGCCCCCACTCCCAGGATGCACCCCTGCCGGCCGCCGTGCAGACCGGCGCGGGGGCGGTGGCCCGGTGATCGGGGGCGGCCGGGTCGTCAGCGCCTGCCGGTGCGGTCGTACAGCGACTTGGACCAGACGTAGCCGAGCACGGCCAGCACCAGGCACCACGCGACGGCGAGCCAGCCGTTGTGGCCGATCCTGGTGCCGAGCAGCAGGCCCCGCAGGGTCTCGATGGCCGGGGTGAACGGCTGGTACTCGGCGATCGGCCGGAACCAGCCCGGCATGGTGTGCAGCGGGACGAACGCGCTGGACAGCAGCGGCAGGACCATCAGCGGCAGCGCGTTGTTGCTGGCCGCCTCCGCGTTCGGGCTGGACAGGCCCATCCCGACCGCGATCCAGGTCAGCGCCAGGGACACGAGCGCCAGCAGCCCCACGGCCAGCAGCCACTCCACGACGGTGGCGTCCGTGGACCGGAACCCGATGGCCACCGCGACGGCACCGACGAGGAGCACGCTCATCATGCACTGCAGGACGCTGCCGACGACGTGCCCGATGAGCACCGACCCCCGGTGGATCGCCATCGTGCGGAAGCGGGCGATGATGCCCTCGGTCATGTCCGTGGCGACGGACACCGCGCTGCCGATGGTGGTGCCGCCGATCGTCAGCAGCAGGATGCCCGGCACGAGGTAGGCGATGTAGGCGGAGCGGTCCGCGCCGCCGTTCCCGATCCCCGCGCTCATCACGTCACCGAAGATGTAGACGAACAGCAGGAGCAGCATGACCGGCGTGAGCAGCAGGTTCAGCGTCATGGACGGGTAGCGGCGGGCGTGCAGCAGGTTGCGCCGCAGCATCGTGGACGAGTCGCGCACGGCGAGGGACAGGGAACTCATCGGACGTCCTCCTTGGGCTGGTCCTGGTGGTCCTGCGGGAGCGGCGCGTTCGGCCGGCCCGGATGGGTGCGAGTGGGGACGCCGTCGCCGGCGCCGGTCAGGGCGAAGAAGACGTCGTCGAGATCGGGGGTGTGCACGGTCAGCTCGTCGGCCTCGATGGCCGCCGCGTCCAACCGGTCGAGCACGGCGCGCAGTTCGCGCTGGCTGCCGTCGCTGGGGATGTGCAGCGCCAGCGCCGCGTCGTCCCGGGCGACCTCGCCGAGCGCGGCCGCTGCGCTCCGGTACGCGGCCGGGTCGGTGAAGCGGAGCCGGACGTGCCCGCCCGGGATCAGCCGCTTGAGCTCCTCGGCGGTGCCCTCGGCGACGATCCTCCCGCCGTTCAGCACCGCGATGCGGTCGGCCAGTTCGTCGGCCTCGTCCAGGTACTGCGTGGTGAGGAAGACGGTCACGCCGGTCGCGACGAGCTCGCGGATGATCTGCCACATGTTGTGGCGGGCCCTCGGGTCGAGGCCGGTGGTCGGCTCGTCGAGGAAGATGATCCGCGGGCTGCCGACCAGGGTCATGGCGATGTCGAGCCGGCGCTTCATGCCGCCGGAGTAGGTCGAGGCGGGCTTCCGCGCCGCCTCGGTGAGGTCGAAGCGCTCCAGCAGCTCGGCGGCGACCCGCCGGCCCTCGCGCTTGGACAGGTGGTGCAGGTCGGCCATCAGCAGCATGTTCTCCTCGCCCGTGATCAGGCCGTCGACCGCGGAGAACTGCCCGGTCACCCCGATCGCGGCGCGCACGCCGTCCGGCGACGTGGTGAGGTCGTGCCCGGCGACCTGGGCCTGCCCGCTGTCGGCCGCGATGAGCGTCGACAGGATCTGCACGGTGGTGGTCTTGCCCGCGCCGTTCGGGCCGAGCAGCGCGAACACCGACCCGGCCGGGATCCGCAGGTCGATGCCGTCGAGGACGGTCTTGTCGCCGTAGGACTTGCGCAGGCCGAGGGCCGAGACGGCGGCGGGCGCCTGCGGGGCGCCCTCCCGCCTGGACGTGGGCATGACAGAGGTGGGCATGGTGCCCTCCCGTTCGAAGGCAGAAGTGACAGGGGGAGTGGGGGAGTCGGCAGGACGACCGGTGCGGCGCTCAGACCCGGGCGCGGCGCACGTCGATGTTGCCGTAGCGGGTCCTGGCGCGGATGGTGACGGTGTCCTCGGTCTCCTGCGGAGTCTCGGACGCGGCGAGCGAGTTGCGCACCTGGCCGGACGCGGAGCTGACGTCGAGCCAGGCGGCGGTCCCCTCGCGGACACCGACCTCGATGGCGCCGTAGGAGGTCTCCAACTGGACAGTGCCGCGGGCGACTTCGGCGACCCGCAGGGTGCCGTTGGCGGTCGTGGCGGTGACCGAGTCCTCGGCGCGGGCGATGTCGATGTCGCCGTTGGCGCCGCTGACCCGCAGCTCGCCGGTCGCGGCGCCCACCGTCGTGCTGCCGTGCGAGTTCTTCAGGACGGCGGGGCCGTCGATGAGGCCGACGCGCACGCTGCCGGAGCTGGTGGTGATCTCGGCCTGGCCCTCGACGCGGTCGACGGTGATCGAGCCGTGCGACGCCTTGAGGTGCAGCGGGCCGGTGGTGTCGAAGCGGACGTCGCCGGACGAGGTCTTCACGCGGGCCTCGCCGAGCCGGCCCTCGCCGAGCACCTGGGTCCACGAGCCCGTCACCTCGACGCGCGAGCCCGCGGGCAGCTCCACCGTCACGTCGACCGCGCCGGAGGGCCCGATCAGCTGGCGCTCCTTGGTCCTCACGGTCAGGACCCCGCTCGCGTAGGTGACCTCGGTCTGCTTGGCGGCCCTGACGTCCTTGTCCTTCTTCGGGTCGCGGGGCTGCACCTCGACGACCGTGTCGGCGCGGTCGGCGGCGGTGAAGCGGATGGAGCCGGCGCCGACGTGCGCTGTGGCCGAGATCGGGTTGGGAGTGTCGAAAGAAGGCATGACGGTACCGTCCTCTTGGGTCTGCGGGACGTCCCTGCTGGTGGGACGCGGTATGGGTGAAGTAGCTGGTGCTGGTCGGTGCGGTGGCCGGCCGGGGTGCGGGGTCGCGGGTGCGGCTAGCGCACCCAGCCCGTGAAGCTCTGACCGATCTGGGTCTTGTCCGCGGGGCGCGGGCGGGCGCCGGTGTCGACCGCGGCTGACACGGCCCGCACCAGCCAGGCGTTGACCGACAGGCCCTCGCGGGCCGCCGCCTCCTCGGCACGGGCCTTGAGGTGGGCCGGCAGGCGCAGGTTGACCCGCGCGGTGCCGCCCTCGTCGCCGTCGGCCGGGCCCGGCGTCTGCAGCGTTTCGGCCGGTGCGGCCGGCTCCGCGGGGACGCCGCGATCGGTGGGCGGCGGTGTCACCACGAAGTCGGGGTCCAGCCCGCGCAGCCGTACGTCGACCGAGCCGGGGGCGAGTTCGCGGGTGATCTCGTCCATCGCGGCGGAGAGCACGTTGAGCATGGTCAGCCGGGTCGCCGACTCCAGGGGAGCGGTGAGGCGCTCGGCCATCGCGCGTGCTTCGTCACCGCCGGCCTCGGCGGCCACCGCGAGTTCGCGGCGGAGGGTGTCGACATACGGGGTGAGGTCCATGACGCTATGGTGGCACCACTGTGGTGCCATGTGCAACCCCGAATGGTGCCGCGTATGGCTCCGACTGATTGACCCCGTCTCTGACCTGGGGATATGCGGCATGGCCGGGCTGAAAAGGGGATGGCGTCACAGCCGCCCAGGCCCGTCCGGGCTCCCGGGGTGGCACCGGATGGCGCCATGTGGCGCCGTATGGCGCCGCGTGGCACGTCATGGCATCACGTGGCGCCATCTGGTGCCACGCGTGGTGTTTCGCGGTGCTGCCCGGGCCACCGGCCGGAACGTGCACACGTCCGGTGCGCGTCGGACAATGGGGGAGCCGCCGGTGGCCGGCACGGCCACCGCTGGAAGCCCAGGGAGGTCGGCATGAACGCCTTGAGCCATCACGGAGCGGCACGATCCGGAACCGAGCCCACCACCGCCAGGTCGGCCACCGGCCTGCGGCTGCGCCTGTCACTCATCTGGGCCCCCATCTTCCTCGTCCTCTGCGGGCTCCTCGCCTGGGGCGCGGCCGAGACCCAGACCGGCGACACCCAGACCGTCGTCATCGCCCTGTCGACGGCCAGCTTCCTCGCCTTCTGCTTCGCACTGGGCGACGCCCTGCGCCTGATCATGGGTCGACGGCACGAGAGGCAGCCACGCCCGTCGACCTGACGGCACGGCTCCGGGGACCCCGGCGGGATCCCCGGAGCCGTGGATGACGAGAACGGCCGGCCGGCGCCGTCGCCGGTCCGGTTGCGGCCACCGCGCCCGCCTGCCCGGGAGACCCGCTAGGACGCTCCGGCGCATGGACGACGCCGGCCTCGCCGTCGACGACCCCGACACCGCGACGTCCTGCTTCCACGCCGTCGGCATGGAACCGAGGGGCAGGATGCCGGCCGAGGGTCGCCGGCCCGCCGGGACGCGCACGGAGCAGAGCCGGTAGCCGTCCTCGTACCGCCCGGTCCGGCGGGGGAGTTCGCCGCGCTCCCCCCCGGCCCGGGTCACCGCGGCTCGGGGCCGATCATCGCAGGAGCGTGGAACTTCGTCGGCTCGACGCGGCTGTGGGCGTCCGAGGCGCGCATCGGGCGATCTCGACCCGGACGCCGTCGCGCTCGCCCGGCAACCCCGCGGCTGAAGGGGGCCGGGCCGTTCGCTCAGCGGCAGTTGAGTAGGCGTACTCATGTGGCGCCCGTCCGCCGGTCCGAGACTCGCGGGTATGGACACACGCCAGAACCGCTGCCCGGACTGCGGTTCACCGCTGGGCATCGCCCCCGGTCCCCGCTGCCCGCGCTGCGGGCTGCCGCTGACCGGGCCGCAGGCCGTGGAACTGTGGCATCTGGACCGCACCCTGGCCGACCTGGCCGCGCGCCGGACCGCCCTGCTGCACCGCCGCGGCGTCCTGATCGCGGCACTGCGGGCGCGGCGGACCGCGCCGGGCGCACCCGCGAACCCTGCGCCCGCCCCTCACGGCGGACCGCTCGCCGCACCGCACGGCGCGCCTCCCGGCGTGCCCTGGGCCATGCCGCGGCCGGACGCGCCCGCCCTGTCCGTGCAGACCGTGCTGCTCGTCCTCGGTGGCGTGCTCACCTCCGTCGCGGGACTGGTGTTCACCGTCGTCAACTGGGGCCATCTGGGCGTCGCGGGGCGGGCCGCGGTGCTGACCGTGCTCACCGGCCTGGCCTTCACCGCCCACCTGACGCTGCGGCGGCGCCTCGCCGCGACCGCCGAGACGGCCGCCTCCGTCGGCCTCGCGCTGGTGCTGCTGGACTGCTACGCCGCCCGCGCCGCGGGCCTCGCCGGTCTGGACCGCCTCCCCGCGGACGGCTACTTCACCGCGGTCGCGGCGCTCGCCGGCGCGGCGGCCTGGGCCTACGGGCGGGGGTTGCGTTCGACGGCCCTTCAGTGGGGGGCGCTGCTGCTCGCGCAGGGAACCGTGGTGCTGGCCGCCGCGACCGCCGACGCGGGCCGAGCCGGATGGGGGATGTTCCTGGTCGCGGGCGCGGCTCTCGACCTGGCGTCGGCCCTCGTCCTGCGCGGTACGGCCCGGCCGGGCCCCGCGCTGGCGCGCGCCGCCTCGGTGGCCGGCGCGGTGTGGGCCGTCGCGGGCGGGGCCGTCGCCGGCACGGTCCTGCTGGGCGCCGGCCCGGGGGACGCGTACGGGCCGGTGCTCGACGCGTGCGTGCCGCTGGCCGTGCTGGCGCTGCTCGGCACGAGCGCCGCGCGCCACGGTGAACTGCCGCACTCGATAAGGGTGTTGGCCGGTGCGGTGGCCGGCGTCGCGCTGGTCGCGGTGGTGGCCGGCGGGCCCCGGGTGGGCCTGCCCGCCGAGTGGACGGTCACCGCGCACGCGGTCCCCGCAGCCGCTCTCGCGGTACTGGCCCTCGGCCGTCTCGCCGCATCCGGGCCCGGGGCGCGTCGCCACCCGCTGTGGGCGGGGGCGGCCGTGGCCGGCGCCGTCGTGCTGGGCGCGGCGGTCCTCCAGGTGCTGCCCGAACTGCTGCGGGCTCTGGGCGAGCCGCTCCGGCAGACGTTGACCACCGCGGGAGCCGACGCACGCTGGCACGTCGGCGGCGCGGTCCCCGCCGTCGCGGTACTGCTCGCGGTCACCGCCGGCACGGCGGCGTTCCTCCTCTCCGGCAACCGCCTTGCCGGCGCGGGACTTTCGGGCAACGGCCTGCCCGGTGCCCCCCAAGTGCCGCCCACCGGCGGTCCCCTCGCCCCGGCGCAGGCCGCCGAAGCGGCGAAGCCCGCCCAGCCCGGCCAGCCTGTCCCGCCGGGCGAACCCGCTCCCGCGGTTCCGCGTACGCCTGGTGCTGCCTCCACCGGGCCGGCGCAGTCCGCCGGGTCCGCCTCGACCGCGGGGCCCGGGCGCTCGCTTCCGTCCGGGCACTCCGCCCCGCCCGCCCATCCCGTCCAACCGGCGGACGAAGCACGGTTGTTGGCCTGGGGTGCGGCCGTCGTGGTCGCGGTGGTGGCCGCGGTGGCGGCGTTCGCGCTGGCGCCGGTCGCCGCGGGGCTTCCGTACGGGGTCGCGCTCGCGGCGGCCTGGCTGCCGGCGCCCGTTGCCGCGGCCTTCCTGGTGCGCAGGCCGGACGCCGGCCTCGTGCCCAAGCTGTGCGCCGTGGTCACCCCGGTGGCCCTCGCGCTCGTCTGGTCGCTGCCGCACGACACCGCCGCGCTCGCCGTCTGGGGAGCCACTGCCGCCCTCGGGGCGGGACTCGCCGCGGGGCTGCACGGGCCCGGGCCGCGCTGGATCGCCGAGGGCGCCGCCGCGTTCAGCGTGATCGCGCTCGGCGTGGAGGCGGCACGCGCCGGTGTCACCGCGGGACTGCCCGCACACCTGGCGGCGTTCGCGGTCCTGGGGGCGGCCGTCGCAGCCGTGCCGGTGGCGGCACGGCTGCGCAGCACGGCCGTCGAGGCCGCCGGCTACGGGGTCGCCGCCGCCGCGCTGCTGATGACGATCCCGCACCGCGACGCGGCGAGCGTCGCCCTGGCCGTCGCGGGCGCTGCCGCGCTCGGGGTGGCGCTGCGCGCCGAGCGCCGCGGGGCGGCCGTCCCGGCCGCCGTCGTGCTGCTCACCCTGGCGTCCTGGCTGCGCCTGTCCGCGGCGGGCGTCACCGCACCCGAGCCGTACGTCGCGCCGGTCGCCGTCGCCGCCCTGCTCCTCGGGCACCTGCACCGCCGCAGGTTCCCGCAGGCCGGCTCGTGGCCGGCGTACGGTCCCGGGCTCGGCTTCGGCCTGCTGCCGGGGCTCGGCGCCGCCTGGGCCGACGTGCACTGGCTGCGCCCGCTGCTGCTGGGGGTCGTCGCGCTCGCCGTGACGCTGGCCGGTGCCCGGCACCGGCTGCGGGCGCCGCTGATGCTGGGCGGGGCGGTCCTGACCGCCGACGCCGTGCACGAACTGGCCCCGGCCATCGCCCAGTCCCTCGGCCTGCTGCCGCGCTGGGCGCCGCTGGCCGCGGCGGGCCTGCTGCTGCTCTTCCTCGGCGCCACCTACGAGCAGCGCCTCGCCGACGGCCGCCGGCTGCGCGACCGCCTCCGCCGCCTGACCTGACCTGATCTGATCTGGCCTGGCCAGGGCCTGATCTGGCCTCGCATGGCCGCCCGGCCCGGCCCGGCCCGGTCCGTCCCCGGAACCCGGACGCCCCTCGTGCAAGAGGCACGAGGGGCGTTTTGGCGGAGCGGATGCTGGCGGTCAGGCCGCGAGCAGCCCCTTGCCGAGCCAGTCGCCGGCACCCTTCACGCCGGGCAGGACGAAGAAGTACCCGCCGCCGGTCGGGGAGATGTAGTCCACCAGGGGCTCGTCGATCAGCCGGGTCTGTGTGGCCTCGAACTGGCGCACCACGTCCTGCTGGTAGCAGGCGAAGACCAGGCCCATGTCGAGGTTGCCCACCGCGTCGATGCCGCGGTCGTAGTTGTAGCCGCGGCGCAGGATCCGGGAGTCGTCGGTCTTCGCGGTGCGTGGGTTGGCCAGGCGGATGTGGGAGTCCAGCGGGATCGCGGTGCCCTGCGGGTCCTTGGCGTAGTCGGGGATGTCGGTCTCCACCGCGCCGTCCAGGGGCGCCCCGGTGTCCTTGCGGCGGCCGAACATCTTCTCCTGCTCGGTGAGCGAGACCCGGTCCCAGAACTCCACGAGCATCCGGATGATGCGGATCACCTGGTAGCTGCCGCCCACCGCCCAGGCGGGCTCGCCGGTCGTGGGGGTGACCCAGATCAGCCGGTCCATCTCGCGGCCCGAGGAGGTGTCCGGGTTGGCGATGCCGTCCTTGAAACCGAGCAGGTTGCGCTGGGCTCCGGTGGGCCGGGACGGCGACTGGAAGCCGTCGATCCGCCACTTCACCTGCATCAGGCCGCGGGTGTGCCGGGCGATGTCGCGCATCGCGTGCAGCACGGTGTCCTGGTGCGAGGCGCAGATCTGCAGGCTGAGGTCGCCGTGGCACTCGGCCGGCGTCAGGTTGTCGTTGGGGAACGTCCGCATCGGCGTGAGCTTCGTCGGCCGCCGCGCGGCCAGCCCGTACCGGTCGTCGAACAGGCTCGCGCCCACGCCGACCGTCACGGTCAGGTTGTCGGCGGGGACGACCGGGCCGAGGATGCCGTTGTCCGACGGCGGCGCGCCGACGCCGAGGTCCGGGGGAGTGCCCCCGGAAGTGAGGAAGCGGATCCGCTCGGTCAGCGTCTGGAACAGCTGCTGCAGGCCCTTGCGGTCCTGGGCGATGACGTCCATCGACAGGAACACCCCGTGCTCCTGGGGCGGCGTGATCACGCCCGCCTGGTGGGCGCCCTCGAAGGAGACGGTGCCGGCGTCGGCCGGGTCCGGGCTGTCGGCTGCGGCCGGTGACGCGCCGGTCAGGGCCAGCGCGCCGGAGGCCAGCGCCGCGCCCGCGGCACCGGCGCCCAGGGCGGTCTTGACGAAGTCACGCCGCGAGCCGCCGAAACCGAAGGGGCAGGAGCCGGTGGCGCGGGAAGGCTGGGGGTCGACGCTGGTCATCAGGCGGACTTCCGGATCTCGAGCAGGTCGGGGACAGGAGCGAGGTCTTCCAACAGCTGGCCGACCGCGCCGTTGAGGGTGGTGCGGGTCTTCGCGTCGAGCTGCTCGACCGGCGTCCAGCCGTTGCCGGGGCGCTGGGCCTGCTGCAGGAGGCCGGCGACCCGGGCGATGTCGGCGTCGACGGTGCCGAGCAGTTCGGGGCTGCGCTTGGCGATCAGCGGGCGGAGCACGCCGAGCAGTTCCCGGGTGCCGGCCAGGTTGGCCTGCGCGGTGGCCAGGTTCGTGCCGCTGCCCTCGTCGGTGTCGCCGGTGAGCTCGAACTGGAGGGTGTTCTCCAGGATCTCGTGGGTGCGCAGCGGCAGGTCGCCCGGGTCGAAGTCCTGTGTGGGGAAGGCCTTCCGCAGCCCGGTGACGTCGGTGGCGAGCTGGTCGGCGGTGCCGGCCAGGGACGCGGCGGACTCGCCGTGCCACAGGCCGTACTCCAGGCGCAGGAAGCCGGTGAAGTCCTTGTCGTGCACGCCGTCCGGGAGGCCGTCGGCCCGCCCGTTGATCTTGCTGTCGAAGTCGGCGAAGGTGCCGTAGGCGGCGCCGAGGGAGGCGTACCGGGTGTGCGCGGTCAGCCAGTCCTGCTTCGCCTGGGCCAGGTTGCCCGCGTGCAGGTCGGCGGCGAGCTTCGCGGTGTCGGTCTGCAGCGTGGCCAGGCCCGCGTCGACGTAGGTCCGGTAGGAGGCGAGCGGGCCGGCCAGGTCGGACTCCGCGACGGGCAGCACGGCGTGCACCGAGCCGCCGCCGCTGACCCGGACCGCCGCGGAGGTGACGGCCTTTCCGCCGGTGGGGACGCAGCGCCAGGCGTACGAGCCGGCGCCGAGGGTGGCGGTCAGCGAGCGGGTGGTGCCGGGGGCCAGGCCCTCGATCTCGCCGTACACGGCGTTGCTGGCCGGGTCGATCAGGTAGACCTCGGAAGTCTGCGAGCCGGTGTTGTGCATCTCGAAGGTCTGCCGGCCCGGCTGCGGGCCGGTGAAGCCCTTGCCGCACTCGGTCGGGGAGACGCTCACGGTGGCGGCCGCGGCCTTCTTGCCGCCGGACGCGGCGATCATCACCCCGGCCACGACGGCCGGGACGGCGATGACGGCGACCGGTACGGCCCAGCGCGGCACGCCGCCGCGCCTCCCCGGCCCGGACGGCTGGGCGGGGGACGTCGGCCCGGACGGCTCCGCGGCCTCGGCGGCCGCGGCCTGCCGGGCGGCGGGCGCGGGGGCGTCGGCGGCCTCCGCGGTCGCGGTGGCGACCCCGGACTTGGCGCCGCCCTCGGCGGCCGCCGCGGTCTCGCCGGCCGAAGCGGCCGCGGCCTGCTGCGTGGCGGACGCGGCGGACCCGGCGCTCGCGGTGCCGCTGACGGCTGCCGCGGGCCGGGCGGCCGGCGGCGGCTTGGGGGCGGCCAGGCCGCGGACGAACAGGGTCATCACCACGGCGAGGTAGGCGACATAGGCCACGACCTGGAGCCAGGTCATCTGCGTGGTGAGGTTGAGCACGCCCTGGACCAGCTGCGCGTACCAGGAGTTGGCGTCGACGTGTCCGGACAGGTCGACCAGGTAGGCGCCGCCGCCCGGAAGGACGTTGCCCTCCTGGAGGTCGCGCAGGCCGTAGCCGAGCACGCCCGCCGCGATGACGATGAGGCCGAAGCCCGTCCAGGTGAAGAACTTGGTCAGGTTGATCTTCAGCACGCGCTTGTACAGCGCCCAGCACAGCACCGCGGCCAGCACCAGGCCGATGGCGCCGCCGGTCAGCGGGCCCGCGCTGGAGCCGTGCGCGGTCTGCGCGTTGGTCCACAGGAAGAGCGCGGTCTCCAGTCCCTCGCGGCCCACCGCGAGGAAGCTGGTGATGATCAGGGCGCCGGCGCCCATGGTGAGCGCGGCGGTCACCTTCTCCTTGATCTCACCGGAGAGGTTGCGCGCGTTCTTGCGCATCCAGAAGACCATCGCGGTGACGAAGCCCACCGCGATCACCGACAGGAAGCCGCCGAAGGCCTCCTGGGCGGTGGTCGGCATCTGCTGCGAGCTGAAGGTCAGCACCGCGCCGAAGCTGAGGGACAGTCCGATCGCGGCGGCCACACCCGTCCAGACCTGGGGCAGCCGCTCCTTGTTGCCGCCGCGGACCAGGGTCGCCACGAGGATCGAGACGACGAGGCCGGCCTCGAGTCCCTCCCGCAGGCCGATCAGAAAATTGGGGAACACGTTGTCCCACATCAGGATGCCCCTCCCCGGGACCGGCCGGTCACGCCGACGCAATTTAGCTTAGGCAAACCTTAGCAGTGCCCTGAGTGTGTTCCCGTGGACGGGTCTTCGGGTGGGGTCTGGCCCCTTCCTCTGGCGTTCCTGTGAGACGGCGGTCGCGGCTATCCAACTCCTACATCGTGTAGTAGTTTCCCGGCGGGACCTCCGCACGTCACCGTTTCGCCGGTCACGGGCCCGGCAGGTCGCCCTCACCCGCGTCGCGCGGCCGTGCGCCGACGCACGCCCAGTGGTCGAAGCGCCGTCAGGAGACGATCAGCAGTGCACCACCCGTACGGCCCCGCCACCGGACAGGGCGGCCCGGCGGCCCGCCTCCCGCTCACCGCTTCCGGGACCCGGCGGATCGCGATCGTCTCGGCGAGCGTCGGCGCGGGCCACGACGGCGCGGCCACCGAACTCGCCCGCCGCCTGACGGCCGCCGGGTACGGGGTGGACCGGCACGACTTCCTCGACCTGCTGCCCGCCCGCGCCGGCTCGGTGATCCGCGGCACCTACCACCGCATGCTCACGCTGGCCCCCGGCAGCTACCAGCACCTGTACGCCAACACCGAGGAGTGCGGGCGCCCCGGTGCCCTGGTCGGCGCGCTGCTGCGCTGCACCGAAGGACGGGTGCTGCGCGCCCTGGCCCCCGGCACCTGCGCGGTGGTGTCGACCTATCCCGGGGCGAGCCAGGTCCTGGGCCGGATGCGGCTGAACGGACGGCTGGCGGTGCCGGCCCTGACGTACCTCACCGACTTCTCCGTTCACCCGCTGTGGATCGCCCCCGGTATCGACGGCCATCTGGCCGCGCACGACGTGCCCGCCGGGCAGGCCCGCGCGCTCGGCGCGGCGGACGTGGCGGTCACCGGTCCGGTCGTCGACCCGCGGTTCACGCCCGGCGGCCCCGCCGAGCGCGAGGCCGCCCGCAGGCGCTTCGGGCTCCCCGACGAGGACAAGGTGGCGCTGCTCGTCGCCGGCTCGTGGGGCGTGGGCAGCGTGGAGGAGGCGGCCACGGAGATCCGGGACAGCGGCGCCGCCGTACCCGTCGTGGTGTGCGGACGCAACGACGCGCTGGTCCAGCGGCTGCGCCGGCTGGGCATCGAGCACGCCCACGGCTGGGTCGCCGACATGCCGGACCTGATGCGCGCCGCCGACGTCCTCGTGCAGAACGCCGGCGGGCTGACCAGCCTGGAGGCGTTCGCGAGCGGCCTGCCCGTGGCCAGCTACCGCTGCATCCCCGGCCACGGCCAGACGAACGCGGCGGCACTGGAGCAGGCCGGACTCGCCGCGTGGATCAGACGGCCCGACGAGCTCGGCCCCGTCCTGCGTGCCCTCATGTCCGGCCCCCTCGGCAGACGGCAGCGCCACCTCGGCTTGTCCCTCTCCACTGCGGGCCCCGGCCCGGCCGCCGCGATCGCGGCCGCGTCCGGGCGCCCGGCCGGCACGGCGCGGCCGGACCGGGCGACACCGGCCGCCTATATGACCCGGCGCAGGCTCGGCCTCGCGGCCGCCGCCCTGGCCGTCACCGTCACCCTGGCCATCGGGATACCCGTCGCCGACGCCTACAGCGACGCGCCGGTGCACCTCGCCACCCACCAGGTCCAAGGAGGCCGCTGATGACCGCGCACCGACTCGCCCGTGCCGCCTGGGGAGCCGGAGCGGCGGGCCTGACCGCCGTCGCCGTCCACACGGCACCCGTGATCTCCACGTTCGGGCCGCTCCGCAACCGGCTCATGCCGCAACTGGCCGGGAAGGGCCGCCCCGACCACGTGGCGCTCACCTTTGACGACGGCCCCGACCACCTGTCCACGCCGCACTTCCTGCGCCTGCTGGACGCCCACGACCTGCGCGCCACGTTCTTCCTCCTCGGGTCGATGCTCCGGCGCGACCCGGCCCTCGGCGCGGAGATGGCGGCGGCGGGACACGAGATCGGCATCCACGGCTGGGAGCACCGGCCGCTGCTGCTGCGCGGACCGCGGGCCACCTACGACGACCTGGCGCGCGCCCGCGACCTGGTCGCCGACACGGTCGGCCGGCCGCCGACGCTGTTCCGGCCGCCGTACGGCGTGATGAGCGGCGCGACGCACGCCGCCTGCCGCCGCCTCGGCCTCACCCCCGTGCTGTGGACCTGCTGGGGCGAGGACTGGCGCCGGCGCGCCACCCCGAAGTCCGTGTACCGCACGGTCACCGCCGACCTGCGCGGCGGCGGCACGATCCTGCTGCACGACTCGGACTGCACCTCGGCCACCGGTTCCTGGCGCACCACGCTCGCCGCGGTGCCGCCGATCCTGGAGGCGTGCCGGAACCGCGGTCTGAGCGTCGGCCCGCTCCGCGACCACGGGACGCCGGACCAGGTGCCCCTCGCGGCGCCCGCGGACGTTCCCGCGCCGCGCGCGGCCGAGGCGGCCGGGGCGGCTACGGGGCGGGGTGCTCGCTGAGCAGCCGCAGCAGGAGCTGCTCGTCGGAGCTGGACAGCTCGGAGACGAACCGGGAGAGCACGGCGGCCCGATCGTGGCCGCCCTCCAGGAGCGAGCGCATCTGCTCGGCGGTGTGGGCCGCCTCGTCCTGTACCGGCGCGTAGGCGTAACCGCGCCCGCTGCGCTCGCGCGTCAGTATCCCCTTGTCGTACAGCCGGGACAGGATGGTGAGCACGGTGGTGTAGGCCAGGTCGCCGGCGATGCGCTCGTTGACCTGCGCGGACGTCAACGGGCCGGTCGCCGACCACAGGGCCGCCAGGACGGCGCTCTCCAGCTCGCCGCGGGCACGGCGGCCGGCGGCCCCTGCCTGTCCTGCCCGGTCTGCCGGGCCTTGATCGCCGCTCACGCGGATTCCCTCCCCACTGACGAGGCGTCGTCTGGTTTGCCGATTCATTACTAAACTACTACGCCTTGTCGGAGCGAGCGGGCGGGGCGTCCGGTTGCCGCGCGGCCGGCTGCCTGGACGGTCTCACCCCTCACCCCTCACCCCTCACCCCTCACCCCTCACCCCTCACCCCTCACCCCTCACCCCTCACCCCTCACCCTCGCCTCTGCCGTCGGTGGGCAGCAGCGCGTACATGGTCATGTCGCGGCGCTCGCCGCCGATGCGCTGCCAGCTGCGCAGCAGGCCCTCGCGCCGGAAGCCGGCCCGCTCCGCGGTGCGCGCCGACGCGGTGTTCCACGGCTCGACGTAGAGCTCGAGGCGGTCCATCCGCAGGTGGTCGAACGCCCAGGCCGTGACCGCCCGCAGGGCCGCCGCAGCGGCGCCCCGCCCGCGCGCCGAGTCCACGATCCAGTAGCCCACGGACGCCCGCCCCTCGGCCGCGTCCTTCATCCGGAGCGAGACCACGCCCAGGGGCCGCCGTCCGCCCTCGCCGGCGATGACGAAGGGATAGCCGGCGCCTTCCGCGGCGCGCTGCCACTGCCGCCTGATGAACTCCTCGCCCGCCTCGTCCGAGTAGTCCGCAGGAACGGTGGTCAGCAGCGGGATGTAGGGGTCGGACGACGCCTCGCGCACCAGCGGCAGGTCCTCCACCTGCCACGGTCGCAGCACGAAGTCCCCGGCCGGCAGCACCGGCACCCGCAAGGCCTCAGGCATGGCGGCATGATCGCACACCCGGTGCGCGGCGGCCCCGGCTCCACGCCGACTCGCCCGGTCCGGCGCCCTGCTGACGCCCGTCGGACATCGGCCGGCACCGGATGGACATCTGCGCGCCCCCGGCCGTTCGCCTCGCGGTGCGGTGGCGTGCGCCGGCGGGGGCAAGCATGTCGGCCCGTCCGCTCCGATCGGACGGAGCGGGGAAGGAGCCGCTGGAATGAGACGTCGTACCGTCGCCGCCCTGGCCGCCGCCACGGGCGCGCTGCTGCTCACCGCGACCGCGGCGACCGCCGACACCGAGCACAACCCCTGGCCGTACCAGGCGGGTTCGGGCCGGACGGCCGTCCTCGCGGCGGTCGGCGACATCGCGTGCGAGCCCGACGGGGACGAACCCGGCGTCGACGCCAAGTACCTGTGCGACAGCACGCGCGACAGCGCCCAGACGCTGACCGCGAACCAGATCGAGGCCATGCAGCCGGACCTGGTGGCCCTGCTGGGCGACGAGCAGTACCAGGTGGGCCGCTACAACGACTTCATGGGCTCGTTCGACCGGACCTACGGAGCGTTCAAGTACCTGCAGCGCCCGGCGCCCGGCAACCACGAGTTCTACGACTACAAGGACGGGGAGAAGGGCGTCGACGGCTCCGGCTACTACTCGTACTACAACGGCCGCAGCCTGGACACGGCCGGCAGCCCGCTCGCCGACGCCCAGGGGCAGCCCGTGCCCCGCGCCCACGGGCAGGCCGGCACCTCCGGGCAGGGCTGGTACTCCTACGACCTGGGGTCCTGGCACATCATCTCGCTGAACGCCGAGTGCGCCGTGCAGGCCGGCGGTTGCTCGCCGGACGGAGCCTGGGCGAAGGAGCAGACCGCATGGCTGCGTGACGACCTGTCCACCGACCACGCCGCCTGCACGCTGGCGTACTGGCACCAGCCCGCGTTCAGTGCCAGCGCCTCGCCGTCCGACGAGGGCCGGATGTCGCAGAGCGCCTGGTGGCCGCTGCTCTACAAGGCCGGCGTCGACGTCGTCCTCAACGGCCACGAGCACCTGTACGCGCGGTTCGCGCCGCAGAACCCGAGCGGCCAGGCGGACCCGCACAAGGGCATCGCGCAGTTCGTCATCGGCACCGGCGGAGAGGGCCTCGACACCCTGGCCCCGGCCGACCAGGCCCCCAACCGCGTGACCGGCAACGACACTTCCTACGGCGTGAGCCGCTTCACCCTCAAGCCCGCCGGCTACTCCTGGGACTACCAGGCCGCCAACGGCACCGGCTACACCGACACCGGCAGCGCCCACTGCCACGGCCCCGCCAACTGACCCACTCCGCCCCTTCCGGATCGGCGAAGCGGGGCCGGCCCCCCGAGTCCCGCCCCGCCGCCGGCAGCCGCCCCCGCCTGCCTGGTGGGGGCGCCATGCGGCAGCACGACGTGTCCCAGTCGCCCCACGGATTCCACCGTGCTCACGGTCAACACCCTTGTGCAGGACGGCGTTTCGCGTGTGTCACAGTGGTGCTGCCCACCGCCGCGGCCGCTCGACCGGCCGCCGCGCCGGCGGGAACCGGAAGGACGCGGGTGACGTCCGCGACGGTGGAGACGGCGGGGCACGGGCCCCGTCCCGGCGCCAGGGGAGGCGTGGCATGAGTGGTGCGGAGATCTACTTCAGCAACAACTACCGTGACCTGTGCGAGCAGAACGGAACGGGTGCGGGGTTCCAGTTCGAGTTCTCCTGCGGCCGCTGCTACGACACCTGGCGCTCGCCGTTCGAGCCCTACACCGGTGCCCGGATGGCCAGTTGGGTCAACAAGGGCGTCAGCGCCGCCTGGGGGATGCTGGGCCGCACCGGAAGCGGCGTGTCCAGCGCCGCCGACGGCCTGGCCGGCGCCGGATACGGAAGCGCCCGCGACGCCGCCTTCCAGCGGGCGATCAGCAACGCCGAGGGCCACTTCAACCGTTGCCCCCGCTGCACCCACTACGTCTGCAACCGCTGCTGGAACGCCGGCCAGGGCATCTGCCTGACCTGTGCGCCCGACACGGCCGCCGAGGCCGTCGCCGCCCGCCAGCGCGGCCTGAACGACATGGTCTCCGAGCAGGCGTACGCCGCCGGACAGCAGGCGGGCACGGGATTCGACGCCGCCGCGCCGCGCCAACTGGTGTGCCCGCAGTGCCGCGCCGAGACCCACGGCACCCCGTTCTGCCCCGGCTGCGGCCATCGCATGGCCCAGGACGACAGCTGCTCGTCCTGCCAGACCGCCGTCCCCCAGGGCGCCGCCTTCTGCCCGACCTGCGGCACCCGCCGCTGACCCCTGTCGCCCCGGCCGGGGCACCTGACTCCCCGGCCGCCGCGGGGGCGACGCGCTGACCGGGGGATAGGGTTCGGCCGGGAAGAAAGCCGGCCCGCGCGCTCGCCGTCGTGCCGGGGACGGAGACGCTGGCCGCGCGAGGGGGACCGATGCTGGAGGCGCTGGGTCTGGGTGGGTCCGAAGAGGCTGTCTACACCGCCTTGTTGGCGCACCCGCCGGCCTCCGCGCAGGAGCTCGCCGTGCAGACCGGGCTCGATGATGCTGAGAGCGACCGGATCCTGCGTGACCTCGCGGCGCGCGGCCTGGTGGCCGTCGCCACCGAGGCCGGGATGCCCGGACCGGCCGAACCCGGCCCCGGCCGCCCGCCGGTGCGCTACCGGCTCACGCCGCCGTCCGTGGCCCTCGCGCCCCTCCTCGTCGAGCAGCGCAACGCCATGCACCTGGCGGAGACCGCGTACGCCCAGCTGAGCGAGCAGTACCGCAACACCGCCGCGCAGACCGCCGGCGGCGTCGTGGAGGTGGTCGTCGGCGTGGAGCAGGTCGCCCACCGGTTCCACCAACTCCAGTGCGGCGCCCAGCGGGAGCTGCTGTTCTTCATGGTCGGCGCGCCCGTCGCGGTGCCGCGTGAGGACAGCGACGCGTCGGAGAGCTCCGCCCTGAACCGCGGGGTCGACTTCCGGGTCGTGGCCGCCAAGGACTACCTCGACAGCCACGACATCGTGCAGGAGGTGCGCACGGCCGTCACGGCGGGCGTCGAACTCCGGCTCGCCGACTCGCTGCCGCTGAAGATGATCGTCGCGGACCGCGAACGCGCCATGGTGCCCCTGGACATGTCGGACTCCGGCGGCGAGCCGAGCGCGATCGTGGTGCACCGCAGCGGCCTGCTCACGGCCCTGGTCCATCTCTTCGAGCGGGAATGGGCGCACGCCCGGCCGATGTACACCAGCACCGGGGACGCGGCCGAGGAGCCGGCAGACGACCAGCAGCCCACCAAGGAGGAGCTGGAGGTCCTCGCCCTGCTGCTGGCCGGCATCTCCGACCGGCGGGCGGCGTCCCAACTCGGCCTCTCCATCCGCACGGTGGAGCGGCGGGTGCGCCGGCTGACCGACCTCGCCGGAGGCGGTACCCGCCTCCAACTCGGATGGCACGCCGCGCGTGCGGGCTGGCTCTGACCTTGAGGACCTGACCCGTGACGGAATACCGCCATGGGGGAAACCCGCCACGCGCACCACCCCTCGGCGGTCCCCATCCCTGCCAGGATGCAGCCGCAGCATGGCATGTTCACGCATTCGAGCAGGGAGAATCATGCATCCGATAGCGCGCTTGGCCCTGGGCGCGGCCACCGCCGCCGTCCTGGCCGTCACAGCCGTCGCGCCGTCCGGGGCGGCGGAGACACCGCCTGACGGCGCCTCGGGGAAGCGTCCCGTCGTCGGCAGCGGGACGTCGGCCTCGGGCGGCAAGCAGGTCACCGTCACCCTCGTGACCGGCGACAAGGTGGTGGTCACCACGGACCCGTCGGGCCACAGCTCGGCGGCCGTGCTGCCCCGCGCGGACGGCACGCAGCCCCTCGTGCAGACCTACCAGCTCGGCAAGGACCTCTACGTCTACCCGGAGGACGCCTCCCAGGCGATCGCCGAGGGCAAGGTCGACGACCAGCTGTTCAACGTCAGCGGGCTCATCCGCCAGGGCTACGACGACGCCCACAGCAGCACGCTGCCGCTCATCGCCACCTACCGCAGCGGTGTGAACGTCGCCGCCGGCGCGCTGGCCGCCCCCCGCGGCGCCGAGCGCGGCCTGAGCCTCCCGGCGGTGGACGGCGTCGCGCTCAAGACCGACAAGGACACCGCCGCGACGTTCTGGCAGGACGTCACCAGCCCGCGCTCGCGCTCCGGCTCCACGCTGAAGAAGCTGTGGCTGGACAGTAAGGTCAAGGCGACCCTGCAGCAGTCCACCCAGCAGGTGCACGCGCCGGAGGCCTGGGCCGAGGGCTACGACGGCAAGGGCACCAAGGTCGCCGTGCTCGACACCGGCGTGGACGCCGAGCACCCGGACCTGGTGAACCGCGTTGCCGAGTCCAAGAACTTCACGGACTCCGACAGCACCGACGACCGGCACGGGCACGGCACCCACACCGCCTCCACGGTCGGCGGCTCCGGAGCAGCCAGCGACGGCCGGGAGAAGGGCGTCGCCCCCGGGACGTCCCTGCTCATCGGCAAGGTCCTCAACGACAGCGGCTCCGGCGACAGCTCGTGGATCATCGCCGGCATGCAGTGGGCCGTCGACCAGGGGGCCGACGTCGTCTCCATGAGCCTCGGCAACCCCGAGATCGGCGACTGCACCGACCCGCTGGCCGAGGCCGCGAAGCAGCTCTCGCAGAACACCCACACCCTGTTCGTCGTCGCCGCGGGCAACGCCGGCTCCGGCACCGAGACCGTCTCCTCGCCCGGCTGCGCGCCCGGCGTGCTGACCGTCGGCGCCGTCGGCCCCGACGACAGCACCGCGTGGTTCTCCAGCCGCGGCCCGGTGGCCGTCACCCACACCCTCAAGCCCGAGATCGCCGCCCCCGGCGTCGACATCCTGGCGGCCAAGGCGGGCGGGCGCGGCATCTACGCCTACCAGACGATGTCGGGCACCTCGATGGCGACGCCGCACGTCGCCGGGGCCGCGGCCATCGTCCGCGAGGCCCACCCGGACTGGACCGCCCAGCAGATCAAGGACGCCCTGGTCTCCTCCGCCCGCACCGGCGGCAAGGTCGCGGGCGCCGACGAGACCGGAGCCGGCGTCCTGGACGTGGACGCGGCGGTGCACCAGAAGGTGCTCTCCGCGCCGGCCGTCCAGGGCGGCAGCTTCGACTGGCCGCAGGACACCTCGGACCGCACCACCGTGCAGGTGCCCTTCACCAACACCGGCACCGCTGACGTCACCCTGAGCCTCAAGGTCAGCGGTGTGCACGGCAACGACGGCAGCGACGTCAACTCCGGCGTCATCAAGCTCGAGCAGGTCAAGGCGACCGTGCCCGCGGGGGCCACCGTCCAGGTGCCGGTGCGGATCGACCCCACCGCCCACCTGACGGCCGCCCAGTACGGCGCCGTCACCGGGCGGATCACGGCCACCGGCGGCGCCGAGCACGTCTCCGTGCCGGTCACGCTCTACGTCCAGCCGGAGACCGTCACCCTCAAGGTCAAGGTCATCGACCGCAACGGCATGCCCGCGACGGGCGCCTCCTCGCTGGACCTGGTCGGCCTCGACACCGACAAGGGCGAGCGCCGCAGCAACGGCGGCGCGGCCGAGCAGACCTACAGCGTGCGCCCCGGCGACTACGCCCTCTCCGCCTTCGTGGCCACCTACGACGCGAACAACGCCGCCCAGTCCATCGGCTACCTGGCGCGCCCGCAGCTGCGGATCACCAAGGACGCCACCGTCGTCCTCGACGCCCGCCAGGCCCACCGGCTGAGCGTGCACACCGACCGGCCCTCGACGGTGGGACACACCACCTTCAGCTACGCCCGCACCTGGGACGACACCTGGCAGCTGAGCGGATCGCTCATGGCCGGCAGCGCCGTGAAGGAGTTCTACGCCTCCGTCGACGGGCGCGCCCAGCACGGCACCTTCGAGTTCCGGCCGACCTGGCGCGCGACCGGCTCCCAGGACGGCTCGTCCTACGTCTACAACCTGTCGTTCCCGACGCAGGGCCCGCTGCAGTCCGACCAGGTCTACCAGCCGAAGGACACCAAGCTGGCCCAGGTCACGGAGAAGTGGTACGCCCTCGGCAAGGAGGCCGACTACATCGACGGGCTGTTCATCATCCCCTCCTGGAACCCCGCCACCAGCATCACGGTGGCCCCGTTCGACCCGGTGCACGTGCCCGGCACCCGTACCGCCTACTACACGACCGGCGACGACGCCTGGTCCCACGGCGCGATGACCAGTTTCCCGTGGGCCGCGTACATGGGTGACCGGAACCGCACCTACCAGGCCGGGGAGCGGCGCACCGAGGAGTGGTACCGCGGCGCCCTGCGCCCGGCGGCACCGCGCGACGCGGACGGCAACCTGGTGCTGACCGCCGAGCGGCAGGGCGATCTGATGGGCTTCCAGGACGCGCTCTGGCTCGACGCCTCCGGTGACCACTGGTCCGCCGGCGGCTCCTTCGGCGACCTCGGCCGCCTGGAGCTGAAGCGCGACGGCGAGCTGATCGGCAGCAGCGCGTACCCGTACGACGTGTTCACGGTTCCGGCCGAGGACTCCGCGTACGAACTCACCCAGTACCTGAACAAGATCCCCAGCTCGGACCGGAACTGGCTGCGCTCGACCGCGGTCACCACCACCTGGGGCTTCCGCTCGCACCTGGAGCCGGACGTCTACTCCCGCGGCCTGCCGCTCCTCTTCCCGGCGTACGACCTGCCGGTGGACGCCATGAACACGCTGCCCGCGCAGAGCGGCATCACTGTCGGCCTGTCGGCCGAGGGCCACGCCGGGTACACGCCGGGCGCGATCACCGCGGCGTCCCTGTCGTACTCCTACGACGGCGGCACGACCTGGACCCAGGCACCGACCGCGCAGCGGGACGGCAAGTGGACGGCCGTCCTCGACACCACCGGTGCCGCCGGCAGCCAGGTCACGCTGAAGGTCGGCCTCACCGACTCGAACCACAACACCGTCACCCAGACCATCACCCGCGCCTACGACATCAGGTAACCACCCGAGCCCGGCCGGACGGTCACCCGCGACAGCGAGACCGTCCGGCCGCACCATGTCTGGACCATCCCTGCGGCATCCTCCGGCGCCACTCGAACGGGCCTACTTCGGCAGGGTCGCGGCCAGCCTCCCGCCGTACCCCCGATGGCGGTGAATGATCAAGGCGGCCCGTCTGCTGCCGTGCGGCACTCGCCCCCCGGCTCGCCACAACAGCCGCTGGAGGAAGCCCGCATGCCCCGTCTGTCGCGCGCTTGGCTTCCTTCGGCCCCCGACGTGACGGACAGCGACGAGATCACCGCCACCGCCACGCCCCGCACCCGCACCGTCGTCATCGCGACGGTGCTGACGACGGCGGTCGCGCTCGCCCTCGTCCTCACGACCGGGACCGCGGTGCTCCTGCTCGGGCTGCTGGTGTTCCTGCCGGCGTTCGCCGCCGCGTGGTGCAGCCCGGGCCAGACGGCGCTGGTCTCCGCATGGGTCTGCGTCATCGTCATCCTTCCCGAGGTCTTCCAGTCCGGGGACCGGGTCGTCGACCGGGTGATCCTGGGGCTGTTCGCCGTCTGCTTCGGCGTGGTGGCCGTCTACGCCTCCCGGATTCGGATCGCGCGCGAGACGGCCCTGGTCCGGCTGCGGTCGACCGCGGCCGCGATGCAGCGCCAGATCCTGCGGCCGCTGCCGCTGCTCACCGACGACGTCCTGGTGGACGGCGTGTACGAGCCGATCCAGCAGGACAAGCTCGTCGGGGGCGACATCTACGACGTGGCGGCCACCCCCTGGGGGACCCGGGTACTGATCGGGGACGTGCAGGGGAAGGGGCTGCCGGCCATCGGCATGGCCATCGACGTGGTGGGCGCGTTCCGCGAAGCCGCCCACCACGAGCCGACGGTGACCTCGCTCATCGACGCCCTCGAAGCGGCGGTCGTCCGCCACAACGACGACGCCGCGCGGCGCGGCGAGCCGGCACGGTTCGTCACCGCGGTCGTCCTGGGGGTGGACCGGGGTGTCGAGGCCCAGGTCGTCTCGTGCGGCCACATCCCGCCCTATCTGCTGCACGCCGGCGGTGTCAGCGCCGTCGGCGTGGGGGAGGAGCACGTGCCGCTCGGGCTGGCGAACCTGGTCGACGAGCCGCGCACCGTGGCGTGGTTCGCGTTCCCCGCCGGGGCGACGCTGCTGCTGTGCACCGACGGCCTGACCGAGGCCCGGTCGCCCGACGGCGCCTTCTATCCGCTGGAAGCGCGCCTCGCCGGCCGCGCCGACATCACCGCCGACCGGCTCACGACCGAACTCGTCGCAGACGCCCGTGCCTTCACCGCCGGGGCCCAGCAGGACGACCTCGCGGTCCTCGCCGTCCGCCGCTCCCCCCACCACGCCCCCTAACGCGCGATGACCGCGGCCGCAACCGCCCCAGCCGCCGCCCCCTGGTACCGCACCTTCACGCCCGCTCCTCCTCCCCGTGCGGCTATGAGGTCATAGCATTTGCCTAAAGGTATTAGGTAAGTGCATAGTGGGTGTAGCGAGTGGAGGGAGTGAGGCGGACATGGTGCGGGTGGGACTGAACACGGAGCGGCTGGTGCGGGCCGGCGCGGAGCTGGCCGACGAGGCCGGCTTCGAGCAGGTCACCGTGTCGGCGCTGGCCCGGCGCTTCGGCGTCCAGGTCGCGAGCCTGTACTCGCACGTCAAGAGCTCCCACGAGCTCAAGACGGCGATCGCGCTGCTCGCCCTGGAGGAGATGGCGGACCGCGGGGACGCCGCGCTCGCCGGGCGGGCCGGCAAGGACGCGCTGGCGGCGCTCGGAAACGTCTACCGCGACTACGCCGGGGAGCACCCGGGCCGGTACGCGGCCTCCCGGCTCCGGCTCGACCCGGCGACGGCGGCGGCGAGCGCGGGCGGCCGGCACGCCATGATGGCCCGCGCGGTCCTGCGCGGCTACGACCTGGCGGAGCCGGAGAGCACGCACGCGGTCCGGCTGCTCGGCAGCACCTTCCACGGCTACGTCGACCTGGAACTGGCCGGCGGGTTCAGCCACAGCGCACCGGACTCCCAGGAGAGCTGGTCGCGGATCATCGACGCGCTGGACGCGCTGCTGCGCAACTGGCCCGCGGCCTGACCCCCGTCCGACCGCCCCCGGCACCTGACCACCGACCCCGACCCGACCACTGCGGCCCGACCGCGAGGGGCATCCTGCCGGCAGCCCCTCGGGGGCCGGGACCCGCGCCGGCCGCCCAACTGCCCACCATCTCAAGGCAATCAGCCCAGTCCCACGCCGCGGGATGCCCGCGCCGCGTGACGTGCCGCCCTGCCCTGCGGCGGCCCCGGATCCGGCAACGGACCCCCGTCGCCCGCGCGTGCCCGCGCACCCTCCATCCCCAGAACCCTGACGTACCCCCACCCCTGAACCAGGCGGAGAACCATGCACACCGACAGCCTGATCACGACACCCCTCACCCCCGGCTTCCTGCGCGGCGCCCTCGACGTGGAGCGCACCGCGCACGGCCTGCTGCCGCACCGGCTGCCCGCCTGGGCCCGCGCCCAGAACACCGACGGGCAATTGGCCATGGCCGAGTCCCAGCCCTCCGGCGTGCGGCTGGCCTTCCTCACCCGCGCCACCACCGTCGAACTGGACGTGCTGCCCACCAAGCGCGTCTACACCGGCGCGCCGCCCCGCCCGGACGGCGTGTACGAGCTGCTGGTCGACGGCCGGCCGGTAGGGCAGGCCACGGCCGAAGGCGGCCACACGCTGACCGTCGACATGACGGCCGGAACCTTCGCGTTCACGCAGGGCGCTCCCGCGACCCTGCGCTTTTCCGGGCTGCCCGCCGGTCCGAAGGAGGTGCAGATCTGGCTGCCGCACAACGAGACCACCGAACTCGTCGCGCTGCGCGCCGACGCTCCGGCCGAGCCCGCGCCGGCCCCTGACCGCCCGGTGTGGCTGCACCACGGCAGCTCCATCAGCCACGGTTCGGACGCTGCGGGCCCCACCAGCACCTGGCCCGCCCTCGCCGCCTCCCTGAGCGGCGTGGAACTGGTCAACCTGGGGCTGGGCGGCAGCGCCCTGCTCGACCCGTTCGTGGCCCGCACCCTGCGGGACACCCCGGCGGACCTGATCAGCGTCAAGATCGGCATCAACCTGGTGAACACCGACGTGATGCGGCTGCGCGCCTTCACCCCGGCCGTCCACGGATTCCTCGACACCATCCGGGAGGGGCACCCGTCCACGCCGCTGCTGGTGATCTCGCCGATCCTCTGCCCGATCCACGAGGACACGCCCGGGCCCAGCCTCCCCGACCTGTCCGCCCTCGCCGAGGGAAGGATCCGCTTCGCGGCCGCGGGCGATCCGGCGGAACGCGCGGCCGGCAAGCTCACCCTTGGTGTCATCCGGGACGAGCTGGCCCGGATCGTGGCGCAGCGCGCGGCCGACGACCCGCACCTGCACTACCTCGACGGCCGCGGCCTCTACGGGGAGGCCGACGCGGTGGAACTGCCGCTGCCCGACGCGCTCCACCCGGACGCCGCCACCCACCGCCGCATGGGCGAGCGCTTCGCCGCGCTGGCCTTCGGCCCGGACGCGGCCTTCGCACCGGGCACCGCGCGCGCCTGAGCGCCCCGGCACCGCGGCCACGCCCTGAGCATCCCCGGTACCGCGCACGCCGGCGCGGCGCCGGGGCCGCGGGCGCGTCAGGCGGTGTCCGCGATCCGCTTGAGGACCTCGGTGAGGCGGGGGAGGTCCTCGTCGGGGAGGTGGTCGAGGACGCGGCGGCGGACGCTGGCGAGGTGGACCGGCCAGGAGTCCTCCAGGGCGGCCAGACCCGCGTCGGTGAGCACGGCGTTCCAGCCGCGGCCGTCCGCGTCGCACTTGGCGCGCGCGACCAACTCCCGCTTCTCCAGCCGCTGGACGATGCGGGTCATGCCGCTGAGCGACAGGTTCGAGGCCAGGGCGAGCTCGCTCATCCGCATCGTCCGGCCCTCTGCCTCGGACAGGTGCATCAACGCGGTGTACTCGCTGAGCGGGAGCCGGCCCGCGCGGGCCATGTCCTGCTCGACGCCGCGGGGGAGCGCCGACATGACCTGGCCCAGGGTCCGGACGAAGTCCTCCTCGGTCGCGGTCATCGGCCGCCCGGCCGTCCCGCTCCTGCTCGCGCTTCCGCTCCTGCTGGTCATGCCACCCATCGTAGGACCTTGCTACGTCAAGCAACCAGAAGTGATTGCTTGACGTAGCAAATACACCGACGTTTACTTGACCGTGCAAGCAGACGTCTCGGGCCGGCCCGGCCCGAACCGAAAGGCTCTGTCATGACCAAGATCGGCATCATCCTCGGCAGTACCCGTCCGGGACGGAACGGCGAGGCGGTGGCCCGCTGGGTGCTGGACGTGGCCCGGCAGCGCGACGACGCCGAGTTCACCCTGATCGACCTGCTGGACTACCGGCTGCCGCACCTCGACGAGGCGGTCCCGCCGTCGCTCGGCCAGTACAGCCAGCCGCACACCCAGGAGTGGGCCCGCACCATCGACTCGTTCGACGGCTTCGTCATGGTGACCCCCGAGTACAACCACTCGACGTCCGGCGCCCTGAAGAACGCCATCGACTTCCTCTACGCGGAGTGGAACAACAAGGCCGTCGGCTTCGTCAGTTACGGCAGCGCCGGCGGCACCCGGGCCGTCGAGCACCTGCGGCTCATCGCCGGCGAGCTGCAGATGGCCGACGTCCGCGCGCAGGTGGCCCTGTCGCTGTTCCACGACTTCGTGAACTTCAGCGAGTTCAAGCCCGGCGCCTTCCAGAACGACGCGCTGAACGCCACCCTCGACCAGGTCATCGCCTGGAGCAAGGCCCTCGCGCCGCTGCGCGCCCAGTAGGAGGGCGCGCGCGATCGTCGGGGGTGGCCCGGGGACGGCGCCGGACTTGCGCCGGGCGGCGTGGGGCGGACAAAGTGCCTGCTCATGAAGTCGTCGTACGAGGGGCCGGAGCCCGCCGCCGAGGGGGAGGCCGAGCCGGCTGCCGGACCGGTGCCAGGGCCGAGAGGCGAAGGGGCAACCGCCGTACCGGGGGCGGCCGTTCCGGCGGACGGCGGGCGGCCCAGCCGCGGCGGCCGGCGCCTGGCGCTGCGCCGGGCGGTGGCCGAACTGCGGGACGACAACCTGTCGGACCGGGCGGCGGCGCTGACGTACTACGCGGTCCTGTCGATCGTGCCCGCGCTCCTGGTGGTCGTCTCGACGCTCGGTGCCATCGGCCCGTCGGCGACCGATCCGCTGATCCGCAACGTGCGCAGGCTGGCGCCCGGGCCGGCCCGCGACCTCGTCACCGAGATCCTCGCCAACCTCCAGCGGCAGCACGTCGCCGCGGGCGTCTTCGGGATCCTCGCCCTGCTCTGGTCGGCCTCCGCCTACGCGGCGGCGTTCATCCGCGCGATGAACGCGGTGTACGACGTCCCGGAGGGGCGGTCGTTGCGGACCCTGCTGCCGCTGCGCCTCGGGCTGACCGTGCTGACGCTCGCCCTGCTGACGGTCCTGACCGTCCTGATCGCGGTCAGCCGCGCCATGGCCGACCGGATCGGCACCGCCCTGGGCATGGGCCACGCCGCCGTCACGACCTGGCAGTGGGTCAAGTGGCCGGTGCTGTGCGCCCTGCTGAGCCTGCTGTTCGCCCTGCTGTACTGGGCGGCGCCCAACGCCCGGCAGCCGTTCCGCTGGGGCACGGCCGGCGGGCTGGCCGCGGTCCTGCTGCTGGGCGCCACCTCCGCCGGGTTCGCGCTCTACACCGGCCACTTCGCGTCGTACCACCGCGTCTACGGCGGGCTGGCCGCGGTCATCACCTTCTTCATCTGGCTGTGGCTGTCCAACCTGGCGCTGCTGCTGGGAGCCGAGGTGAACTCGGAGATGGACCGGCAGCGCGCCATCGAGAGGGGGCATCCGGCCGACCAGGAACCGTTCATGCCGCTGCGGAGCACCGGCGGGCCGCACGGCTCGGGCAGGCTGCACAGCGACGCGCTGTGACGGGAACCGCCGGGCGGGCCGGGCGCCCGCGACGTCAGTCGACGAGGGCGCCGGCGGACAGGTTGGCGACCGTCCCCGTCATGGCTCCCGCCCGGTCCGACGCCAGGAACGCGGCGGTCTCCGCGACCTCGGCGAGGGCGGGCAGCCGCTTCAGCAGCGTCCCCTGCGCCATCCCGCCGCCGTCGAGCATCTCCTGGACCGACTGACCGGCCGCTGCCGCCATCGGCTCGAAGAGGTCGCGGGTGTACGAACCGGCTGCCGGCGCGTCGGCGACCGCGTGCGGGCGGATGCAGACCACCCGGATGTCGCGGGGGGCCAGCTCGGCGGCCAGAACCCTCGAGAACGCCTCCTTGCCCGCCGCGCTCACGCTGTGCCCCAGGATGCCCCCCACGGCCAGCTTGGACCCCGGTTCGGACAGGGTCAGGATGACGCCGGGGCGCTCGCCGCCCATGTGCCGTGCCACGGCCTTGCTCGTGATGAACAGCGCCCGCAGGAACCCGTCGATCGGCCGCATGAACTCCTCCAGCGAGAGGTCCGCCAGCGGCGTCCCCTGGTCGTGCATCACGCTCACCGCGTCGAGGGCGACGTCGATGCCGCCGGCCGCCGCCGCGACCTCGGCGGCGTGCTCGTCGACCGCCTGCTGGTCGAGGACGTCGACCTGCGCGGTCTCGGCAGTGCCGCCTGCGGCGGCGATGTCCCGCGCCACGGCGTCGAGCTTCGCCCGGGTCCGGCCGGCGAGGAAGACCCTCGCGCCCTCCCGGGCGAAGACCCGTGCGACGGCGCCGCCGATGGCGCCTCCGCCCCCGTAGATCACGGCGTTCCTGCCGTCGAGCAGCAGTCCACTCATCACTGTCCTCACCGAGCTGTCGGGTTCTTCCTCGTGGGCCCGCGCGATGACCGCGCCGGCGGTTGGGGAGCGGCGGTGCGGCGCCGGCCGCCCGCCCGGGTCGGCCGCCGCCGGCCGAGGGGCCGCGGTCGCGCCGGTTCAGTCGCGTTGCTGGCGCTGGATCTGCTCCGCGATGCGCTTGATGCGGTTCAGGCGCGCGTCCCACGTCCTGCCGACCTCGTTGAGCTGGCGGACGGCGCGGGCGAGTTGGGCCTCGTCGACCTCGTAGCGCCGTTCGCGGCCGGCCGGCGTCGCGTGCACGAGGCCCGCGCGATCGAGGACGCCCAGGTGCTTGGTGACCGCCTGGCGCGAGATGGGCAGGCGATCGCTCAGGCTGGTCGGCGTGCCGACGCCCTCCGCGAGCAGCAGGTCGAGCAGCCGGCGCCTGGTAGGGTCGCCGACCGCCGACCAGAGGTCGTCGTCGACCGCGGCCGTCATCGCGCCACCACGGACGGGGCGTAGCTCCGCAGCCTCGGCAGGAACATGTCCCAGCCGCGCTCGTGGTCGTGGAAGGCCTCCTCGAGCACGGCGGCCTCCCAGCCGCGCTCGCGCCAGCCGCTCTCCGTCATCCGCAGGATCGTGCCGTCGCCGGAGGGCTCGAGCTCGAAGGTGACCAGGAGGGAGTTGCCCTCGCCGGGCACCTCGCCCGCGGGGGCGACCCAGCGGAGCGCGAACCTGCGGGGCGGGTCCACCTCGACCACGGTGATCGCCTCGACGGCGGCGCGGTCGCCCCACACCAGCTCGCCGGCCGATCCCGGCTCGGGCTCGAACGACGCGTCGTCGGGCCACCACATCTTCATGTGCTCGGGACGGCTCACCACGTCGAACACGATCTCCGGTGCCGCGTCGACCCGGATCTCGCGCGCCAGTTCTCCGAACTCCATCAGGACCTCCCATGAGCAACCATCGGTTGCGTGTGACCTTAGTGGCCGCTCCGGCAATCCGCAACCTGTGGTTGCGCAATGCGGCTCATCGGGCGGCCCGGTCCGGCACGATGGGGACCCATGACCGTGTCCTTCGCGAGGATCCGCGCAGGCCCTGCTCGACGCCGGGGCCGGCATCGACGTCGGCCTGTGGGCGCCCCGGGAGGTGGACCTGCTGATCGCGTCCGGTTACCTGCCCGCCGCGCAGCGGGTCAGCATCGAACTCGACGCGGGCGAGCCGTACTTCCTCCAGGGCACGCCGCGGGCGCTGGCCCAGCGGGCCAGCGAGGCGCTGGACGCCGCCGGTTCGCACTGCCCCCGGCTCACACACGGGATGAACGACTGGACATGGCCGCTCGTCGAGGACGCCTTCCGCCGCGGCCACGACACGCGCGTGGGATTCGAGGACTCCGTCCTGCTGCCCGACGGCCGCGTGGCCGACCACAACGCCGACCTCGTACGCGCCGCGCTGGCGCTGCGGGAGACCGTCCCGCCGCACGAGGACTGAGCTGCGAAGGTCGTTAGGATCACCCCATGCCCCGTGCCCTGATCCTCGGCGGTACCGGCCTGATCGGCCGGGCCGCCGCGCTGCGACTGCTGGACGCCGGATGGCAGGTGGACGTCACCGGGCGGGACCCGGCCCGCATGCCGCACGAGATCGCCGCCGCGGGGGCGCGGTTCGTCGCGGCGGATCGGGGCGAGGAGAGGCAACTGCGGGCAGCGATGGGAGACGGGGCGGACCTGCTCGTCGACTGCCTCTGCTACACCGCCGCCGACGCGCGGCTGCTGCTTCCGCTCGCCGGGAACGCGACCTCCACGGTGCTGATCTCCAGCCGGGCCGTCTATGTCGACGCGGACGGGAACCATGCCAACTCCGGCACCCCGCCCCGCTTCGACGGCCCGATCACCGAGGCCCAACCCACCCTGGCCCCCGGCGACATGGACTACAGGTCCGGGGAGGGCTACGGCCCCAACAAGGTCGCTGCCGAGCACGTCGCCCTGGACAGCGGCCTGCCCATCACCGTGGTGCGTCCTTCCCTCATCCACGGCGCGGGCGCGGCCACTCCGCGCGAATGGGTGTTCGTGAAACGCGCCCTGGACCGGCGCGGCGCCGTGCTGCTCGCCCACCGAGGCTCCGGAGTGGTCCACCCCACGGCCGCGGCCAACCTCGCCGCTCTCCTCGAAACGGTCGCCGGCCGACCCGGCGCGCGCATCCTCAACTGCGCGGACCCCGACGCGCCGAACGCGCGGGACATCGCGCGCATCGTCGCTGGGCGCCTCGGGCACGCCTGGGAAGAAGTCCTGCTCGACGGGACGGCCGCGGAAGAGCTGGGGCGGACGCCCTGGGACTCGCCCCACCCGGTCGTGCTCGACATGTCCGCGGCCGAAGAACTCGGGTACCAGCCGGCCGGGGACTACGCGGCGACGGTCGCCGCCGAGGTCGACTGGCTCGCCGACGCCGCCCGGGCCGGCGACCCCGCGGGAATCCTGCCCGACGCGGACCACCCGTACTTCGGATGGTTCTTCGACTACGCGGCCGAGGACACCTTCCTTGCCGCCCGCACCCCCTGAGATCGACAGGACGTCGGAACCCTCGCGCCGTAGCTGCCCGCCCGCGTCATCCCGTGGGTGAGGGGGCGACGAGTTCGACCTCGAAGCCGTCGGAGTTCTCCAGGTAGGCGGCGTAGGTGTGAGCGCCGCCGGCATGAGGGTGGCGGTCGGGGAACAGCAACCTCCAGCCGTGCCGCGGCGCCTCGAAGACCAGCGCGTCCAGCGCTCCTGTGTCGGCCATCCGGAACGCGAGATGGTTCAGCCCCGGCCTGCACCGGTCGTGCTCGGCCGCGGTGAGGGCGGGGGACTGCTCGACGACCAGATACGTCGGCCCGAGCCGCCAGCTGCGCCCGTTGTCCCAGGTCTGGAACGGCGTGTAGCCGAGGACCTCCAGCAGCCAGCCGAAGGAGGCGACCGCCCGTGGGAGGTCGGGGACCCACAACTCGACGTGGTGCAGCGCCCCGTGGCCGGTCGGCGTCACGCCACCGCCACCGACGGTGTGCGGTGCGGTTGGCCGTCGGCAGCGGCGTCGCGGTGGCGCGTGGGGGCCGGGCGGGGCGCGGGCGTCGCGCCCCACCCGGGGGGATGGGACTGGTTGTTCTCTCGCACGGGTCCTCTTGGATGCCGGCGGCACGGCTGTCGGTGTCCCGTCCAGGATAGGGACGGGACACCGGGCCGGGCCGGCCGTATGGGCGAATCCCCATCAGCCGACGGGGTGTCAGCCGGGCATGTCCGCCACCGGCTCGGTGGTGTGGGGGGCCGTGCGGGGCGGGGTGACGGTGCCGGCCGGCGGGGCCTGGCGGACGGCGCGGTTGGCGGTGGTGAGGAGGGCCAGGGCGAGCAGCCACGCGCCGCAGATCCAGACCAGGGGCTTGGCACCGCACGCGGTGATCAGGACGCCGCCGGCGAGGGTGCCGGCGGACAGGGCCCCGGTGGTGAGGGTCGCCGTCGCGCTGGTGGCGCGGCCGCGCAACTCATCCGGAGTGATGGCCAGTTGGTGCGTGGTCATGGCGACCGTGTAGATCGGCGCGACCAGCGACTCGGCGGCCGCCACCGCGGCCAGCAGGAGCGGGCCGGGCGCGAGGGCGTACAGCGGGAACATCAGCGCCTCCAGCCAGAGCATGACCACGGCGATGCGCCCGAGCGGGAAGCGGCGCGTGGCCCGGTCCGAGACCAGCGAACCCGCCATCGCGCCGACCGCGGCACCGCTGAAGATGACGCCGATCCACAGCGGCGACGCGCCCAACTGCCGTGCGAGCGTGATGATCAGCAGGTACCCGGCGCCGTAGCGCACCTTGTCCGCGGCCGACACCAGCGTCAGGAAGCGGATGACGGGCTGGCGCCACAGCCAGCCGAGCCCCTCGCGGATCTCGGTGGCGAGCCCGCCGCCGGTCCGCGCGGACTTGTCGTGCGTCTGGAACCGGACCCGCATCAGGCGCAGCGATGCCGCCGACACCGCGAAGGACACGGCGTTGACGACGAACGGCACGGTCCGCCCGAGGGCGTAGAGCGCGCCGGCGAGCGAACCGCCGACGACCCCGACCGCGCCGGTCGCGGACTGCGTGTAGCCCAGCGCGGTGGACAGGTGCTCCGGGCCGACGACGCTCGGCAGCGCCGCGGTGTTGGCCACCTGGAAGACCGTGGTCAGGATCCCGGTGAGCACGGCCGTCGCGCACAGCTGCGGCATGGTGAGCCGGCCCAGCCACAGTGCGACGGCGACCCCGGCGGTGAGGGCGGCCCGGCCGACCTCGCACCAGATCATGGTGGCCTTCCGGTCCCACCGGTCGACGAGCGCGCCGGCGACCAGGCCGAACGCGAGGAAGGAGACGGTGCCGAGGCCGAGGACGAACCCGGCGTCGGCCGCCGAGCCGGTGAGGGCCAGCACGATGAGGGGCAGAGCCATGAAGTGGGCCTGGTCGCCGATGGCGGAGACCAGCTGGCCGCTCAGCAGCAGCGAGAAATCCCGGTTCCGGAACACGCCGGAACTGCGAGAGGAAGACATGATGGTGACGCTCCGTGACAGCTCGTGGACACAAGGGTGGCGTGGAAGCTGGTGTCCGAGCTAAGAGACACGGGGTGCGGCGGTCACGCACGGAAGGTTGTCAGGTCCCGTCGCGCACCGCAACCGGTTTTCGGAGCAGACGGTTCTCCGTGGGGTGCCGGCGCGCTCGCCCGCCGGCACGAGGCCCGGCCCGGCGGGTGGCCGGGCCGGGCTCCCGTCATGTCGCCGCGACGGGCGGCTGCAGCGGAAAGTGGCAGGCGGCTGCGTGACCGGCCGCGGCCGACGGCCCCCGCAACTCCGGCTCGCGCGACGCGCACTCCTCGACCGCGTGCGGGCAGCGCGTGCGGAACCGGCAGCCGGACGGCGGGTCGAGCGGGCTGGGCACGTCCCCGTGCAACCGCACGCGCGCCGACTTACGGGCCGGATCGGGCGCCGGCACCGGGACGGCGGACAGCAGCGCGTCGGTGTACGGGTGCCGGGGCCGGTCGTAGACGTCCTCGACGGTGCCCTCCTCGACGATCCTGCCCAGGTACATCACCGCGACCCGGTCGGCGATGTGCTCGACCACGGACAGGTCGTGCGCGATGAAGACGTACGCGATCCCCAACTCCCGTTGCAGCGAGCCGAACAGGTTGACGATCTGAGCCTGCACGGAGACGTCGAGCGCCGACACCGGCTCGTCGCACACCAGGATCTCGGGCCGCAGCGCCAGCGCCCGCGCGATGGCGATGCGTTGCCGCTGGCCGCCGGAGAACTGGTGCGGGTAGCGCCGGGCGTGGTCCGGGTTGAGGCCGACGAGTTCGAGGAGCTCGCCCACCATCCGCCGGTGCTCGCCGCGCGGCGCCACCTCCCGGTGGATCAGGAACGGCTCGCGGACCAGCGCCTCCACCGTCATCCGCGGGTCGAGGGAGGCGTACGGGTCCTGGAAGACCAGTTTGATGTGGCGGCGGGCGGCCCGCAGCCGGCGGCCCCGCAACTGGTCGAAGCGCTCCCCGAACAGCCGGATCTCGCCGGACGTGGGCCGGTCGACGGCGGTGAGCAGCCGGGCCAGGCTGGACTTGCCGCAGCCGGACTCGCCGACCAGGCCGAGGGTCTCGCCGCGGCGCAGCTCCAGACTGACGCCGTCCACGGTCCTGAGCCGTCCCGCGCCGCGCCGCAGCACGCCGCCACCGCCGACCGGGACGTGCTTGACGAGGTCGCAGACCTCGAGGATCGACGGTGAGGCGGTCATCCGCCCACCACCTCCTTCCAGTTGTGGCAGCCGCTGGTGTGCCGCGGGCCGACCGCGTGGTGCGGCGGCGCCGTCCGGCACGCGTCGCCCGCGAGCGGGCAGCGGGGCCGGAAGGTGCAGCCGTCCGGCAGGTCCGCCGGGTCCGGAGGCGCGCCCTGCAGCACGTTGAGCGCCCGGCCGCGCGAGCCGCGGCGGGGGATCGCGTCGAGCAGCGCCCGGGTGTAGGGGTGCGCCGGCCGGCCGTACAGGTCCTCGGCGGACGCCTGTTCGGCCACCCGGCCGGCGTACATCACCGCGACGCTGTCCGCCGCGTTGGCGACGATGCCCATGTCGTGGCTGATCAGGACGAGGCTGATGGCGTGCTCGGCCTGGAGGTCGGCGAGCAGCTCCATGATCTGCGCCTGCACCGTGACGTCGAGCGCGGTGGTGGGCTCGTCGGCGATGACGACCTCGGGGGTGAGTGCCAGCGCCATGGCGATCATCACCCGCTGCCGCATGCCGCCGGAGAACTGGTGCGGGTAGTGGCCGGACCGGCGGGCGGCCTCGGGGATGCGCACCCGGTCGAGCATCTCCACCGCCGCCCGGTCGGCCTGGCGGCGGGTCAGCTCGCCGTGGGCGCGGAACACCTCGGCGATCTGGAAGCCGACGGGCAGCACCGGGTTCAGCGCGGACAGCGCGTCCTGGAAGATCATCGAGATGTGCCGGCCGCGGATCTGCGCCAGCGCGCGCTGGTCCAGTCCCAGCAGGTCGATGCCGTGCAGCCGGATCGTCCCGCCGGTGACGCGCGCGCCGCGCGGCAGGATGCCCATCACCGCCCGGGCGGTGAGGCTCTTGCCGCAGCCGGACTCGCCGACCACGGCCAGGGTGCGGCCGGGCGCCGTGCGGTAGCTGACGCCGTCGACGACGACGCTGCCGGCGCCCGGCCGGCCGGCCCGGTCGGCGAACGCCACCCGCAGGTCGGTGATCTCCAGCGGGGGAGCGCCGGGGTCGTACCCCGGGAAGCGGGACAGCGGGCGGCCCTTGGCGCTGGGCGCGTTGCCGGTGGTGGTGGTCATCGCAGCCTCGGATCGAAGGCGTCGCGGAGGCAGTCGCCCAGCAGGACGAAGCTGAGCACCGCCAGGGACAGGAACAGGGCGGGGAACAGCAGCAGCCCGGGGTGGACGGTGAAGTACTGCTGCGCGGAGTTCAGTTGCACGCCCCAGGAGATGGCGGGGGCGGTGAGGCCGACGCCGATGAAGGTCAGTGACGCCTCCGCGGTGATCACGCCGCCGATGGTGATGCTGGTCAGCACCGCGACGGGCATGATCGCGTTCGGGATGACGTGGCGGAGCAGGATCCGCAGCGGTCCGGCGCCCAGCTCGCGGGCGGCGGTGACGTAGTCCAGGCCGCGGGTGGCGAGCACCGAGGAGCGCATGATCCGGGTGAGCACCGGCCAGGAGAACAGCGCCAGGACCAGCGACACGCTCAGGATGCTGTGCACGCTGAAGGTCTCCAGCACCACGATCATCCCGACCAGCATGGGGAAGCCGAAGAAGACGTCCATCAGCCGGCTGATCGCCATGTCCGTGACGCCGCCGAAGAACCCGGCGAGCGAGCCCAGGACGACGGCGACGACCAGGGTGAGCGCGGTGGTGAGCAGACCGATGCTGAGCGAGTCGCGGGCGCCGTGCACGACGTTGCTGTACAGGTCGCAGCCCTGCACGTCGAACCCGAACGGATGGCCCGAGGTGGGCCCCTGGCCGCTGTGCTCCAGGGAGCACTGGTGCGGGTCGCCGTGCCCGAACCAGCCGGCGAACGCGGACGGCACCGCCGCCATGGCGCACAGCAGCACCACCATGGCGAGCGGCAGGAAGAAGCGCGGACGGCGCACCAGGCGGCTGAACGTGCCGGGTTCGGCGGGGCGGGCGGGCCCGGCGGCGGCCGGGCCCGCGTCGCCCGCGTCCGGCGCGGCGGGCGTGGTCGGCTGCAGGGCACTAGTCAAGGCGGATCCTCGGGTCCAGTACGCCGTAGAGCAGGTCCACGACCAGGTTGACAAGGAGGAACACCAGCACGAGCAGGGTGCTGATGCCGACGACGGTCGGGCCGTCGTGCTGCTGCACGCTCTGGAAGACCTGGAAGCCCAGCCCCGGCAGGTTGAAGATGCCCTCGATGAGGATCGTGCCGGACAGCAGGTAGCCCAGATTCGTCCCCAGCATGGACACCACCGGGACCAGCGAGGTGCGCAGCACGTGCCGGACCAGGACCCGGGAGCGGCTGAGCCCCTTGGCGGTCGCGGTGTCGACGAAGTCCGCGCCCAGGTTCTCCAGGACGCTCGCCCTGGTCAGCCGGGCGATCTCCGGTACCCCGAGCAGCGCCAGGCACAGCGCGGGGACCAGATAGCTCAGCGGCCAGCCGTCGTCGGTCCCGGAGACCGGGAACCAGTGCAGCTTGACGCCCAGCACGATCTGCGCGACGTACGCGGTGATGAAGTACGGCACGCCCAGGACCAGGCTGGAGCCGCTCAGCACCGCCAGGTCGGCGAACCGCCCGGCGCGCAGCGCGGCGAGGTAGCCCAGGCCCACCCCCACGACCGCCTCGATGATCCAGGTCATCACCGCGAGCTTGACCGTGACCGGCCAGCTCCCGGCGATGACCGCAGACACCGGGGTGTTGTTGAGATCGATCCCGAAGTCGCCGTGCAGCAGCCCGGTGAGGTAGTGCCAGTACTGCACCAGGAACGGGTCGCCGAGGTGGTAGTGCTCCTTGATCGCCGCGGCGGTGGCCGGCGTGACCACGTGGTCTGGGCCGGCCAGCGCCTGTACGGGGTCGCCGGGCAGGGCGTACACCGCCGCATAGATGACGAACGTCGTGCCCAGGAGCACCGGGACCATCAACAGCACCCGCCGCAGGACGTAACTAGCCACACGGGCCTCCTCGGTGGGCGCGGGGGCGGGCGGCGGTCATCGGACCGTGATCGAGGACAGGTCCACGTCCCCGAGGTAGCCGAGCTGGAGGCCGGAGAGCTTCTTGGCGTGGACGGCCCCGCTGACCGGGTAGTAGAGCGGCGCGAGCGGCAGGTCCGCCATGGCGGTGCGGGTGGCCTGCTGGGCGAACTGCATGCCCGCGCTGGTCGACGTGGCGGCCGCCGCCTGGTTCATCAGGGCGTCGAAGCCGCTGTTCCGGTAGCCGGTCACGTTGGTGCCCGAGGTGCTGCCGAAGAGCTGGTCGGCCTGGGAGTAGATGTTCGGGAAGGACGCGCCCATGTAGAGCAGGAACGGCCCGGTGGTCTTGTGCGCCAGCAGGTTGGGGTAGATCTGGTCGGTCGGCTGGACCTTCAGCGAGACGGAGGTGATGCCGAGGTTGGTGCGCAGCTGGTTGACGATCGCCTCCAGCACCGTCTGCATGTCCGGGTCCTGCTTGGTCCACAGCGTCAGCGAGCCGTTCCAGCCGCCCGCGGCGGCCAGCAACTGCTTCGCCTTCGCCGGGTCGTAGGAGCAGGCCGCGCAGTCGGTGCCGCCGCCGCCCGCGATCACGTTCGGCGCGACGCCCGCCGCGGTCTGCGCGTGGCCCTGCAGCAGCGACGCCACGATCGACTTGCGGTCGATGGCCAGCGAGAACGCCTGGCGCACCCGCACGTCGGTGAACCGCTTGTCCCACAGCGGGAAGCCCAGGTAGACCACGGCGGCTGTGGGCGAGGTGACGAGCTGCGAGGAGTACATCCGGCTCGCGGTCGACAGGTCGTTGCCGCTGGCCGTGGCGATGTCGACGGCGCCGGACCGGAAGCTGGTGAACGCGGTCGCGTCCGTCTGGTAGGTCTTGACGGTGATCTGGGCGGCCTTGCCCTTCGCCCCCGGGTAGCCGTCGAACCGCTTGAGGGTGATCTGCTGGCCGCCGGGCGTCAGACCGGGCGACGCCACCTGGTAGGGGCCGTTGCCGATCGGCAGCCGGTCGTAGGCGGCGAGGTCCTTGAACGCGGCCTTGGGCATCGGCGCGAACGCCGTGCCCGCCAGCACGTAGGGGAACATCGACAGCGGCTTGACGAGGGTGACCTTGAGCGTGTTCGTGCCGACCACCTGCACACCGGAGAGCTTGTCGGTGGTGGGCTTGCCGCTCGTCGGGTTGAGCGCCGCGTAGCCGTCGATGTTCGCGAACAGGTAGCCGTTGGTCATGGCGTTCGGCGCGTAGGCGGCGGCGTTCCAGGAGTCGGCGAAGGACTGGGCGGTGACCGGCTCGCCGTTCTGGAACTTCCACCCGCTCTTGAGCGTGATGGTCCAGTGCTTCTGGTCGGTGGACTCCACCGACTGCGCCACGGCGTCGACGACCTTGCCGCTCCGGTCGACCTGGGTCAGCGGGGTCCATATGGCGTCCGCGACACCGCTGAACCCGGCTTTGCCCGGGGTGAGATGGGCGATGTACCAGGTCGGCACGCCGATCGAGTACGAGCCGCCGGAGGCGCTCGTGCCGCCGGACTGCGTGCCGCCCCCGCCGCAGGCGCTCACGGCGGCCAGCGCGCCTGCCGCACACAGGGCCACCGCGGTTCTGCGGCTGACACGTCCTGGTTGTGGCGGAGTCATCTCGGGTACCTCCAGGGGCGGTCGGAATTTCGAGTGAGCCGAGACTGGCCCAGTACGGATGCGGCAGCTTTAGCGGTCCGGGCAAAAACACCGCGGCTGCTTTGTGTCGGCGCACATGCGGGTCTCGCGACGCACCGTTCCCCTGCTCCGCCGGGCAGGCCGAAGAGTCCGGCGCACCCTGTTCCGCGCCCCGGAGGCGACTACCGTACGTCACCGGGCGAACGGCCGGTAGGGGGTTCCCGGGGGTGCCTATGATGTGCCGATGCCGAGCACTTCCCGCCCCGCCCCGCAGGTCACCGACACGTCGTCGTCCGAGGACGCGGGGGGGACGACGCTGCGCCGCCTCCGCGACCACCTGGGGCCCCTGGTCCTCCAGGTCGAGTGCGCACCGCAGAGTGAGGACGTGCTGATCGGGCGGCAGGTCATCCACGATCCGTGCGAGCCGGTACCGGCGCAGGCCGACGGCGTGCTGCTGGCGGTCGGCGCCTCGCCCGAGCGCGAGGACTTCTTGGAAGCCGTGCGCCAGGCCGGCGCCGCCCGCTACAGCGCCGTCGTCGTCAAGGCCCGCGGCCGCGACCTCGCCGCCGCCTCCGCGGCGGCCCGCGCGGCCGGCGTGGCGCTGCTGGTCATCCCCGACGACATGCCGTGGCGGCACCTCGACGCACTGGTCACCGCCGCCACCAGCGCCTCGGGCCCGGCCCAGGACACCTACACCTCCATCGGCATGGGCGACCTGTTCCCTCTGGCCAACGCCATCGCCTACCAGGTGGGCGGGGCGATCACCATCGAGGACCCGCTCGGCCACGTGCTCGCCTACTCCAACCTGCCGCACCAGGAGATCGACGAGATCCGCCGGCAGGGCATCCTCGGCCGGCAGACCCCCGACCGGCCGACCAACCTCGACGAGTACCAGCGGGTGATCCGCGCCGACGGCCCCGTGCGGTTCGACATCCCCGACACCAAGCACATCAACCGGCTCGCGGTCGCGGTGCGCGCCGGGCCGCAACTGCTCGGCCTGCTGTGGGCGCTGGACGGCAACCCGGCGCTCGGCGACGGCGCCGAGGCGGCGCTGGAGGAGGCCGCCAAGGTGACCGCGCTGCACCTGCTGCGGGCCCGCAGCCACCGGGACCCCGACCGGTGGAGCCGCGGCGAGGCGCTCGCCTCCCTGCTGGACGGCGCGGTGTCGGGGCGCACCGCGGCCGCGCAACTGGGCATCGCCGGGGACACCGCGACCACGGTCGTCGCGTTCGCGCAGGCGGCCCCCGAGGAGATGCCAGGCCTCGGCGGCGCCCGCATCGTGGACCTCGTCGGGCTGTACTGCGAGGCATGGCACCCGCAGGCGCTGTGCACGACCACCGGCGGGCTGGTCTACGCCCTGCTGCCGACCAGGACCGACCCGGGCGCCGAGCGGCGGGTGGTGAAGTTCGCGGAGAACGTCGTCACCACCGTGCAGCGCAGCGCGGGACTGGCCCTGCAGGCCGGCATCGGCGTGCCCGCGGCCCGGCTGGACGAGGTGCCCAACGGCCGGCGCACCGCCGACCGGGTGCTGCGGGCGCTGGCCGGCGACCCGCAGGCGCCCACCGTCGCCACCGTCTCCGACGTGCGCAGCCGGGTGACGCTGATGGAGTTCACCGAACGCGGCACCTCGTCGGTGGACCTGCCGCCCGGCCCGGTGCAGCGGATCGTCGAGCACGACGCCGAGCACGGCACCACCTACGCCCAGTCGCTGCTGGCCTACCTGGACGCGTTCGGCGAGGCGATCCCGGCGGCGGCCCGGCTGGCGGTGCACGAGAACACCCTGCGCTACCGGATCCGCCGCATCCAGGAGCTCTTCGACCTCGACCTGGACGACCCGGACACCCGGCTGGTGGCCTGGCTCCAGCTGCGGCTGCACCAGATCGCCGGCTAGGCGACCGGCACGGCCCGGCCGGTGCCGCCCTCGTGCGGCGCCGGCCGCCCGGAGCGGCGAGGGCCGCCCGGAGCGGCGAGGGCCGCCCGGAGCGGCGAGGGCCGCCCGGAGCGGCGAGGGCCGCCCGGAGCGGCGAGGGCCGCTGTGCGTTCCGACAACGCCGCCCGGCCCAATTGCGTGGGCTCCACGAACACCGGCCCCCCTCCTCCCGCTTACCGTCGCCCGGACAACACAGCCGAGCCGATGGGGGAACCCATGCTGGAGCAACCGATCTACGCCCTGACCGACCCGGTGCGACTACGTGAACTGGTCGCCTCCCACGGCTGGGCGACCCTGGTCAGCGCGACGGGCCGGGGCGGCCCGGTGGTCTCCCATCTGCCCGTGATCCCCGACCCGGAGGGGGACGCGGACGACCTGACGATCCTCGGGCACCTGGCCCGCGCCGACGCCGAACTCCACGAACTGGGCGACCACGACGTGGTGGTGATCGTCGAGGGCCCCAACGGCTACATGTCCCCGAGCACCTACCGCGCCGGGCCGTACGTGCCGACGTGGAACTTCGTCGTCGCCCACCTGCACGGCCGGCCCGACGTCCTGGACGCGGAGCGGACCTACCGCGTCCTGGAGCGCACCGTGGAGCAGTTCGAGGCGGGCAGGCCCGAGCCGTGGCGGCTGGGGACCGTCGAGGACTACGCGCGCGAGATCGCCCCCTACACCACCGGCTTCCGGCTGCGGCCCGCCCGGGTCGCCGGCAAGCACAAGCTCAGCCAGGACAAGCCGTACGAGGTCGCGACACGGGCGGCCGACGCCCTCGACGGCGACGGCCCGCACGGCAACCGCGCCCTGGCCGCGGCCATGCGACGGGTGCTGGTGCCCGGTGACTAGCCCGCAGACCGCCACCGGCCCGGCCGCCGAGCAGGCCGCCCCCGTGCTGCTGCGCAACGTCAGGCTCGGCTCCGGCGGACCGCTCGCGCACCTGACGGTCGACGGCGGCCGGATCGCCGCCATCACCCCGGACGCGCCCCCGCACCCACCGTGCGAGGTCGTGGACGCCGGCGGCCGCACCGTCCTGCCCGGACTGTGGGACGCGCACGTGCACATGGTCCAGTGGGCCAGCGCGCGGCGCCGCGTGGACCTGTCCGGCGCCCGTTCCGCCGCGGCCGCGGCGGAGCTGATGGCCGAGGCAGCCCGCGCCGGCCGGCACCCGCACGACGAGCCGCTGATGGGCTTCGGCTTCCGCGACGGCCTGTGGGCCGACCGCCCGGAACCCGCCCTGCTCGCCTGGTCGGACGCCTCGGGCCAGGCCGTCGCGCTCGTCAGCAACGACCTGCACACCGCCTGGCTCAACCGGGCCGCCCTGGACCGCCTCGGACAGCACGACCATCCGACCGGGGTGCTGCTGGAGGCCGAGTGCCTGGACGCGGTGGCCCGGCTCGGCGCGGCCGACTCCGCGGTCGTCGACCGCTGGGTCGCCGACGCGGTCACGGCCGCGGCGGCGCGCGGCGTGGTCGGATTCCTCGACTTCGAGTACGCCGACAACCTCGCCGACTGGACCCGCCGGGCCGGCCACGCACCACTGGAGGCCCGGGTCACCTGCGCCGTCTACCCGGCCCACCTGGACGAGGCCGTGGCCCAGGGACTGCGGACCGGCGACGTGCTGCCCGGCACCGGCGGGCTGGTGCGGGTGGGACCGCTCAAGCTCTTCGTCGACGGCTCGCTCAACACCCGCACCGCGCTGTGCAACGAGCCCTATCCCGGATTGCCGGAGTCCGGGCAGGAGTACGGCATCCTGCAGACCGAACCGGCCGAGCTGGAACGGCTGATGGCGTACGCGGCACGGCACGGCATCCACAGCGCCGTGCACGCCATCGGCGACCGCGCCAACACCATCGCGCTGGACGCCTTCGAGAAGGTCGGCTGCCCCGGCCGGATCGAGCACGTCCAGCTGATCGACCGGGCCGACCTGCCGCGGTTCGCCCGGCCGGGACTGGTGCTCGGCGTCCAGCCCGCACACGCCACCGACGACCGCGACATCGCCGACCACCACTGGGCCGGCCGCACCGACCGCTCCTTCGCCTACGCCGACCTGGCGCGGGCCGGCGGGCAGTTGCAGATCGGCTCGGACGCGCCGGTGGCGCCGCTCGACCCGTGGCCGGGCATCGCCGCGGCCGTGCACCGCACCGGCACGGACGGGCGGCCCGAGTGGCACCCCGAGCAGGCGATCGGCCTGGCCGACGCGCTCGCCGCGGCCTCGGCGGGACGGCGCACGCTGCGCGTCGGCGACCGCGCGGACCTCGTCGTCACCGAGCACGACCCGGCGGTGCTCGCCCCGCACGACCTGCCGGGCATGCCGGTGTTCTGCACGATGCTCGCCGGCCGCTTCACCCACCGCGCGGACCAGGCCGCACCTTAGCCTCCAGCCACCCCCGAACAGCGGCCGGCCCGTGGCCCCCCACCGGCCGGCCGCTGCTTCACCGCTTCCCCGCGGAGTGACAACGGACCTTCGGGCCCCCCGAGTTCGGCACCGCCGGTCCGCGGCCACGGGCTTCCCGCCGCCGCGGCGGTCGAGGGGACAACTGGATGCGGCGCTTGGGCGGGGGCAACCGGCGTGTGGCTGGCGCGGGTTGGGGAGGGCGGGACCGCGCCCGTGGGTCTCGCCTCGCGACGGTCGAGATGGATAGCGGGGGGCAACCCGTCGCGGAGCTGGAGCAGTTCGGCACCGCCGCGCCGCGGCCATGGGCTTCTCGGCCTTGCGGCGGGTCAGTTGGGTGGTCGAAGCCGCAACAGGCGTGTGGCTCGGCCGGGGTTGGGGAGCCGCCTTGTCGCGGGCGCCAGTTCCTCGCTGTCGCGGTGGGGCGCCGAATGGTCGAGGGGCAACCGGCCTGCGGCGCGAGTGGGCTGCGGGTGCCGGGGCGTACCCGCCGGCTTGGTGGGGGAGAGGTGCGGGTGGGTGTGGTGAGGGGCCACGGGACGGGTGTCCCGTGGCCCCTCGTGCGTGCGGCGGCAGCCGGGTTCAGCCGAGGCCGACCTCGGCGCGGGCGGTACCGCCGCGCGGGTGGCGGGCGGTGACGAAGGCGACGGTGCCGGCGGGGGCGCGGACCGTCCACTCCACCGCGGTCAGGTCGGGGGTGCCCGGGTCGTGGCCCCACCACGTGGTGGACGACAGGGTCCCGCTCCTGCCCTCCAACTGGCCGAGGCGCTCCACCCGTTCGCCGGTGATCAGCTCGGCGCCGGCCGGCAGCTCCAGCTCCGCGGACAGCTCGCCGGCCACCTCGCGGGCGAGCGCGGTACTGGTGACGTACGTGGGCAGCCAGCCGGTGTTGCCGACGACCAGCCGGATCCGGTGCACGCCCGGCGCCACCTCGGTGGACGTCAGCCGCCGCACCTCGACCTTCGGCGAGGCCAGCGTCTGGAAGATCACCCACTCGGTGTGCGGGGCCACTTCCGCCTCGATCCGGTCCATCGGCGGGTTGTACCAGTAGTTGATCATGTCCCAGCCGCCCAGCTCCACCGGGCCGAGCTGCGGGTGCTCGTACGGGTACCAGTCGACGAAGCCCTTGCCGTCGAGTTCGGTGTCGCTCCACTTGATCATCCGGAGGTCGTCCTCGACCGGGTGGTCGATCAGCCAGCGCGACGCGTGGTACGACTCGATGCCGGCCGCCCGCTGCGGGCTCCAGAACTCCGTGATCCAGGCGAAGATGCCCAACTGGTGGTAGTACCAGCCAAGTTGCCCGCCGCGGAAGACCGCCCAGGAGTCGTGCTTGAGGTCCTGGAAGGACATCACGTCGTAGCCGGTGAGCTCGGCCGCCTTGGCGCCGACGACGTCGTAGACGTGCTGGTCGGCGCCCGGCAGCCGGACGTCGATGTTCATCGGCGGGCACAGGTGCAGGCCGCCGAAGGTGTGGCAGGTGATGTAGCCGGTGATGTTCGGCCGGTCGGTGACGGCCCGCAGCACGGCCTGCGTCTCGGGCTCCGAGCCCGGGAACGGCCCGGCGTTGCGGGGCAGCAGCGGCGCCGCCTCCCAGTCGGTCGGCAGGTTCTGGCCCAGGTCCAGGCCCTCGACGGGCTCCGCGACCTCCACGACGTCGCCGCGGTAGCCGGTGACGTCGCCCTCCTGGAAGAGCCGGAAGTAGTCGCCGCCGGCCTCGTCCGGCTCGCGCGGCACCAGCAGCCGGGGCTCGTCCGGGTGCGTCTTCCACGGCCCGTCCGCGTCCCGCACCCGCATGAACAGCGCCCGGCCGTCGCCGTCGACGTCCCGCAGCTGCAGGCCGGGGTCGGCGTCGGGGCTCGGGTGCGGGCGCACGCTGGAGCGGATGAAGCGGCCCTCGGCCATGGCGTGCTCGTGCCCGTCCGGGTTGAGCCGCGGGACGACGTAGACCGCGCGGGTGTCCAGCAGCCGGGTCACCTTCTCGTCCGTTCCGTACCCGGACAGCAGGCGGTGCACCAGGTGCAGGGCCGCGAAGCAGGACGACCACTCGGTGCCGTGGATGCCCGCCTCGACGAAGAAGGCGGGCTTGTCCGCGGCCGGGCCGGTCGCGGTGTTGGTCAGCGTGACCAGCCAGATGTCACGGCCTTCCCACGAGCGTCCCACGCTCTCCAGGGCGGCGAGATCCGGACGGCCGGCCGCCCAGTCGCGCAGCAGCGCGGTCAGTTCGTCGTGAACGTAGAACCGGTCGAAGGTCAACGGGCGGATCATGCGGTGTGTCCTCGCAATCGCACGGCGGCAGCCTGGCAAGCGCGGCCAGTCTGCGCGGGGTGCGCACACGGTGCTTTGGGCGTGCGGCCAATCTTTCCCTGCCGAGTTCTCGCCCGCCGCCAATCACGCGGGGCCGGCCCGGCGGCCACAGTGCTCCCTGACCCGAGAACGCGCATGACCGAGGTCATTCCTACCTGATTGCCTGCCGGGCCGGGAGCGGCGCCTCCGCCCCGACCGAGATTGGACCCGAGCATGACTGCCACAGCGGACCTCGGCACGCCCGAGATCCACCACCAGCACCGCGATGTGACCGGCGGCTGGCTGCGGCCGGCGACCTTCGGCGTGGTGGACGGCCTGGTGTCGAACTTCGCCCTGGTCGCCGGCGTGGTCGGCGGCGGAGCCGGCGCGCACACCGTCGTCCTCACCGGACTGGCCGGCCTCACCGCCGGCGCCTGCTCGATGGCCACCGGCGAGTTCATCTCCGTGTCGTCCCAGAACGAGCTGGCGCAGGCCGAGATCGCCCGCGAGCGGCGGGAGCTGGCCACCAACCCGGAGGAGGAGCTGCGCGAGCTGACGCTCACCTACCAGGCCAAGGGCGTACGTCCCGAACTTGCCGCGGAGATCGCCCGCGAGCTGACCGCGGACCCCGAGGTCGCCTTGCGGGTGCACGTCCGCGAGGAACTGGGCGTCGACCCCGACGACCTGCCCTCGGGATGGTCGGCGGCGGCCTCCTCGTTCGCCGCGTTCGCGCTCGGCGCCCTGGTGCCGCTGCTGCCGTTCGTCGCCGGCGCGTCCAGCCTGGTGCCGGCGCTGATCGCCAGCTCGGCCGCGCTGGTGCTCACCGGTGGCCTGACCGCGAAGCTGACCGCCCGCTCCGGCTGGTTCGGCGCGAGCCGCCAGCTGGTGCTCGGCGGCCTGTCGGCCGCGGTGACCTTCGGGGTGGGGCTGCTCGTCGGCACGGGGGTGTCCTGACCGATGGCGACGACGGTCACACCGGATCCGACGGGCGGTCCGGCCGGGCCACGGCGGCCGCTGCACACGGTCGCGCTGGTCAAGCAGGTGCCGCTCGGCGACCACCCCGGCACCCTGGACGACCGGGGCCGGCTGCGCAGGGACGGGTTCGCCGCGGAGCTGAACCCCTGGTGCCGCCGTGCGGTGACCCGGGCCGTCGAGCTGGGCCACGCCGCCGGGGGCCGGACCACGGTCGTCACGATGGGCCCGCCGTCCGCCGCCGACGTGCTCCGGGAGGCGCTGGCCTGCGGGGCGGACGAGGGCCTGCATGTGTGCGACCCCGAACTCGCCGGCGCGGACTGCCTGGTGACCGCCAGAGCGCTGGCCGCCGCGGTCCGGACGCTGGGGCCCGTGGACCTGGTGCTGGTGGGGCGCAGCACGGTGGACGGCGGCACCGGCACGGTCGGGCCGATGGTCGCCGAACTCCTCGGGCTCCCGTTCGCCGGGCCCGCCCTGACCGTCGAGACAACCGGCGCGCGGGAACTGCGTACCGTGCTCCAGCTCGACGGCGTCACCGAGACCGCCGCGCTCGCCCTCCCCGCGGTCCTCGCGGTCGCGGAGCGCTCCTGCCGCCCGGCGAAGGCCGCGCCCGGCACTTGGCCCGATCCGGCGCCGATCCGCACCCTGACGGCGGACCGGCTCAGCGGCGCCCGGCCGGGCGCCACCAGCCCCACCCGGGTGGACCGCGTCCGGCACGCCGCGGCCACCCGCCGCCCGGTCCTGCTCTCCGGCACTCCCGCCGAGCAGGCCGCCCGGGCCGTCGCACTGGTCACCGCACGGGCATCGGACGGTGGCTCCGGCCCCCTCGCGGCCGTCACCGGACCGGCCGCCACCGCCTCCGGCGCGTGCGGCCCCGCGGCCGCCCCGACCGTGCCGGGAGCGGGTGGCGCGGCGCACGACGCGGCGCGGCCTGCCCCCACACCGGGTGTCCCCGCACCGCACCGGGCGGACCTCACCGGCCCCGCCGTCCTCGCCGTGACCGGCAGCCCGCACGAAGGCGGCCGCGCCCTGCTCGGCGAGGCCGCCCGGATCGCCGCACGCATCGGCGGCCACGTCGTGGCCGTCACCCCGCCCGCGGACCCCGGGGCGCTCGCCGCCTGGGGCGCGGACGCGGCGGTGCGGCTCACCGGTACCGACCCCCGGCCGGCCGCGGCGGCCCTCGCCGCCCTGGCCCGCGGCGCCGCCGCACCGCCCTGGGCGGTGCTGGGCGGCGCGACCCCCTGGGACCGCGAGGTGCTGGCCCGGCTCGCCGTGCTCCTGGACGCCGGTCTGCTCTCCGACCTGACCAGCGCCGAGGCCGGACCGGACGGCCGTGGCGGGCTGCGGCTGGCCGGCGGCAAGCCCGCGGGCAACGGCACGTTCGCCGACGTCAGCAGCTCCGGATGGCCGCAGATCGCCACCCTGCGCACCGGGACGCTGGCCGCGCCGGCCCCGCGTACCGTCCGCGCGCCGATCCCCGTCGGGACGCTCGACGTGGCCGCCGACCCGCATCTGCGGCGCTGGGACCGGCGCGTCGAGGACGACTTCGACGCTCTGGAACGCGCCGCGACGGTGATCGGTCTCGGCGCGGGCGTCGACCCGGCCCGGTACGGGGACGTCGAGCCGCTGCGCGCCCTGCTCGGCGCGGAGCTCGCGGCGACCCGCAAGGTGACCGACACCGGGGCGCTCGCGCACTGCCGCCAGCTCGGGGTCACCGGACGGGCCGTCGCTCCCCGCCTCTACCTGGCGATCGGGATCTCCGGCAGCCCGCACCATCTCGCGGGAGTCGAGCGCGCCCACACCGTCGTCGCGGTCAACAGCGATCCGGACGCCGCGGTCTTCGCCCACTGCGACATCGGCATCGTCGCCGACTGGCAGGACGTGCTCCCCGCCCTGACCGGCGCCTTCCGCCGCGTCCTGCGGCCCGCGCCCGCCGTGGCAGGCGCACGCTGAAAGGGAACGCCCGGTGCCCGCACACCGCGCCCACGCCGCCCGAAGCCGCCCGCACCTGTTTCTGCCGTCCGCCGCCCCGCCGGGGCAACGACCCTGGAGTGCACCGTGACGCCCTGCACGTCCACCATGGACAGTGACCGACGAGGAGGTGGCTGCCCATGACCGGCCTCGTCCTGGTCCTGACCGTCTTCCTCGCCTGCTGCGTGGAAGCCGTCGAGGCCCTGACCATCGTGCTGGCCGCCGGCACCAGCCGGAACTGGCGCTCGGCCCTGCAGGGCACCGGCGCGGCCCTGGTGGTTCTCGCGGTGACCGTCGGCGCGCTCGGCCCCGCCATCGGCCTGATCCCGATCCAGGCGCTGCGCCTGGTCGTCGGCGCGCTGCTGCTGGTCTTCGGGCTCCAGTGGCTGCGCAAGGCGATCCTGCGGGCCTCGGGGTATAAGGCGCTGCACGACGAGGCCGGCTCCTACGCCAAGCAGGTCGCGGCGGCGAACGCCGCGGCCGGCGGCGGGCGCGGCTTCGTCACGGACTGGTACGCGTTCACGCTGTCGTTCAAGGGCGTGTTCCTGGAAGGGCTGGAAGTTGCGTTCATCGTCGTGACCTTCGGCAACAACCAGGGCAGCGTGCCGCTCGCGGTGGTCGGCGCGCTGGCCGCGATCGTCGCGGTCACCGGCGTGGGCATCGCGGTCCGCGCCCCGCTGGCCCGGGTGCCGGAGAACTCGATGAAGTTCGCCGTCGGCATCATGCTGACCGCCTTCGGCACCTTCTGGGCCGCGGAGGGAGCCGGCGTCGACTGGCCCGGCGCCGACGCCGCCCTGCTGGTCCTGATCCCGGCCACCGCCCTGCTCGGGCTCGGCGCCGCCGCGCTGCTGCGCCGCTCGCACACCCCCGGCGGTCCCGCCGGCGGTCCGTCCGCCCCCGCGGCCCCGGCCGCCCCGACGGCGAAGGGAAGCACACCGTGAAGTGGATCCGCTCGTTCCTGCTGTTCTGGTACGACTTCGTCGTCGGCGACGACTGGCGGGTCGCGGCCGGGGTGGCGGTGGCGCTGGGCGCGACCGCGGCCCTGGTCCACGCCGCGGGCCTGAACGCCTGGTGGCTGCTGCCCGTCGCGGTGGTCGTCCTGCTCGGGCTGTCCCTGCGCCGCGCGGTGACGGCGTCCCGCTGACCTCTTGCGCCTGCGTCCCGGCGGAGGTCATCCCTCCTCGGGCCGCGGCGGCACCGGCTCGGTCGGGCCGGTCGTGCGGGCGTACCCGGCGAGGCGGTCGGCGAACGCGGCGACGCGCTCGCGGAGTTCGGCCGGGCTCTCGACGACGAACGGCCGGTCGAGGGAGGCCAGGACCGGGGGCAGCCAGTCCAGCCGCTCGGCCCGGATCCGGACGTGCCGCCAGCGCTCGTCCGCGCCCCCCTCGCCCGGTGCTGTGCCCGCGTCGGCGCCCTGCGCCGCGTCGTCGATGCGGGCGACGCTCGCCGGGAGCCCGGCGCGGATCTGGGCGACCGTCCCGTGGATCCGCAGACGCACCTCGTGCCGGTAGGCGGCCGTCGCGAACCCGGCCACCAGCCGCTCCGCCGGGTCGCCGTCCGGCAGCGGCGCGAACGCGCCGGGCAGGACCCGGGCGCCGCCGACCCGGTCCAGCCGGAACGTCCGCTCCTCGCCGAGCGCCGGGTCGACGCCGGTGAGGTACCAGCGGCCCGCGTGGGCCACGATCCCGCGCGGATGCAGGACCCGGTGGGTGCGCCGGCCGTGCCGGTCCGCGTAGCCGAACGCCAGCGGCCGGTGGTGGCGGGCGGCGTCCGCGACGGTGAGCAGGGTGTCCGCGTCGGGGGCGCCGGCGTCCCGCTCGGGGCCTGTGAACGCGACGGTGTCCAGCAGGGCCGCGAGCCGGCAGGCCACCCGTTCGGGGAGCACCCGCCGGATCTTGGCCGCCGCCGTCTCGCCCGCCACGGACGCCGTGGCGGGGAGCCCGGCCCGGCGCCCGGCGGCCAGCGCGAGCAGCACGGCGAGCGCCTCGTCGTCGGTCAGCGCGAGCGGCGGCAGGCGGTGGCCCCGGCCCAGCCGGTAGCCGCCGTAGCGGCCCCGCACGGCCTCCACGGGCACGCCGAGATCCGTCAGGTGGTCCACGTACCGCCGGACGGTCCGCGGGTCGACGCCCAGCCGGTCGGCGAGTTCGGCCAGGGTCCGGGTGCCCCCGGACTGCAGCAGTTCCAGCAGGGTGAGCACGCGGCTGGTGGGTCCGGACATGAGCCGAGGATAACGGCGATAGTGGACGGGTTCTGTCCCCTATTGCTCCTACGGTGGGCGGCGGAGAACACCGCACTTCCGATGGGAGAACACCATGGACCTCGTCTCGATCCGCATCATCACCGCCGACGTCGCGCGCCTCGTCGGCTTCTACGAGAAGGCCACCGGGGTGCGGGCGGCCTGGGGGAACCAGGACTTCGCGGAGCTGAGGACCGCGGGCGCCACCCTGGCCGTCGCCGGCACCCGCACCGTCCCGCTGTTCGCCCCCGGCGCCGCGCAGCCCGCCGCCAATCGCAGCGTCGTCATCGAGTTCCTGGTGGACGACGTGGACCGCGTGCACGAGAACCTGTCCGGCCTCGTCACGGACGTCGTGGCCGGGCCGGCCACGATGCCGTGGGGCAACCGGTCACTGCTGTTCCGCGACCCCGACGGCAACCTGGTCAACGTCTTCACGCCGGTCAGCCCGGAGGCACGCGCACGGTTCGCCCGCTGACACGGGTCCCGTTTCGGCCCCGTTCGGGTCGGCCATCGGGCGCCGGCGACCGACACTGGAAGTGCCGGCACGTGCCGCCGAGCGGAAGCGTTCCGCCGGGAATGGAGGCAGCCGATGACCACGACAGAACCTCTGCCGACCCGCGCTCGCGCCCTTGACCTGGGCGTCCTCGTCCTCGCCGTCGCCGGGCTGGCGGTGGACGCCTGGGTGCACGCCGACCTGGCGTCGCGCTACGACGTGATCAGCGCCAACGTCAGCCAGGGCACCCTGTTCCGGCTGGAGGCCGCCATGGCGGCGCTGGCCGCCCTGCTGCTGATCATCTGGCGGGGACGGCTCAGCGCGGCGTTCGCGTTCCTCGTCTCCGCGGGCGGCCTGGCCCTGCTGCTGATCTACCGCTACCACAATGTGGGGGCGTTCGGCCCGTTCCCCGACATGTACGAGCCCCTCTGGTACGGCAGGAAATGGCTCACCGCGGTGGCCCAGGCGGTCGCGGCGGTGGCGTCCCTCTACCTGCTGCTCGTGCCGAGGACCGGCGGCGCCGGGCTGATCCCTGCCAGGAAGGGCCACGGCAGGCACCGCGTCGAGTGACGGCGCGGCCCCCGCCGCCCCGACTGGTCGGGTGCTGCCGCCTCGTTGAAACTGGGAGGGATCCCCCGGAGGGAGATGGCGCTCGTGAACTCCTTCTCGCCCGGCTTCCACGGCCGCGCCCGCGCGCTCACCGACCGGCTGCCGCCCGGGCAGTACCCGACCGAGTCGTTCCCGGTGCTGTCCGCGGGACCGACGCCGCGCGTCGCGACCGACACGTGGCTGTTCACCGTGACCACCGAACTCGGCGAGACCCGCAGCTGGACCTGGGACCAGATGATGGCCCTCCCGCAGGAGGACACCGTCCAGGACATCCACTGCGTCACCCGCTGGTCCAAGTTCGACACCCGATGGCGCGGGGTGCCCCTCGACGCCTTCCTGGAGGACGTCGAGACGCGCGCCGGCCACGTGGTCGTCAGCAGCCACGGCGGCTACACCACCAACATGCCCCTGGCGGACCTGCGCGGCGGCAAGGCCTGGCTCGTGCACGGCTACGACGGCTTCGCGCTGTCGCCGGAGCACGGCGGGCCCGCCCGCCTGCTCGTGCCGCACCTGTACCTGTGGAAGTCCGCCAAGTGGGTCAGCGGGCTGCGGCTCACCACGGAGGACGAGCCGGGGTTCTGGGAGTCGGTCGGCTACCACGACTACGGCGATCCCTGGCGCGAGCAGCGCAACTGGGGCGACTGATGCGCCTCGCCTGGCGCAGCGCCCGGCTCGCCGAGCGCCGGCCCCAGACCGCGACCGCCCGCTCCCTGCTGTTCACGGTCCAGGACTGGCCGGGGCATCTGCCCGGCCAGCACGTGGACGTCCGCCTCACCGCCGACGACGGCTACCAGGCGGTCCGCAGCTACTCCCTCGCGGCACCGGCCGACGGCGACCGCATCGAACTGGGCGTGCAGACCGTCGCGGACGGCGAGGTCTCGCCGTACCTGGCCGACGAGCTGCCCGTGGGCGCCGACGTCGAGGTGCGCGGGCCGCTCGGCAACTGGTTCGTCTGGCGGGCCGAACAGGCCGAACCCGTCCTGCTGGTGGCGGGCGGCTCCGGCGTCGTGCCGCTGGTCGCCATGATCCGCGGCCACCGAAGCGCCGGCGGCGGCAAGCCGTTCACCCTGCTGTACTCGGTGCGGACCCCGGACGACGTCTGGTACCGCGGCGACCTGGCCGACGGCGACCCCGGGCTCGACGTCCGGCTCGCCTACACCCGGCAGGCCCCGCCCGGCACGGCCCGCCCCGCCGGCCGTGTCACACCCGCCGACCTGGACCGGCCGCTCGCGGGACTCACCCCGGCCAGCCCCGTCTACGTCTGCGGTCCCACCGGATTCGTCGAGGCCGTCAGCGACGCGCTGGTCGACCTCGGACGCGACCCCGCCACGGTCCGCACCGAACGCTTCGGATGACGCGGATCCTCCGTCCACCAACCGTCCCTGCCACCCCTCCCGGGAGAACGCGATGACGCACCCCACCGCCCCTCGCGACGGCAACTGCCTCGCCGGCCCGCTGTCGGAGATCCTCGCCGTCGAACCCACCGCGGCCTGGTGGCGCTGCCCGCACTGCGCCCGCTCGGGGCCGATGGCCCAACTCCAGGTCTACGGGCCCGAACCCGGCCTCACCGCCCGGTGCCCGTCCTGCGCCCACATCGCCCTGCGCCTGGTCAAGGAGCACGACCACCTCTGGCTCACCCTCGGCAGCGGCACCGGGGCGTTCCGCTTCCGCACGGCCTAGGCCGCCCCGCCCTCGCGGGCGGACGGCGCTACGCGGCGGAGGCGGTCTCGAGCACGATCCTGCCGAAGACCTCGCCCGCGTCCATCTTCCGGTGGGCCAGTACGGCCTGGTCCAGGGGCAGCAGTTCGTGCACCACCGCTTCGAGCTCGCCCCGGGCGGCTGCGGCGAACTGCCGGCCGCGCACGGCCGCCAGATCGGCCGGGGGGACGGTGGCCGCGCTGAAAGCGGCGAAGGACAGCGACTTCTGGAACGCCGCCATGATCTTCGCGCCGAAGTCCGCCGGTGGCCGGCCCGCGACCGCGCCCACGGCGACCATGCGGCCGTTGGGATGGAGCCGGTCGAGAAACGCCGGCATGTCCGCACCGGCCACGATGTCGATGATGACGTCGTAGCCCGCGGGCGCCTCTTCCCCGCTCTCGCCGGAGCGGTCGAGCACGTGCGTCGCGCCGAGACGGCGCAGCCGCTCGCCGCGCTCGGGCGACGATGCCGTGACCGCCACCGCCGCGGCGCCACCGCGGGCCGCGAGCTGCACCGCCATGATCCCGATGCTGCCGGCCGCGCCGCGCACCAGGACCGTCTCGCCGGGTGCGAAGTGAGCGTGGCGCAGCCCGAAGTGGGCGACCGCGCCGGCGCTGCCCAGTGTCACCGCCGCGGCGGGGGACAGGCCGGCGGGCAGCGGGAGGACCTGCTCGATCGGCGCGACGGCCTGTTCGACGTATCCTCCGCCGGTGCCGGTGAAGGCCCACACCCGCCGGCCGACCCACGAGGCGTCGACGCCGTCACCGGCCGCCGTCACGGTGCCCGCCACCTCGCTTCCCGGGACGAAGCCCTCCGTGAAGCCGTAAGCCGCCAGCGCCCCGCTCCGGATCACGGTGTCGACGCCACCGACGCCCGCCGCCTCGGTGGCGATCAGCACCTGCCCGGCAGCCGGCGCGGGCACCGGCAGGTCGACCACGGCCAGACCTTCAGGACCTCCGAACGCCTGGATCGCTATCGCCTTCACTGTCTCTCCCACGTGCACGGACGTCCCGGTCGCCGGGCGCCTCGATGATCTCCGCGCGGCCGGCCTCGGCGCGCTTCCCGTGTCCCGGACGGTAACGGACGCCCCCGTCCGTTTGGATAAACTGAGAGCGTGACCGAGCATCCGCCTCACAAGCTGCGCTCCGACGCCAGGGACAACCGCGACCGCATCCTGGACGCGGCCCGGGCGCTGTTCTCGGCCGGCGGCCTGGACGTGCCGATGCGGGAGATCGCACGGCGCGCAGGGGTGGGACCCGCCACCTTGTACCGCCGCTTCCCGACCAAGCAGACGCTCGTCGCCGAGGCCTTCGCGGACCAGCTGCACGCCTGTCGCGCCATCGTCGACGAGGGGTGCGCGGATCCTGACCCATGGCGCGGCCTGTGCCTGGTGATCGAGAGGATCTGCGAACTGCACGCACGCGACCGGGGCTTCACCGAGGCCTTCCTGTCGACCTTCCCGGGAGCGCCGGACGTCGCGGGACGCGCGTACACGGTGAAGGCGGTCGCCGGCCTGGCCCAGCGGGCCAAGGACGCGGGGCGCCTGCGGCCCGACTTCGTCCTGGACGACCTCATCCTCGTCCTCATGGCGAACAAGGGGATCCACACCCGGTCGGCCACCACCCAGGTCATGGCCTCCCGGCGCTTCGCGGGGCTGGTGGTCCAGGCGTTCGAAGCCGGCCCCCGGCAGGCGCCGCTACCGCCGGCGGTACGGCTGGCGTCCGCGGTGCAGGGCGGCGCCTGACCCCGCACGGGCGAGCCGGCCGAACCCCGTCCTTGCCCTGGTACGCCGTCCTGATCGCGTGCTCCTCGCCGACGCCGGCGACACCCCGGTGCGACCGGCCGTCAGACCAGTGCGAGGACCACGACGATCCGCTTGCCGCCGCGCGGCAGCCTGGCCACCTCGACGGAGGCCGCCAGGCTTTCGACGATCGGCCACCCGAACCCGCCGGGCCGCTCCGGGGCGGGCCCCAGCGCCCGCCGGGCGACCGGCAGGGCGTCGCTCGTGTCGTCCACCCGCAGGCGCAGCAGCGCACCGCCCGGGTCGATCTCCGCACGGAAGGCGGCCAGGCCCCCGCCGTGCCGCAACGCGTTGCCGACCAGTTCGGTCACCACCAGGCCGGCGTCGATCCGCGCGCGCTCGGTGGCGCACTGCGCGTCGTCGAGCAGGCGCATGACGGTCCGTCTGGCCTCCGTGGCCGGGTGCGCGTCGTCGCCCCCGACGGGAGGAAGTGTCCATGGCCGGTACGGTTGCGTGGTCATACGGTGACCTCGAGACGTGTCCGCCGGCGAGCGAATCGGACGCAGCGGGGGCGGCTCGCCGGTGCCGCCCTCAAGAGATCGGTTGCCCGGGCAAGGCCCTGGCCACACGGGTACGGTGCCGCTTCCTTGCACGGGGTGAACCTGCCGCTCCCTCCTTGCCGGGACCGCGGCCTCCGATGCGCCGCGGGATGTGCCGGTGGGCCCCGCAGCCCCGGCTGACGGGGTGCGGGGCCCGATGGCGGCCCCGGTCGCGCGCTTCTCCACGCGGCGACCGGCGGAGGGTCAACTGGTGCTGCAGGCCGTGCCGTTGAGCGTGAATCCGGCCGGGACGCCGTTGGTGCCGGCCGTCGAGCTGCCGTTGAGGCCGAAGTTCACGCTCCCGCCGGCGGCGATGGTCGCGTCCCAGCCGGCGTTCTGCACGGTGACCTGCTTGCCGGACTGGGTGTAGACCGCGTTCCACATGGAGTTGATGGTCTGCCCGCCCGGGAAGCTGAAGACGAGCGTCCAGCCGTTGACGGGCGCGGAGCCGTTGTCGGTGATGGTCACGTCCCCGTTGAACGAGGAGCCCCAGTCCGAGAGGGCGTAGTGGACCGTGCAGCCGCCGGCCGGCGGCGTGGTCGGAGGAGTCGTGGGGGGTGTCGTCGGCGGGGTCGTGGGGGGAGTGGTCGGCGGAGTGGTGTCGCCGCTCTTGGCCTTGTCGGCGTTCGAGTGGGCGGTGAAGACCGACAGCACCGGATCGCCGTGCAGGACGCCGTACGTCCCGTCCTTGCCGCTGTTCTCGTACCACCAGAAGGCGTCGGCGTCACCGCCGTTGCTCTCCATGGTGGAGTAGACGGCCTGCCAGTACTGCTGGCGCGTCGACGCCGAGGTGTTGAACTCGCCGAGGAAGAAAGGCTTTCCCGCGCCGGTGTGGGCGTCGGAGATGTACCTGGCGACCAGCGACTGCGTCTGCGCGGCGGACAGGTTCGCCCAGGACTCGGTCGGGTAGATGTGCGCCGAGCAGAAGTCGATGGACGGCGACTGGCACTCGTAGGTGTAGGGCACGCCGTTGTCGCTGCCGTAGCCGTACGAACTGCCCTGCCCCTCGATGCCGTTGTCGATCATGTGGTTGGGGTCGATGCCCTTGACGTACGCGCCGACCCTGTCCTCCCAGGCGCGGAACGTCGCGCCGACGGTGTTGTCGGCCGGGTCCACGTCCTGGTAGCGCGGCTCGTTCATCAACTCCCAGGAGAAGATGGTCGGATCGTTCTTGTAGGCGACGCCGGTGTAGTGGTTGACCCGGTTGAGCGCGTAGTTGACGGAGAACTCGTAGTCGGCCAGGCAGCCGGCGCACTTGGCGGGGTCGAAGAAGTTGCCGGAGTTGCCGGTGCTCGCCCCTTCCCAGCCCAGGACGGTGTTCACGCCTCCGTAGGCGGTCCAGTAGTTCTCGAGGGTGGGGATGACCCGCAGCCCGTGCTGGTTCGCCGAGTAGAGGATGTAGTCGAACTCGGCCCACTCCTGCTCGTTCATGGTGTTCTTGGCCGGCTCGAAACCGTGCCAGGACTCGTGGTCGAACATCCAGGTCCTGACGACGGTGACGCCGTCGGCGGCCATGTTCGCCATCTGCTGGTCGATCGCGGCCTTGTCCATGTACTGCGTCTCAGTGTCACCCGAGCCGCTGCCGTAGGTGAACAGGTCGTAGGAGTTGGCTCCGGCGAAGTACGCGGTCCTGCCGTCGACGCAGAAGTGGGTTCCGCAGCGCTGCACGAAGCCCGCGGCGGCCGCTCCGGCCTTTCCGGGGCCGGCCAGGGCCAGCAGGCCCGCGATCAGGACGGTGAGGGCCGCGGCCGCGGCGGCCAGCGGTGCTCGTCTTGCTCTGGGTGTCATGTGTGCTCCTTCGCACGGCACGTGGGGACATGACGAGGGGCGCCCCGCACGGCGCCCGCGGTCCTGCTGCGGCGGCGAGACGGGACCTTTACCGGTTAAGTCACCAGCAAGGTGCCGGGAGTGTGAGGGGATGTCAAGAGGTTGCGCACGGATGGCGTGTGGGTGCACTCCGCGATGCGCCGAGGGCTCAGCGGCGTGCCCCGACTGACGTGCGGGAATGTGTCTCCTGTCCCGATGTCCGGGAAGCGGCACCAGGCGGCGGCCGAGTCGGCCGGGTGCGCGTCCCCGGCTGCGGGCTGTCGTGACTCAAACGGTTCATGGACAGCCCGGGCAACCGGGAACCAGCTGGGGGTGCCTCGCCGCGGTCACTTGGTGGCCCCCTGGGTGAGCCCGTTGTAGATCCAGCGCTGCAGGAACAGGAAGATCACCAGCGTGGGGACGATGACGAGGACGGCCCCGGCGCAGATGTCCTGCCACTCGGCGCCGAACGGCCCCTTGAAGCGGAACAGCGAGGTCGAGATGGTGCCCAGGTCGTCGGACGGCATGTAGAGGAACGGGTAGTAGAAGTCGTTGTAGACCAGGATGCCCTTGATGATCACCACCGTCGCGATCGCCGGCTTGAGCAGCGGCATGATGATCGTCCAGTAGATGCGCAGCGGTCCGGCGCCGTCGATCCTTGCGGCCTCGTCGAGCGATGTCGGGATCGACCGCATGAACTGGAGGAACACGTAGATCGACACGATGTCGGTGCCGGTGTAGAGCAGGATCGGCGCCCAACGGGTGTCGAACAGGCCGAAGTTGTTGATCACCTGGAAGGTGCCGACCTGCGTGGTCACCGAGGGTACGAGCGTGGCGACCAGGAACGCGGCCAGGATCGCGCGGCGGAACCGGAAGCGGTAGCGGTCGATCGCGTAGGCGGCCATGGAGCCGATGAGGATGCTGCCGGCGACCGAGAAGACCAGGATGAACGCGGTGTTGAACAGGCCGCGCAGCATGTGGCCCTGCTGGAACGCCGTCCTGTAGTTGGACAGGTTGAACCAGTCGTCCGGCGGGGTGAGCGCACCGCTGCCGTTGGCGATCTCCTTGTGCGTCTTCAGCGAGGTGAGGAACACGGCCACCAGCGGCAGCAGCACCACGAGGGACGCCACGACCAGGGACAGGTAGGTCAGCGCCGGTGCGATCCGGGCGGCCGCCGGGCGCCGCGGGACGGGAACGGGGACGTCGCTCATGCCGGTTCGGACCTCTCTTCGGGGACCAGGCGCCGCTGCACCCAGGTCACCAGCAGGACGAAACCGAGCAGGACGACGGCCATGGCCGACGCGAGTCCGGTCTTGTTGAACTCGAAGTTCATCTTGATCGTCTCGATGACGAAGGTCTCGCTCTTCCCCGAGCCGCCGGTCATGATGTACGGGATCTCGAAGACCGCCAGCGAGCCGGAGATCGCCAGGATCACGCTCAGGCTGATCAGCGGCCGCAGGCTGGGGGCGATGATGTAGCGGAACTGCGCCCACCTGTTGGCGCCGTCCAGGGACGCGGCCTCGTACAGCTCGCCGGGGACGGACTGGATGCCGCCGAGGAAGAGCACGAAGTTCAGGCCCATGTAGCGCCAGACCGACACCCCGGACAGAGAGATGTTGACGAGGTCGGGGTTGCCGAGCCAGTAGTGCCTGCCGTGGACGCCGAACGCGGACAGGACCGTGTCCAGGGTCCCGCCGGACTGGAAGAAGTACAGGAAGACGAAGCCGATCGCCACGCCGTTGACCAGGTAGGGGAAGAACAGGATCCCCTTGAACAGGTTGCGCAGCCGGGTGTTGAAGCTCAGCACGGTCGCGAAGTACAGCGCGAGCACCAGCTGCACGACCGAGGCGGCCAGGTAGTAGATGCTGACGTAGAAGACCTGGAACAGCTCGGAGCGGGTGAAGATCTCGGTGTAGTTCCTCATCCCGACCCAGGAGCGGTCAGGACTGACGCCGTCCCAGTCGGTGAACCCGTACTCGATCATGGTGACGATCGGCACGTAGGTGAAGACCGCCAGGAACCCGACGGGCACCACGAGGAACAGCCAGGGCGTCAGGCGGGTGCGCCAGGTGGCGCCCGGCTGCCGGGAGCCGGGCCTGCGCCGGCGTGACGATTGCGGCGGCCGCGCCGCGCGGGACGTGGCCCGGCCCGCCGGCGGGGCGGGCGTTCGGGTGTCGCTCATGGACCTCACTGCTCTCTGCGCATGCGCCGGTCCTCGGGCATGCGCCGGTCGATCGGACTCGGCTCTCGGGTCGCGGGCGTGGGGGGGAGCGGCCGCCGCGGCCGTCCCCCGCACCCGTCGTCGGCGCTGCCGGCTACAGGCCGGCCGTCCGCTGCCCGGACTTCCACTTCCCGGACAGGTCCGACAGGATCGAGTCGAGGCTGCCGCCGCCGGCGCCGCGGGCCGCGTCGATGAGCTTCTGGCGGTAGTCCGGGGTCTGCAGGCCGACCTCCGACGCCTTGTCGATGTCGTTGACCTGCGGGGTCTTCGCCTGGTTCTCGATGATCAGCTTCACTCCCGCGGCGGTGAAGGGCTTCAGGATCTCGGGCAGCGGCGAGCCCTTGAGACTGGGGACGCCGGAGACCGACGCGGCGAAACCGGACGTGTTCTCGATCCAGTCGATCCAGGCCCGGGCCGCCGCCTTGTGAGCGGAGTGCACGTTGACCCCGTACTGGTAGTCCGGCGCCTCGACCGAGCAGTACGCGCCGCCGACCTTGTCGGGGAAGGGCATGTAGCCGATGTCCGAGGGATCCACCCCGGCCTTCTTCGCGGCCAGTTGCATCTGCGGCACCGACCAGGTGCCCAGCCACATGGTCGCGGCCTTCCCGGTGGCCAGCAGGTTCTTGGAGTTCTCCCAGTTGGTGGTGGTCGGATCGTCCTCGGAGAGCTTCTTGTGGACGATGTCGTACAGCAGGCCGTCGCCGGTCCGCAGGTCGCCGCCGGCCTTCCACGGGTCCTCGGTCGTGAGCTTGTCGTTCGCCTCCGGGTCGCAGGTCGCCGAGCCCAGGACGTTGGTCCACGCGGTCAGCGGCCAGCCGTCCTTGTAGTTGGTGTAGTACGGCGTGGCCTTGGTCCTGTCCTTGATCTGCTGGAGGTCGGCCAGGAACTGCGCGGGCGTGGCGGGCCAGGAGGTGATGCCGGCCTGCCGCCAGACCTTCTTGTTGTAGACGAACCCGTTGGCCGAGGCGAAGGACACCAGCCCGTAGACCTTGCCGTCGACCGTGCCGGAGTCCGTGAACTGGTACTTCGACGACAGGTCGGCCGCGTCGCCGAGCGGGGCGAAGAACTTGGGGTAGTCGGTGCGGGCGACGGCGGCGGGGATGAGCAGCACGTCGCCGTAGTTCTTGGTGTTGAGCCGGATCTTGACCTCGCCCTCGTAGTCGGTGAGGCCCTGGAACCTGACGTCCACCTTCGGATAGGCCTTCTTGAACGCGGCGGCGTACCTCTTCATCGTTCCGTCGCCGATGAGGTCGGTCCGGTTGGTGAGGACGGTGATGCTGCCGGACACCGCCGAGGGATCCGAGGCCGCGGTGGCGGCCGCGGAGGTGGACCCTCCACCGCCCGACGAGGAACACGCCGTGCCCGCGACCGCCAGGGCCACCGCAAGCGCCGCCACCGGCAGAACTCTTGTCCGCATGTGCTTCTCCTGTCCCCGCCCGCGACCGCGGGCCCTGACCCGAGCGCTTAATCGCTTCAGTTGACGGGAACCCTGGCATGGGCCTTTGGGGGCGTAAAGGCTTGGAATCGGCCTCGATATCCAACCGTTACATGAAGTGCGAGCCTCTTGACTCCTGTTGTGGGGATCTGACCTGTGGCTTTCTGACCTGTAACGCTTCAGTTGGGCCGGGCGAGTGCCGCCGCCCCGACCAGGCCCGCGTCGCCGCCCAGGGCCGCGGTCCTGATCTCGGTACGGGCGAACGGCAGGGCCGCATACCGCGTCAGATGCCGCTGGACGGCGGGAACGAGCAGGTCGGAGGCGGACATGACGCCGCCGCCGAGCACCGCGACCTCCAGTTCCAGCAGGGTGGCGCAGCCGGCGATGCCCGCGGCCAGGGCGCGGGCGGCCCGGTCGAAGGCGGCCAGCGCCGCGGGGTCGCCGGCCCGTGCGGCGCCGGCGACGTCGGCGGTCGCCGGGGTGCGGCCCTGCGGCGGAAGCCATCCCGCGGCCAGGGCGTGGCGGGTGATCGCCCCGCCGGAGGCCAGCCGCTCCAGGCACCCGCGGCCGCCACACGGGCAGACCTCCCCGTGAAGGTCCACGCTGACGTGCCCGAGATGGCCCGCGTTGCCGGTGGGGCCCGGCCGCACCGCGCCGTCCAGCACCAGCCCCGCGCCGACGCCGGTGGACACCACCATGCACAGCGCGTTGACGCGGCCCTTCGCGGCCCCGTACCGGTGCTCGGCCGCGGTCATGGCGACGGCGTCGCCGCACAGGACGGTGTGCAGCCCGGCCGCGGCGGGCAGCTGACGCAGCGTCTTGACCAGCGGATACTCCCGCCAGGCGGGGATGTTGACGGGGCTGACGGTGCCCGCGGCGCAGTCGACGGGGCCGGCGCTGCAGACACCGAGGGCCCGGACGTACCCCCAGCCGGAGTGGTCCGCGAGTTCGGCGAGGCAGGCGGTGACGGCGGCCTGCACGGTCTCGGCGCGGGTGGTCTGCGGGGTGGACCGCCGGGCCCTGGCGAGGACCTGCCCGTCGGCGGCCACCAGAGCGGCGGCGATCTTCGTCCCGCCGATGTCCAGGGCCGCGGTGAGCGGGCCGGCGGTGCTGGTGACGGAGTGGGCGGCAGGGCTCGCTGCGGGGGAGTGCGATGGCATGTCGGGGCCTTTCTCGGGGGCCGTCAGCGGCCTCGCAGCCGGATGCGGCCAGGTGGGCGGGAGTGCCGGTGGGGCCGGCCGTGCCATGCGTCGGCAACCGGCCGGTGCCACCCGGTGACGGGCAGGGCGGCCCAGCATAACTTGACCGGTTAATGGACAGCGAGGGTCCGACCGCCTACATTGACGGCAGGCCGCCCACCGGACCCGGCCCGCGGGCTCGGCCGAGCAGCCGCCGCGGGCGTCCGCACGGCCCGCACCGCGACCGGGACGCCCCGGCAGGACCCGGTGCGGACCGGCAGCGGATGGGAACAGGGGCGCCGTCGAGCGCTGTTCGCCGTACTTCGGGAGTCTTCATGCTGGTCGCATCTGCCCTGCCCCAACCGTGGACGCTGCGGGCGCTGCCCTCGCCCGACCGCCCCGAGCAGGTGCCGGCGCAGGTGGCCGGCCGGGTCTTCGCCGCACAGGTGCCGGGCTGCGTGCACACCGACCTGATGGCGGCCCGGGCCCTGCCGGACCCCTACCTGGACGCCAACGAGGAGCAGGTGGCCTGGGTGGGGCGCACCGACTGGGCCTACAGCACGCGCCTCCCGCCGGCCGGTGGCGCGCACGAGCGCACCGACCTCGTCTTCGACGGCCTGGACACGGTCGCCGAGATCACGCTCGACGGGACCCGGATCGGCGCCACGCGGAACATGCACCGCGGCTACCGCTTCGACGTCACCGCGCCGCTGTCCGGGGGAGAGGCGCGGCTGGACGTGGCCTTCACCTCCGCGTACACCGAGGCCGAGGCGCTGCGGGAGAAGCTCGGGCCGCGGCCCAACGCCTACCCCGAACCCTTCAACTACGTGCGGAAGATGGCCAGCAGCTTCGGCTGGGACTGGGGACCCACCCTGGTCACCGCCGGCATCTGGCGCCCCGTGCGCCTGGAGCACTGGAGCACCGCCCGGCTGGCCGCGGTGGCCCCCCAGGTCCGCGTGGTGGACGGCGACGGCACGGTCACCGCGCGCGTGACCGTCGAGCGCACCGCGGGCGGCCGCGACCGGGACCTGCGCGTCGCCGCCGCGATCGCCGGCCGCCGGGCCGAGGCCGTGCTGCCGGCCGGCCAGGACACCGTCGACGTCTCCGTCACCGTCCCCGCCCCGAAGCTCTGGTGGCCGCACACCCTCGGCGCCCAGGACACCTACCCGCTCGACGTGACGCTGGACGACGCGGCGTCCGCGCAGCCGCTCGACCGCCGCCGGCGGACCGTGGGCTTCCGCACGGTCGAACTCGACACCGCGGCCGACGAGTCGGGCTCCGCGTTCCGGTTCGTCGTCAACGGCGTGCCGGTCTTCGCCCGCGGGGTGAACTGGATCCCCGACGACGCGCTCGTCTCGCGGGTCACCCCCGAGCGGTACCGCGCCCGGCTGGAGCAGGCCAAGGCGGCCAACGTCGACCTGGTGCGGGTGTGGGGCGGCGGGATCTACGAGGACGAGGCGTTCTACGACGCCTGCGACGAGCTGGGCATGATGGTCTGGCAGGACTTCCCGTTCGCCTGCGCCGCCTATCCGGAGGAGGGGCCGTTGCCCGCCGAGGTCGAGGCCGAGGCGCGGGAGAACGTGGTGCGGCTGATGCCGCACCCGTCCCTGGTGCTGTGGAACGGCAACAACGAGAACCTGTGGGGCCACGAGGACTGGGGATGGAAGGACGAGCTGGCGGGCGCCAGTTGGGGCCGCGGCTACTACCTCGACCTGCTGCCGCGGATCGTCGCGGAACTCGACCCGACCCGCCCGTACTGGCCCGGCTCTCCCTGGTCGGGACGCGAGGACCTGCACCCCAACGACCCGCGGCACGGCACCACTCATCTGTGGGAGGAGTGGAACCGCCGCCCCTACACCGACTATCTGGCCGGCGTCCCGCGCTTCGTCGCGGAGTTCGGCTGGCAGGCGCCGCCCGCACTCGCCACCCTCCTGCGGGCGGTCGGCGACCGCCCGCTGGCACCCGACTCGCCCGGCATGCGGCACCACCAGAAGGCCGAGGACGGCAACGGCAAGCTGGACCGCGGCCTGGCACCGTACTTCGCCGCACCGGAGTCGTTCGACAGCTGGCACTACCTGACCCAGCTCACCCAGGCGCGGGCGGTCGCCACCGGCATCGAGCACTGGCGGGCCCACTGGCCGCTGTGCGCGGGGACCGTGGTCTGGCAGCTCAACGACTGCTGGCCGGTGACGTCCTGGGCCGCTGTCGATGGCGACGGGCGCCTCAAGCCGCTGTGGTTCGAGCTGCGCCGCCTGTACGCCGACCGCCTCCTCACGCTGCAGGACACGCCCGAGGGCCTGGAGGTCGCGGCGGTCAACCAGTCCGCCTCCGCGTGGCAGGCGCCCGTCGACCTGCTGCGGGTGCGGGCCGACGGGACGGTGGCCGCCCGAGCCGGCGTGCTGCTGGCCGCCGGGCCCCGCGCGGTGGCGCGCGCCCGCGTTCCCGAGGACCTGGTGCGGGACGCGGACCCGGGCAAGGAGTTCTGGATCGCCGACTGCCAGGGCCTGCGCGCCGTCCACTTCGCCGCGGTGGACAAGGACTTCGCCTACCCGGCCGCGGACTACCGCATCGACGTGACGGCCGACGACGGCACGGCGCGGATCACCGTGACGGCGCGGACCCTGGTGCGCGACCTGGTGCTGCAGGCCGACCGGCTCCATCCGTCGGCGGTCACCGACCAGGGCCGGGCCACCCTGCTGCCCGGCGAGCAGGTCACCCACACCGTGACCGGCTGGCCGGCGCCCGACGCGCAGGCCGTGCCCGGCGCGCTGTTCTGCGTGAACGCAGGCCCGGGTGCGGCAACGGCGGTGCCGGCGGCCCCCGATGAGGCCGCGACGGGCACGGCTGCGGGGCGGACGGTCTCATGACCGACCGGGCCGGGCCGCGCGGGCAGCCGGACCGGGCCCCGCGCCAACGGCCTGGCGCCGTGCCGGTCCTCCGCCTGCGCGGCTCCGCCGGGATCCCGCGCGTCCGGGCCCGCTGACCAGGCGTCAGCCCAGGACCGCGGCGGACGTCACCCGAGGACCCCGGCGACGGCTCGGGTGAGGACGGCGGCGAAGCGGTCGCCGGAGTCGCCCTCGGGCGGGGCCGCGGTCAGCAGCGCGGCGATCCGCGGGTGGCTGCCGGCGGCGGCCACATGGTGCAGGTAGGCCAGGGAGCGCTGCGCCCCGGGGTCGGCGGCGGCCTGCTCGTTCTGGACGTAGGACGCGGTCAGGGCGTTGAGCAGGGCGAACGCCTCGAGCTTGCGGGAGGGTGCGGCCGGGTGGCCGGCGAGCACGCCGAGGACGTGCTCGAGGACGTCGATCCCGTGCGGGCCGAGGGCCGGGCGGGAGATGACCTGGGCCGGCAGCCACGGGTGGCGCTGCATGATCCGCCGTGTCTGGTGGGCGAGTTGCAGCAGGTCGGCCTGCCAGTCGCCGCTCGGCGCGGGCAGCTCGTACTCGCCCGCCGTGCTGTCGGTCATCAGGTCGAGCAGGTCGTCGCGGGTGGCCACGTAGCGGTAGAGCGAGGCCGCTCCGGTGCCGAGGGCCCCGGCGACCCGGCGCATGGAGACGGCCGCCAGGCCCTCGCGGTCGGCGAGTTCCACCGCCGCGGCGGTGATCTCGGCACGGCTGCGCTCGGCCGGGCGGCCCACGGGCGCATGCTCCGGCCGCAGCCAGATCACCGGGTCCTGCTGTCCGGCCACGGCCACCTCCTTCGTTGCCGCCACCCTAACTTTCGCATACGGTGTTCGCGAACGACGTTTGCGAAAGGAAGGGCGTGCGATGCCACGGTTCGCGCACAACGGAGACATACGGATCGCCTTCGAGGACCTGGGCGGGGCGGGCGGCGACCCGCTGCTGCTGGTGATGGGCCTGGGCACCACCCGGTTCTGGTGGCCGGCCGGACTGGTGGCGGAGTTCGTGCGCCGCGGCTTCCACGTCGTCGCCTACGACCAGCGCGACGCCGGCCAGTCCACCCACCTGCCGGACCGGCGCGAGGGCGCGCCGTTCCGGGCGCTGCTGCGCCGGACGGCCCCGGCGTACAGCGCGGAGGACCTCACCGACGACGCCGTCGCGGTGCTCGACGCCCTCGGCTGGCAGCGCGCCCATCTCTTCGGCCACTCGCTCGGCGGCCTGGTCGCCCAGCGCACCGCGATCCGCCACCCGGAACGCGTCCTGACCCTCGCCACCTCCTCGGCCGTGCCCAGCGACGCCCGTGGCCTGAAGGTCCTGCGCTACCTGCGGCTCGGGCGGCTGCCCCGCTTCGCGATGCTGCACCACCCCGACACCCCGCAGGGCAACCTCGACCTGGCGCTGGCCGTCGCCCGCCTCCTGGTAGCGCCCGGCCGCCAGGTCGGCGCCGAGGACGTGCGGGACTTCGTGGACCGGGAAGCCGCGCACCACGTCACCGGCTTCCGCGACGCCAGGGCGCAGAGCCGGCAGGTCGGCGCGAAGTGGCACGGCGGCCCGCTCGCCGATGTCACGGCGCCCACCTTGGTGCTGCACGGCGATCAGGACCCGCTGCTGCGGGTGGCGGCAGCCCGCGCCATCGCCGCCGCCGTCCCCGGAGCCCGGCTGAGCGTCATGCCGGGCGTCGGCCACCTGCTTCTCGGCGACGTCTGGACCGCCTACGCCGACCGGCTGCGCGACCTCGCCGACCGCGTGGACGAGCAGCACGCCGCCGGGCCCGCCCTCGGCTGAGGCCCCCGCGGGGACCGGGACCTCCGATGGGGGCCCACGGCTGGCCGCGGGTCCGGGTCCGGGGTGGGGTGGAAGGCGGGAACGGGCCCGCCGGACCGCACGCCGGGCGGCCGTCCCGCGCGCGGGCGCACCCCCACCGCGTGACGCCGGGCAGCCGGGGCACCGTCGACCGGGGGCGCCGCCGCCCGCAGGGTGCTTGCACGAGCACGCGCGGCACGGCGCAGACCAGGAGGCACCAGGTGAATGTGGCAGATGCGCTCAGCCGCCGGCCGGCGTGGCGTCAGCCGACCGGCAAGGACCGGCCGGGGCGGGCAGTCGCCGCAACGCCGACCGCGCGCACAGCGACCGCCCACCGGGTGGTGAGGCCGGTGCCGGCCGCGGGTGCGGGCCCGGGCTCGGCGCCGCCCTGCGCCAGGTTCGGCGTCCGCCACGCCGGGGCCGCCTCGGCGCACGACCCGGCGCCCACGGTCGGGCGGCAGCGCGCGCGACGGGAGCGGCACATGATCGAGTCGACCGCCACCGCCACCGCCACCGCCACCGCGGCCGCACTCGCAGGCGCGGTCCCCACCGGATCCCCGTCCGGAGGTGACACCGCTCCGTGACGGATCCGGCACCGGCAACCGGCGCGCGAGGGCGACCCTCCCGCGGCCCCTCCCCGCACGCCTGGGCGTGTCGGCATGCCCGATCCACCGGAAGGGGATCTTTCGGACGTGACCGTGCCGCCCGGGGCCCCTGACCCTGACCGGCGCCGTCCGCTCGGGCAAATCCGTTGGTTTGAAAGCCGGTTGAGTGGCAAGCCGCCTCGCGAAAGTGGCTGGAGTTCCGGACTCCGTACCGCGTCCGGAAGGACCGCCGGGCGGAAGCGTGGGAGAGGAGCGGCGGATGTTCCCTGCCGACGAGTCAGAGCCCGTGCGGCTGAGCACGGTCGGACTGGTGGACGTCACCGGCGAGTCGATGGCGTTCCTCCCCGTCGAGTTCGTCTACCGCGCGTCGGACCCGCTCGCCGTCACGATGGTGCTGATGGGCCCCGACGGCGAGGAGGTGCGCTGGACCTTCGCCTGGGACCTGCTGACCGCCGGCCTGGTGGCCCCCACCGGGGAGGGCGAGGTCCGGGTGAGCCCGGCCACCGAGGGGTTCCACGGGGTCGAGGTCGCGCTCGCGCCGTCGTTCGGCGTCCGCGTCCGGCTGCCGAGGCAGGAGGTGGCGGCCTTCGTCCGCGCCCTGCGGGGTCGGCAGGGGTGCGACGCGGACCGGGTCGGGGCCGCCCTCGACGCGGCGCTCGCGGAGATCATGACCGGCGCCTGAACGAACCCGGTGAACCGGCCCGGGGCGTCCGGCCGGCGGCCCGGGCTACTCCCCGCGGTGGATGTACTGGAAGACCATGCCGCCGACGCCGGAGCCGAGCAGGCCGAAGCCCAGCAGGAACAGCCACAGGCCGAAGACGACGCCGAGCGCGGTGACCGCGGCGCCCAGGCCGGTGAGCGGCGGATAGGGGCTGCTGGCGGGGAAGAAGCCCAGCGGGCCGCTGCGGTCGGCGATCTCGCCCGACCGGTCGTCCTCGGGCCGGGCGCCGCGCCGCCGGTAGTTCTGGGTGAAGAAGAAGCTGATGACCGACGCCATCAGGAACGCCACGGCGAGCGCCGCGCTGCCCGCCGGTTCGCGCGACCACGCCCCGTAGATCGCGCCGGTGACGAGGAAGAACACCGCCACTCCGGCGAACAGGTACGCCTCGGTCTTCACGGGCGGGCCTCTCCGTAGGTGTCCGGGGTGGCCTGCCCCGGCGGGGTCTGCGGCAGCGGGATCCGCGCCGTCTCGGGGTGGTGCAGGTCGAAGGCGGGGGAGTCGGAGCGCACCCGCGGCAGCGAGGTGAAGTTGTGCCGCGGCGGCGGGCACGAGGTGGCCCACTCCAGCGAGCGGCCGAAGCCCCACGGGTCGTCGACCCCGACCATCGGCGCCTGCCGTGCGGTCTTCGCCACGTTGTAGAGGAACGGCAGGGTGGACAGCCCCAGCAGGAACGCGCCGATGGTGGAGATGGTGTTGAGCGTGGTGAAGCCGTCGGCCACCAGGTAGTTGGCGTACCGGCGCGGCATCCCCTCCTCGCCGAGCCAGTGCTGGACCAGGAACGTGGTCTGGAAGCCGACGAAGAGCGTCCAGAAGTGGATCCTGCCCAGGCGCTCGTCGAGCATCCGCCCGGTCCACTTGGGCCACCAGAAGTAGAAGCCGCCGAACATCGCGAACACCACGGTCCCGAAGAGCACGTAGTGCAGGTGGGCCACGACGAAGTAGGTGTCGGTGACCTGGAAGTCCAGCGGCGGCGACGCCACCAGCACGCCGCTGAGCCCGCCGAGCAGGAAGGTGACGAGGAAGCCGGCCGACCACAGCATGGGCGTCTCGAAGGACAGGCTGCCGTGCCACATCGTGCCGATCCAGTTGAAGAACTTCACCCCGGTCGGCACCGCGATCAGGAACGACATCAGGGAGAAGAACGGCAGCAGGACCATGCCGGTGGCGAACATGTGGTGCGCCCACACGGTGGCCGACAGCATGGTGATGGCGATGGTGGCGCCGACCATGCCCATGTACCCGAACATCGGCTTGCGGCTGAACACCGGGATGATCTCGCTGACCACGCCGAAGAACGGCAGGGCCACGATGTAGACCTCGGGGTGCCCGAAGAACCAGAACAGGTGCTGCCACAGGATCGCGCCGCCGTTGGCCGCGTCGAAGATGTGCGCGCCGAACCGCCGGTCGGCCTCCAGGCAGAGCAGCGAGGCGGCCAGTACCGGGAAGGCCAGCAGCGCCAGGATCGAGGTGAACAGGACGTTCCAGGTGAAGATCGGCATCCGGAACATCGTCATCCCCGGCGCGCGCAGGCACACGATGGTGCTGACGAAGTTGACCGACCCGAGCGTGGTGCTCAGGCCCGCGAGGACCAGGCCCATGGCCCACAGGTCGCCGCCCGAACCCGGGGAGAAGACGGCGCTGTTGAGCGGCGCGTACGCGAACCAGCCGAACGACGCCGCGCCACCGGGCACCACGAATCCGGAGACGACCATCAGCGCACCGAAGAGGAACAGCCAGTACGTCAGCGCGTTCAGCCGGGGGAAGGCCACGTCCGGTGCGCCGATCTGCAGGGGCATCACCGCGTTGGCAAAGCCGGCGAACATCGGTGTGGCGAACAGCAGCATCATGACCGTGCCGTGGATGGTGACCAGCTGGTTGTACTGGGACTCGCTCCAGAACTGCAGCCCGGGCCGGGCGAGTTCGGCCCTCATCCCCATCGCCAGCAGCCCGGCGAACAGGAAGAAGCAGAACGCCGTCACCAGGTACAGGTTCCCGATCACCTTGTGGTCGGTGGTGGTCACCCAGCCCAGCAGGCGGTTCCCGAACCGGCTGCCGTGGTCGACGCCCTCGGGCTCCTCCTCGGTGGCTGCGGGGGCCTGCGGGCGGACGTCGGTCATGACGATCTCCGATCCGGTTGTGCCTGGATCTCCTTGACGTGCTCCGACTCGTTGAGCGTGGGGGCGAGCGTGACCCGGCGGCCGAAGTACCACCGGGACAGCGCGGAGCGCAGCCGGACATGGCGCGGCGCCTCGCCGCGGGGCGCCGGGATCGGCCGCGGCAGGTCGCGGACCAGGAAGCGGTACAGGCGCCCGGTGGAGACGGGGGCGTGGCCCGGCTCGATCCCGCCGTAGACGGTCTGCCGCACCTCACCGGTCTCCCGCCCCCGGGTCAGCAGCCGCCGCTCGTGCGCCTGCAGGGCCAGGCAGAACCGCTTGGTCACCATGAACGCCAGCACCGGGGCGACGAAGAGGGCCACCCGCAGGATCCAGGTCAGCGCGTTCACCGACGCGTGGAAGGCGAAGGCGGCGACGTCGTTGCCGCCGGCCAGCAGCAGCACCCCGTACCAGACGATGCCGGCGACGCCGAAGGCCGTGCGGACGGGTTTGTCCCGCGGCCGGTCGCACAGGTGGTGCTCGCCGACGTCCCCGGTCAGCCAGCGCTCGAACACCGGGTAGAGGAACAGCAGCCCGAAGAGCACCCCGGGCAGGACCACCGCCGGCAGCAGGACGTTCCAGCTGACGGTGTGGCCGGCGACGCTGGTCTCCCAGGGCGGCATCAGCCGCAGCGCGCCCTCCAGGAACCCCACGTACCAGTCCGGCTGGGCGTCCGTGCTCGCCTGGTCGGCGCGGAACGGGCCGTACAGCCACACCGGGTTGACCTGCGCCAGGGTGCCCAGCACGGTGAGCACCCCGAACACGCTCAGGAACAGGCCGGTCGTCTTCGCGGTGAACTGCGGGAACATCGGCTGGCCGACGGCGTTGCGGTTGGTGCGGCCGCGCCCGGCCCACTGCGTGTGCTTGAGGTACACCACCAGGAACAGGTGCACCGTCACCAGGGCGATCAGCAGCCCGGGCACGAACAGCACGTGCACGATGTACAGCCGGCTGTTGAGCAGCGTCCCCGGGAAGGCGCCGCCCCAGAGGAAGAACGCCAGGTACGTGCCCACCACCGGGATCGACTCCACGATCGTGTTGGCGGTGCGCAGGCCCGTCCCCGACAGCAGGTCGTCGGGCAGCGAGTAGCCGGCGAAGCCCTCCAGCAGGGCCAGGATGAGCAGCGTGATGCCGGTCATCCAGTTGCCCTCGCGCGGCCGCCGGAACGCCCCGGTGAAGAAGACCCGCAGCATGTGTACGCCGATCGCGGCGACGAAGACGACCGCCGCCCAGTGGTGCATCTGCCGCATCAGCAGCCCGCCGCGCACACCGAAGCTGATGTGCAGGGTGGACGCGTACGCCTGCGACATCCGCACCCCCTGGAGGGGGACGTAACCGCCCTCGTACACGACCTGGTGGGTGCCGGGCTCGAAGAACAGCGTCAGCCACGACCCGGTGAGCAGCAGCACGACGAAGCTGTACAGCGCGATCTCGCCGAGCAGGAACGACCAGTGGTCGGGGAAGGCCTTGCGCAGCAGCTGCTTGACGGCCTCGGCGAGCGGCAGCCGGCGGTCGAGGACGTCGAACCCGGTCGACGCGGCCTCACGCGCGACCCGGTGCGCCTGTTCCCTGCGCCTCCTGAACAGCACCGCCACGCGCTACCCGCCTCCAGCCCACCGGCGACCATGTGGACCGACACCATCGTCAACGGGCCCCCAGCGGGGGGAGATCGGGGCGCCGCGCCGGAGACATTCACCGGAACACTCCAATAGGCCGACATCCGCACCGGGTCGCGGGAAGCCCACCCCCTCGTGCGACCGGCGCCGGCGAGTCGGACGGGCGGGGCCCCGGACGGCACGTGCCTCCGCGAGTGCGGCGAAGGCATCCGGGACCCTCCCGACGGTCATGTACGTGAATTTGAATCGGCACTGTGAACCGTGACGGGAGGTGACGCTAGTCGCGGCGGGGCGTGACGGTCAACCCTGCTGCCCCGCGGCAACGCCCATGGCGGCGCCCAGAGTTACCCATTGAACGGTTCAGATGGATGAACCGCCGGAGGGATCCGCCACGACCCTTCAGGCCGTGAAGGGCCCCCGGCCTGCGGCTTGTCGTTGGAACCGGAATGTTGAGAACTGTTCTTTTGTCATGAGGCTTGACCCCAAAAGAAACACGACAGCACACTGTGCCCCACATCCCCCTCGCTGGGCGAAGGGCATCTCCGTGCGCCGGACAGGCACGCCGGGCACGGCCGACCGCCCGTTCCAACGTTCTTCCGGCTCTTCCGTGACGAGCACCGCCTCCTGCCGCCGCCCCGGCGCGACGCGCCCGCGGCCGCGGCTTCGACGACACGTCAGCGGAGCACTGCCGGTTCCGCTGCGCCGCAACGAGACGAGGAGCACCACTCATGACCGGACTCAACCGCCGCGACTTCCTCCGGGTCGCCGGCGTCGGATCCGCGGCCCTGGCCCTGCCCCTGGCCGGAGCGGCCGGCCAGGCGAGCGCGAACTCGACCGGGCCCAAGGACCTGAAGGCAACGGTGAACGCGTCGGGCGCCTGGCAGGTGAAGGCGAGCGTGCTGGGCTGGACCTTCAGCGGATCGGTCGGTTCCGCGGCCACCGGCATCACCACCGGTTCGGGAAGCGACGCGGTGGGCTCGTACACCGAGACCACGTTCACCTTCCAGTCCGGCGCGCGCAAGGGCGGCATCCGCGTGTACAACGGCGCGTCCTCCATCGTCTTCACCGACACCTACGTCAAGGCCGGTGCGAACGGGAGCCCGTTCCCGACCTTCACCGCCTACCCGAAGCTCGCGCACCAGCTGAGCCACAGCGACTGCTTCGGCCGGTTCCAGTTCAACACCTTCGCCGGTGCCTCGGACAGCCCGTGGGTGTTCTTCGACGACCAGGGCGGCACCTTCATCCTGTCGGCGGCGAACCACTTCCAGGAGGCGCAGACCTCGCAGGCGTCGGACGGCTCGATCACCGCGGGCGTGATCAGCTCGGTGGCCACCCTGCCGGCCGGCTACACCCGGCAGACGATCCTGTCGGCCAAGGCCGGCGTCGGCGCCGCCCACCGCGCGTGGGGCTCCGTGCTGACCCGGCTCGCGGGCAAGCCGCTGCCGGCCAACGACGCGGGTGTCATCCTCAGCACCCTCGGCTACTGGACCGACAACGGCGCGGACTACTACTACAAGTTCGACCAGTCCAAGGGCTACACCGGCACGCTGCTGGCGGTCCGCGACGAGTGGGCGTCCCAGCAGATCCCGATGGGCTACATGCAGCTCGACAGCTGGTGGTACCCCAAGGGCCCGAACGCCGACTGGAACGACCTGCCCGACGGAACGTCCCTGTACGAGGCGGACAAGCAGCTGTTCCCGGACGGACTGTCCGCATTCCAGAAGCAGTTGGGGATGCCGCTGGTCACCCATGCCCGCTGGATGGACAAGTCCAGCCCGTACCACGGCCAGTACCAGTTCTCCAACAACGTTGTCATCGACCCGGCGTACTGGCAGAGCGTCATGGACTACCTCAAGGACGGCGGGGTCGTCGTCTACGAGCAGGACTGGCTGTGCAACAACGCCAAGCCCGCCGAGAACCTCACCGACGCCGACCAGTTCTTCGACAACATGGCGCACCACGCCGCGGTCGGCGGTATGGACATGCAGTACTGCATGGCACTGCCGCGCGACTACCTGCAGACCGTCCGCTACCCCAACCTCACGACCATCCGGGTCAGCGACGACCGCTTCGACAAGCCGAAGTGGGACATGTTCCTCTACGACTCGCAGTTCGCCGGCGCGCTGGGCGTGTGGCCGTGGGTGGACGTGTTCATGAGCGGCGAGCTCGACAACCTCCTGCTGGCGACGCTTTCGGCCGGACCGGTCGGCGTCGGCGACGCGCTCGGCAAGGTCAACGCCGGCCATCTGTTCCAGGCGGTGCGCCCCGACGGGATCATCGTCAAGCCGGACGTGCCGATCGTGCCGACCGACTCGACCTACGTCGGCGAGGGCGCCGGGACGATGCCGGCGATGGTGGCCTCCACGCACGCCGCGCACCCGGGGCTGACGTACCGCTACGTCTTCGCCTACGCACGGCAGTTCGCCGCGCCGCAGAAGGTCTACCAGGCCGAGAACGCCACGCTGTCGGGGGTCGTCGTCGGCAAGGACAACGGCGGGTACACCGGCACCGGATTCGCCGACTACCAGCACGCGGACGGCGACTACGTCGAGTGGACCGTGGACGCGCCCGCAGCGGGCACCTACACGCTGCAGTTCCGGTACGCCAACGCCTCGTTCACCGACCGCCCGCTGGCGATCTCCGTCAACGGCGGCGACTCCGGCAACCTGTCGTTCCCCTCGACCGGCTGGTGGAACAAGTGGAGCGTCGTCGGCCTGACCGCCACCCTCGACGCCGGCAGCAACACCGTGCGGGCGACCGCCACCGGGGCCAGCGGCGGCAACATCGACTGGCTCGGCGTCACCCAGGGCACGGTGCCCACCGGGATGTCCCAGAACGCCTCGTTCACCCTCGCCGAGATCGGCGAGACCGGATCGGCCTACGTCTACGACTACTTCGCCGGCAACGGCACCCTGGTCAAGAAGGGCGGCCAGGTCAGCGCCGGGGTCACCGAGGGAACGTACTGGGTGGTCGCCCCGGTCGGCCCGTCGGGCATCGCCTTCCTCGGCGACAAGGGCAAGTTCGTGGCGCACGGCGGCAAGCGCCTGGAGCACCTGAGCGACGACGGCACCGTGCACGCCACCGTCGCGTTCGCCGCGGGGGAGGGGCCGGTCACCCTGCACGGCTACGCGCCGCGCAAGCCCAGCGCCGCCGCCACCAACGGCAGTGTCGGGACCGTCGGCTACGACGCGGCGACCAAGCTGTTCAGTGTCACCGTCAGCGCGGGCGCGGGCGACCGCGCGGTCGTGACGATCAAGCCCTGAGCGCCGTCCCGCCCGGCGGGACGAAGGGCCTGACCCGCCGGTAATTTCCAACGATGAAGAGAAAACCATGCGCCGTGGAGCGGACCGATCGGCGCGTCGGTCACCGGGACTTGACGGCAGGTCACCCCGTACTGCATGGGGTGAGCAGCACTCACACATCCACGGCAGAATCCGGCGCGGTCATCTCCACACAGGCCTTGCACAGGGGGTAGACGCCGCTCCACGGCCCTGGTTTCATTCTTCCGGTCCAGCTTTTCCAACGTTAGAAAGATGGCGGAGGCACACACACCTCCGCTGTTCCTGGACGCCGAGTTCTCCCACGGAGAGGTGTATCCGCAGTGAGATCAGGCAGAATCCGCCTACTGCAACGACGCCGACTGGCCGCCCTGGTGCCCCTGCTGCTGGGCGCGGCACTGCTCACCCCGTCAACCGCCGGCGCCCTTCAGGCGTCGTCCGCCGGGTCCGCGGCCGCAGCCGCCGACACCCCCCAGGGCCTGCGCGGGGACTACTACCTGAGTTCCGACGCCACGTCACTGGACTTCGCCCAGTACAGCAGCACCGGTGTCGAACCGTCCCTGAACGTCCCCGATCTGCTCCCGACCCTGCGCGACTACGCGGGTTCCACCCTGAACGTCGCCGCGCACTGGACGGGCCAGCTCGACGTCCCGGCGGACGGGACGTACACGTTCTACATCAAGGGCGACAACGGGTTCCGGATGTCGCTCGACGGCTCCAGCGTGATCGACCACTGGACGACCGACTGGGACGTGCAGACGACGTCCCAGCCGATCACGCTGACCGCCGGCATGCACTCCCTGGCGTTCGACTACAACCAGGGCAACGGCGGGGCGTACATCAAGACCGAGTGGACGGGCCCCGGGATCACCCGGCAGGCGATCCCCGACTCCGCCCTGCACCTGCCGGCCGGCTTCACGCCGCCCACCGTCGACGCCACGGTCAACTCCTCGGGCAAGACGGCGACCGTGCAGCTGCCCGGTGCGGTCACCTCGGTGCCCTCGGACATCGGCAAGCACCTGGCCGTCATCGCCGGCAGCAGCCGGTGGACGCCCGGGGTGTCCGTGAACCCCGCCAACTCCTCCCAACTGCTGCTGACCGCAGGGGACTCCGACATCCCCGCCTCGCTGCACTCGAAGGTGCGGATCAGCTACGACGGGCTGGGCGGGCTGACCACGGCCGCCGGTCCCGTCCCGCTGTTCTCCGGTCTGGCGACCAACAACTCCACCTGGTACTTCGCCACCAAGTGGGCCAAGGACGTCAGCCCCACGAACGCGCTGCCCGACTACCCGCGGCCGCAGTTGACGCGTGAGAAGTGGCAGAACCTCAACGGGACCTGGCAGTTCCAGGCCACCGACGAGAACGCCGCGCTGCCCAGCGGAGCGCTGAGCGGCAAGATCCTGGTGCCGTACCCGATGGAGGCGCCGCTGTCCGGCGTCGCCGCGCACCACGACTGGTCGCTGTACCAGCGCACCTTCACCGTGCCCGCCAACTGGCAGATCGGCTCGGGCAACCGGCTGCACCTGAACTTCGGTGCCGTGGACTACGAGACCTGGGTCTACGTCAACGGCAAGCAGGTCGCCCACCACGTCGGCGGGTACGAGGCGTTCACCGCCGACGTCACCGACGCCGTCACGCAGACCGGCCCGCAGACCGTGCTGCTGAAGGTGAAGGACACCACGGACGACCAGACGCCGACCGGCAAGCAGTCGCGCAGCCCGAGCGGCATCTGGTACACCCCGACCTCCGGCATCTGGCAGACCGTGTGGCTGGAGCCGGTGCCCGAGGCGAGCGTCGACTCCCTGGTGCTCACGCCGAACGTCGCGGACCAGTCCCTGGCGGTGACCGTCCGCCCGTCGGCCGGCACGCCCGCCTCGACCCGGGTGGTCGCCACCGCGTACGCGGACCACAAGCCCGTGGGCACCGTCATCGGCACCGTCGGGACCCAGTTGCGGCTGGCCATCCCGCATCCGGAGCTGTGGAGCCCTGACCACCCCTTCCTGTACGACCTCAAGGTCATGGTGGGGCAGGGGCGCTGGCACGACGAGGTCGGCTCCTACTTCGGCATGCGCTCGATCTCGGTCGGCAAGGTCGGCGGTGTCAACAAGATCGAGCTGAACGGCAAGCCCACGTACGTGCTGGCCACGCTCGACCAGGGCTTCTGGCCCGACGGCATCTACACCGCCCCGACCGACGCGGCCCTGAAGTCCGACCTGGAACTGCACAAGCAGCTCGGCTTCAACGCGGTGCGCAAGCACATCAAGGTCGAACCCGCGCGCTGGTACTACTGGGCCGACAAGCTCGGCCTGATGGTCTGGCAGGACATGCCGAGCCGCAATGCGGCCGGGAACGCGACCGCGGCGAGCGACCAGGCGTTCACCGATCAGGTCCACGAGATCGTCGACCAGCACATCAGCACCCCGTCCATCGTCATCTGGACCATGACGAACGAGGGTTGGGGCGAGAAGACCAAGGCGGCCACCGGGGCGCTGGCGGACGCGGTCAAGCAGCAGGACCCGAGCCGGCTCGTCGACCCGGCGTCCGGCGTCAACTGCTGTGCCTCGAAGGGGGATTCGGGACGCGGTGACCTGATCGACTACCACCTGTACCACGGACCCGCGTCGCCGTCCCCGGACGCGACACGGGCGGCCGTGGACGGTGAGCACGGCGGGTACTCGCTGAACATCCCCGGCCACATCCTGGGCGTCTCCGGCGGCCAGAACTACGGCGGTGACGCCTCGACCATCGAGGAGCTGACGCAGGACTACGTCGCCAACACCAGCCAGCTGCTGCCCGGCGCGGCCGGCAGCCTGTCCGGCTCGGTGTACACGCAGATCAGCGATGTCGAGGGCGAGCTGAACGGGCTGGTGACGTACGACCGCGCGGTCGTGAAGGTCCAGCCCGGCCCGGTCCGGGACATCAACCTCAAGCTCATCGCGGCAGGTTCCGCGGCGGGCCAGTCCTAGCCCTGTTCCGGCAGGGCGCGAGACCCTGACCGCCCCGTCCGGGGCGGCACCCTCCAGGTCCGGCGGCACCCTCGGTGCCGCCGGACCTGGCGCGTCCGCGGGCCGTCGGCCGGGCGGCGGTGTCGCGCGGCGGCGGGCCGCGCGCGTGGCGGGAGTCACCCCTCCTGAATATGCATCTCAGATGTGCATTCGATAACCTGCTGTGCGTGCAGCTGACCAAGTACACCGATCTGGCACTGCGCGCCGTGATGCGCCTGGCGGTCACCGACGGCCGCGCACTGCTGACGACCCGGGAGATCGCGGAGGCGATGCGCGTGCCGTACACGCACACCGCGAAGGCGATCGCCCACCTGCAGCACCTGGGAGTCGTCGAGTCGCGACGCGGCCGCGGCGGCGGTCTCTCGCTGACCGACCGCGGTCGGTCGGCCCGGGTCGGTGAGCTGATCAGAGAGCTGGAGGGCGACCGGGAGGCGGTCGCCTGCGAGGGTGCGAACCCGTGCCCGCTGGCCGGCGGCTGCCGGCTGCGACACGCCTTCAGGGAGGCCCAGCGGGCCTTCTACGCCTCGCTGGACAGATTCACCGTCCAGGACCTGGTCGCCTCCCCGACCGGCCCCGTCCTGCTGTCCCTCACCGGCCCGCACCACCCCTGACCGCGGCGGTCCCCTGGTGGCACGCCCCACCGCGCTCCGGACTGCCCGCGCCCTTTAATTGGCATCTCAGATGCAGATAAGGAGTCCTCTGTGCTGTCCGCAGAGTCCCTGCCGGTCGTCCGCGCCACCCTCCCGGCCGTGGCCGGGTCGCTCGACGCCGTCACCGAGGCGTTCTACCGCCGCCTGTTCGACGAGCGGCCCGAGCTGCTGCGCGACCTCTTCAACCGGGCCAACCAGGCGAGCGGCACGCAGCGCCAGGCGCTGGCCGGCGCCGTCGCCGGGTTCGCCTCGCTCCTGGTCGGCCGGCCCGGCGAGCGTCCCGACGCGATCCTCGGCCGCATCGCCCACAAGCACGCCTCCCTCGGCGTCACCGCCGACCAGTACGCGCTGGTGGGCCGCCATCTGCTGGACGCGGTGGCCGAGGTGCTGGGCGACGCCGTGACCTCGCAGGTGGCGGCGGCCTGGCAGGAGGTGTATTGGCTGATGGCGAACGCGCTCATCGCCCGCGAGTCCCAGCTGTACGCGCGGGCCGAGGTCGCGGACGGCGACGTCTGGCGCGACATGGAGGTCGCCGAACGGACCGCCGAGTCCGCCGACGCGGTCTCCCTCACGCTGCGCCGGCTCGACGGGCTGCCCACCGAGGCGTTCCTGCCCGGCCAGTACGTCGGCGTGCAGGTCGAACTGCCGGACGGCGCACGCCAGATCCGTCAGTACAGCCTCTCGTCCGCGCCCGACCGCAAGACCTGGCGGATCACCGTGAAGCGCGAGCGCGCGACCGGAGACACGCTGCCCGACGGCGAGGTATCCGGCTGGCTGCACGCGCACGCCCGCGAGGGCGGACTGCTGCGGGTCTCGCGGCCCTTCGGCGACCTCGTGCTGCCCGACGGCGACGGCCCGGTGCTGCTGGCCTCCGCCGGTATCGGTGTCACCCCGATGCTGTCCATGCTCGACCGGCTCGCCCTGACGTCCTCACGCAGGTCCGTCACCGTCGTGCACGCCGACCGCTCGCCCGCCGACCACGCGCACCGCGTCGAGCAGGCCGAGCGCGTCCTCCACCTGCCCAACGCCACGCTGCACGTGTGGTACGAGGACCTGGACGGCACGGCGCCCGGTGCGGACGGCGACCGGCCCGAGGGGTGGGCCGGCCATCCGGTGCACGAGGGCCGCGCCGACCTGGCCGGCCTCGACCTGCCGCCGGGGACCACCGCCTACCTGTGCGGGCCGCTGCCCTTCATGCGCGCGGTGCGCGGCCAGTTGCTCGCCAAGGGGCTGGATCCGGCGGCCGTCCACTACGAGGTCTTCGGCCCCGACCTGTGGCGCACCTCGGGGCTGCCCGCGGACGCCTGAGCGGGCGACGGGGGCCGCCCCGGCGCACGGCCGGGGCGGCCCCCGCGGGGAAGGGGCGGATCAGTAGCCGCCGGTGCCCGGCGACGACGTCGAGGACGGTGCCTTGGTGACGGCGTTGCCGTTGGTGCCGACGACGTACCACTTGGCGCCGAACAGGGTGAGACCCTGCCCGTTCATCTGGCCGGCCTTGGAGTCACCGGTGAACGTGTAGAGCGGGTGGCCGTTGTAGGTCACCTGCTTCGTGCCGTCGCTGCGGGTGGTGGTCGACAGCTTGCTGCTGTTGACGCCGCCTCCGGCGGTCGGCGTGCCGGTCGTCGTCAGCGGCGGCCACTGCTTGGCGCAGTTGCCGTTGCAGGTGGAAGTGCTCGTCTTGTCCGCCTGGAACAGGTAGAGCGTGTCGCCCTTGCTGTTGACCAGGACCGTGCCCAGCGGGCCGGACTTGGTGGACACCGTCGCACTGGAGGTGGAGGTGGCCGCCACGGACTGCGGTGTGTGTGCGCTCAGCGCACTCTGGCTGCCGCCGGCGGCGTACGCCGCGCCGGCGGTCGAGAGGAGGAATGCGGTTCCGGTCATCGCGATGAACGCGCGGGTGCGGTGCTTCACGAGAAGTCCTCCAGATCCGTTTCGCCTCGGAGGGTGGACCGCGGCCTCCCCGCCCGCAGGCCGCACGTTCCATTACAAGACCAACCCGGCCATCCGGCCACCAGAGTGATCCGGGCGACCGGGGCCTGGACCGTCGTTGCAGGTCAGCGCATGGTCGCGATCATCCCGCCGTCGACGGTCACGTCCACGCCGGTGATGTTCGCCGCGCGGCCGCTCGCCAGGAAGGTGACCAGGTCGGCGACCTCGCGCGGGGTGCTGAAACGGCCCAGGGGCGTGTCGGCCACGGCCGAGGCGGCGATGTCCTCGGGCTGCCCGCCGGTGCGGTGCGCCATCGTCCTGGCGACGCCGCTCTCCCCGAGCCACAGGTCCGTCTCCACCGGGCCGGGGCTCACCGAGAGCACGCGGATGCCCCGGGGGCCCAGTTCCTTCGACAGGCCCTTGGCGAGGTTGGTCAGCGCCGCCTTCACCACGGAGTAGTCCAGCACCAGCGGATCGGGCAGGAACGCGTTCACCGAACCCATCATGACGATCACGCCGCGGCCCTGTTCCACCATGGCAGGGACCGCCGCGCGCGTCGTGCGGACGGCGGCCATGAGGCCGAGCGTCCACGCGCTGTCCCAGTCGTCGTCGCCGATGGCGAGGAAGCCGTCCGGCCGGGGCGTGACCGCGCCGACGCTGTTGACGAGGACGTCCACCCCGCCGCGTTCCAGCGCCGCCGCGACCAGGGCGGCCGGTCCTGCCGGCACGCTCAGGTCGCCCTGGACGAACGTGGCGTCACCCGCCGCGACCAGTTCCTCGAACTCCGGACTGGGCGAGCGCGATCCGCCGACGACGTGCGCGCCCGCGTCCACCAGGGCGCGCGTCGTCGCCAGGCCGATGCCCTTGCCCGCGCCGGTCACCACGGCGGTCCTGCCGTCGAGTTCCATGTCCATGGCCGTACGTGCCTCCTCCTGCCCGCGGGCACCCTCGGGTGGTTCGACGGCGGGCGGCCCGGCGGTGGGCCGCCTCCTCAACGTAGCGCCCGGTCCCGGGGGCCGCGCGGGGGGAGCGGGAGGCGCATGGCCGGTATCATGTCCGTTATGTTCGCTATGTGATCGGCCGGGAGGTGCTCGGTGGTACAGCAGTCCAGCCGCGCGGCGGCAGCATGGCCGAGTCTGCGGGTCGACGACTGGTCCGACACCCGGGACACCCTGCACATGTGGGCGCAGATCGTCGGCAAGGTCCGCCTCAGCCACGCACCGCTGATCAACCACTGGTGGCAGGTTCCGCTGTACGTCAGCCCGCGCGGCCTGACCACCTCGGCCATCCCGTACCGGTCGGGCGCCTTCGACCTCGAATTCGACTTCATCGACCACCGGTTGGTCATCCGCGAGGACGGCGGCGGCGTCCGCAGCGTGCGCCTGGAGCCCAAGGCGGTGGCCCGCTTCTACGGCGAGACCCTGCGCGCGCTCGACGAACTCGGCATCGAGTCGGAGTTCCAGCCGAGCCCCAACGAGGTCGAGCCGGCGATCCCGTTCGCCGACGACGAGCGGCACGCCTCCTACGACGCCCGCGCCGCCCACCTGTTCTGGCGCCAGCTCCTGGAGGCCAACCGGGTCCTGGGTGAGTTCCGGGCGGGCTTCGTCGGCAAGGCCAGCCCCGTGCACCTGTTCTGGGGCGCGATGGACCTGGCCTGCACCCGCTTCTCCGGGCGCCCCGCGCCGCCCCACCCCGGCGGCGCGCCGAACGTCGGCGCCTGGGTGATGGAGGAGGCCTACTCGCGCGAGCTGAGCAGCTGCGGCTTCTGGCCGAGCGCCGGCGCCGAGGGGTTCTTCTACTCCTACGCCTACCCCGAGCCGGACGGCTTCGCCGACTACCCGGTACGCCCCGCGGGCGAGGCGCGCTACAGCCGTGACGAGGGCGAGTTCCTGCTGCCGTACGAGACCGTCCGCACCGCCGCCGACCCGGACGCCATGGTGCTGGAGTTCCTGCAGAGCACCTATGACGCGGCCGCCGAGTGCGGCCGGTGGGACCGGGCGAACCTCGAGGAGGACCCAGGGCGGTGGAGCCGCCACCGCTAGCGGCCCGCGGAGTCCGGCCCTGGCGGGGCCTGTTTACACGCTGCTGACGGGCTGTTATGTTCGCGTCAGATGTGGGAGCGCTCCCATGTTGTCATCCCCCCACCACGCCCCGGGGTCCCGGCCGCGGTGGCCCACGGCCTCGGGACGCTGCCCGAAAGGTCACCCACCTTGAAGAGGCGAAGGACACTCTCCCTGCTCGCAGGGCTCGCCACGCTGGTCGCGGCCCTCGGCCTGGTCGTGCTCGGCCAGAACTCCGCCCAGGCGCACGGCGTCGCGATGATGCCCGGCTCCCGTACGTACCTCTGCTACGAGGACGCCCAGACCGCCACCGGCGCACTCGACCCCACCAACCCCGCCTGCGCGGCCGCGGTCGCGCAGAGCGGCACGACCCCGCTGTACAACTGGTTCGCCGTGCTGGACTCCAACGCGGCCGGCCGCGGCGACGGTTACGTGCCCGACGGCACTCTCTGCAGTGCGGGCAACAAGTCGCCGTACGACTTCTCCGCCTACAGCGCGGCCCGCGAGGACTGGCCGCGCACCCACCTGACGTCCGGGTCGACGATCCAGCTCCAGTACAGCAACTGGGCGGCGCACCCGGGCACGTTCCGGGTGTACGTCACCAAGCAGGGCTGGTCGCCGACCACCCCGCTGGCCTGGGCCGACCTGGACCAGATCGGCAGCGTCACCAACCCTGCCTCGGTGGGCTCGCCGGGCACCGACGGCGGCCACTACTACTGGGACCAGGCGCTGCCCTCGGGCCGCTCGGGTGACGCCCTGGTCTTCATCCAGTGGGTCCGCTCGGACAGCAACGAGAACTTCTTCTCCTGCTCCGACATCGCCTTCGACGGCGGCAACGGCGAGGTCACCGGCATCCACAACGGCGGCACCACCACGCCGCCGACCACACCCCCCACGACGCCGCCGACCACGCCGCCCACCACCCCGCCGACGACGCCCCCGACCACGCCTCCCACCGGCGGCTCGGACTCCTGCATGGCCATGTACTCGGTGACCAACGCCTGGAGCGGCGGCTTCCAGGGCGAGGTCGAGGTGATGAACCACGGCACCTCGCCCACGAGCCGGTGGACCGTCGACTGGACGCCGGGTGACGGCACGACGATCACCACCTTGTGGAACGGCAACCTGACGGTCAGCGGCGGAGCCGCGAAGGTGACGAACGCCAGCTACAACGGCACCATCGCGCCGGACGGCAACACGACGTTCGGCTTCACGGCGACATCAACCGGCGTCAACCTCCCCAAGGGCTCCATCACCTGCACGTTCTCCTGACGGGCCGGGCCCGCGGCCGCCCCGCACGCCTCCGGCCGTGCGGGGCGGCTCCGCCCGCCCGCGGGTGCGCGGGGGTCCCGCGAGCGCGCCTGCCGTGTGATCGTGGGCCTGTCGCGTCCCCGGTGCCGCCGGCGCCCGTCCGCAGGAGCCGCCCATGACCACGCCCCGCTTCGCCGTCCTCGGTGCCGGCAGCATCGGCTGCCACCTCGGTGGTCGGCTCGCCGCCGCCGGGTACGACGTGGCCTTCGTCGGCCGGCCCGCCGCGATGGACGTGCTGCGGCAACGCGGTCTCACCCTCAGCACCTCGGCGGGACCGGCCGTCCACCTCGCCCCGGAGAGGCTGACGCTCGCCACCGGCCCCGAGGCGGCGGCCGGCGCCGACTACGTGCTGGTCACCGTGAAGACCGCGGCCACCGCGGGCGCGGCCGCGGACCTGGCGCCCCGCCTCGCCCCCGGCGCCGTCGTGGTCAGCTTCCAGAACGGCCTGCGCAACCCGGCGACCCTGCGCGCCGCACTCCCCGGACGCGCCGTGCTGGCCGGAATGGTGCCCTACAACGTGGTGCAGACCGTGCCGGGCACCGTCCACCAGGGCATGCCGGGCACCCTCATGACCGAACCCGACGACACCCTCGTCACCGCGCTGTGCGCGGCGGGGCTGGCCGTCGAGGCCCGGACCGACATGGCCGAAGTGCAGCACGCCAAGCTGCTGATGAACCTCAACAACGCCGTCAACGCGCTGTCCGGCCTGCCGCTGCGCGACCAGCTCGGGCGGCGGGCGTACCGGCGCTGCCTGGCCCTGTGCCAGCGCGAGGCGCTGGCCGCGTACCGGGCGGCCGGGGTCGCGCCCGCCCGGCTCGGGCCCGCCGCGCCCGCCGTCACGCCCTACGTCCTCGCGCTGCCCGACGCCCTGTTCCGGCGGGTGGCGGCGGCGTCGCTGCGGATCGACGCCCACGCGCGCTCCTCGATGTGGGAGGACCTGCAGCGCGGCAGGCCCACCGAAGTCGACTCGCTGCAGGGCGAGATCGTCGCCCTCGCCGCCGCCCACGGGCGCGGCGCCCCCGCCAACGCCCGGCTCGCCGCCCTCGTCCACGAGGCGGAGGCGGCCCCGCGGACCTGGACCGGGCCGGAGCTGTACGCCGAACTGCGTGCGGCCCACCGCACCACGCCCGGACATCAGCGGGCGAATCAGCCCGAACAGCCGGATTCCACTGGTTAGGGTGGGCCCGTGACTTCTTCCGGCCAGGGGAGGCGTCCCCGTCCGGTGCCCCCGTGGTACGTGCTGGTGGCGCTGGTGTTCGCCGTGGTGATGCTCGGGACGACGCTGCCGACACCGCTGTACGGCCTCTACCGCGCGCAGTTCGGCTTCTCCGAGTTCGTCGTGACGGTGGTCTACGCCGTCTACGCCTGCGGTGTGATCGCGGCGCTGCTGATCGCGGGATCGTTCTCCGACGTGCTCGGGCGCCGTCCCGTGCTCCTGGTGGGCGTCGGCTTCGCGATGCTCAGCGCGGTGTGCTTCCTCGCCGCGCACGCCCTGCCCCTGCTGTTCGTCGGGCGCGTGTTCTCGGGATTCTCCGCCGGGCTCTTCAGCGGCGCGGCCACCGCGGCCGTCACGGAGCTGGCCGCCCCGGACCGGCGCGGCCGCGCCACGCTGACGGCGACCGTGGCCAACATGGGCGGCCTCGGCTGCGGGCCGCTGCTCGCCGGGCTCCTCGGCCGGTACGCCCCCTACCCGCTGCGGCTGACGTACGTGGTGCACCTGGCCCTGCTCGCCGTCTCCGCCGCCGTGCTCGTCGCGGCGCCGGAGACCGTACCGCGGAAGGTGCCGCGACCGCCGCTGCGGGTCCAGGGGATGGTGGTGCCCGCCCAGGTGCGAACGGCGTTCACCCCGGCGGCCATTGCGGTGTTCGCCGGATTCTCCGTCCTCGGGCTGTTCACCGCCGTCGCACCGGCCTTCCTGGCGGAGTACCTCGGCGTGGACGACATCGCGGCGTCCGGCGCGGTCGTGATGTCCGCGTTCCTGGCCTCGCTGGTGGGCCAGTTCCTCATGGGGAGGTTCGGCGTGGCGCGCTCGCTGGTCCTCGGCTGCGTCGTCCTCATGGCCGGGCTGGTGCTGATCGGCACGTCGCTGCTCACCAAGGAGCTGGGCCTGCTCGTCGCCGGGGCCCTGGTGAGCGGCACGGGACAGGGACTGTCCTTCCGCAGCAGCGTGGCCACGGTGAGCCGGGTCGCCCCCGAGGAGCAGCGCGCCGCGACGCTGTCCGCCCTGTTCGTCGCCGGCTACGTCGGGCTGTCCATCCCGGTGGTCGGGATCGGCGCCGTGGCCCAGGGGCCGGGACTGCGCGCCGCGGGGCTGCTCTTCGTCGCCTGCGTCATCGCCCTCGCCGCCGCGGTCTCGGCCTACCTGCTGCGCCGCCCCGTCCCCGTGCCGTGACCCGTCACGGCCGTGACGCCCCGCTGCGTGCCGGACGCGGCTAGGGCTGCTTGCCGCGGGCCCGGCGGAAGCGGGCGAGCCCGCTGGACAGGTCGACGACGGGGGCGGGGTAATCGAGGGCCTCCCGGTCGGCGTCGGGCAGCTTCCACGGCTCGTGCACCAACCGCGCCGGGAGCCCGGCGAGTTCGGGTACCCAGCGCGTGACGTACGCGCCCTCGGGGTCGTACTTCCGGCCCTGGGCCACCGGGTTGAGGACCCGGTTGGGGCGGGTGTCGGTCCCGGTGCCGGCCATCCACTGCCAGTTGAGCTGGTTGTTGGCCACGTCCCCGTCGACCAGCCAGCGCAGGAAGTGCGCGGCGCCGATCCGCCAGTCGACGTAGAGGGTCTTGGTCAGGAAGCTCGCGGTGAGCAGCCGCGCCCGGTTGTGCATCCAGCCCTCTGCGCGCAGCTGCCGCATGCCCGCGTCGACGACCGGGTAGCCGGTGCGTCCCTCGCGCCACGCGTCGATGTCGTCGCCCGCGGTGCGCTCGGTGCGCCAACGGTCGTTCTTGCCGCGGTAGTCGGCGTGCGCGCACTCCGGCCGCGCGGCGAGCACCTGGCGGTGGAAGTCGCGCCACGCCAGCTGCCGGACGAACGCGTCGGCACCGGGCCCGCCGTGCTCGCGGGCGCGGTGCACGAGTTCCACCGGGGAGAGCGTGCCGAAGTGCAGGGCCGCGGAGAACCGCGAGGTGGCGTCGGCCGCCATGTCGTCGTGCGCGGTGTCGTAACCGTCGAGGCCGCCGCGCCAGTAGCCGGTCACCTGCCGGCGCGCCGCGCGCTCACCGCCCGGCGGCAGGCCGGGGGACACGTCGCCCGTTGCGTCACCGGCGGTCACCGGCCCGCCCTTCGGGCCGTCCGGCACGGGCACCCGGCGCGGGGCGGGCACCACCGGACGCAGCCGGACCTGGGCCCAGTGCCGGAAGTACGGGGTGAAGACGGCGAAGTGGTCGGAGGACGCGGGCGTGACCAGGCCGGGCGGCACCGCGACGGTGACCGCGTCATGGACGACGAGCCGGCGGCCCAGCCCTTCGAGTGCCGACCGCAGCGACTCCTCCCGGCGCGCGGCGAACCGGCTGTGCCCCGCGGACATGTGCACCTCGCCGGCGTCCACCTCGGTCACCACCCGGCACACCTCCTGCACCAGGTCGCCCGAGCGCACCACCAGCCGGCCGCCGCGTTCCCGCAACTCCGCGTCCAGATCGGCCAGGCAGCCGTCGAGGTAGGCGCGGCGGTTGGGCGCGGCGAACCCGGCGGCCTCCACGGCGCGGTCCCGTACGAACAGCGGCACCACCGCGTCGGCGCCCTCCAGGGCGGCGCGCAGCGGCGGATGGTCGGTCAGCCGCAGGTCCGCGGTGAACAGGACGACGGGGACAGGCATGGGGTCACCTTTTCGCGGGTGGGTCGGTGCAACGACTCCGGCTCGCCGCGGGCATGGGCGGCAGCGGGCGGAACGGGTGCGGTACGCGGGGGCCTTCGGGCCCGGTGAGTCGAACGAGCGGGCTCGGCGCAAGTGTCGGGACGCGGCCGCTCGAACGGCTGTGGGGGGCCTCCGCGATGGCGGGCCGACGGGGCCCCGCATGCCGGGATGCCGGGTTCCGATGCGCCGAACGGCCGTCCTGTGCACCGCCCTTGGGAACGGGGCGGCCTCACGTATGCGGTCCGCTTGTACCGTTCTTGCCGGAGGCGCCGTGTCCTGCCGGGGTACCCGGGCGCCCCGCGGTGGAGCGTTCCGCGGCGCGCACGATGTTGCGGGCCATGCCGCCGAACACGATGGCGTGGAACGGCGAGATGCTCCACCAGTACAGGTGGCCCGCCAGGCCGCGGGGGTGGAACACCGCGCGCTGCCGGTAGCGGACCCGGCGGGCGGCGCCGTCCCCGGCCGTCTCCACCCGCATCTCCAGCCACGCCAGACCCGGCAGCCGCATCTCCGCGCGCAGCCGCAGCAGCCGGCCCCGCACGATCTCCTCCACCCGCCAGAAGTCCAGCGAGTCGCCCACCCGCAGCCGCCGGGCGTCGCGGCGGCCCCGGCGCAGTCCGACGCCGCCGGAGAGCCGGTCCAGCCAGCCGCGCACGCCCCACGCCAGGGGGAAGGAGTACCAGCCGTTCTCCCCGCCGATGCCCTCGATGACGTCCCACAGCGCCGACGGGTCCACCTCCGCCTCGCGCGTCCGCACGTCGGTGTAGAGGCTGCCGCCCGCCCAGTCCGGATCGGTGGGCAGCGGGTCGCTGGGTGCGCCGGGCGTCGCGGCCGACGACCAGCGGGTGGTGACCTGCGCGTCGCGGATCCGCTGCAGGGCGAGCGCCACGGCGCGGTCGAAGCCGAGCGGATGACCCGGCGGGCTCGGCACGTACCGTTCGATGTCGCCGGTGCGGCACACCACTTCGTGCCGCAGCGACTCGGTGAGCGGCCGGGCGATCGCGGCCGGGACCGGCGTCACCAGGCCCACCCAGTGGCTCGACAGACCGGGGGTGAGGACGGGCACGGGCAGGATCAGCCGCCGCGGCAGGCCCGCCACGGCGGCGTACCGCCGCATCATGTCGAGGTACGTCAGTACCTCGGGACCGCCGATGTCGAAGGTGCCGCCGACCTCGCGGGGCAGGGTGGCGCAGCCGGCCAGCAGGCGCAGCACGTCGCGTACGGCGATCGGCTGGATCCTGGTGTGCACCCAGCGCGGGGTGACCATCACCGGCAGCCGCTCGGTGAGGTAGCGCAGCATCTCGAAGCTGGCGGATCCGGAGCCGATGATGACCGCGGCGCGCAGCACGACGGTCGGCACGCCGGAGGCGAGCAGGATGCGGCCGACCTCGGCGCGGGACCGCAGGTGCGGCGACAGCTCCCGCTCGGGCACCTCCTGCGGGGTCAGCCCGCCCAGGTACACCAGCCGCCCGGTGCCGGCCCGCTGCGCCTGCTCGCCGAAGACCCGGGCCGCCCTGCGGTCGGTGTCCTCGAAGTCCCGCCCGGTCCCGAGGGAGTGCACCAGGTAGTAGGCCACGTTCACGCCCCGCATGGCCCGTGCGACGGCCCCGGAGTCGGTCACGTCGCCCTGGACGATGTCGACCCGGTCCGCCCACTCCTGGTCGCGCAGTTTCTCCGGGGTCCGCACCAGGCACCGCACCTCGTGCCCGGCGGCCAGGAGTTCGGGGACGAGACGGCCGCCGATGTAGCCGCTCGCCCCCGTCACCAGGCACACCAGAGACCGCCCGTTCGCGTGCTGCCCGGTCCGTGGCGCGTCGTCGTCGCTGTTCGTCGATCCCATCCCTTTGATCATCGCTGCTGCGGTGCCGGAATGGCGGGCGCCACCCCCGCGCGGCGCGGACCGGGCGGAGGGATGCACCCGTGCGTGGGGGGCTGACGCCGGTGGCGCGCGGCCTGCGGCGCGTTCCCCGTGCCGCGGCGGCCCTTCGTGGTTTCGTTCCCGGTGGAGGCGGCGCCCCCGACCAGTGCCGGAGCCCGCGGACCCGCGCCCGGGGCAGGCGGAGGCCGCGACCCGCGTCCCGGTCCGGGGCCGGCCGGCGGGCGGAGGCGAGGAGCGGGGATGGCGCAGGACGGCGGCGGGCCCGAGGAGCCGATGGCGGCCCTCACCGCCGAGGGAGCCGCGGCGGCCGCCGTGCAGGAGCGCAAGCTGCGGCGGGGCCTGGGCTACTGGGGCCTGACCGCGATCGGCTTCTCCAACATCCTCGGCTCCGGCTGGCTGTTCGCGGCCATGTACGCGGCGCAGACCGCCGGGCCGGCGTCGCTGGTCTCGTGGGTGGCGGCCGGCCTGCTCAGCGCGCTGGTCGCGCTGGTCATGGTGGAGCTGGGCGCGACCCGGCCGGAGGGCGGCGGCACCGCCCGCTGGCCGCTGTACGCCAGCGGCCAGCTGGTGGGCACGATGGTGGGCTGGTCGGTGCTGCTGTCGGTGGGCGGGACCGCCGCGGAGATCACCGCGATCATGCAGTACGCCGCGCACTACCTCCCCGGCCTGTACAGCGGCTCGTCCCTGACCGCCCGCGGGCTCGGCCTGGCGCTCGGGCTGAGCGTGCTGCTCACCGTGCTCAACTGGTTCGGGGTGCGGCTGTTCGCCCGGGTCAACAACGCGGTGACGGTCTTCAAGGTGATCATGCCGATCGTGACGGTGGCCGCGCTGCTGGCCTCGGGCGCGCACGGCACCGGCCGGCTCACCGGGCACGGCGGGTTCGCCCCCTACGGCTGGGCGGCCGTCCTGACCGCGCTGTCGGCCGGCGGGATCGTCTACTCCGTCAACGGCTTCCAGGCCCCGCTGGACTTCTCCGGCGAGGCCCGCGACCCCCGCCGCACCATGCCGACGTCCGTGCTCAGCGGCATCGCCGCCTCCGTGCTGCTGTACCTGGGCCTCCAGCTCGCCTTCCTGCTGGCGGTGCCCGAGGGGCTGCTGGGCCACGGCTGGCGCGGTGTCGACTTCGACTCGCCGTTCGGGCAGCTCGCGCTGCTGCTCAACCTGCACTGGCTGGCCACGCTGCTCTACGCGGACGCGGTGGTCTCGCCCGGCGGCTCGGCGTACGTCGGCGTGGCCATCGACGCGCGGCACACGTACGCGCTGGCCAAGAACGGGCTGCTGCCGCGTCAGGCGATGCGGGTCGACGGCCGGTTCGGCATCCCGCACCGGGCGCTGGCGCTGAACCTCGCGGTGATCGTGGTGTTCCTGCTGCCGTTCAGCGGGTGGCAGAGCATCGTCGCCGTCATGGGCGACATGTACCTGCTGATCTATGCCTCGTCGACGGTGGCCGCGGCGGTGTTCCGGGCCGCGGGCGCGGACCGCGCGCCCGCGGTGGTCCCGGGGCTGGGCTGGATCGCGCCGATCGCCTTCGTCGTCTCCGGCGAGTTCGTCTACTGGTCCGGCTGGCACAACCTGCGGCTGGCGCTGCCGCTGGTGCTGGCCGCCCTGCCGCTGTTCCTGGTCCTGCGCCGCGACCGTGCGGCTGACCCGCTGACGGCCGAACTGCGCGACGGCGCCTGGCTCGTGGTCTATCTCGCGGGCCTGACCCTGCTGTCCTGGCTCGGCGGATTCAAGGGGTCGGGCCGGCTGCCCCAGCCCTGGGACTCGGTGACGGTGGCGGTGTTCTCCCTCACCGTCTTCGCCTGGGCGGTCGTCTCGGGCGTCCGCCACCAGGCCCGGGGCCAGTCCCCGGAATAGGCGGCGGCTGCCTGTGCCGCCTGGACCGCTCGGGACGGGCCGGCGGCGCGCGACGCCCGCTCGTGGAGCCGCGCGCAACTCCCGTTCCCGTCCGGCCGGAACGGGACGACCGCTCAGGGCGGCATGCTCAGGGCAGCATGTCCTCGATGAGGTCGGCGGCGCGCCGGGTGCCGCCCTCGGCCAGCGCCTCGGCGCGGAGCCTGGCGGACGTGCGGGCGACCTCCGCGTCGGCGACCAGCTCGTCCAGTGCCGCGCGCAGTGCCTGCGCCGTGGCGTCCGCGGTGTCGATCCTGCGGGCCACGCCCAGCTCCACCAGCCGGTCGGCGTTCATGAACTGCTCGGCGGCCTGGGGCACGGCGATCATCGGGACGCCCGCGAGGAGCCCCTCGCCGCAGCCGCCCATCCCGGCGTGGGTGACGAAGGCGTCCGCCTGCGCCAGGATCGCCCGCTGCGGGACCCAGGAGTGCACCTCGACGTTGGCCGGGATCCGGCCCAGCTCCGCGGGATCGGTGTGCCGGCCGATCTGGAGCACCACGTGCCAGCCGGGCAGGTCGCCGAACGCCGCCAGGCACCGGCGGTAGAAGGCGGGTTGGCGGGTGAAGGCCGATCCCAGGGAGATCAGCAGCACCTTCTCCGCGTCCTTGGGGCGGGTCCACGCCTCCGCGCCGGTCGCGGGGTCGAAGCAGGGCCCGACGAACGTCACACTGCCGGGGTCCACCCGGTCGGCATGCGGCTGCATCGCCCGCGTGATGAGCGCCAGCGCTCGTCAGGGAGGCCCGGAGAAGGCGTCCACGTCGGTGGTCGTGGCCCCGCAACCGGCCAGCCAGCGAGCGAACCTGTCCTGGTAGGCCGCGTGCCCCGGCAGCTGCCGGACGTGCGCCGCGACGTCCTGCTCGTAGCCGTCCCACGCCACGAAGGTGGGGGAGAGCTGGAGGACCGGGCGGTTCTGCGCCTCGGCGAGGGCGCGGCCGGCGTACGCGCCGATGTCGTACAGGTACAGGTCGGCAGGGTCGCGGTCGTACGCGGCGCGCAGGATGGGGAGGGCGCCGACGGCGTCGTCGAGGAAGAGGCCCATCGCGGCGACCGGGTCGGCCGGCCAGTCGCCGCCGGCGACCGGCAGTCCGGACGGGCAGGGCACGAGGTCGGCGCCCGCGGCGGTGATCCGGTCGGCTACCTCGGGGTCGTTGGCGTAGCTCACCCGGTGGCCGCGGGTGACCAGTTCGCGGATGACGGCCAGGCTCGGCAGGACATGGCTGACGACGGGGATGCCGACCATGGCGATATGGGCACGGCGACGGGACACGGGAGTTCACTCGCTTCGCTGGTCGGGACGGGCCGGGATGCGGTGTGCGGCAGGGGTGTCCGTCACCCTTGCGGGGCGTCGGGGGCGGCGGCGGCCAGGTCGTCGACGCTGCCCGACATCACCGTGCGCACATGCCGGGTCAGGTGCTCCAACGGCCAGTCCCACCAGCCGATGTCCAGGAGCCGGGCGATGTCGGCGTCGTCGTACCGGCGGCGGATGAGACGGGCCGGATTGCCGCCGACGACGCCGTAGTCCGGCACGTCCTCCACCACCACGGAGCCCGAGGCGACGACGGCGCCGTGCCCGATCCGCACCCCGGGCATCACCATCGACCGGTACCCCAGCCACACGTCGTGCCCGACGACGGTGTCGCCGCGCCCGGGCAGCCCGGTGATGAGGTCGAAGTGCTCGGCCCACGATCCGCCCATGATCGGGAAGGGGAACGTGGAGGGCCCGTCCATCCGGTGGTTGGCGCCGTTCATCACGAACCGCACGCCTTCGCCCAGCGCGCAGAACTTCCCGATGACCAGCTTCTCCGGGCCGTAGTGGTAGAGCACGTTGCGGGTCTCGAACGCGGTCGGGTCGTCGGGGTCGTCGTAGTAGGAGAACTCGCCGACCTCGATCAGCGGTGAGCTGACCAGGGGCTTGAGGAGCACCACCCGCGGCTGGCCGGGCATGGGGTGCAGAACGGTCGGATCGGCGGGGACCAGGGGCATGGCGGGTGGTTCCTTCCTGCGGGGCGGGCTGGTCGTGCCGCGCCGGGCACGTTCGGCCTCGCGCCGGCGCGTTCGGTCAGGCGGTCGCGCCCGGACCCGGCAGCGGGTCGACGTCGTTCGCGTGCATCGGCTCGCCGCAGCGGGCGCAGCGCAGGTCGGCGCCGCTGATCTCGCCGCACGTGTGGTGACGGTACAGCACCGGCGGACCGGCCTCGCCGGACAGCCACTTGTCGCCCCAGCCCGTCATGACCATGAGCAGGTCGACGAGTTCGGTGCCCTTCTGCGTCAGGACGTACTCGTGGCGCGGCCGCCGGTCGTAGGGGCGGCGTTCGAGCACGCCGTGGTCGACCAGGTGGTTCAGCCGCTCGGTCAGGACCTTCCGGGAGATCCCGAGGTCGGCCTGGAGCTGCTCGAACCGGCTGAGCCCGACCCACACGTCGCGCAGGATCAGCGGCGACCACGGCTCCCCGATGACGTCGAGGGTGCGGGCGATCGAGCACGCCATCCGGCTGAAGTCCGTGCGCTGCATGAAGGGATTCTAGCAATTGACGTTCCCTGAGGGAACTTCGACTGCTACGGTCATGGAGTCTCTTGAGGGAACTCCGAAAGGATCGTCGAGATGAGCAAGGTCTTCAGCGCGCACGCGGTGTCGGTCGACGGGTACATCACCGGCCGGGGCCCCGGCCCCGAGAGCGGACTCGGCGACGGCACGATGCTCTTCGACTGGTACTTCGGCGGGGACACGCCCAGCCGGGTCTTCGACGGCTTCCGGCTGAGCGCGCCCAGCGCGCGGGTCTTCGACGCCCTCGCCGGACGCGTCGGCGCGGTCGTGGCCGGCCGCAACACCTATGAGGACTCCGGCCGTTTCGGCGGTGGCGGCCCCCACCCGACGGCCCCGCTGTTCGTGGTCAGCCACCGCCCCGCACCGGAGATGACGGACCGCCAGACGCTCGTCACCACCGGCGTCGAGGACGCGGTCGCCGCGGCGCGCGAGGCCGCGGGCGGCAAGGACGTCGGCCTCATGGGCGGCGGCGTGGCGACCGAGGCGCTCAAAGCCGGCCTGGTCGACGAGGTGATCCTCCATCAGGTGCCGATCCTGCTCGGCGGCGGCCGGCCGTTCTTCCAGGAGTTGCCCGGGCACGTGCGGCTCCGCCTCGTCGATGCCGTCCCCGCGCCCGGCGTCACCCACCTCCACTACGAGGTCGAGCGATGACCGCCACCACCGGTACCGCCCCCACCGGCGGCCACCGCCCCGCCCGCACCCTTCCCGCCACGACCCCTCGCAAGGAGACGACCACCATGCTCGAACCCGAAGTGCGCCGCGCGCTGGACGCCACCTCGATCGCCCACCTCGCCAGCGTCCTCCCCGACGGCGGCCCCCACGCCGTCCCCGTCTGGGTCGGCACGCACGGCGACCACGTCGTGATCCTCACCGGCCCGGGCAGCCGCAAGGCCCGCAACCTGCGCCGCGACCCGCGGGTCGCGCTGTCCCTGACGGCGGCCGACGACCCGTTCCGGCCGGTGATGCTGCGCGGCCGCGTCGTCGAGTGGCTCGAGGGCGACGCAGCGTGGCCGATCGTCGACGGGCTGGCCGTGAAGTACACGGGCGGGCCGTACCCGCGGGGCCAGGAACGCGTCGTCGCCGTCATCGCACCGGAGCGGCAGACGGTGGGCGTCGGCTGAACGGCGCGGGGGGCGGCGTCAGATGCGCGCCGGTCGGCTCAGCCGGCCGTTCCCCCTGGACGCGCGGCGCCCGTGGCGCCGGCGGTGTCCCCGGCGCCGGAGCCGGCGGCACCTTGGGCGTCCTGGGCGTCCTGCGTGGCGGCCCAGGCGGACAGCAGGCGCAGGGCGTCGTGAGCCGGGGTGCCCGGGGCCGCGGTGTAGGCGGTGAGGGTCAGCCCGGGCTGGGCGGGCAGTGCCATCGCGTCGAAGTCGAGGGTGAGGACGCCGACTTCGGGGTGGCGGAACGGCTTGCTGCCGCAATGGTGCAGCCGCACGTCGTGCTTGGCCCAGGCGACGCGGAACTCGTCGCTGAGGGTGACGAGTTCGCCGATCAGCCCGGTCAGGTCCGCGTCGTGCGGGGCGCGTCCGGCCTCGGTGCGCAGCAGCGACACGGTGGTGTTGAGTGCGCGCTCCCAGTCGGGGAAGAAGTCGCGCCCCGACGGGTGCAGGAACTGGAAGCGGGCGATGTTCACCGGGCGCGGTGCGTCCGGCGCGAACAGGGGTGCGTACAGGGCGCGGCCGAGCCGGTTGACGGCGAGGAGGTCCAGCCGCCCGTTGCGGACGAACGCGGGGCTGTCCGTCATCGAGTCCAGCACGCGCCGGACGCTGGCGGGAACGGGACCTCGGACCTGGCGGGTGCTGCGGGCCGGCCGGGAGCGCTGCGCGGCCGCCAGGTCGTAGAGGTGGGCGCGTTCCGCGTCGTCGAGCCGCAGGGCACGCGCCAGGGAGTCCAGGACCTCGTCGGAGGCCCCGGCCAGCCGTCCGCGCTCCAGGCGCACGTAGTAGTCGATGCTCACACCGGCCAGCAGGGCGACCTCCTCGCGGCGGAGCCCCGGGACCCGGCGGTTGCCGCCGAAGGCGGGCAGCCCCGCCTCCCGGGGCGTGATCCGGGCGCGGCGCGACGCGAGGAACTCGCGGATCTCGTGGGCGGTGTCCATGCCTCCAGGCTAGAAGCGGGCCGGCGGACGTGGGAGGCACTGCCGGTACCTGGTACGGCAGTGCCTTCCGCACGGCGGTGACCTGCGGTTCTCTCGATGGGGAGGGGTCCGGGCGATGTCCGGGCCGCTCCGGCCCGCCGCTCGGGCCGCCCCGGGCTGCCGGACGGGCCGCCCGCGGGCAGGGTGGCGGGAAGACGCACCAGTCGCACCACAGGGAGTCATCAGATGGAACTGCTGAAGAAGCAGGCGACCGTGAAGCTGCCGGCCGAATGGTTCACCGGCGACGCCTACGCCGACGTGATCTACCGGGGCGAGGACCCCGCCAGGGCCCGCGCCAACGCCGTGCACTTCACCCCGGGAGCCCGTACCGCGTGGCACGCCCACGGCCTCGGCCAGACCCTCTACGTCGTCGAGGGCGTGGCTCTGATCCAGGCCCGCGGCGGGCGGATCCTCGAGGCCCACCCCGGCGACGTGATCTGGACCCCGGCCGGTGAGGAGCACTGGCACGGCGCCGCCCCCGACCACTTCATGACGCACATCGCGCTCTGGGAGACCGACGACGTCACGTGGCTCGACCACGTCACCGACGCCGAGTACGCCGGCCCGCGGGACCGCACGCGCGCCTGACGCCTCCGCGCCAGCCAGTGCATCGGACTCAGAATAGTTCTGAGTCCGATGTAATATGGGAGGTGGTGGCCCGAGCGGCACCGGGCCGACGGGCATGTCCGATGCGGTCCCCGCTCGCCATCGCATGGTGAGGAGGACCATTGGGCGCGCGTGTGCCGCATGCCGGAACGGACCGCGGGGGATGGCCCGCCGTCCTGCTCTACGAGCGGCGCCGTCCCGACGCCGTCCGGAAGCGCCCCGACGCCTGGCGCTTCGCCGTGGCGACGGTCTGCTTCGGGGCGTTCATGGGCCAGCTCGACGCGAGCATCGTCACGCTGACCTACGGCAGCCTGCGCACCGGGTTCGGGGCGCCGCTGGCCGCCGTGGAATGGGTCTCGCTGGCCTACCTGGTGACGCTGGTGGCGCTGCTCGTTCCGGTGGGCCGGCTGGCGGACGCACGCGGCCGCAAGCTCTTCTACCTCTACGGGTTCGTGGTGTTCACGGCCGCGTCGGCGGCCTGCGGCCTCGCCCCGTCGCTGGGCGCCCTGATCGGCTTCCGCGTGGTGCAGGCCGCGGGTGCTGCCATGCTCCAGGCCAACAGCGTGGCGCTGGTGACCACCAGCGCACCCCGGGAGAAGATGCGCGCCGCGCTGGGTGTGCAGGCGGCCGCGCAGGCCCTGGGACTGGCGCTCGGCCCGACCGTGGGCGCGGCACTGGTCGCCACCCTCGGCTGGCGCTGGGTGTTCGGCATCAACGTGCCGATCGGCGTGGTGGCCCTCGTCGCCGGGCACTTCCTGCTGCCGCGCACCCGCGAGCGCAGTCCCGTCCCGGCCTTCGACTGGTGGGGGCTGCTGTGGCTGTCCACGGCGACGACGGCCCTGCTGCTCGGCGTGTCCGCCGCGTCCGGACTTCCGCTGCCGCTGTGGGGCGTCGTCCTGCTGTTCGCGGCGGCCGTGGTGGCCGCGGTCGCCTTCGTCGTCCGCCAGGCAAGGGCCGCGGAGCCGCTGCTCGATCTCGCCCTGCTCAGGGCGCGGGCGGTCTCGACCGGTCTCGTCGGGGCGCTCAGCGGCTACCTCGTTCTGTTCGGCCCGCTGGTCCTGGTGCCGACGGTGCTGGGCCGGGCCGGGGTCTCCGAACTCCCGACGGGACTGGCGGTCAGCGCGCTGCCCGCCGGATTCGCCCTCGCCGCGGCCGGTGCGGACCGGGTGGTCCCGCCGTCCGCCACGGACCGGCACCGGTGCCTGGCCGGGGCGTGGGTCATGGTCGCCGCACTCGCCGGGATGCTCGTCGTGCCCGTGGGCGTCGGCTGGTCCGCGGCCCTGCTCGGCCTTCTGGGCCTCGGGCTGGGGCTGTTCACTCCGGCCAACAACGCCCTCGTGATGCGGGCCGTCCCGACCGCCGCCGCGGGCACCGGCGGCGGGCTGGTGAACATGACCAGAGGTCTGGGCACCGCCCTCGGGGTCGCGCTGGTCACCCTGGCGCTCCACCTGTCGCCGGCCGGGGGCGGGGCGCCCGCGGCCCGCGGCGGGGCGGTGCTGCTCCTGGCCGCGGCGGGCGTGGCGCTGCTCGCGGCCTGGCTCGGACCGCGCCGGCCCCAGCGGGCCACGGGGTGACAGGACGGCGGGCGGTGCCGGGCCGCCGCGCGGTGAACGACGGGCGCGCGGCGTCGGAACGGCGGACGGTGGCGGGCCGCGGGTTCGCGCACCGCGACGGGTGGCTGGCCGGTGCGGACGGCGCTGCCGCCCTCGTCTGCGCGGCGGGTGCCGTGGCCGGACGCGCCGTGTGGCTTGCGGTCCTGTCCGGCCTGTGGGCCGTCCTGGCCTGGCGGCAGTTCCGGCTCGCCCGCGGACGTCCCGGGAGATCTTCCTGCAGACGCCCCGCGAGACGCAGGAGGCCGCGTACGCCCTCGGCGCCACGCGCTGGGAGATGATCCGGCTGGCCGTGCTGCCCTACGCGCGGCCCGGCGTCATCAGCGCGGTCGTCCTCGGCTTCGGCCGCGCGCTCGGCGAGACCATCGCGGTGGCGATGGTGCTGTCGCAGACCTGGCCGCGCGCCTGCTCGCCTGGTGGAAGAGGCCGGGAGGGGCGTGAGCCCGGGCGCGGGCGCGTCGGCCCGCGCCCGAGACCGTCCCCGTCCGAGACCGTCCCGGCCCAGGACCGTCCCGGCCCGGGACCGTCCGCGCCCGAGATGCCTGCGCCCGCGACCGCGCGTGTCGTCCCGCCGACCGCCCCAGGAGGCCCCGATGACCCCGAACGGCACGACTCCCGACGGCCCCGAGGACCGCGGCGGCTACGTCCTCGTCCCGCCGAGCACCCAGGGCCGGCTCCGGCTCCTCACCGTCGGCCCGGTGCAACTCGACCTGGACGGGAAGCAGTTGCGGGTGGACGGCGAGCCCGTCCACGTCCCCCTCAAGGAGTTCAGGCTGCTGGCGGTGCTCATGGACAACGCGGGACGCGTCCTCACCCGCCGCCAACTCCTCGACACCTGCTGGGGTGTCGGCCATCCCGACGGCACCAAGACCCTGGAGGTCCACATCAAGCGGGTGCGCGAGCACCTGGCCGCGGCCGACCCGGCCCTCCGCGACCGGCTGCGCACAGTGCGCGGGTACGGCTACGTCTTCGACGTGGCGCCCCCGCGCCCGGCCGCTCCGCCGCGCGCGGCGGAAGACGAACCGGAGGACCGCCAGGAGTGAACGGCCGGCGGGTTTCCCGCCGGCGCCGGGCGGCCTGCCCCGGCGTGCTGCGGCCAGGTCGGCGCAGACCGCGCGGCCCGATACCCTCGGGGCATGCCCTCGCAGTCGCATCCCGAGGTCTCCGCGCCGGAGGCCCCCGCGGACCGGGTTCCGGACGCCCGCCTGCTCACCGACGCCGTCACCCGGCTGCGCCGCGCCCTGCGCGCGTCCATCCGCAGCGAGTACCCGTGGGAGAAGCTGCCCATGGCGCAGGTGGAGCTGCTCCAGGTGCTCGGGGAGCACTCGCCCGCCCGGATCGGCGACCTGGCCACCCGCCAGCGGCTGGCCGCGAGCACGGTCAGCGGGCTGATCGGCCAGATGATCACGTCCGGCCTGGTGGCCCGCGAGGTCGACCCCGCCGACCGCCGCGCCTCGGTTGTCACCCTCACCGAGGCCGGGCGGGAGCAGCTCACGTCCTGGACGCAGGCGCACGAACGCCGCCTGGACGCGGCCGTGCACGCCCTCGACGACGACGAGCGCGCGGCCGTCGCCGCGGCCCTGCCCGCCCTGTTCCACCTGGCCGAGTACCTCGGCGAACCGCCCGGGGGCGGCACGGCGGACTGAGCCCGGCGGACGGAGCCCGCGCATCGGACGGGCGGACGGCGCCCGCGGCTCGGGCCGGCATGAACGGGCCTGCGGATCCGGCCCGGGCGGCCGGTCCTGCGGGGCCGGAGCCGGTGCGTCATGATCGGGTCACGGAATTCCGCATCCCGGCGGGGGAGGCGGCGTGAGCGAAGGATGCCGATGGACCACAGCGCCGGGTTCCAGGAGATCCCCCCGACCACCCTCGCCGACCTGCTCAGCCGCGAGCAGGTCATGGACATCGGGATCCGCCCGCTGTGGACGCCCGTCCCGCGCGTCGCCGGGCCGGCGTTCACCGTGCGCTGCGCGCCGGGCGACAACCTGATGCTGCACGCCGCCGTCCACCGCGCGGAACCGGGCTCGGTGCTGGTGGTGGAGGCGGGCGACGTGGACTACGCGGTCGCCGGCGGGAACGTGTGCGCCGTCGCGCAGCGCCGGGGGATCGCCGCGCTCGTGGTCGACGGGGTGATCCGCGACCTCGCCGAGGTGCGCGCGATGGGCTTTCCGGTCTTCGCCCGCGGGGTGGTCCCGATCCCCGGTGCGAAGTCCGTCGTCGCGCCGCTGGGCGGCCGGATCCGGTGCGGCGGCGTGCGCATCGACGCCGGCGACGTCGTGGTGGGCGACGAGGAGGGCGTGGTCGTCGTTCCCGCCGCACGCGCGGCGGAGGTGCTCGACGGCGCCCGGGCCAAGCTCGCCAAGGAGGCCGGCGAGTCGCTGGACGACTGGGAGCGGGCGCACCGGGCCCGCATCGACCGGATCCTGGCGGAGAACGGCTGGACCGGCTGACGCCGCCGTCCGCCCCCCCGCTCGGCGTTCGCGTGGTCCCGTGCAGCACGGGCACGCAGGTGCGGCAACCGAACGGGACCGCCGTGCGTGGTGGTGGGGGAGGACGGCAGTGCGGACCAGCGGTGGCGGCTCGGGGCGGGCCGCAGGTAGGGGTGCAGTGGTGCGGTGGCGCGGCAAGGGACGGGCAGCGAAGCCGGAGCGGGAGCCCCGGCAGCCGCAACGGCAAGGGCAGGGACAGCGGCCCGCGCAGGCACCACGGCAGGGGCAGGTACGGGAGCCGGCACGCCGGAACGGCCGGACGGCCGACGAGGCGCTGCGGGAGCAGCTGACGGCGGCCGCCGCCCAGGCGGAACACCTCGGCCGCGCGGGCCACCCCGCCCAGGCGGCGAACCGCTACCGGGCCCTGGTCGAGGACGCTGCCACCCGGCTGCCGGAGGACGACCGCTCGCTCCTCCTGATGCGCCACCAACTCGCGCACTGGGTAGGGGAGTCCGGCGAGGCCGACGCCGCCGTGGAACTGTTCGCGGCGCTGCTCGCCGACCGCGAGGCCCACCAGGGCGCCCACCACGCGGACACCGAACTGGCCCGCCACCAGCTCGCCCACTGGTACGGCCGGGCCGGCCGCCACGACGAAGCGGTCCGCCGCTACACGGCCATGCACGCGGAGGCCGAGCAGGCCGGCCGCACCGAGACCGCGCTCGACCTGCTCTGCAACGTCGGCCACTGGCAGCAGGAGGGCGGCGACACCGCCTCCGCCCTGCGCACGTTCACCCGCATGCTCCAGAGCGCGGAGAGCGCGCTGGGCTCCGCACACGGCACCGCGGCCATCGCGCGCCAGCAGTACGCCGCCCTCGCCGGGGACCTGCCGTTCGGCCACGACCGCGGCCACGACAGCCTGCGCGACCTGCGGGCCGCCGCGGGGGAGGTCGAACGCTCCGGCGATCTGCCGCGCGCGGCCCGGATGTACGGGCGGATCGCCGAGAAGTCCGAGTACCTGTACGGCGTCGGAAGCTCCCAGGCGCTGGACGCCTGGGTCGCGCAGGCGCAGGCGACTGTCTCCTCCGGCGCTCTCGGCGAGGCCGCGGAGGTTTTCCAACGGGTGCTGGACTGCATGGAGTTGCGCGGCAACGGCCCGGGGACACCGGAGTTCGAGGCGCTGAGCGACCAGCGGGACGGGCTGGCCCGCTCCGGGCGGCGGGTCGCGCTCCGCCTCACCCGGGACGCGGCCGCCGCGCTCGCCGCCCAGGTGCGGACCGCGCCCGGCATCGCGTTCGGCATCCTGCTGTCCGCGCCGGGCAGCCGGTCCACCACCCGCGTCCAGGTGCTGCGCGACCGCGACGGCGGCATCGGACCGGACGGTCTCGGACCGGATCAATGGGCCGCGCTCGTCGGCGAGTTCACCCGCCGCGGGCAGCAGCCGCTCGCCTTCTACACGGCCCGGCCCGGCCGCCGTCCGGCGCCAGGGGACGCCCGGCTGGCGGCGCTCCTGGGACTGCCCGGCCTGTACGCGTCCGCCGGGGAGGACGGCACGGTCCACGCCGAGGGGTACGCCTTCGACGGCGCCGAGCCGGTCGCCGCGCACGTCGTCGTCGAGTCCGGCGAGCCTGCGGAGGGCGGTACCGGCGCGGGCCGGGGGCCCGCCGCGCGGCGGGCGGGCGGCGCCGGCTCCCGCACCGACCGCGGTGCCGGGCGGGCGGCCGCGGCCGGCGCCGGCGCCCCCATGCCGTTCAACTCTGGTGCGGTGGCGATCGGTACGTGGCGCGAGGTGCGGCGGGCGCTCCCGGCGCGGGCCGCGGACGACCCGGCGGCCTTCGGCCCGTACCAGGTCATGGAACTCGTGGGCGAGGGCGGCTTCGGGCGGATCCACCTGTGCCAGGACGGCGACGGGATCCTGGTGGCCGTCAAGACCCTCCATGCCGAGTACGCCGCCGACCCCGAACTGCGGGAGGACTTCGCCCGCGAGGTGCGGGCCGCGCGGCGCGTGGAAGGGCGGTTCACCGTGCCCGTGGTCGCCGCGGACACCGACGCCGCCACGCCGTGGATGGCGGTCCCCTACGTGGCGGCGCCGTCGCTGCGCGAACTCATCGCGCGGACCGGCCCGTTGGATGAGGCGAGCGTGCGCGCGGTCGGTGCCGGCATCGCCACCGCCCTGACGGCCGTCCACGCCCAGGGCATCGTCCACCTCGACCTCAAACCCGCCAACGTGCTGATGACGGAGGACGGTCCGCGCGTCATCGACTTCGGCATCGCCCAGATCGCGCGGCTGACCGCGCCCAGGCAGGGTTTTGCCGGCACCTACCCGTACGCCTCGCCCGAGCAGTTGCGCGAGGAGGAGCACTTCACGCCCGCGAGCGACGTGTTCTCGCTCGGCACGCTGCTGGCCCAGCTGTCGCTCGGCCGCAACCCGTGGGGCGGCGGGGAGGCGGTCGAGCTGATCGTGCGGATCTGCTCGGGGGAACCGGACCTCGCTGGGATGCCGGCGGGGCTGGCGTCCGTCGTCCGCCGTTGCCTGCGGCGGGACCCCGCCGAGCGGCCCACGCCCGCCGAAGTGGCGCAGGCACTGCTGCCCGGCACCCCGGCCGAGCGGATCGCGGCGCCCCCGCTGCCCGACCGGGCCCGGGGCCTCATCCGCGAGCACGCCGCCCGCCCGGTCGCGGCCACGGCCGGCCGGAGCGCGGGCGGCGAAGGCGGGCAGCCGGACGCCTCCGGGCACGAGGTACGGGACGCCGTCCCGGCGGAGGTGCGCGGCGCGTCCGCGCAGCAACGGCAGGACGAGCAGGACGAGCAGGTTCAGCAGGACGCGCGCGACGCCGTCCCGGCGGGCATCCGCGACGCCGTGCCGCAGGAGGAGCACGCCGTCCAGGACGCCCCGGGCAGCGCCGAGTTGAGGGCGGCACCCGAGTCCGCGCGCGAGGCGACCCGCCGGATCGCCCGCGACCTCGGCGTCCGCATCCAGCGCTGGGAGAAGGACGGCGCCCGCAGCGACGACTCCGCCCGGGTACGGCGGGAGTGCGCCGCGTTCCGCGACGAGGCGCGCACCCTGCTCGGTGCCCGGCACCCCCTGACCCTGCGACTGGACCTGTCAACTGCCCTGCTGAGCGCGGATCCCGGCAGCGCGGACCGGCTAGGCGCCCTCGTCCGGGACGCGGCGTCCGTGCTGGGCCAGGGCCACCCCGCGGTGGTTCAGGCCCGCACGCTCCTCGCGCTGCTGGCCCAGGACACCCGGACCGCAGGCTGAAGGAGCACCTGGTCCCTGTGCATGAGCGCCCCCCGTCCCGGGGCACCGAACCGCCGCCGACTCAGTGCCTCCGAACGGCACTTGACCGCACCCGCCCGGTGGGCGAGCGGCAGCGGCGGGCGGTTCCACGGCCCGTTCCACCGGCCAACTGCCGTGGGGGCGGGCGCACAGGGCCGTTCTGGCATGATGCGCTGTCAGTGGCCGGGGAGATCGGTGATGTCACAGGGAGGAGCGAGCCGTGTTCGACGTCCTGGGACCGGAGGACCCGGAGCAGGTCGGGCGGTACAGGATCGTCGCGCGGATCGGCGCGGGCGGCATGGGGCAGGTGTTCCTGGGGCGCTCGCCCGGCGGGCGCCCCGTCGCGGTGAAGGTCGTCCGGCCGGAACTGGCCGGGGACGGTGACTTCCGGCGCCGCTTCGCCCGCGAGGTGACGGCTGCCCGGCGCGTGAACGGGGCCTTCACCGCGGGCGTCGTCGACGCGGACCCCGACGGTGCGCCCGCGTGGCTGGCGACCGTCTACGTCGCCGGGGTCTCCCTGGGCGAGGCGGTGGCCGTGCACGGGCCCTGGCCCGCCGAGCCGGTCCTGGCGCTCGGCGCGGGCCTCGCCGAGGCCCTGGAGGCGATCCACGCGGCCGGTGTCGTCCACCGCGACCTGAAACCGTCCAATGTGCTGCTGGCGCCCGACGGCCCGCGGGTGATCGACTTCGGCATCTCGTCGGCGAGCGAGGCCAGCGCGCTGACCCACACCGGCATGACGATCGGCACCCCCGGCTTCATGTCGCCGGAGCAGCTCACCGGCGCGCCGGTCGGCCCGGCCAGCGACGTCTTCGCGCTCGGCGCGGTCCTGGCGTTCACCGCCACCGGCGTGGGCCCGTTCGGCACCGGCACCCCGCACGCCCTGCACTTCCGGGCGGTGTACGAGGAGCCCGGCCTCGACGCCCTGCCGGCCGAGGTGCGCGACCTGGTGGCGGCCTGCCTGGCGAAGCGGCCTGAAGAGCGGCCGTCGGTGGGGGAGTTGCTCCACCTGATGGGCACGCGGGGCGACAGGGCGGCGTCCGACGCGACGCTGCTGCTGACCGAGGGCTGGATGCCGGAGGCGGTCAACCGCCTCGTCCGGGACCGCACCGCGACCGGGCTGCCCCGCAACGCGGCCGCCGAACCGGCCGCGGTTCCCGATCCGGGCCCGGCGACGGCCCCGAACGCGACCCCTGCCCCGAACGCGGGCCCCGGGCGGAACCCCGCCCCGGTGCTGGCACCGACGCCGGCCCCGACTCCCCGCCCCACCCCCACCGTTGCCGACGCCGCCGCGGCACCGCGGAGTCCGGTCGCGCCTCCCGCGACGCCGGACCTACCTCACGCGCCGACGGTGCACGCCGCCGCCGGTCAGCCGGCTCCGGCCGCATCGCCGGCACTCGCCCCCGTCCCCGGCCTGCACGAGGCCCTCACCGAGACCGGCGATCAGGCCACCCCGGGCCTCGTCCCACCGCCGGCGCCGTCCGATCCGGCGCCGTCCGACCCGCTGCCCGACGACGCGGCGGCCGAGCCCGCACCACCGGTGATCGCGTACCCCGGCGTCCTTCCCGGCCCCCTCTCCCGGCGCGGCGCCCTCCTCGCCCTGACCGGCACCGCGCTGGCCGGGGGAGTGGGCATCGCCCTGTGGAAGGCCACCGGTGACGGCTCCCGCTCAGCCGGCTCGCCCGCCGCCGGCGGGTCCGCGACCACCCGGCCGGCGTCCTCCACACCGCAGCCGACGTTCCGACCCGGCCAGAAGCGCTGGGAGTTCGACGCCGGCGATCAGGTGGAGACGACGCCGACCGTCGTCGGCGGGGTCGTGTACGTCGGCAGCAACGACCACAGCTTCTACGCCGTCGACGCCGCAACGGGCAAGCAGCGCTGGGCCTTCGCCGGCGAGGGCCTGATGCGGTCGACGGCGGTCGTCGCCAACGGCCTGGTCTACGCCGGCAGCACCGACGGCAACCTGTACGCCATGGACGCCGCAACGGGCAGGAAGCGCTGGGCCTTCGCCACCGGCGGCTCCGTCGACTCCTCGCCCGCCCTCGTCGACGGCCTGCTCTACTTCGGCAGCACCGACGCGAACATGTACGCGGTGGACGCCCTCACCGGGAAGAAGCGCTGGAGCCGCCATTTCCCGCGGGACGGCCTGATCGAAGTGTCGCCCGCCGTGGCCGGCGGCCTGGTCTACACCGCCACCCTGGACCACTTCCTGTACGCCCTGGACGCCGCCACCGGCAAGGTGCGCTGGACCTTCTGGACGGGCGACGTCGTCGGCTCGTCGGCGACGGTCGCGAACGGCGTGGTCTACTTCGGCAGCCTCGACCACCACCTGTACGCGGTCGACGCCGCCAAGGGCGGCAAGCGCTGGGCGTTCGAGGTGGACGGCGTCAACTCCACGCCCACGGTCGCCGGCGGGGCCGTCTACTTCGGTGCCGACGACGAGCGCCTGTACGCGCTCGACGCGAGGACGGGCGCCAAGCGCTGGGCCTTCCGCACCGGCGACCTCGTCGACTCCAGCCCCGCCGTGGCGGACGGCGTGGTGTACATCGGCAGCGACGACAGCCACCTGTACGCGGTGGACGCCGTGACGGGCAGGCAGCGGTGGGCCTTTCCCACGAACGGCGGTGCCTGGTCGCCGGCCGTAGCGGACGGCGTCGCCTACGTGGGCAGCAAGAGCGGTCTCGTCTACGCCGTGCAGACCTGAGTGCGGTCGCCGCCGGGCCGTCTGCGACGATGCCGCTGTGACCATCGTGCCTGCTCAGCCGCTCGACGACGCCCGCGTTCCGCTCCCCGGTACGGAGTGGGTGGCGCTCGTGGACTCCGATCCGATCCGGGCGCTCGCGGCCTTCGTCCTCGGCTGGTACCCCGCCCCGGACGGGGAGGAGGACCAGGAGGACGTGTGGGGCGGGGCGGAAAGCCCGGACGACGGTTCCGGCGGGATGCCGGAGGCCCTCGGCGCCTTGTACCGCCTGACCCGCCTGCGTCCGGCGCTCCACGGTTTCCACGCCCCCCTCGAACGGCTGCCCCGGCGCGCCGCGGGGCCGCTCGGTGAGCGGCTGGTCTTCGCGGGGGATTCCCAGAGCTCCTGGGACTGGTCCGTGCCGTGGCCGGCGGACGGCACGCACGAGGCCGACCCGGCCGTATGGATGACCTTCGATCCCCACCGGCCCACCGCGGACACGGACGCGGAGGTGGTCGTGGAGCGGGAGCCGCTGAGCCGGTTCCTGCTGCAGTACGTCCTCTACCAGACCCAGCAGGCCGCGCCCTTCAAGGCGTGGACCAAGGTGATGCCGACATCCCGCCTCGCACCGCTGCGGGACGTCCTGCGGCCCGTCCCGCTCAGCCCGTTCCTGCCCATGTTCACCTCAGAGAGCATCTACGTCGCCCCCGGACTGCTGGCCCTGATCAACGCCGACGGCGACGAAGCCGTGGCCGCCTTCGGCACGCTCGACCGGCAGACGCTGATGCCGCTGGGCGAGTACCCGTTCCCCTGGAGCTGGTTCGACGCCTGATGCCGTGCGGCCCGGCCCGCACGGTGGTGCGTCCCCGGCCCCGGACGGCGGAGCGTTTCTGAAACAGGCCGTGCGAGGCACAGCGGCCCCGCTGGGCTGACCGGACCTTTACCTTCTGCAGTCAGGGGGACCCTGTCCCGCTGATTGGCTGAATCCGTCTCCAAGTTGCGAACGCGCGGGTCAGGGCCGGGGTACGGAACCCCTGGTGATGGTCGCCAAGATCCATCAGGAAGGTTTCCTGTCCCTTGTCTTGACGGCATGTCATGAACGCGCGCAGACTCCGCTCTGCTCGGCCAGCTGAAACACCCCCCACTTCACCGGCCTCACACGGAGCCCCCATGCGTTTCAGAAACGGCATAGCCCCTGTCGCCACGACGGCCGTCGCCCTCGCGGCCGCCTGCCTCGGCACCGCGGGCCAGGCCCACGCCGCCACCGGACTTCCCGCCCACTTCGCGGCCCCCTACCTGCAGATCGACGGCAACACCGCCAACGACATGGCGGCCGACATGAACGCCACCGGCCTGAAGTACTACACGCTCGCCTTCCTCATCCCGAAGTCCGGCTGCACCGCGCAGTGGGAGGCCAGCGGCGACGGCATCGGCGCGTACGCCTCGCAGATCAACGCGCTCAAGGCGGCCGGCGGCACCGCGATCATCTCCTTCGGCGGTGCGGAGGGCGGCGAACTCGCCCAGACCTGCACGTCGGTGTCCTCGCTCACCGCCGCCTACGCCAACATCGTCAACACCTACGGGATCACCCGGCTCGACTTCGACATCGAGGGCGGCACCCTGGGCGACAGCGCCGCCAACCAGCGCCGCAACCAGGCGCTCGCCGCACTCCAGGCGCAGAACCCGTCGGTCCAGGTGGCGTACACGCTCGCGGTCGACCCCGGCGGCCTGCCCTCGCAGGAGTACGGGGTGCTCAGCGACGCCAAGAGCAAGGGCGTCGACGTCAGCGCGGTCAACATCATGACCATGGACTTCGGGGACGGCCAGAACGCGCTGGCCGACGCCGAGTCCGCCGCCCGCGGCACCGCGAGCCAGCTCGCCGGCCTCTACGGCATCTCCACCTCGGCCGCGTACAACCGGATCGGCCTGACCACGATCGCGGGCCAGAACGACGACAACGAGTACTTCTCGCAGTCCGACGCCCAGTCGCTGGAGGGATTCGCCGCCTCCAACGGCGTGCAGGAGCTGGCCTTCTGGGAGGTCGACTCCTACGACAAGCCCACGGGCTACGCCTACTCCCGGATCTTCAACCAGCTCACCACCGGCAGCACCGGCGGTGGCGGTACCGGCAAGACCGGCCAGATAACCGGCTACGGCGGCAAGTGCGTGGACGTGGCCGGTGCCAGCAGCGCCAACGGGACCGCCGTGCAGCTGTACGACTGCAACGGCACCGGGGCCCAGCAGTGGACCGTCGGGTCCGACGGCACCCTGAAGGCCCTCGGCAAGTGCATGGACATCACCGCGGCCGGCACCGCCGACGGCACCCAGGTGCAGCTGTACGACTGCAACGGCACCGGCGCGCAGGTGTGGCAGCACCAGTCCAACGGCGAGCTGGTCAACCCGACTTCCGGCAAGTGCCTCGACGCCACCGGTCCCAGCTCCGCCAACGGCACGCGCCTGCAGATCTGGACCTGCTTCGACAGCGCCAACCAGCAGTGGAGCATCCCGAGTTGACGATCGCGGCCCGTGGCAGCCCGACCGGGCGCCACGGGCCACCGGAAACGCTTCCGGCCACCGCTCGGCCGGCGGTTCCGTGAAGCGTGTCCGGTCCGGCGTTACAGGTGCGCAGTGAGGTCGGCGATGTCCAGCAGCGGCAGACCCCAGCGCAGCGCGGCGACCTCCAGGTCCGCGGCCACGGCCATGGTGCCGTCCTGGTTCATCACCTCGCAGCACACGCCGACCGGCGGCAGCCCGGCCGCCGCGCACAGCGCGACCGTGGCCTCGGTGTGGCCCGCCCGCTCGGCGAGCCCGCCGGGGCGGGCCGCCAGCGGGAAGACGTGCCCGGGGCGCAGGAAGTCGTCAGGGCGGGCGTCGGGATGCGCCAACCGCCGTACGGTGGCCGCACGTTCGGCTGCCGACACGCCGGTGCCGGTGGCCGCAGCCAGGTCGACCGGGATGTGCGGCCGGGTGCCGTGCCGGTCGCCCGGCCCGGGAACGGGGCCGAGTTCCAGGCGTTCCAGGACCTCCGGCGCGCAGGGCACCGTCGGATGGCCGCACACCTGGGTGAGCAGGAAGGTGAACGCCTCCGGCCGCAGCCTGGCCCCCGCGAACACCACGTCGCCCTCGCACTCCCGGTCCGGGTCCCAGACCACCACGGCGCCGCCGGCGGCCAGTTGGGCGACCGCCTGCTGCACCCCGCGTGCGCCGGTGACCCGGCCGGCCCACGGCAGCGCCGCGACCACCTCGGCCACAGCCTTCCCCGCGTCGCAGGGCCAGCGCCGCATCAGCCGTGTCACCAGGTCGGGTTCGAGGTTCACCCGGTCCCCGACGGCCAGCTCCGCCAGCGTGGTGGCCTGCAGGGTCAGCGGGACGAGCGCCACGGCGAACCGGTCGCGGGCCACCTCGGCGACGGTCAGGCTGACCCCGTCGACGGCGATCTGGGCCTTCGCGGTGATCAGCGCGGTGAACCGCTCGGGCGGCTTGATCCACATCCGCCGGGTGACCCCGACGTCGTCGATCCGCACCACCTTGCCCACGGCCTCGACGTCGCCCTGCACCAGGTGCCCGCCGCCGGGGTCGCCGAGCCGGAGCGGCGCCTCGACGTTGACCCGCGCCCCGGCCTGCAGCAGGCCGAGCGTCGACCTGCGGCGGGTGTCCGCGGACACGCACGCGGCCAGCACCCCCTCGGCCGCGGAGGCCGGCGCGACGGCCAGTCCCACGCCGTTCACGCAGACGGTGCCCGGCGTCCGGGCGGCGGCCCGGGGAGCGCGGATCGCGAACCGGTCCCCGCCTGCCTCGACGACGGTGCCGATCTCCTGGATGTGTCCGGTGAACACGTCAACCACCTCTCGACGGCGGCCGGACGGCCCGGCCGCACCAAGAACGCAGGGGCCCGTCGGGCCCGAGAGGTGGCGGGGTGTCACCGCGTGGCCCCGGAATCACACCGGGTCGTCCCGCTGCCACCAGCGGAACCGGCGGGCTTTCACCGCCGCACCTTGGAATCGCACCGGCCCCCTTCTAGCACGCGGCGCGTCGCGGGATCAAGCGGGGACGCGCCGGCCCGCTGCCCGGACGGCCGGGGAATCAGGCCGGCGCGGGGCGCGAGGCACGCATCGTTCTCACGGCTGCCGCCCGTGCGGCGTCTCGGGGCCGAGCCGGGCCACCCGGCCCGCGCGGGTCTCCAGATAACGCTGCTCGGCCAGGCTCGCGGTGCCCTTCGCGGCACGCCGGTAGCAGGCGTACGCCTCGCCGAAGTCGCCGGTCTTCTCCAGCAGATGGGCCCGCGCCGACAGCAACCGGTGGTGGCCGGCGATCCGTTCGTCACCGTCGAGGGTGGCCAGCAGGGCCAGTCCGGCCCGCGGGCCCTCGGCCTCGGACAGGGCGATCGCCCGATTGAGGGTGACCATCGGGTTGGGCGCGATCCGCTCCAGGATCAGGTAAAGGGCGTGCACTTGACGCCAGTCGGTCTCCGCGGCCGTGGCAGCGTCGGCGTGCGTCGCGGCGATGGCGGCCTGCAACTGGTACGGCCCCAGTGCCGGTCCGGCCAGCGACGCCTTGACCAGGTCGGTGCCCTCGTCGATCAGCGCGCGGTCCCACAAGGTGCGGTCCTGCTCCTCCAAGGGGACGAGGTCGCCCGCCGCCGTCGTGCGCGCCGCGCGGCGGGCATGGGTGAGCAGCATCAGCGCCAGCAGGCCCGACACCTCGTCGTCGTCCGGCAGTTGGGCGTGCACCGTCCGGGTCAGCCGGATCGCCTCGCGCGCCAGGTCGGCGCGGTGCAGCGCGCTGCCCGACGAGGCGGTGTAGCCCTCGTTGAAGATCAGGTAGAGCACCTGGAGGACGACCTGCAGGCGCGCGTCGAGTTCCGCGCCCTCCGGCAGGGCGAACGTGCTGCCGGCCGCTTTGACGCGCTGCTTGGCCCGGCTGATCCTGGCCGCCATCGTGGCCTCCGGCACCAGGAACGCGCGGGCGATCTCGGCCGTGGTCAGGCCGCCGACCGCCCGCAGCGTCAGGGCGGTCTGCGAGGCCGCGGTCAGCGTCGGATGGCAGCACAGGAACAGCAGCACGAGCGTGTCGTCGGTGCCCGGCACCTCGGCGGGAGGCTGCTCCGCGGCGGTCGCCGACTCCCGCTCCCGGCGGGCCCGGTCGCTGCGCATCTGGTCGATGAGCCGGCGCGAGGCGACGGTCGTCAGCCAGCCGCGCGGATGGTCCGGCAGCCCCTCGGCCGGCCACTGCACGCTGGCGGCGAGCACCGCCTCCTGCACCGCGTCCTCGCAGTCCTCGAAGGAGCCGTGGCGCCGGACCAGCGCACCGAGGACCTGCGGGGCCAGGGTGCGCAGCAGGTCCTCGATGTGCGGTGGAGTCATGCCTCCAATTGTCCGTCGGCGAACATCACCTGCCGCACCTCGACGCCCAGGCCCTCGATCGCGGCGTCCGGGATCTGCCCGGCCAGCTCGATCGCCCGCGCCCGGTCCTCGCAGTCCAGCAGGTAGAAGCCGCCCAGGTGCTCCTTGGCCTCCAGGAACGGGCCGTCGGTCACCACCGGCTGGCCGTTGCGCACGGTCACCACGGCGGCCTGCGACGGGTCGGCGAGGGCCTGCGTGGTGATCAGCTCCCCGGACTCCTTCAGCGCCTGGATGAACCGGCCGTGGCCCTCGCCGAGGGCGGCTTTCTCCTCGTCGGTCAGCGCGTCCAGCACGGCCGGGTTGATGTGCAGGCTGATCAGGAACTTCATGGCGTTCTCCTCGTGGTCCGCGAACCCCCGGCGGGGGCCCGTCACCCCTTGGTCGGCGCCGGCGCCGCGGTCTTGACACCGTCCGCGGAGAAATCTCGCACGGATCCGGTGTCAAGAACCGCTCCGCCGCTCCGACCACCGGGCAGGACATCGAGAACACAAGGAGTTGCGGACATGCGAGTCAACCGGGCGTGGCTGGGGCTGGGCCTCCTCATGCTGCCGACCTTCCTCGTCGCACTGGACACCACGGCGCTGCTGCTCGCGCTCCCGCGGCTGAGCGCCGACCTGGGGGCGAGCGACGTCGAGCAGTTGTGGATCAGCGACGGCTACGGCTTCACGGTGGCCGGCCTGGTCATCACGATGGGAACGCTCGGCGACCGGATCGGCCGGCGCCGGCTGCTGATGACCGGTGCGGGCGCGTTCGCGGTGCTGTCGGTGGTGGCCGCGTTCGCGGTCGACCCGCTGATGCTGATCGTCACCCGGGCCCTGCTGGGCGTCGCCGGCGCGACGCTGGCTCCCTCGACCCTCGCGCTGATCACCGGGCTGTTCAGTGACGACCGGCGGCGCGGCAGGGCGATCGCGATCTGGGCGACGTGCCAGTTCGTCGGCGGTGCGCTCGGCCCCGTGCTCGCCGGGGTCCTGCTGCAGTACTTCTGGTGGGGATCGGTGTTCCTGGTCTCGGTGCCGGCGATGGTGCTGCTGCTCGTCGCCGGGCCGGTGCTGCTGCCGGAGTCCCGCAGCGAGCGGGCCGGCCGGCTGGACCCGGCGAGCGTCGCGCTGTCGCTGGCGGCGGTGCTGCCGGTGATCTACGGCATCAAGCAGCTGGCGGTCGGGAGCGCGCCGGCGGCGCCGGGGATCGCGCTTGCGGCGGGCGCCGGCGTCGGCGTGCTGTTCGTCCGCCGGCAGCTGCGGCTGGAGGCGCCCCTGCTGGACCTGCGGCTGCTGCGCAGCCGACCGCTCACCGCCGTGCTCGTCGGGCTGGTCCTCGCCGGCATGGCCATGGCCGGCACGGGCCTGCTGGTGACGCAGTACCTGCAGGACGTGCTCGGGCACTCGCCGGCCGCGTCCGCCGTGCTGTTCGCGCCCATGGGACTGGGCGTGGCCGCCGGCACCCTGGCCGCTCCTTCGCTGGCCGGGCGGATGCGGCAGACGACCGCGATCGCCGGCGGCCTGGCGCTGTCCGCGGTGGGCGGCCTGCTGCTGTCCTTCGCGGGCGGGGCGCACGCGCTGCCCCTGGTGATCAGCGGGATCACCGTCCTCGCGCTGGGCACCGGCCCGCTGTTCGCCCTGGGGACCGGGCTGGTCGTCGGGTCGGTGCCGCCGGAGAGGGCCGGCTCGGCGGCGTCGATGTCCGAGACCGGCAACTACTTCGGCGGCTCGCTCGGCTTCGCGCTGCTGGGCGTGCTGGCCGCCGTGGTCTACCGCAGCCGGACGCACGGTACCTCCGACTCCCTGGCCGGAGCGGTCGCGGCCGGCCACCGCCTTCCCGCCGGCCAGGGCGCGGAAGTGCTCCGCACCGCTCGGGCCGCCTTCACCGCCGCCCTGCACGTCACCGGCGCCGTGGCCGCCGCCATCTTCGCCTTCCTGGCCGTGCTGACCCTGGTCCTGAGCCGCCCGGCCCCCCGCCCCGCCGCGGCCCCGGTCCCCGAGTACGAGACGACGCGCTCCTGACCCCGCGGGCCCGGCGAGGACCGGGCTGACACGGCGTCACATCCACTGGACTGTGCCACTGGAATATGCCTGAACAGATGGCCCGCTCTCGCCCGGTGTGCGAGAGCGGGCCGTCTGACGTGGCGTCAGCCGACGTGCCGTCATGTCGCATCTGGTGTGTGCTCGGTCACTTTGGCCCTTTCGTGGCCTTCGGCGTGGCCTCCGTCACTGCGCGAGCTTCGTGTCGGCCCATATGATCCGAATTGCCAGCGTAAGTCCGAACTCATGCTCAATGTCACTTACTTGACCATGAACGGATGAAGTGACCTATCTCATACTGTTCGGGCATCCTTCCAGTTCTGCGTAGAAAGGTACGAATCGTGGCCGCTTACCTGTGCCCCCCTGCGGTGATCCACGGCGAGCACTCCGTGGAGACGAGCCAGATCGTGGCGGAGGTGCGCGACCGCCTGCCGGACGTGCCCTGGCTGCCCCGGATCGACAGCATCGCGGCCAGCACCGGCATCGACACCCGCGGGTGGATGGTGCCGCTGGAGGACGCCGTGGCCCCCGGCGCCGGCAGCACCCTGACGCCGCAGGCCGCCGACCGGGCCCGCGCGGCACTGGCCCGCGACGGCTTCACCGAGCAGGACGCGGAGCGCGTGATCGCCGCCCTCGAGGCGATCCCGGCCCCGCAGACGGTCCAGGAGCGCACCGCCCCCGCCTGGGAGGCCGTGCAGGCCTACGGCGAGCGCGCGGCGCGCGGCGCCCTGCAGATCGCCGGGCTGGACGCCTCCGACGTGGACTGCCTGATCACCAGCCACTCCACCACCCCCGCCCTGCCTGGGCTGGACGTCTCCCTGGCCAACCGGCTCGCCCTGCGCGAGGACACGCTGCTGCTGCCCGCCACGCAGTGGGCGTGCATAGCGGGCACCCGCTCCCTCGCGCTGGCCGCCGACCTGGTGGCCGCCGACCCCGACCGGGTGGTCCTGGTCGTGATCTCCGAGGCGCTGAGCACCACCTACCAGCCCGCCGACGACACCCTGGAGTCCCTGATCGTCCGGCTGCTGTTCGCCGACACCGCGGTCGCCGCGGTGGTCACGGGCCGCCCCCGGCCGGAGTCCGTGCTGCGGCTGGACGCGTCCTGGAACCACACCCTGCCCGGCACCCGCGACCTGCACCGGCTGGAGACCCGTGCCGACGGCACGCACTTCGTGATGGACCGCCGCGGGCCGCGGGCCGTACAGGACACCGTCGGCGCGATGTGGGAGTGGCTCCAGGGCCGCCACGCGGGCGACGCCCAGCCCTGGCACCCGGACCTGCTGCTCGCGCACCCCGGCGGCACCCGCGTGCTGGAGTACATGGAGCAGACCATGCCGCAGGAGTGGCCGGAAGGGCTCCTGACGTACAGCCGCGAGAGCTACACCACGGGCAACCGCGGCGGTGCGGCCGTGTTCGACATCCTGCGGCGCGCCCACGACGCCGGCCAGAAGCCGGGCAGCCGCGCGGTGCTCTACGCGGCGGCCCCGGGACTCACGGCCACCGCCATCGAGGGGGAGTGGCTCTAAGGCCGCACCACCCCGCCGCCGGCACCGCGTCCACGCCGCCCGGTGCCGGCCCGGACCGGCCCGGCGTCAGCGGGCGAGCTCGGCCCAGACGACCTTTCCGGTGTCGGTCCACCGAACGCCCCAGCGCGTGGTCAGCCGGTGCACCACCTGCAGGCCGCGCCCCCGGTCGTCGAGCAGGCCGACGCGGCCCAGCCGCGGCCGGCCGTTGCCGGTGTCGCCCACCTCGCACAGCAGGCTGTGGCCGGCCCGGATCAGCCGGACCGTGACCGGCCCGGTGGCGAACCGGACGGCGTTGGTGACCAGCTCGCTGACCAGCAGCATCGCGGTGTACCGGGTGTCGTCCCTGGTGCCCCACTGCTCCAGCAGCCCGGCGGTCAGCGCCCGCGCCCGCACCGCCGCGTCGTCGCGGGCCGGCAGCCGCCAGGCCGCGGTGTCCCGCCGGCGGCAGCCCGCCATCCGGGCCAGCAGCAGGGTCACGTCGTCGCGCAGGCTCTCCGGGGCGAGGTCGGCGACCACGCCGCGGGCGGCCTGCGGCAGGTCGTCCCAGGGATGCACCCTGCTCACGGCGGCCGCCAGCCGCCCGATGCCCTCGTCGATCGGCACCGCCGGGTCCTCCACCAGGCCGTCGGTGTACAGGGCGAGGAGCGAGCCCGGAGGCGCGTCGAAGCTGTGCACGTCGAACGGCTCCCGCAGGGCGAACTCGGCCCCCAGGCCGGGGTGGGCCGGAATGCTGAGCGGCCTGCCGGTCCCGTCGGGGAGGACGAGGATCGGCGGCAGATGGCCCGCGCTGGACACCACCACCTGGTGGCTGACGGGATCGTAGACGGCGATGCAGCAGGTCGACCCCAGCGCGCTGTAGCCGGCCGCCAGGCCCGAGTCCGTGTCGTCGAGGATCGTGACCGTCTCGTCCAGGTGCTCCAGCACCTCCTCGGGCCCCAGGCCCGCCGACAGCAGCGCCCGCGCCTCCATGCTCAGCTGGCCCATGGCCGCCGCGGCTCCCAGGCCGTGCCCGACGACGTCGCCGACGACGAGCGCCGTGCGGCCGCCCGGCAGCGGAAAGCTGTTCACCCAGTCACCGCCGACGCCCGCGCTGTCCGGCGTGGTGGGCTGGTAGACGCTGGCCACCTCGATGGTGTCGCCGCCGGCCCGCGGCAGCAGCCGGCGCTGCAGCGCCAGCACCTGGGCGTGCTCGCGCTGGTGCTGGCGGGCCAGGTCGACGTGGTGGGCGGTCCTGGCCACCAGCTCCTGCAGGTCGAGCAGCTCGCCGTCCTGGAACGGGCGGTCCGGCCGCCGCCAGACCTCCGCCATGCCCAGCACCACCGGCGGCTCGCCGTCCAGGCCCTCCAGGACCAGCGGTATGCACGCCACGCTCGCGGGGCGGTCGCCGGGCACCAGGGCGCGCACCAGCCGCGGATCGCGCAGCACGCGCTCGATGGTCCCGCGGTCGGGGATGACGACGGCCTGGGCGACGTCGCCGCGCCTGACCGCCAGGGACAGCAGGCGGCTCGCTTCGCCCGGCAGGTTGTCGCCCGGCGTCAGGTACCCGTCGGGCCACGCCCGGTCCGGCACCAGGGCGGCCCGCCGCAGCCTGATGCGCTGCTGCGCCTGCTCGGTGACCGCCTCACCCGTCCACACGGCGTAGTCCAGGTCCACCGCGGCCACGTCTCCCCAGGCCATCAGCGACTGCGCCAGGGACTGGGCGGTCTCGCCGATGTCCAGCGACGTGCCGATCGCGGTCTCGGAGGCGTACAGGTGCAGCCGCTTGGCCATCGCGATCAGGGAGACGGTCAGCGCGTCCTGCGGCCCCGCGGCCGGCAGGATGCTCATCGAGACGACGAGCTCCGTCCCGTCGTCCCGCCGCAGCCGCTGGACCCGGGCGACGTGCGCCTCCCCGGTCTCCAGGACCTGCCGCAGCCGCCTGGTGACCGTGGGCACGTCGCCGGAGGGCAACAGGTCGGCGAACAGCCTGCCGGGCTCGGCCGTCATCCCCGCGAAGGCCGGGGCCTCCAGGTTGCTGCGGGTGACCCTCAGGTCCCGGTCCAGGTTGACCGCGCCGAGGATCTGCTCCGGGTCGCCGGCCACCAGGCTGGTGCCGCTCGGCGGCTGGGCGGCGCTCTCACTCTGCGCGGCGGCAGCACTGACCGCCGCCGCCGGGCCGCTGTGCGGGATGTACTCCCCCAACGCGCGGCTGACCAGGTCGAACGGCGACGATGACGAGGGGGAGGATGTGGAGTCCATGCGGCTCGCTCACCTCACTCGCCCACCCCGGCGTCCATGACCGGAGGCATACCCGAGATCGTGCGATGAAGCCCCGAGATCCCTACCGCACCCCCTATTGAATAACACAGGTGTCCGCTTCGCCCACAAGAGCCCGGTCACGCGACGGCCGGGATCGGTGGCGGAGGGTGATCGGTGCGGGCGGCGGCCGCCCGGCCGGGGTGCGGCGGTCCCGGCCACGGCACGGGCGTCCGGCGCGGAGGCCGTCCGCGGCGTGTGGGCCGAGCGGGTGAATCTCCTCGTGGCGGGCCGCCAACCGGGACGCCAGTCCGCCGAGTGACATCGACGTCACCCTCGGCGCGACCGGCGGTGGCACGCCGGAGCGCTTGCCGCGTGCAGCCGGTGCTGCCGCTCGCCGCGCGGGTCCGGTCCGGGCTCAGCCCAGTACGCGGTCGAGGTTGAAGGCCGCGCTGATCAGGGCGAGGTGGGTGAACGCCTGCGGGAAGTTGCCGAGTTGCTCACCGGCGTGGCTGATCTCCTCGGCGTACAGGCCGAGGTGGTTGGCGTAGGTGAGCATCTTCTCGAAGGCCAGCCGCGCTTCGTCGAGCCGACCGGCCCGGGTCAGCGCCTCCACGTACCAGAACGAGCAGATCGAGAAGGTGCCCTCCTCGCCGCCGACGCCGTCGCGGCTCCTGAGCGGGTCGTAGCGGTGGACCAGCGAGTCGGAGACGAGCTGCTCGGTCAGCGCGTCGAGGGTGGACAGCCACTTGGGGTCGGTGGGCGCGATGAACTTCGTCATCGGCATCATCAGCACCGCGGCGTCCAGCACGTCGTCGTCCTCGTGCTGCACGAACGCCTGGCGCTGCACCGACCAGCCCTTGTCCATGATGCGGTGGTAGATCGTGTCCCGCTCGCGCCCCCACCGGTTGACGTCGGCGGGCAGGCCGCGCCGCCGCGCCATCCGCATCGCCCGCTCGATCGCCACCCAGCACATGAGGCGCGAGTACAGGAAGTTGCGGCGGCCGCCCCGGGTCTCCCACACGCCCTCGTCCGGCGTGTCCCAGTTCTGGCACACCCAGTCGACCAGGGCGCACACGGCCTCCCAGTGGTCGCTGGAGATCGGCCGGCCCCACTTGTCGTAGAGGTAGATCGAGTCGATGAGCGCGCCGTAGATGTCCAGTTGCAGCTGCTCGGCCGCGCCGTTGCCGACCCGGACCGGGGCCGAGCCGCGGTACCCCTCCAGGTGCCGGAGCTCCCGCTCGGGCAGGTCGGTGCGGCCGTCGATGCCGTACATGATCTGCAGCGGCCCGGAGGGGCCCACCGTGCCCTGCTGGACGCGCTCGGTCAGGAAGCCCATGAACGCCTCGGCCTCGCTGGTGAACCCCAGGCGCAGCAGCGCGTAGACGCAGAACGCGGCGTCCCGCACCCACAGGTAGCGGTAGTCCCAGTTGCGGGTGCCGCCGATCCGCTCCGGCAGGCTGGTGGTCGGCGCGGCGACCATCGCGCCGGTCGGCGCGTGCGTGAGGAGCTTGAGGGTGAGCGCCGAGCGGTGCACCATCTCGCGCCAGCGGCCGCGGTAGCGGGACTGGCCGATCCAGTGCCGCCAGAACGCCACGGTCCCGTTGGCGAGCTCCTCGGCCTGGCCGATCGAGCACATCGGCTGCGGGATCCGCCCGTCGAGGCAGTCCAGCACGAAGATCGTCGACTGCCCCTGGCTGAGCGTGAACCGCGCGGTCACGTCCCGGCCGTCGTGCTCCAGCCGCGCCGAGGAGGTCAGTGCCAGCGACAGGTCGGCGGACTCGAAGCACACCCCGTTGGCGATCGAGTGGACGGTGTGCTCGACGGTGCCGTAGCCGAAGCGGGGCGCCACCGCGGCCCGGAAGGACATGCTCCCGCGCACGCACAGCACCCGCCGGATCAGCCGGTGCCCCACCGCCTGCGCGGCCGGCCCCACGTCGGTGGTCACCGGCATGAAGTCCTGGATCTCGCTGACCCCCTCCTCGGTGAGGATGCGGGTGATCAGGACGTTGGTGTCGGGGAAGTAGAACTGCTTCGTCGTCGCCGGGCCCTCCGCGGCCAGCTCGAAGGCGCCGCCGCGCTCGGCGTCCAGGATCGCCCCGAAGACGCTGGGGGAGTCGAACCGCGGGCAGCAGTACCAGTCGATCGTCCCGTTCGTGCCGACCAGCGCGACCGTTCGCAGGTCGCCGATCAGCCCGTGCTCCGCGATCGGGAGGTAGCGGCAGCCGTCGCGCGCGCTGCCGGGCGCGCCTGAGGACCCCATGCAGACCACTGTAGGCAGCCAAAACGCATAAATCGCGTGGATGGGCGGATAACGGTGGAAAACCTCGGCCGGAGGCGTCCCCGGCCCGCAGGGACGTGCAGGGAGCGCGGATGATCGGAGCGGGACGCGGCGCCCCGCGCCTCGATGGCTCGGGTGGATCGCCGCCGGACATAAAACGTTCGAGGGTGACATCGGCGGGCGCGCGGGCTCGACCGGCGCCGGCAGGCGCTGACGGCTGGGCGGCCGTGGTGCCGCACGTCAGGTGGGGGATAGGGTGGAGCGCGCCGTACCGGTCCGGCCTGCCGCCGGGCTCGCGGCGCACCAAGGGTGGGTTCGCGGGTACTCGTGCGCTCTACCCCCGGGCCGCGCCCGGAATCCCGGCATCGACGTGAAGGTGGGCATCCTGGTGGCTCGGACGACGGCGTCTGGGGAGGGCCGCAAGGCCACGATCAAGGACGTGGCCAAACGGGCGGGGGTGTCGCCCTCGGCGGTGACCATCGCCGTCCACGGCAAGCCGGGCGTCTCGGCCAGGACCAGGGAGCGCATCCTCCAGGCGGCCCGCGACCTGGGCTGGAGCCCGAACCAGGCCGCGCAGTCGCTCTCCGGGCGCTCGGTGCACACCGTCGGCCTGGCAATCGCCCGCCCGGCCCGGATGCTGGGACTCGAACCCTTCTACATGGAGTTCATCTCCGGGATCGAGAGCGTGCTGTCCCGGCACTCCTGCTCGCTGCTGCTGCGCCTGGTGGAGCCCGAGGAGGAGATCGAGGTCCAGCGCGGATGGTGGCAGGGCAACCGGGTCAACGGCTCCATCCTCGTCGACCTGCGGGTGGACGACCCGCGCATCCCGGCGCTGGCCGGGATCGGCCTGCCGGCCGTCGTGGTCGGACACCCCTCCCTGGCCGGGCCGTTCACCTCGGTGTGGACCGACGACGCCGCGGCGACCGCGGAGGCCGTGCGGTACCTGGCCGCCCTCGGCCACCGCAGCATCGCCCGGGTCAGCGGGCCCGCGGAACTCGGCCACAGCGCCATCCGCACCGAGGCGTTCGCCGAGACCGCCCGCCAACTCGGCCTGACCGCACGCACGGTGGTCGCCGACTTCTCCGCCGACCAGGGCAGCCGGGCCTGCCGCTCCCTGCTCCTCTCGCCGGAGCGGCCGACGGCGATCGTCTTCGACAACGACCTCATGGCGGTCACCGCGCTGGGCGTCGTCGCGGAGTTCGGCCTCTCCGTGCCCCGTGACCTGTCGCTGCTGGCCTGGGACGACTCGCAGCTCTGCCAGCTGACGCGGCCGATGCTGTCGGCGATGCGGCACGACATCTTCTCGTTCGGCGCGGACGTGACCGCGACGCTTTTCGACGTCATGGCTCACCGGGAGGCCGTGTCCCACGCCGCCCAGGTCCCGAGCCTGGTGCCGCGCGGCTCCACTGCCCCGCCGTCCGCCGCGTCCCGCTGAGGTCCCGTCCGCGAGCCGGGCGCGCTGCCGGCTGCCGGGCCCCGAATCCGCCGGTCAGGCCCCGCCCGGACCGTTCCGGCGGCGCTTCCTCCAGTTGACACTTGATAAAGTGAGTGCTTGATTAAAGACCATGAGCACTCCCGTGGACGAGCGGCGGCTCGACGCCGTCTTCATGTCGCTGGCCGACCCGACCAGGCGCGGCATACTCGCGCGCCTGGCGGAGGGTGAGGCGACGGTCAAGGAACTGGCCGAGCCGTACGCGATGAGCATGCAGGCGGTGTCGCAGCACATCCGGGTGCTGGAGCAGTCCGGGCTGATCAGCCGGGGCCGCTACCGGCAGACCCGGCCCTGCCGGCTCGAACCGGCGGTGCTGGAGGCCGCGGTGTCGTGGATCGAGGAGAGCCGGCGCGTCTGGGCGGAGCGGATGGACCGGCTGGAGGCGCACCTGGCGCGCCTGCAGGAGCAGGACCCCGGTCAGGAGCCGGACCCCGCGCAGCGGGCGGGCCGCGGCAGGGGAGGGGCGGAGCGGTGAGCGAGGACGAGCTGGTCTACCGGCGGACCTTCCGCGCTCCGCGCGAGCTGGTGTGGCGCTGCCTGACCGAGCCGGCCGAGCTGGCGCGGTTCTGGGGTCCGCGCGGGATGTCCACCCCCGTCGACGGCATCGTCGTCGAACTCCGGCCCGGCGGCCGCTTCGAGACCCTGATGACCGGCGAGCACGGCAGCCACCGCATGGTGGCCGTGTTCACCGAGGTCGTCCCGCCGGAGCGGCTCGCCTGGACCGAGCCGGCGAGCGGCATGCGGACCACGAGCACGCTCGACGACCTCGGCGACGGCAGGACCGAGGTGGTCATCCATCAGCGGCACGTGCCCGAGGCGATGCGCGTGCCCGAAGCCCGTGCGGGCTTCCTCACCTCCCTCGACAAGCTCGAGGAGCACCTCGCCTCCCTGATGCAAGGAGACTGATCATGACCGACCTGCAGACCTGGGTGGCCCCGACGTACACCGGTCTCGCCGATCTGCTGGCCCCGGGGACCACCGCGCGGGCCCAGGAGCCCGCGGGGATCACCGGCTCCGCCGCTGTCTGGGACGCCCCGTCGCTGTGCGAGAAGTGGCTCGTCCGCCATGTGGTGGCGCATGTGACCATGCCGGTGCGGCTCACGCCGGAGCGGTTCGGGGCCGAGATGGCCGCGGCCGGCGGGGACTTCACCGTGCTCTCCGACGCCGTGGCCGAGCGGGACGCCGCGCTGCCGGCCGCCGACCTGCTGGCGCAGCTGAGGGCACCCGGCCTCCACGCGTGGCAGCCGCCGGGCGGTGGCGCGGAGGGCGCGCTGAGCCACGCCGTCATCCACTCGCTGGACGTCACGATCGCCCTGGACCGGCCCCCTGTCGCCCCCGACGGCGCGGTCGACGCGATCCTCGGCCTGCTCGCCGGCGCCGAGGGCGGCTGGTTCGGGCTGGACCTGACCGGCGTCCGCCTGGAAGCCACCGACGCCGACTGGAGCTGGGGGAGCGGCACGACTGTGCGTGCCGGAAGGGCCGAGCTGGTGTCCCTGCTCGGCGGCCGCACGCTGCCCGACGGCCGGGCGCTGCCCCGCCGCTGACGGTCCGTCGTCTCGCAGCCCTCCACCCCGTGCGTCCGCGCCCCTCGCCGGGTCAGCCGGCCAGGACGCCGTGCAGGAGCAGGTCGATCATCTGCGCCGTGAGGTCCGGCCGGCCCTCGGATTCGGCGGTGACGCTGATGCCGCCCAGCGCCATCAGTACCGCGGGCGCCTCCACCCCCGGTCGCACGGCGCCCTCCGCGGCGGCCGCGGCGAGCAGCCGGCGCACCACCCCGGCGAGGTTGCGGCGGGTCTCCAGGCGCTCGTTGCCGTCGGTGAGCACGACCCGGAGCGCGTCGGCCATGCCGTGCTTGGTGGTCATGCAGGCGACAAACCGGGTCATCCAGGTGCGCAGTGCCTGGTCCGGCGGCAGTGAGGCGGCGAGTTCGGGGGCCGCGTCGCAACCAGTTCCGCATCGGAGATTAGTGCAGGCGGGGGCTCCGGCGCGACCGCGCGGGCCCGATCGGGAAGCACTTCAGATCGACGCCCACCCGCGACGGCTGGGCCCCGCACACCACCTGGAGGACGACATGACCGGACGGCTCGACGGAACCGTGGCGCTGGTCACCGGCGCCAGCAGCGGCATCGGGGAGGCCACCGCCCGCAGCCTCGGCGCCGAGGGCGCGGCGGTCGGGCTGCTCGCGCGCCGCCGCGGCCGGCTGGCCGCACTCGCGGACAGCATGCGGGCCGACGGCGCCACCGCCCTCGCCGTCGAGGCCGACATCGCCGACCCCAAGCAGGCCGCCGCGGCCGTCGAGCGCGTCGTGGCCGAACTGGGACGCCTGGACACCCTGGTCAACAACGCGGGCTTCATGGGCGTCGGCCCGGTCGCGGACGCGCCGCTCGACGAATGGGACCGCATGCTCGCGGTCAACGTCCAGGGCCTGCTCCACGTCACCCACGCCGCGCTGCCGCACCTGCTGCGCGCCGCGCAGGACTCGCCGCGGCAGGTGGCCGACCTGGTCAACATCAGCTCCACCGGCGGCCGGGTGGCCCGGCCCGGGACGGCCGTCTACAACCTGACCAAGTTCGGCGTGAACGGCTTCAGCGAGGCGTTGCGGCAGGAGGTCATGGGCCGGCGTGTGCGGGTGAGCGTGGTGGAGCCCGGCACCGTGGCCACCGAACTCGGCACGCACCTGCGCGACGGTGTGCGGGAGGCGGTCGCGCAGCAGGTCGAGGGACTGGAACTGCTGCGTCCCGAGGACATCGCCGATGCCGTGACGTACGTCGTCACGCGCGACCGGAGGGTGGCCGTCAACGAGATCCTGGTGCGTGCGAGCGAGCAGACCTGGTGACGCCCCCCGCCTCGGCCGGAGCCGCAGCGGACCTCCCGGGTCGTCAGGAGTGCCTGTTCCCCACGCAGTTGACGGTCGTCCCGGCGAGGGGCCGGAACCTCGTCCAGAACGCGGGACGGCAGCGTGGCGACGGGCGGGCCCGCCGGGAGGCGAGGCCGGGGAGGGCGCATGACAATTGGCGGGGGGACGCCCGAGCACTGTGGAGGCGATCATGACCGGCGAGCGCGGCGACCGGCGGCAGCCCGGCGTGCAAGGTGGTGACACGCGGTGAGCGGGGCCGGCGCGGCCGACCCGGCGGGCGCCGCGGCGGACGGTGCGCTCGCGGGACAGACGGTCGTGGTGGTCGGGGGCAGTGCCGGAATCGGCCTGGAGACCGCGAAACAGGTACGCGCGGCAGGCGGTGACGTGGTGCTCGCGGCGCGTAACGCCGCCCGCCTGGAGCGGGTCGGGCGCGAGCTGAACGCGGTGAGCACCACCGCGTTCGACGCCATGGACGCCGGCCGCCTGGAACGGTACTTGCGGGAACTGCCCGGCCGGGTCGACCACGTGCTGGTCACGGCGGGCAGTCCGTCGTACACGCCGCTGGACGAGATCGACGTCACCGAGGCCGCGCGCGACTTCGGCGCGCGCATCGCGATGATGCTGGCGGCGGCGCGCGCGGCGCGCGAGAAGGTCCGGCCGGGCGGGACCGTGCTGTTCATCGGCGGCACCGGGGGCCGGCGGCCCGCACCCGGCATGGCCGTGATCGGCGCCGTCACCGCGGCGCTGCCGGCGATGACCGCCAACCTGGCGCTGGAGATCGCCCCGGTGCGGGTCAACCTGATCGCCCCCGGCTTCGTGGACACGCCGCTGTCGGCCGCCCTCCTCGGCGACCGACTCGACGCCCGGCGCGAGCAGTTGAGGAAGACCCTGCCGATCGGCCGGGTGGTAGGGCCGGAGGACGTGGCCGCCCTCGCGCTGCACCTGATGGTCAACGACGCGCTCACCGGCGCGACGTACGACATCGACGGCGGCCAACAGCTGCTCGGGGACTGAGCGTTGGGCGGTCCTCGCCGGACGGCGGCGCCCCGCCGCAGCGCGCCCGCATGCGCCCGGTCGACGGCGTGCCTACGGTGGTGAGAGGTCTATTCGTACCGAATCGACGGAATCTCCCCGCGTGCCGAAGGGGTCGGAGGAGGCGGACGAGCGATGGCCAAGGTGCTGTTCATCGTGAGCGGAGCCACGTACTGGGTGCTCAAGGACGGCACCCGCTATGCGACGGGCTACTGGGCCGAGGAGTTCGCGATGCCGTACAAGGCACTCACGGACGCCGGCCACGAGGTCGTGGTCGCGACACCCGGCGGTGTGACACCCAACGTCGACATGATGAGCCTGCGCCCCTCGATGGCCGGCGGCGAGCAGGGCGCGCTGGACCTGGAGGCCATCATCCGCGACGCCGAGGTGATGCGGCGGCCGCTGCAACTGTCGGACGTCCGCCTCGAGGACTACGACGCGGTCTACCTCCCGGGCGGCCACGGCCCCATGGCGGACCTGGCGTTCGACGCCGACGCGGGCCGGCTGCTGACGGCCCAGCTCGCCTCGGGAAGGCCGCTCGCGATCGTCTGCCACGCGCCCGCGTCGATCCTGTCCACCAGGATCCACGGCGAGTCGCCGTTCAAGGGCTACCGCGTCACCTGCTTCACCAACGACGAGGAGGAGGCCGTCGGCCTTGCGCCCCGGGCCCCCTGGCTGCTGGAGACGGACATCAAGGAGAAGGTCGGCGTCGACTTCAGCCGCGGCGAGATGTGGCAGCCGTACATGGTGGAGGACCGCAACCTCATCACCGGCCAGAACCCGCACTCCGCCGCCGTTCTCGCGGAGCGGCTGATGAAGATCCTCGGCTGATGGCCGCAGGCGGGCCGCGGCGTACGGCCGGGCGAGACGGAAGGCGCATCCCATGGACATGAAACTCGAGGTCGTCGTCGTGCCGGTGTCCGACGTCGACCGGGCCAAGGACTTCTACACGGCGCTGGGCTGGCGGCTCGACGCGGACGTCGCGCCGGACGAGAAGTTCCGGGTGGTGCAGGTGACCCCACCCGGCTCGCCGGCCTCGGTCATCTTCGGCTCCTCGCTCACCGACCAGGCCCCGGGCTCGGCAGAGGGACTGCACCTGATCGTGGACGACATCCGGGCCGCCCACGAGGAGTTGACCCGGCACGGTGCCGACCCCAGCGAGGTGTTCCACGACGCCGGCGGCGTCTTCCACCATGCCGGGACCGACGCGCGCGTGCCGGGACCCGATCCGCAGCACGGCAGCTACGGTTCGTTCCTGTCCTTCAGCGACCCCGACGGCAACGGCTTCGTCCTGCAGGAGATCACCACCCGGCTGCCCGGCCGGCTGGACCCCGCGACCACGGCGTTCGCCTCGGCCGGGGACCTGGCCGGCGCGATGCGGCGGGCCGCCGCCGCGCACGGCGAGCACGAGAAGCGCATCGGCCGCGAGGACCCCGACTGGCCGGGCTGGTACGCCCGTTACATGGTCAGCGAGCAGGCCGGCACGGAGCCGCCGTCATGACCGGGGAGACCTACCGCGCCTGGACGGTCGCGGGACAGCGGCAGTTCACCGCGGTCGAACGCATCCGCAAGGAGCCGGAACCCGGGCAGGCGCGCATCCGGGTCGACGCGTGCGGCGTCTGCCACAGCGACGTACTGGCCGTCGAGGGACTGCGGCCGGACCCCGAGACCCCGGTCGTGCCCGGACACGAGATCATCGGCACCATCGAGGCGCTCGGCGACGGCGCGGGGGCCGGCTGGCGGGTCGGCGAGCGGGTCGGCGTCGGCTACCTCGGCGGCCAGGACAACGTGTGCGAGGCGTGCCGGCGCGGCGACTTCGTCAACTGCTCCGACCAGCCCAGCACCGGCACCGACGTCGACGGCGGATACTCCGAGGTGGTCTACGCGCGGGCGACCGGTCTCGTCCGGCTCCCACCCGGCCTCGACGTTCCCCGCGGCGCCCCCCTGCTGTGCGCGGGCCTGACCGTCTACAACGCGCTGGCCTCGGCCGCCGTGCGGCCCGGTGCGCTGGTCGCCGTGCAGGGCATCGGCGGCCTGGGCCACCTGGGCCTGCAGTACGCCCGCGCGATGGGGTACCGCGTGGTGGCCGTCGCCCGCGGCCCGCAGAAGGCCGCGCTCGCCCGCGAGTTGGGCGCCCAGGAGTACGTCGACAGCACCGAGGCGGCCCCGGGCGACGCCCTGCAGCGGTTCGGCGGGGCGGCGCTCGTCGTCGCGACCGCCGCCTCCGGCGCGTCGATGTCGCCGCTCGTGGCCGGGCTCGCCCCGCGCGGCCAGCTGGTCGTGGTCGGGGCCGCCCCCGATCCGCTCCAACTGAGCACGAGCGAGCTCATCTTCGGCACGCGCGTCGTACGCGGGAACCTCACCGGCACCGCGATCGAGAACGAGGACAACCTCAGGTTCGCCGTCGACCGGTCGATCCACCCCTCCGACGAGGTGTTCCCGCTGGACGAGGCGCCCCGCGCCTACGAGCGGATGATGTCCGGCGAGGCCCGGTTCCGTGTCGTCCTCACCATGACGGGCTGAACCGCGGCCGCCCGGCACCCAGCGGCGCGCACGCCCTACGGCGCGCGCCAGATGTTGTCGAACGCCTGCTGCTCGACGCGCCGCCGCTGCCGCACGGCCTCCAGTTCCGTCACCGCGTTGCCGACCGCCGCCAGCACGGTGGTCACGTCGTCGGGAAGGTGACCCGCGACGTCGGGTTCACGGTCCGGGACGCCGGCCGCGGCGGCGAGCACGGACAGCACCGGCTCGCCCGACGCCCAGCGCTCGGCCGCGTGCTCGCGGGCCGGGGAGTCGACCAGGGACGGGTCGTCGGAGCGGATCGGCACCCAGCGGTGCCGCGCCCGCACGGCGTAGCCCTCCGTCTCCAGCCCGGCCAGATAGGCCGAGGAGAGCCGCTCGCCGCGGCGCCAGAGCCAGGCGCCGACGCTCTCGTGCGGCCGCTCCCGCTGCAGCGACCCGGCCGCCTGGTCCAGCAGGGCGTCGCGGGTGGACGTCGGCAGCCCGGGAACGATCCGGTCGCCGTCCAGGGACGCCGCACCCGCTTCCATCAGGTCCAGCAGTTCCGCACCGGCAAGGGCGAGGGACAGGTCGTCAGGATCGACGGGCCCGCCCGCGCCGTCCCTGGTGACGATCATCAGGTCCCAGGCTGTGGTCATGGGAGTGCTCCCCTCGCGCCGTCAGAGCCGCTCCCATTCTCGGGCCATCGGCCGGGGCCCGCCACGGCTGGACCCGGCAGAGGGCCGCCGGCCCGCAGTGCCGCCCGGCGACGCCCGCGCACCTGCGCCGTCGCTGCGGGCCTGCGGGGCACGCGCCGGGCATGCTGGGGGGACCATGAGCCACCCGAAGCCCGCCGCGCCCGCCGTCCCCTGGTACCGGGAGGTGGGCCGGAGCGGCTGGACGTCGTTCCTGGCCGCATGGCTCGGGTACGTCCTCGACGGCTTCGACTTCGTCCTGATCACCCTGGTGCTCACCGAGGTGCGCAGCGCCTTCGGGCTGACCGCGGTCGAGGCCGCCTCGCTGGTCTCGGCCGCTTTCGTCACCCGCTGGATCGGCGGCATGGCGATCGGCGGCCTCGGCGACCGCTACGGCCGGCGCACCGCGATGACCACCAGCATCCTGCTGTTCTCGCTCGGCACCCTGGCCTGCGGCTTCGCCGGGAACTACGCGAGCCTGTTCGCCGCCCGCCTGGTCATCGGGCTCGGCATGGCCGGCGAGTACAGCGCCAGCGCGGCGTACGTGATGGAGAGCTGGCCGGCCCGGCTGCGCGGTCGCGCCAGCGGCTTCCTGATCGCCGGCTACTCCGTCGGCACCGTGCTCGCCGCCCAGGTCTACACCTGGGTCGTGCCGTCCCTGGGCTGGCGCTGGATGTTCTACCTCGGCGCGCTGCCCGCGGCCGTGGCGCTGTGGATGCGCAGGGCGCTGCCCGAGGCGCGGGACTGGGAGGAGGCGATCGCCGAGACGGCCGTCCGCCCCAGCCCCTTCCGGCCGCTGTTCGCGACCGCCGCGCGCGCCTGGGCCAACGCCGCGCTGAGCGCGGCCGCGCTCGCCTCGCTGCTCGCGGTCTTCACCGGGACCGCGGGAGCCGCCGCACCCGCCGCCGCGGTGGTCGCCGCGGCGTGCCTGGCGGCCCTCGGGGTGCAGCTCGGCGGCCGGCGCGGCTGGGCGCTGTTCCTGGCCCTGATCGCCGTGGTGTTCGTGGGGTTCCTCGCCACCTGGCCGATCCAGGCGCTGCTGCCGACCTATCTGAAGACCGAGCTGCACTACACGCCCGACGAGGTCCGGGACGTGCTGTTCTACGCCGGCTTCGGGACCGTCGCCGGCTGCGTCCTCGCCGGCTTCACCGGCGACCGCCTCGGCGCGCCCCGGGCGTTCGCGCTCAGCCTGACGGCGTCGCTGGCGTTCGTCTTCCCGGTCTTCGCGGTCCGGCACGACCTCGCGGTGCTCGGCGTGCTGCTGTTCGTGCTCCAGGCGACCAGCTTCGGCGCGTCGGGACTGCTGCCGCGCTGGATCGGCGGGCACTTCCCGGCCGAGCGCCGTGCCGCGGGGCTCGGTTTCACCTACAACGTCGGCGCCCTGGGCGGTGCGGTGGCGCCGGTCATCGGCGCCCGGATCGCCGAGCGCGTGTCGCTCGGCACGGCCCTCGCGGTGCTGACGTTCTCGCTGACCCTCCTCATGGCGGCCCTCGTCTTCTTCGACGTGCCGGCCCGCCTGCACCGCCTGATCGACGAGCACGCGGGCCGGGACCACCTCGCGCCCCCGTGACGGCGGACCGGCGGCGGTGCGCCGACATCTGATGTCGCCGTGTCCTGCTGATAACCTGGCTGCAGTCGTGCGAGGAGAGGGGCATGGGGTGGTGACTCCGCCGATGGCGGCAACCAATGGCGCGCGGTCGTCGCGGCGCCAGGAGGTCGCCGAGCGGATCAAGCGGTACATCATCGACAACCGGCTGCGCCCCGGTGATCTGCTCCCCACCGAGAACGAGCTGTGCGACACGCTCGGCGCGAGCCGGTCCAGCGTGCGCGAGGCCGTGAAGATGCTCGACGCGCTCGACATCGTGGAAGTGCGGCACGGGCACGGCACCTACGTCGGGCGGCTCAGCATGTCGGCCCTGGTCGAGGGGCTCACGTTCCGCGCGATGCTCAGCCCCGGCGACGACTTCAAGGTGCTCGAGGAACTCGTCGACGTCCGCGAGCTGATGGAACGCGGCATGGGCCAGCGGATCCTCGACACCCTGCACTCCGACCACATCGCCGCCCTCGAGGACCTGGTGGCGGAGATGGAACGGCGGCTTGCCGACGGCGAGGACACCGTCGAGGCCGACCGGCGCTTCCACGCGCTGCTGCTGGAGTCCCTGGAGAACGAGCTGATCAGCCAGTTCTCCTCGGTGTGCTGGGACGTCTACGCGCTCGTCGCCCCGCACCTGCAGGTGGTCACCAAGCAGGACGAGGCCGGCATCGTGGCCGTGCACCGGGACATCGTCGACGCCGTGCGGGACGCCGATCTGGCAGCCTTCGACCGGGCGATCCAGACGCACTACCGGCCGGTCCGCCGCCGTATCGCCGCGGCGCGCGCCCGCGGCACCGCAGGCTGACCCGCTCGGCCCCTGCGTCTCCCTCCTCGCACTCCTCCCACCCGCGGTTCCCGGCGGTCTGACCAGGCCCGTCACCGGAGAAGCGGTTGAGGGAGAACATCTGATGTCAGATATCCTATGTACTCCTGAGGCGCTGATGCGCCTGCCGACGCGAGGAGTCACCATGCCCCTGACCGACCTGTCGCTCGCCGAATGCCGGGAGTACCGGCCGGACCTCGCCGTGCCCGAGGACTTCGAGGACTTCTGGGCGCGCACGCTGGCGGAGGCCGGGGCCGCAGGGACCGCGGGGGCCGACCCGGTCGTGACGCCCGTGCCCAACGGGCTGGCCCTGGTGGACACCTACGACGTCACGTTCGCGGGATTCGACGGCCGGCCGGTGCGCGGCTGGCTGCGGGTGCCGGCCGGCGCGGCGGGACCGCTCGCCTGCGTCGTGGAGTTCCTGGGGTACGGCCGGGGCCGCGGGCTTCCGCACGAGAACCTCACCTACGCCTGCGCCGGTTACGCGCACCTGGTGATGGACACCCGCGGGCAGGGCTGGTCGGCGGCTCCCGGCGCGACCGACGACGCCGCGCCGCAGAACGCCGGCTGCGTGCCCGGCTTCCTCACCCGCGGCATCGAGTCGCCGGAGACGTTCTACTACCGGCGCGTCTACGTCGACGCGGTGCGCTGCGTGGCCGCCGCCCGGGCGCTGCCGATGGTCGACCCGGACCGCATCGCCGTCACCGGCGTCAGCCAGGGCGGCGGCATCGCGCTGGCCGCCGCCGGCCTGGTGCAGGGCCTCGCGGGCGTCCTGGCCGACGTGCCGTTCCTGTGCAACTTCCGCCGGGGCGCGGAGATCGCCGGCCAGCCGCCGTACACCGAGATCGCCGCGTACCTGCGGCTGCACGCCGACCGGACCGAGGACGTCTTCAGGACGCTGTCCTACTTCGACGCGGCGCTGCTGGTGGAGCGGGCGACCGCGCCCTCGCTGTTCTCCGTCGCCATGATGGATCCGATCTGCCCGCCCTCCACCTGCTTCACCGCGTACCACCGGTACGGGGGCCCGAAGGACGTGAGCGTCTACGAGTTCAGCGGCCACGAGGGCGGCACCGAGCTGCACCTGGCCGAGAAGCTCGCCTGGCTGCGCCGGCACCTCGGATAGCCGCCTGACCTGCCGGTGGCCCCGGCCGGACGAACCGGCCGGGGCCACCCGCTCAGTGCGACGGCCGGTGACCGGGCGTCAGTCGCCCTCCACCCAGGCCGTGGTGAAAGCGGTGTAGACGATGCCTCCGGTGCTGCCGATCTCGTACAGGTCGGCGATGCCGCCGCCGGGCAGCACGGCCGTGGTGGAGTAGCCGCCGCTGCCGGCCCTGAGCAGGGCCTCGTGCGGCCAGCTGGCGCCGTCGTCGTGGCTGATCCGGACCGTGATGTCCTGCCGGGTGGCGTTGTCCGCGGTGGCGGCGTTGCTCAGCACCGCCGTGCCGCTGAGCAGCGGGTGGTGCTGCGCGTCCACGGCGCCCGGCCGGGTGTAGGAGATCTCGTCGCCGTTGCAGCCCGGGTCCAGCAGCCCGGAGTTCCAGGCGGTGCCGTACGCGGAGGCGACGTCGGACGCGCCGCTGTCGCCCGCGGTGGCGTACCAGCGGTTGCCGCCGGCGTTGTTGCGCATGTTCTGCACGACCTTCCCGGTGCCGCGCTGCACGGCCTTGCTCTCGTTGACGCCGGTACCCGCGGAGGTGCCGGCGTGCCAGGTGGCGCCGTCGTCGTCGGAGTAGAGGTTGGCGGCGTGGTCGCCGGCGGTGTCGTGGTAGACGAGCGGCTGGACCAGGCGGCCGTCGGCGAGCTGGATCCCGTGGCCGGAGGAGGCGAACATGCCGGCCCACGCCGCGTTCCTGACGGACGGGTTGAGGTCGACCGGGGCGCTCCAGGTGGCGCCGTCGTCGTCCGACGTGACGTACATGACGTGGGTGTTGGTGGTGCTGCCGGCCGAGGTGTCGCCGGGCACCGAACCGTAGTAGCCGACCCCCACCTTCGGCGCGTAGGTGAAGAAGCAGAAGACCCGCCCGGTGGCGCGGTCGACGAGCAGGCTGGGGTCGCCGTAGCCCTCGGTCGTGGTCGCCGGGTGGGCGATGATCCGCGGCGCGGAGAAGGTGGTGCCGCCGTCGGTGCTGCGGGCCATCGCGATCTGGATGTTGTTGGTGCCGCCGCCGAGGTCCGAGCCGCCGTCGATGCGGGCGTCCATCGTGGCGATGACGGTGCCGGACGCGGTCACCGCGAGCGCCGGGATGCGGACGGACTTCGCGGTGGCCGTCGTGGTGGTGTACGAGACCCCGTCGGCGGCGAGGGTGTTGACGCCGCTGATCGGGGTGCCGGTGGTGAGGACCGTCTGGGCGTTCATGCCCGGGGTGCCCGCGCCCAGGCCGCAGGTGGCCGTGCCGGACTCGGTGCGGCTCCAGTCGCCGGCGGTCGTGGTGAAGGTGTAGGGCGTTCCGTTGGGGACCGTCCAGTACAGGCTGCTGTCGCCGGACATGGCGGGCACGGTCACCGTCCACGGACCGTACGGGCGGCCGGGCCAGGCGACGGTGAAGGTCCGGGCGGCGGAGGTGCGGTTGTCGAGCGTCAGGCGCAGCCGGTGGGTGGCCGGCAGCGAGCCGTCGGCGTTGCGGGGGCACTCCATGCTGACCAGGGCGTGCAGCGCGGAGGCGCAGTCGAGGGTGCCGCTGACCGTGCTCGCGTAGCCCTGGGGCGTGGTGGTGGTGAACGTGTACGCGGTGCCGGTCGGCTTGGTGAAGAAGAAGTGCCCGCTGTCGTGCGCCGCGACGTTCGCGGTCCAGGTGCCGGCGCCGGGCCAGGTCAGGGTGAAGGTCGTCGGGGTGGAGGTGGCGTTGACGACGGTCTCCTGGATGCGGCCACCGGAGGCGCAGTCCTGGCTGACGACCGCCGACTGGCCGGTGGCGGCGCTCGCCGGCGCCTGGGCGACGAGCACCGCGGCCGCCGCCACCCCGAGCGTGGCGGTCGCCGCGAGGGCGCGGTGCCGCAGGGATCCACGGGAGAGTCTCAAGGATTCGCTCGCATTCGTCGGAAGGGCCCGCGGGCCAGGCGCAGGGCAGGGTGCCGCCCGAAGGGCCGGGCACCGCGGGACGTGGGGGGTGTGTTCACCGTTGCGCGGGGCCGGGCCCGACCCCGCGCAAGGGGAACACGACGCGCAGAACAGTTGAACAGATGACGTCAGATGTCTGATGCCCATGACGGTAGGGGTGCCCCCGCCGCATGGTCAAGGGCCGTGAACGGCCCGGGCGTTGACGCACCGCGAGGCGCACTGCCCGGACATGACGGAACCCGGTGCCGGGCCGCTGACGCGATGTCAGCGGCCCGGCACCGGGTTCCTCGGACGGGGCCTCAGGCCCCCTGGCCGGGCTGTCCGTTGCCGACGGCCCGCGCGAACCACCCGGTGATCGTGGTCGGATGGGTGATCGCGGTGCCGACGACCACCGCGAACGCGCCGGCCGCCATCGCGGCACGGGCCTGCTCGGGTGTGTGGATGCGCCCCTCCGCGACGACCGGGACGTCCAGGGCCCGGGAGAGGCGCTCGACGAGTCCCAGGTCGGGCCCGGGCAGGCGCGGTGCGTCCGCGGTGTAGCCGGACAGGGTGGTGCCGACGACGTCCGCCCCGAGCCCGGCGGCGCGCAGCCCTTCCTCTTCGGTGGCCACGTCCGCCATCACCAGCCGCCCGGCCCGGTGCACCGCGTCGATCGACTCGGCCAGCGGCCTGCCGTCCGGCCGCGGCCGCCCGGTGGCGTCCAGCGCGACGATGTCGGCGCCCGTGCGGGCGACCGCGAGGGCGTGCGCGGCGGTCGGGGTGATGAACACGCCCGACGCCCCGTCCTTCCACAGGCCGATCAGCGGCAGGTCGGTTGCCGCCCGGATCGCCTCCAGGTCCGCGATGCCCTGCGCCCGGATCCCGGCCGCCCCGCCCTCGATGACGGCCAGCGCCATCCGCCGCATCGCGTCGGGGTCGCGCAGCGGCTCGCCGGGATACGCCTGGCAGGACACCACCAGCCGCCCCCGCAGCCGCTCCAGCGCCTCCGCGCTCACCAGCCCACCACCGCACCGCCCGGCAGGCCGGGCGGGTCGACGTCGTCCGGCCGTTCCCCCAGCTCCGCCCAGCCGAGGCGGGCGGCGCCGATCACCGCGGCCGAGGGGCCGAGCCGGGCGGGGGTCAGGCGGAGGGGACGCAGCGGGGGGAGCAGCGCGGCGGCGAACGCGGCGCGCAGCGGCCGCCACCAGACGTCCCCGCAGGCGCTGACGCCGCCGCCGATCAGGACGGCGTCCGGGTCCAGCACGTTCGCCAGCCCGCCGAGCACCTCGCCCAGCGCCGCGGCGCCCTCGGCGAGCGTGCCGGCGGCCAGCGCGTCGCCCTGGCGGGCGAGTTCCGCGACGGTGTGCAGGCCGGCCGCGGCCGGGTCGCCGCCGTGCCGCCGGTAGGCGGCCAGCAGCGCGGGCCCGCTGGCCACTGCCTCCACGTGCCCCGCGCCGCCGCAGGTGCACGGCCGGCCGGCCGCGGCCGGCGCGGCCAGGTGGCCGACGTGCCCGGCGACGTTCCGCGCCCCGTGGTGCACCGCGCCGCCGGCGAGCAGCGAACCGCCGATGCCGGTGCCCACCGCGACCAGCAGGACCGTCCGCCCGCCGACCGCGGCGCCGGTCCACGCCTCGCCCAGGGCGTGCGCGTGCACGTCGTTCTCCACCGCGACCGGCACGCCCAGCAGGGCCCGCAGCCCGCCGCGCAGGTCCGTGCCCGCCCAGCCCGGCAGCGCGTCGGTGGCCGACACGATGACGCCGGCGACCGGATCGACCACGCCGGCGCTGCCGACCCCCACGGCCGCCACCGGCTCGCCCAGCCGGCGCACCGCGCCGGCCGCCGCGGCGAGCACCGCGCCCGGCCCGTCGGCGCCGGGTGTCGGCACGGTGACGGTGCGTCCGAGCGTCCCGTCCCGGGCCACCAGCCCGGCCGAGATCTTGGTGCCGCCGATGTCGACCCCGGCGACCGCCGTCACAGCAGTCCCGCCGTGTCGAGGATGCGCCGCACGCCCGCGGTCTCGTCGGCGTCCAGCGGGGCCATCGGCGCGCTCACCGCGTTGCTGGCGATCACGCCGCGCAGCATCAGCGCGGTCTTGAAGGCGCCCAGACCCGCGGCCGTACCGGAGGTGTCCCGGGCGACGGTGACGATCCGGAACAGCTCGGCGAGCCGGTCCTGCTCCCGCCGGGCGGTGGCCCAGTCGTCCGCGCGTGCAGCGTCCATCAGGCGACGGTAACCGTGCGGGTCGACGTTGCCCAGGCCCGGCACCACGCCGTCCGCGCCGCCGAGCAGCATCGCGTCGACCACCACCTCGTGCCCGGTGAGCGCCGAGAACCCGGGCAGTTCCGCGGCACCCAGGCACAGGTAGCGGAAGGCGCCGTCGTCGCCGCTGGAGTCCTTGACCCCGGCCAGCACGCCGTCCGCGGCCAGCTCCAGCAGCATCCCGGTGTCCAGCTTGCTGTGCACGCACACCGGTATGTCGTAGGCCAGCAGCGGCAGTTCGGCCTCGGCAGCGATCTGCCGGAAGTGCCGCTCGATCTCCGCCGGATGGGTGCGGGTGTAGAAGGGCGCGGTGGCGACCACGGCGTCCGCGCCGAGCCCGCGGGCGATCGCGGCGCGCTCCACGACGCGGGCGGTGGTCGTCTCGATGCACCCGGCGATCACCGGGACCTGGCCGCCGGCCGCCTTGACGACGACCTCCAGGGCCCGGGTGCGCCCGGACTCGGTCAGATACGCCGTCTCGCCCGAACTGCCCAGCGCGAACAGCCCGTCCACGCCGCCCTCGATCAGGAAGCCGACCAGGCGCTCCAGCGACGCGGTGTCGATCTCGCCCTCGGCGGTCAGCGGGGTGACGACCGGGGGGACGACTCCGGTGAAGCGGGTCTGCCGGATGGTCATGCGGTGCTCCTTGCAGGGGTTTCCGGGTGGATGCAGTGCCGCCGGTGGCCCTGCGGGCCGCTCGCGGCGGGGAAGGTGGTGGCGCACTCGTCGGTCGCCTTCCAGCACCGGGTGCGGAAGGGGCAGCCCGACGGCGGGTGCGTGGCGGACGGGACGCGGCCGGTGAGCACGATCCGCTCGCCGGCCGACAGCAGGCTCGGCGTGGCGGACAGCAGTGCCCTGGTGTACGGGTGCGCGGGCGCGCCGGCGACCTCGGCGGCCGGGCCCTCCTCGACGATCCGGCCCAGGTACAGCACCGCGATCCGGTCGGCCAGGTAGCGCACCGTCTGGATGTCGTGGGAGATGAAGACCATGCCCAGGCCCAGCCGCTCGCGCAGGTCGACCAGCAGGTTGAGGACCTGCGCGCGGACCGAGACGTCCAGCGCGCTGGTCGGCTCGTCGGCGACGATCACGTCCGGCTCCAGGGCCAGCGCCCGGGCGATCGCCACCCGCTGCCGCTGGCCGCCGGACAGCCCGCTCGCCAGGCTGCCGCGCACATGGCCCGGCAGCCCGACCAGGTCGAGGAGTTCGTCGACGCGCTGCTCGCGCGCGGCGCGGGTGCCGCGCCCGTGCACGTCCAGTGGGTCGCGCAGGATCCGGCCGACCGGCATCCGCGGGTTGAGCGCGGTCGAGGCGTCCTGGAACACCATGCCGACCGACGAGCCGAACTCCCGGCGCCGCCGGGCGGCCGGCATCGTCCACAGGTCCTCGCCGCGGAAGGACACCGTGCCCTCGGACGGCCTGCCCAGGCCCGTCAGCACCTTGGCCAGCGTCGACTTGCCGCAGCCCGACTCGCCCACCAGCCCGACGATCTCGCCCTTGCGGACCTCCAGATCGGCGTCGGTGAGCGCGTGCACCGTGTCGCGGTGCAGCAGCCCGCCGGTGCGGGCGCGGTGCCGGACGTGCACGCCGGCCAGCTGCAGGACCGGCTGCCCGTCGGCAGCGGTGGGGCGGTTCATCGCAGGCTCCCTTCGAGGACGGCCGGTGCGGGGTGGTGGCAGGCGAGGCCGTGGCCCGGCGCCCGGTCGGCGCGCGGGGGCGGCGTGGTCCGGCACAGCTCGGTGGCCGCCGCGCACCGCGAGGCGAACCGGCAGCCGGCGTCGAACGCCTGCGGCGCCGGGACCACACCGCGGATCTGGTGCAGCCGGTCGGCCCCGGCCTCCAGGGAGACCACCGAGCCGAGCAGGCCGCGGGTGTAGTGGTGCGCGGGGTCGGTCAGCACCGACCGGGTGGCGCCCAGCTCGCACAGCTGGCCCGCGTACATCACCGCGACCCGGTGCGCCAGGTCGCCGACCAGCGCGAGGTCGTGCGACACCAGCACCATCGCGAACCCGAGTTCGTCGCGTAGCCTGACCAGCAGCTCCACGACCTGGGCCTGGACCGTGACGTCCAGCGCCGTCGTCGGCTCGTCGGCGATGAGCAGCCGCGGGTCGCGCGACAGCGCCATGGCGATCAGCACGCGCTGGCGCTGCCCGCCGGACAGCTCGTGCGGGTAGCTGCGCAGCGTGCGGTCGGGCGCGAGCCCGACCAGTTCCAGCAGTTCCGCAGGGGACTTCGAGCCGCCCCGGGAGGTGAGCTGCCGCAGCTGCCGGCCGACCAGGACCGACGGGTTCAGCGACGACATCGCGTCCTGGTAGACCATGGCGATCTCGTGGCCGGCCAGCGCGCGCCGCTCCCGGGCGTCCATCGCCAGCAGGTTCCGGCCGCGGTAGTCCACCGTGCCGCTCGCCGTGGCGTTGCGGGCCAGCAGGCCCATGATCGCCAGGCTGGTGACGGACTTGCCGCAGCCGGACTCGCCGACCAGGCCCAGCGTCTCGCCCTCGCGCACGCTGAACGAGATCCCGTCGACCACCGCGACGTCGCCGTAGCGGTCGGGGAAGCGGATCGACAGGTCGCGCACCGCGAGGAGTTCGGGTGCGCTCGCCGCCACCGGGTCCGGGCCCACGGGCCGCTCCGTGATGCGCCGGGCGAGCGCGGCGAGCGAGGCCGTCACGCCGTCCTGCGGGGGAGCGGCGGCAGGCGCGCCCGCGGGCGCGGGTGCGGAGCCGGCGGCCGATGACGGGTCGGCCGGCACGTCGTCGCCGGGGCCGGCGGCCTCCGTGGCCACGTCGGCCTTCGCCGCATCGGGCGCCGGCGCGGGTGCGGCGACCGCTTCGGCCGGTGCCGCGGCCCGCGACGAGGACGGTGCGACCGACGCGTCGGTCAGCCCCTCGGCGAGGACGTTGAGTGCCAGGACCGTGGCCAGGATCGCCAGGCCCGGGAAGATCGCCGCCCACCAGCCGCCGGCCTGCAGGATCTGCTGCCCGTACGACACCACGTTGCCCCAGCTGGGGTTGGGCTGCTGGACGCCGGCGCCGAGGAACGACAGGCTCGCCTCGAACACGATCGCCTCGGCGACCAGGACGGTGGCGAACACCGCGACCGGAGCGGCGCAGTTGGCGGCCACGTGCCGTACGACGATGAACGAGCGCCGGGCACCGATCACCTTCTCCGCCGCGACGTAGTCCTCGCCGTACTGCGCCTGCACGTTGGCCCGCACCACGCGGGTGAGCATCGGCACGTAGACGAAGGCGATGGTGAGGACGAGCACCGGCACGCTCGTGCCGAAGATCGTGACCAGCACCGCGGCGAGCGCGATCGGCGGGAAGGCCATCACCACGTCGAGCGCCCGCATCACCGTCTCGTCGGCCGCCTTGCGGGCGGTCGCCGCGAACGCTCCGAGCACGCTGCCGGCGAGCAGGGCGACCAGGGTCGCGCCGAGCCCGATGAGCAGGGAGTAGCGCGCGCCTCCCACGACGCGCGCGAACACGTCCCGGCCGAGCCGGTCGGTGCCGAACCAGTGGGAGCCGCTCGGCGCCTGCACGGGGATGCCGGTGGTCAGCGGGTCCTGGGTGAGCATCGGCCCGAACGCGGCGGCCAGCGCCAGGACGACCAGCACGCCGAGGGAGATCCGTGACGCCACGGGCAGCCGGCGGAACGAGATGCCCGGCCGGGCCAGGCTGCGGAGGAATCCGGTACGCATGTCACACCGTCCTGACGCGGGGGTTGACGAGCAGGACGACGAGGTCCGAGATGATGTTGACGACCAGGAACACCACCGCGATGGTGAGGACGGTGCCCTGGACCAGCGCGACGTCGCCGCCGGTGACCCCCTGGACGATCAGCTGGCCCATGCCGGGCAGGTCGAAGATCTGCTCGATGACCACGGCACCGCTCAGCAGATAGCCGACCCGCAGGCCGAGCACGGTGAGCGGGGTGACCATGGCGTTGCGCAGCACCCCGCGGATGACCACCGAGGGCGGCAATCCGTTGCCCCTGGCCGTGCGGACGTAGTCGCGGTCGAGCTCGGCGACCATCGAGGTGCGCACCAGCCGGGCCAGGCCCGCCGCGACCGGGACGGCGAGCGCGATCGAGGGCAGCGCCATCGACTTCAGCCAGCCGGTGAACGAGTCTCCCGGGTTGACGTAGCCGCCGGTCGGGAAGACCGGGTGGTCGAGCGCCAGTTCCTGGATCAGCACGATGCCGACCAGGAAGGACGGGATCGCGACGCCGGAGATCGACAGCACCCGGGTCAGCTGGTCCGGCCAGCGGTCCCGGCAGAGCGCGCCGGTGACGCCGAGGGCCAGGGCGAGCACGATCGCGATCACCAGGCCGAGCAGGGTGAGTTGGAGGGTGAGCGGGAACGCGGTGGAGATCCGGTCCGCGACCGGCTGGCTGGGCGGGACCGTCACGCCGAGGTCGCCGTGCAGCAGCCGGTCCAGGAAGTGCACGTAGCGCACCGGCAGCGGGTCGTCGAGGCCGTTGGCCGCGGCGAAGGCGGCCCGGGCCTGCGGGGTGGCGCTGTCGCCGAGGGCGTTGTAGGCCGGGTCGGTGGGTGAGAACTGCATCACCGCGAACACCAGCGCGGCGACGCCCAGGACCATCACCGGCAGCATCGCCACACGCCGCAGCGCGAGCCGGAGGAAGAGGAGCATCGGGAGTCCTTGGTTGCGGGGGAACCGTGGTTGCGGGAAGGGGGGCGGCGCCGGGCCGGCCCGGCGGGGCGGCCCCGAATGCGGGGGCCGCCCGCGTGCGGGCCGGCCCGGGCCGGTCAGGTGGTGGACACGCCCAGGAAGGACAGGCCGGTGGTGGGCAGCGGCTTGAAGCCGCTGAGCTTCGCCGACTCCCACGCGGTCGGCAGCTTGCGGTGCACGATCGGGTACAGCACCGCCTGGTCGGCGATGACGTCGATCACCTGGCCCCAGTACCGGCTGCGGGCGGTCTCGTCGGACGTCCGCGCGGCCTGGTCGAGCAGGCCCCGCACCTGGACGTCCTGCGGCGAACCGGCCCAGCGGAAGCGCTTGGTGGTCCACACCCCGGCGCCGTAGAACCAGCTGAGCAGCAGGTCGGCGTCGTTGCCGAAGACCGACGGGTCGCCCGGTGCCGCCATCACCTGGAAGTTGCCCGCGTCGACCTTCGCGTACTGCCCGGAGGACTCGCCCACGTCCAACGTGGTCTTGACGCCGATCGCGTCCCAGCTCTCCTTGATCAGCGGCGCGATGTCGCTGACCCAGCCGGTGTTGGTGGTCGTCAGCGTCACCTTCAGGCCGGACGCGCCGGCCGCGGCGAGCAACTCCTTGGCCTTGGCCGGGTCGTGGCCGTAGACGGTCGCCGCGCGCTGGTAGTCCGGGTGGCTCGGCTGCAGGTAGCTGGTGGACGCGATGCCCTGGCCGTACATCGCGGTGGTGACGATCTTGTCGACGTCGAGCGCGTAGTGCAGCGCCTGCCGGATGCGCTTGTCGTCGAACGGCTTGCGTGCGTAGTTGAACATCAGGAAGAGGTTGCCGAAGGACTGCACCGACTCGGTCTCCGCCTTGCCCTTGACCGTCGCGACGTCCACGTAGGGCACGTCCTCGATCGCCTCGACCCGGCCGGAGACCAGGGCGTTGACGCGGGCGGTGTTGTTGTCCACCAGCCGCCAGTTCATGGCCGCGGCCTTGGCCGGGCGGGAGCCGTTGTACTTGTCCCAGCGGGCGAAGACGATCTTGTCCTGCTTGGTCGCCTCGACGAGCCGGTAGGGACCGGAGCCGACCGGCTTGGCGTCGAACGCCTTCTGGTCGGCCTGCACGATCTTCTTCGGCACGATCTTGACCACCGACACCCGCGTCGGGAACAGCGGGAACGCGTACTTCAGCTTGAACTCGACGGTCGAGGCGTCGACGGCCCGCACGGTGTCGAGGAAGGGCAGGAACTGGACCATCAGGGAGGCGTTCTTCGGGTCCAGGATGCGGGTGAAGCTGAAGACCACGTCGTCCGCGGTGACCGCCGATCCGTCGTGGAAGGTGGCGCCCTTGCGCAGCGACGCCCGGTAGGTGGTGCCGTCGACCCGCTGCGGCATCGCGGTGGCGAGGGCCGCGTAGGGCTCGCGGGTCACCGGGTCCAGGTCGACCAGGCCCTCGAAGACGTGCATGTTCGCCGCCACCGGCGTGGCGCCGGACGAGGTCATCGGGTCGAAGCCCGAGGACAGCGTGTACGAGATGCCGGCCTCGATGGTGCCGCCGGCGTTCGGGGTGGAGCCGCTGTGCGTGCTGCCGCCGGTGGAGGACGGCCCGCCGCAGGCCGCCACCGAACCGGTTATGGCGGCGGCCGCCGACATGGCGCCCACCATGCGCAGGAAGCCGCGCCGATCGACGTCCTTGGTCATCCGTTCCAACACGTTCGCTCCTCGGGAGGCGGGAGGGGTCGGGTTCACTGCCGGTTCACCGCCGGATGTGCGAGGCGATGAACATCGGACATCTGATGTCCGGTACTGTCGGCTGAAAGTAGCTGGCAGCAGAGGGGACGTCAAGGGATGACGAGTCGGCTTATTTCACGATTCGACAACGGCCGAACGCCACTGCGGCGCGAGGTGACCGAGGAGATCAAGAGGTACATCCTCGACAGCCGGCTGCGGCCGGGGGATCCGCTGCCCACCGAGAACGAGCTGTGCGCGGCCCTGGGGGCGAGCCGGTCGAGCATCCGGGAGGCGGTGAAGACGCTGGCCGCGCTGGACATCGTCGAGGTCCGGCACGGCCACGGCACCTATGTGGGCCGGCTCAGCCTCTCGGCACTCGTCGAGGGCCTGACCTTCCGCGGACTGCTCAGCCCCGCGGACGACTTCCGGGTGCTGTCCGAGCTGGTCGACGTCCGCGAGCTCGTCGAGCGCGGCATGGCGGACCGGATCATCGCGTCGCTGCGGCCGGAGCACCTGGAGCGGCTCGACGGCACGGTCGCGGAGATGGAGCAGGGGCTTCGTGAGGGCCTCGACGTCATCGCCGTCGACCGGCGCTTCCACGCGCTGCTGCTCGAACCCCTCCCCAACGAACTCCTCGGGCAGCTGTCCTCGGCCTGCTGGGACGTGCACGAGATCGTCGCGCCGCACCTGAGCATGGTCAGCGTCCAGGACCAGGCCGACACCGTCGCCGCTCACCGCGCGATGGTGGCCGCGCTGCACAGCGGCGACGCGGCCGCGTTCGCCCGGGCCGTCCACGCCCACTACGCGCCGGTCCGCCGCCGTCTGGCCGCGGCGCGCGCCGGGGGAGCGGTGCCCGCCCCGGCATCACATGAGCGGTGAGGAGACCCACATGTTCTTGCGTTGAAAGGAATTTCTCGCCCTCGCCGAGCCGTGGACCGCCGCGCCCGCGGTACGCGCTGTCGTCCGGCGGCGAGGGCCGAAGCGCCGCACATCATGTCAAAAGCGCAGGGCAGGGCGGGTGTTGGTGCCCCTTCAGTCACTCTGTGCTGCTCGTGCTGTTCGCCGTGCGGCCGGGCTCGACTTGCTGCAGGACCGTTGACGGCGTGACTTTTTCCTTACTACGGTCGAACTCCGTTGGCTCCGGATGTTTTTTCCGGATGGAAAGCGAACCCTCCCCCTCTTGCCGGTGCTGCCGCATGCGGTGCCGAGGAAGGTGCGACATGAGGTTCAGATCGACGGTCGACCGGCGCAGGCGTGCCATCGGGTTGGTCACGGCCACCGTGGTGTCGCTCAGCACCCTGCTCTACGGAGCCGGCACGGTGGGTGCGGCCGGCAGCGGGGACGCCGCACCGGCGCCGTCCGCCCCCTCGCTGGAGTTCGCCCACCCCGACAGCCAGGCGCTGTACGGCACGGCGTACCAGGAGGCGCTGCAGAACCTGCTGCAGACCAACACCATCACCTGGGACCCGGCCGTGTACGACAAGAGCGGCCTGATGGACCCCGGCGTCGGCATCGTGCGCGCGGGCGGCGGCTACCCCCAGCCCTGGACCCGCGACGCGTCGGTGAACAGCTGGAACGCCACCAGCCTGCTCGATCCGGCGCTGGCGCGGAACACCCTGTGGTCGGCGGTCGACAAGGACGCCGACGGCAAGCTGCAGATCCAGCAGGACGACCAGCAGTGGGACCAGGTCATCTGGGTCACCGCCGCGTGGAACCACTACCTGGTCACCGGCGACCGGGCGTTCCTGGGGGACGCCTACCGGACGGCGGCCGACACCCTGACCATCCGCGAACACGCCACCACGGCCGGATACAACGCCACCTACGGCCTGTTCACCGGCGCGTCCTTCTTCAACGACGGCATCGCCGGCTACCCGGCACCGCCGGCCGACGCCACCGAGTCGGTCAGCACCGGCTCCATGCCGTGGCCCGGGGTGGCGACCGGCATGTTCCTCAGCACCAACGAGGTCTACTACGCCGCCTACACCAACCTGGCGAACATGGCCACAAGGCTCGGTCTGCCCGCCGCGCAGGTCTCGGCCTACCGGTCCAAGGCCCAGGCGCTGAAGTCGGCCATCAACAAGCACTTCTGGAACCGGAAGACCGGCCTGTACAACTACATGCTGCTGGCGGACGGCACCACCGGCGCCTACCAGGAGGGCACCGGGCTCGCGTTCGCGCTGATCTTCGGCATCGCCAACCCCGCCCAGGCGCGGTCGGTCCTCGCGCACGCCACCGAGATGGCCTGGGGCATGCCCGACACCTACCCGAACTGGGCGCGCTACTCCGACGACCAGCCCGGCCGGCACAACGCGATCGTCTGGCCCGTCGTCCAGGGAATGTGGGCCAAGGCGCTGGCCCAGCAGGGCGCTCAGTCCGCCTTCGCCTCCGAGACCGCGCACCTGGCCCACCTCGCGCAGGCCAACAGCGGGTTCTGGGAGATCTACAACGGCCACACCGGCGTGGTCGACGGCGGCTACCAGCGGCTCGGCGGCGACGTGAAGTTCCACTGGGGATCGCAGCCCGACCAGACATGGTCGGCCACCGCCTTCCTCGACATGATCGACTCCGGGGTCTTCGGACTCGGCTTCGGCGACGACGCCCTGACCCTCGCGCCGACGCTGCCCGCCGGATGGGGCGACGTCACCTTGCACGGCCTGCACTTCCGCGACGCGACCCTGGACATCGCCCTGCACGGCGCCGGTACCAGGATCCGGTCGGTCACCCTCGACGGCAGGCCGCAGCACGCCGCCGCCATCCCGGCGTCGCTCAGCGGCAGCCACACCGTCGAGATCACCCTGACCGGTGCGGTCGACCAGGACAGGGACGGCGACGGCGTCCGCGACTCCCTCGACCGGTGCCCGGACACCGCCGGCACGCCCGCCCTCGACGGCTGCCCCGACCCCGGGCACATCGAGGCGGAGGACGCGCTCAACACCGGGGGCGCCAAGACCAACGTCAACCACACCGGCTACAGCGGCCGGGCCTTCATCGACGGCATCTGGTCCGAGGGCGCGGCATCCTCCTACACCCTGCACCGGACCACCTCCGCGCCCGGAACCGGCTCGCTGACGCTGCGCTACGCCAACGCCAACGGCGACGCCCGCACGATGACGCTGTCGGTCGACGGCCACCCGGTGCGCCAGGTGGGCTTCCCCAAGGTCTCCGACAGCTGGGACAGCTGGGGCACGGTCACCGTCGACGACATCCCGGTCAGCGGCAGCCACCCGGTCGTCACCGTCTCCATGGGGGCCGGTGACAGCGGGCGGATCAACCTCGACTGGGTCGAGTTCCACGCCGCCGGCGGCTGAGCCGGCGGTGCCGGGGCGCCTCGCCGCCGCGTCAGGAAGCGGTCGTCCGCCGGGTCCTGGTGGCGGCCACGGCGGCGGCGATGGCGCCCCGCACCTCGGCCTCGGATCCGAGCCGGCCGGTGATCACCTCGGCGGCCTGGGCGCTGGCCGGCTGGGCGTAGCGGGCCACCGAATCGCGGATACCGGCCGCGAACGGCTCGCCGGCCGCGCCCAGTTCGCCGCCCAGCACCAGAGCGGACGGGTTGAGGCAGTTGACCAGTCCGGCGAGGACCTGGCCGACGGTCCGCCCCGCCTCGCTCAGCACCCGGGCGGCGGCCGGGTTGTCGCTGAGCTGCGACAGCGGCGGCACGGCGCTCTCGTCGAGCGCGGCCTCGTGGGTGGCGAGGACGTGCGCGAGCTGCCGGCGGACGCTGCTGATGGAGACCACGGTCTCCAGGCAGCCGCGGCTGCCGCAGCGGCACCAGTTGGCGGCGTCGGGGATCTGCGTGTGCCCGATCTCGCCGGCCATCCCGGTCGCGCCGCGGTACGGCCGGCCGCCGATGACGATGCCGGCACCTATGCCATGGGAGGCCTTGATGTACAGGAAGTCCTCGAGACCGCGGGCGGCGCCGTACGCCTGCTCGCCGCGCGCGCCCATGTCGGCGTCGTTGCCGATCGACACCGGATGCCCGAGCCTGCGGGCGAGTTCGGCGGCGGGGGCCAGCCCCACCCAGTCGGCGAGGATCGTCGGCGGGCGGACCACCTGGGTGCGGATGTCCAGCGGGCCGGGGATGCCGGCCGCGATGCCGAGCACGTCGTCCAGACAGTGGCCGCTGCGCTCGACGCAACTCCGCGCCAGGTCTGCCGCGAGGTCCATGGCGGGACCCGGGCGGTGGTCCACGTCGAGGGTGCCGGCGCAGCGGTACAGCACCTCGCCGGACGTGGTGGCCGCGGCCGCGGTCACGTGCGAGTGGCCGAAGTCGATGCCGACGACCACGCCTTCGTCGTTCACCAGGCTGATGACCGTCGCCCGCCGGCCCCGGCCGGAAGCGGTCCCGAGCGTCGCGGAGGACTCCACCACCAGCCCGCTGGACCGCAGGCCGGACACGCAGTCGCTGATCGCGCTCGCCGACAGCCCGGTCATCCGGCTCAGACTCGCCCTGGTCAACCCGCTGCTGTGCTGCGCCAGTATCGCGAGGACCTGGTCGCGCGTGCGCTTGCGACGCGCGGAGAGCGCCCCGGAGCCGTTGCTGTCCATGCCGGGCAGTGTACGGGTTTCCTTCGGTAGGCGGCAGATTGGTGTCCCGCTCTGATCGTTCCCCGGGAAACGCGCCGTCGCGGCGCGCTCCCCGTCCCACCTCGACAACGATGTCTAACTCGACCGCAGAGGCTGAGGAGTTCGAGCGATGCGTACCCTTTCGCGGCGTTATCGCCGCAGGCGAATTCATGCGCTGACCGTTGCTGTAGCGTCAGTTCTCGTCCTTTCACAGGCGGGGTCGTCGCATGCCGCGCCGGCTGCCGCCCCGTCCGACTGCCCGTGGGTCACCTCGACGGCGCCGGTGGACCAGCGCGTCGACCAGGTGCTCGGCCTGATGACGCTCGACGAGAAACTGGGCGAGCTGCACGGGGACGGCAGCAGCGCGTACGCCGGCACGGTGCCGGCCGTGCCGCGGCTGTGCATCCCCCGGCTGACCCTGGACGACTCGCCCGCCGGGGTCGGGCACCAGATGACCGGCGTCACCCAGCTGCCCGCGCCGGTGGCGGACGCGGCGACCTGGGACTCCGGTCTCGCCCGGCAGTACGGCGCGGTCGTCGGCAGCGAGCAATGGGGCAAGGGCGACGACGTCGACCTCGGGCCTACGGTCAACATCGTCCGCGACCCGCGCTGGGGACGCGCCTTCGAGAGCTACGGCGAAGACCCCTACCTCGCCGGCCAGATCGGCTCCGCCGACGTCTCCGGCATCCAGGGCACCGGGGAGATGGCGCAGCTCAAGCACTGGGCCGTCTACAACCAGGAGGCCAACCGGAACAACTCCGACGACGACGCGATCATCGACCAGCGCGTCGAGCAGGAGATCTACCTCTCCCAGTTCGAGACCATCGTCAAGCAGTCCCACCCGGCCTCGCTGATGTGCTCCTACAGCTTCATCAACGGCCAACCGGCCTGCCAGGACCCGTACATCATGAAGCAGGTCCTGCGGGACCAGTGGGGGTACCAGGGCTTCGTCACCTCGGACTGGGGCGCCACCCACTCCACGGTGCCCTCCGCGCAAGCCCAGATGAACATGGAGATGCCCGGCGACGCGTACTACGGTGCGCCGTTGAAGCAGGCCGTGCAGAACGGCCAGGTGTCCCAGCAGACCATCGACGACCTGGTGCGGCCCGTCCTCACCGCCATGTTCCAGTACCACCTGTTCACCGACTCGCCCACCGGCACGCCGAGTTCGGTGGTCACCACGCCCGAGCACGCCGCCGTGGCCAGGAAGGTAGCCGAGGACGGCACCGTGCTGCTGAAGAACGGCGGCGGCCTGCTGCCGCTGTCCCCGGACGCGACGTCGTCGATCGCCGTGATCGGCAGGGACGCCGGCAACGAGGCGCTCACCACCGGCGGCGGGTCCGCCGCCGTCGCCGCCGACTCCGTCGTCACCCCCTATCAGGGCATCGCCGCGCGCGCCGGGAAGAACACCACCGTGCGGTACGCGGCGGGCGACAGCCCCGACGGCGCGCTGCCGACGGTGCCGGCCTCGGTGCTCACGCCGAGCTCCGGAACCGGCGCGGGACTGACCGGCACCTACTACCAGGGCATGACGCTGTCCGGCGACCCGATCGCCACCCGCGACACCGAACTGCTGGACTACGACTGGAACGGCAGCCCCCCGGCGCCGTCGGTCCCCGCCAGCCAGTGGTCCGCGAAGTACACCGGCACCCTCACCCCGCCGTCCACCGGCACCTACACCTTCTCGGTCACCAGCGACGACGGCAGCCGGCTGCTCGTCGACGGCCACCGGATCATCGACAACTGGCGCGACCAGGGCGGCACCACGGAGACCGGCACCGTCACGCTGACCGCCGGTCAGCCGGTGAGCATCGAGGTCGACTACTACCAGGACGGCGGCGGCTCGATGCTCGACCTGGGCTGGCAGCCGCCCGGCGGCCCCAGCAGCCCGCTCCAGCAGGCCGTCGACGTCGCCAAGTCCTCCGACGTGGCAGTGGTGTTCGCCAGTGACTTCGAGGGCGAGGGCAGCGACCTCGCGGACATCGACCTGCCGGCCGAGGAGAACACGCTCATCCAGGACGTCGCCGCGGTCAACCCGCACACCGTCGTCGTGCTCAACACCGGCTCCGCGGTCACCATGCCCTGGCTGGACTCGGTACAGGGCGTGTTCGAGGCGTGGTACCCCGGCCAGGAGGACGGCAGCGCCATCGCGGCCCTGCTGTTCGGCGACGTGAACCCGTCAGGCAAGCTCCCCGTCACGTTCCCGAAGAGCCTGCGCGACGTACCGGCCGCCACCACCGCCCAATGGCCGGGCTCCGGCGGCAAGGTGCAGTACTCCGAGGGCCTGGACGTCGGCTACCGCTGGTACGACGACCGGCACATCGACCCGCTGTTCGCCTTCGGGTACGGCCTGTCCTACACCTCGTTCCGTATCGGCGACTTCAAGGTCTCCGCACCGGCCACCACCTCGCTCGGCACCGTCAAGGCCAGCGTCGACGTCACCAACACCGGCCGTCGGGCCGGCTCCGACGTCGTCCAGCTCTACGTGCGCGACCCTGCGACGACCGGCGAACCGCCGAGCCAGCTCAAGGAGTTCCAGAAGGTCGCGCTCGCTCCCGGCCAGACCCGCAAGGTCACCTTCGACGTCCCCGCCGCGGACTTCCGCACCTGGAACGAGACCACCCGCAACTGGCAGGTGGCGGACGGCACGTACGGCCTGATGGTCGGGGACTCGTCGCAGGACCTGCCGGCCCGCGGCTCGGTGCGCGTCGTGCGCTCCTACGGCTCGCAGGGCGTCACCCTGCAGGCGCCGTCCATCGTGCCGGCCCGGGCGTTCCAGGTGACCGGCACGTTCGTCAACGACGCCGACGTGCCCGTGCGGAACGTGGCCGTCACGCCTGGCGTCCCGGCCGGCTGGACCGTCAGCCCGGCGACCGTCCGGCTCCCGCAGGCCGCACCGGGTTCCACCACCCACCTGGCCTTCACGGTGACCCCGCCGGCCACCGCCACCCCCGGATCCCGGCAGCTGACCCTGGACGCGGCGTTCGACGAGGAGAAGGTCGGGCACGCCAAGGTCACCCAGGCGGTCGGCAACGTCACCACGCCCTACACCAGTTGGTCCGCGGCCTTCGGCAACACCGGTGTCAGCGACGACTCCGACCCGGGCTCGGCGAACTTCGACGGCTCCGGCTACAGCTACTCGGCGCAGCAGCTCGCCGCCGTCGGCATCACGCCTGGGCAGCCCGTCACCGCGGGCCCGGCCACCTTCACCTGGCCCGACGTGGCCCCGGGCACGCCCGACAACATCGCCACCCAGGGCCAGGTGATCCCGATGTCCGGCAGCGGGACCAGGCTCAGCCTGCTGGGCGCGGGCGGACCCGGAACCCAGAGCGGCGACTTCACCGTCACCTACACCGACGGCACGACGTCCACCGCGACGGTCACCCTGGCCGACTGGTGGGCCAACTCGCCCGCCGCCGGGGACACCCTGGTCGCCACCACCGCGAACTGGAACCAGCCGCCCACGGGCAGCGGCCCGCACCAGGTCAGCGTGTACGCGACGTCGCTCCCGCTCACCGCGGGCAAGCAGGTCGCCTACGTCACCCTGCCCCAACTCCCGGGCATGCACCTGTTCGACGCCGTGATCGGCTGACCGGCGGAGCCGGCGGCCGGGGCCCGTTCGCAGGGCCCCGGCCGCCGTGCACCGCCGTCAACGGCCGCGGACCGGAGCGGGGGTGATGCGCACGAGGGTGTTGAGGATGTGGTCGATGGCGTCGTGGGACGGATCGTCGGTCAGGTTGGTGAGCAGGCGCGCCAGGCCGTTGACGAGGAAGGGGCGGTCGATGATCCGCTGCAGCACGGGCTGGAAGCCCGAACGGCTGAGGATGTAGGTCGCGGTGAAGTTCCCCAGCCGGTAGTAGCGGCCCCACAGGCGGGTCAGCTCCGCGGGGTAGTTCTGCAGCGCGCGCTCGCGGGCCGGCCCGTCCGGACGGCTCAGCGCCAGCGCCACGGCCTCGGCCGCCGCCTCGCCCGACTCCATCGCCTGGCAGATCCCCTCACCGCTCCACGGGCTGATGGTGCCCGCGCTGTCGCCGACCAGCAGCAGGCCGCGGCCGTACTGGGGACGGCGGTTGAGGCCCATCGGCAGCGCGGCGCTGCGCAGCGGCCCGTCCGCGCCCGCCTCGTCCAGGCCCCACTCGGGCGGGGTCCGCTCCAGCCACCCGGCCAGCGCCCCGCGCAGGTCGGCGGAGTTCTTGCGGTGGCGGGTGAGCAGGCCGAGACCGACGTTCACCCGGCCGTCGCCCAGCGGGAAGATCCAGCCGTAGCCCGGCAGCCGGTCCCCGGTCGACGGGTGAGGCAGGTCGGCCCACAGCTCCAGGTACTCCTCGTGCGAGCGCTCGGGGCTGCGGTAGTAGCGGCGGACCGCGGTGCCCATCGGCCGGGCCTTGTCGCGGTGCGCGCCCAGCGCGACGGCCAGGCGCGCCGAGGCGCCGTCGGCCGCGATCACCAGCGGCGCACGGTGCTCGACGGGCCGGGAGTCGGGTCCGGCGACCGCGCGGACGCCGACGACCCGGCCGGTGCGGTCGGTGAGCGGGCCGGTGACCTTCACCCCCGTCTGGAGGCGGGCGCCGGCCGCCTGCGCGTGCCGGGCGAGGATCTCGTCGAAGTCGTGCCGGGTGCGGGTCAGTCCGAAGTCCGGGAGCCGCGCCAGGCCGGGCCAGTCGATGCACACGTCCCGGTCGCCGCACACCCAGCGCATGCCGCGCGAACGGTGCCAGCCGTCGCCGCCGATGTCGACGCCCATCCGCATGAGCTGGTGCACGCCGCGCGGCGTGAGCCCGTCCCCGCACACCTTCTCGCGGGGGAACTCGTCCTTCTCCAGCAGCAGCACGTCCAGACCGGCACGCGCCAGATGGAAGGCGGCACTGGACCCGGCAGGGCCCGCACCCACCACCACGACCTGCGCGTCCTGCGGCGTGCCGCCCTCGTCGCCGGGCCGCGCGGGCAGGGGCGAACCGGCCGTCCCCGCCTTCCGCTCCGGCTGGTTCGGGTCTCTCGTGTCGTTCGCGTCGCTCAGGTCATCCACGTCACCCATCGCTACCCGCGGGGCCGCCGCTCGATGCCCGCCGCCACCCCTGACCGCGCGGCTTTCACCGGACCTGCACGCCGCCTCCCGCCGCGCTGCGGGGCGGAAGCCGGTGCAGGGCGACGTCCGAGAGCGCGCCGGCGTCGGCGACCGCCGTCATGTACGTGCAGTGCGGCTGGCGCCGCCGGTCGGTCGGCGAGCCGGGGTTGAGCAGCCGCAGCCCGCCGGGGGCCGCGGTGTCCCACGGGATGTGGCTGTGCCCGAAGACCAGGACGTCGGCGTCGGCGAACTGCCGCGCGCAGCGCTCCTCGCGCCCGCGGGCCGGGCCCGTCTCGTGCACCACCGCGAACCGCACGCCCGCCACCTCGGCGGTGGCCACTTCCGGCAGCCGGGCCCGCAGCCCCGGGCCGTCGTTGTTGCCGTACACCGCGACCAGCCGGCGGGAGCGAGCGGCCAGCAGGTCGAGGGTGGCCTCGTCCACCCAGTCACCCGCGTGGAAGACGACGTCGGCGGCGTCGACGGCGGCCATCAGCTCGGCCGGCAGCCGCCGGGCCCGCGCCGGCACATGGGTGTCGGTGGTCAGCAGCAGGCGCATGGCGCCTCCCTCCGTCGGCCGGGCGGTCGCTCGGCCGCGCGGTGCTCAGGGAGAGACTGCCACGGGCGGCCCGTCGCCCCCGGCGTGCGACACCCCTGTGCCGGGAGCGCAGCAGGGCCGCGGGCAGGGGACGCCGGCGGCCGCCGGTGCGGGAGGCGTTGCCGGCGGCGGCACGGGGGACGTCGCGGGGGAGAGGGAGCGGAGCAGTTCGGCGGTGGCGGCGTCGGCCGGGAAGAAGGTCTCCAGGGCGATCTCGTCCAGGGTCACGTCGCGCGGGGAGCCGAAGACCGTCGTGGTGTAGAGCAGGGCCAGCTCGCCCTGGCCGGTCGCCAGCCGCAGGGGCATCGCCAGGTCGTTGACCGGCCGCATGCCGCTGCCGTCGCCCATGCCCGCGCCGTTGCCCGTGCCGCCGGGGGCGCCGTCCTCCGCGACCGGGTACGACTCGAGTTCGGCGAGCAGGTCGGCCAGGCCCGCGGCGCCGGTCCGGGCGAGCTGGCGGCGGACGCGGCGCAGGACGTGGGCGTGCCACTGCGCCCGGTTGAGGATCCGCCGGGCGAGCCCGTCGGGATGCAGGGTGGCCCGCAGGACGTTGAGCGGCGGCGTGCACAGGGCCGGAGGCAGACCCTCCAGGAACGCGGCGGCCGCACGGTTGGCGGCGAGCAGCTCCCACCGCACGTTGACGGCCATCGCCGGATTGGGCTCGTGGCCGGAGAGCACGGCGTGCACCGCGTCGCCGGCCGCGCCCAGCCCGGCGAGCGGCCGCTCCGGGTGGGCGGGGGCGAAGCCGGCCGCGAGATGGAGGGCGTTGCGTTCCCGCAGCGGCACCTCCAGCTCGTCGCAGAGCCGCTCGATCATGGTCCGGCTCGGCCTGGCCCGTCCGGTCTCGATGCAACTCAGGTGCCGTGTCGACAGGTTCGCCGCCACGGCGACGTCCAGTTGCGAGCGGTGGCGGCGTTCGCGCCAGCGCCGCACCAGCATTCCCACGGGCTCGTCGTCGACCATGCTCCGAGGCTGGACCACCCGGTGCGCGGTGGCAATGACCTCAGAGGTCATCGACACCGGACGGGCGCCCGCCGCACAGTCTCACTCGCGGGCCGAGCGGACGAGCGGACCGAGCGGCACGCACCCGAGCGGCCCGAGCGGCCCGAGCGGCCCGAGCGGCCCGAGCGGACCGCACCCTCCGCGCCGGACCACCGGCGCCGGAGCACCCAGCCACGAAAGGAAACCGGCCATGACCGAGACCACCGCGCAGGCCCCGACCGAGCAGCGGGCGGCAGTGGAGAGCTATGTGCGCTTCTGGAACGCCGCGACGCCGCAGGAGCAGCGGCGCCTGGCAGCCGAGGCGTTCACGGACGACGTCACGTACTACGCGCTGATCGGCGTTCTCAGCGGGCCGTCGGAGCTGGCGGCCTTCCGCGACGAGTTCGCCGGGCACATGGGCGACGTGGCGTTCCGCCCGCGGGCCGAGGCGCAGATCCTGCACGGCCGCGCCCGGCTGATGTGGGAGATCGAGGCCGGAGGCAAGCCCGTCTTCGCCGCCGGCACCGACGTCCTCGTGTTCGCCCCCGACGGCCGCATCGCCTCCGTCAGCGCCTTCCTCGACCAGGCTCCCGAGGGCTTCGACCCCGGGGCCCACCACTAGCGGGGAAGGACGCGCGGGCTGCCGGACCGGCCGGCGGGCCGTGGCTCAGCGGGCCGCCGCCCACTGGTCGATGCGGGCCGTGACGTCGGCGAAGTGCTCGGCGAGGGAGGCCGCCGCGGCGTCCGGGTCGCGGGCCTCCAGGGCCTCCAGCACCTGCCGGTGCTGCCGCACCACGTGCGCGTGGTCGGTGCGCGGCTTGGCCATGTCGGCCTCCAGCTGCCGGTACACGTCCCAGAACAGGGCGATGAGCTGGAGGGCGAGGACGTTGCCCAGCGGTTCGTAGAGCAGTTCGTGGAAGCGCCGGTCGTGGCCGGCGCGGCCCGCGTCGCCGTCCGCGGCGAGCGCTGCCAGCTCCTCGTGCAGCCGGTCGAGGTCGGCGCGCTCCAGCTCGCGGGCCGCCCGGCGGACCAGCCCGCTTTCCAGCAGCGCCCGGACCTCGACGATGTCCAGCAGCGCCCGCGGGTTCTCGCGCCGCACCCCGAGCCGCGAGTGGAACAGCAGCCCCGGCTCCAGCGAGCGCAGCGCGCCGCTGCCGACGTACGTGCCGTAGCCGTGCCGGACGTCCACGATGCCCAGGGCCTGGAGGCCCTTGAGGGCCTCACGCACCGAGTTGCGGCTGACACCGAGCGTGCGCATCAGCTCCGGCTCGGGGGGCAGCGGATCGCCCGGGTCGAGGTCCATCTCCACCACCAGGTCGACGATCCGGTCCTGGACCGTCGGGCGCCGCAACCTCTCCGGAATCTCCGACACCGCGGCAGGGGGCTTGCGCTGGGCTGGCATGGAGTTTAGGTTACCGCCCCAGTAGGACGTTGGACGTCCTACGTCCTATGTGCCCGGTCACCTGCTCCCGAGGATGCGAGCCCCATGAGCAACTCCCCAGCACCGCCGCTGCGGTGGCGCGCCACGCTGGCCCGGCAGGACTGGAAGGCGTTCAGCGCCGCCTGGCTCGGGTACGGCATGGACGGCTTCGACTTCGTCCTGATCACGCTGGTCCTCACCGAGATCGGCAAGGACTTCCACCTGTCCACGGTCCGGGCGGCGACCCTCGTCTCCGCGGCCTTCGTCTCCCGCTGGTTCGGCGGCCTGGCGCTGGGCGCGCTCGGCGACCGGCTGGGCCGGCGCCCGGCCATGGTGCTCAGCATCTGCCTGTACGCGCTCGGCTCGGTGCTGTGCGGTTTCGCCTGGAACTACTGGTCGCTGTTCGCGTTCCGGATGGTCGTCGGCCTCGGCATGGCCGGCGAGTACAGCGCCAGCGCCACCTACATCATCGAGAGCTGGCCGCAGCGGATACGCAACACCGCCAGCGGCATGCTGCTGTCCGGCTACCCGCTGGGCAGCGTGCTCGCGGCCAAGACCTACGCCTGGGTGGTGCCCCACACCAGCTGGCGGGTGCTGTTCTGGATCGGGGTGCTGCCGGTGGTGCTGGCGATCTACCTGCGCCGGCGACTGCCGGAGGCGGCCGAGTGGCAGCAGGCCAGGAAGTCCGGGCGGCCACAGGTCAGCGCCACCGCGCGGCTGTTCGCCGGGCGCGCCAAGCTGTGGAACCTGCCGGTGTGCGTGGTCGCCGCCGTCGCCCTGCTGGTGGTGCTGCGCGGCGAGTCGCTCGCCGTCACGCTGGCGCTGGTCGCCGTCATCGCCGCCTGCTTCGTGGTGCTCGCGGTGGGGTTCGCCCAGCGCCTGTGGCCCGTCGTGGTGGCGCTGATGGTCACCGTCTTCTGCGCCTTCCTGTACTCATGGCCGCTGCAGTCGCTGCTGCCCACGTACCTGAAGACCGACCTGCACTACGACCCCGCGCAGGTGTCCGACGCGCTGCTGTACGCGGGCTTCGGGTACGCCGTCGGCAGCGTCCTGGTCGGCTACCTCGGCGACCGGTTCGGCACCCGGCGCGCGTACATCGCGATGCTGGTGGCCTCGCTGTTCTTCGTCTACCCGGTCTTCGCTCTCGGCGAGGGCCACACCACCGCCCTGTGGCTGCTGCTGTTCCTGCTGGTCGGCACCAGTTCGGGCGCCTCGGGTGTGCTGCCGAAGTACGTCAGCGACCACTACCCCGTCGAACTGCGCGCCGCCGCCCTCGGGTTCAGCTACAACGTCGGCGCCCTCGGCGGCGCCGCCGCACCCGTGCTCGGCGCCAAACTGGCCAAGCCGCTCAGCCTCGGCACCGCGATCTCCGTGCTGTCGCTGGCGGTCACCGCCCTGCTCGTGCTGCTCATCGCGTTCGACGTGCCGGCGCGCGTGCAGCGGGCGGCGGACGCGCGGCGCGACGGCCACCCCAGCCCCATCCCCGTCATCACCGAGAAGGTCTGATGTTCCACGGAGTCATCCCGCCCCTGTGCACCCCGCTGACCGACGACGGGGAGGTGGACACCGCGTCGCTGGAGCGCCTCACCGGCTTCCTGCTCGACGCGGGCGTGCACGGCCTGTTCGTCGGCGGCTCGACCGGGGAGGTCGCCCAACTCACCGATGAGGACCGGGACACCGCGCTGCGGACGGTGGTCGCCACCGCCGCCGGGCAGGTGCCGGTGCTGGCCGGCGCCATCGACACCGGCACCCGGCGGGTGCTGCGGCACGCGCGCCGGGCCCAGGCGCTGGGCGCGGACGCGGTGGTGGTCACCGCGCCGTTCTACGTCGGGGTGGGGGACGCGGAGGTGCGGGCCCACTACGAGACGCTGCACGCGGCGCTCGAACTGCCCGTCGTCGCCTACGACATCCCGGCGAACGTCGGCTTCAAGCTGCCGCCCGCGGTGGTCGGGGAGCTGGCGCAGGCGAAGGTGATCGCGGCCGTCAAGGACTCCTCCGGCGACCTGGAGGGCTTCCAGAAGGCCCTCGACGGCGCCGCAGGCAGCGGCGCGGCCTGCCTCACCGGGTCGGAGACGCTCGCCGACCTGGCGATGGCCCGCGGCGCGGACGGGATCGTGCCCGGCCTCGGCAACGTCGACCCGCACGGCTACGTCCGGCTCTACGACGCGGCCCGGACCGGGGACTTCGCCGCCGCCCGCGCGGAACAGCGGCGGCTGGCCGCCCTCTTCGGCATCATCGCGGTCGCCGACCCGGGCCGGGTGGGCCGGATCTCCGCGGCGCTGGGGGCGTTCAAGGCGGCGCTGGCCGCCCGCGGCGTCATCGCAAACGCCCGCACGCAGGACCCGCTGCTGCCGCTCACCCCCGACGAGGCGCGCCGGGTCGCCGCCCTGGTCGAGGCCGCGGGCCTGACCCGCGTGGCCTGAGGCGCCCGGCCCGGCGCGCCTGCTCCGCCCCGGGTGGTGTCACGCGCCGGCCGGGCGGCGGGGCGGCGGCGTCTGGGCCGATGCGTGTCCGGTGTCAACCTGACGGCGGTGAACGGGAGTTGTTAGGGGTGGGACTTCCCGTGCGGCCCTCCGTTCCTGCGGTGGGCCGCCACCGTTTCAGGAGGACGCAGTGACGATTCCCAGACGCACGACCCGCGGCCGCACCTCCAGGGGGCTGCTGGTGGGGCTGGTCGCGGCGGCGACGGCCGCCGCCTTACCCGGTGCGGCGAGCGCCGACGCGGCGCCGGCAGCGCCCGCCGCCGAGGCGCGGTCCACCGCCGTGGCGGACGCCGCCTCGGTGACACTGGTGACCGGGCAGAAGGTGACGGTCACCGGCCACGGCAGTGGGCCCGCGTCGTACCTGCTGCAACCCGCGGGACCCGGGGACGACGGCGTCGTCTCGTGGGAGCTGGGCGCCGGCGCGGACCACTACGTGGTGCCGATCGACGCCCTGCCGTTCCTCGGGAGGGGGCTCGACGCCTCGCTGTTCGACGTGACGGCGCTGGCCCGCGACGCCCGGTCCGTCGGCGCCGCGCAGACGCGAACCGGGGACCCGGCGGCCGCCCGCCCGGACGTCCAGGCCGGGGCCCGCATACCCGTCACGCTCGCGTTCACCGCGGGCACCTCCCCGACCGCACCGCCCGGCGTCACCCTGACGTCGGTGACCGGCTCCACCGCGCAGGGATACCTGGACCCGGGCTCCGGTGCGTCGTTCGCCCGCGCGCTGCGGCAGCGCATCGGCGCGGACGTGGCCGCGGGGCGCAAGCCCGGCAGCACGCCGCTGTTCGGCGGTCTGACGTCCCTGGCCGTGGTGGGCGCCCCCACGGCGGCTGCCGTCACCCCGCACTACCCGCTGCACATCCTGCAGCTCACCTCCACCGACGCGCTCGGCGCCCCGGCCGACGGCGACGCGATCGTGGTGAACAACGACGCGATCGCGCGCGAGGCCGCGGACGTGCCGATCGCCGGCGGAATCGGCCGGGTCGCCGTACCGGCCGGCGACTACACCGTCGCCACGATCTTCCCGACCTGGGACGAGGACGGCCATCTGACCGACCTGCGCCAGGTGACGCAGATGGACGTCACCGTGCCCGACACCGGCGCCGCCGCGGTCGCCCTCGACGCGCGGACCGCGACGGCGTCCGTCAGCCTGCACACCCCCCGGCCCTCGGTGCGCGAGGTCACCGCCCTGGACCTCGAACGCGTCGACGCGACCGGGCAGTCCGCCGTCGGCCTGGGCGTGGAGAGCTGGAGCGACGCCGCCTTCGAGATGGCGCCCGCCGCGGCGCCGTCCGTCGGCCGCGCGCAGTTCCGCGCGCGGTTCGACACCGTCGCCACCGACCCCGCCGACGCGTACCGCTACGACCTGGCGTTCAGCGCCGACCACATCGACGCCGACCAGGCGTACACCGCGGACCCCCGCCTCCTGGCGACCGTGCACCACCGCTTCTCCGCCGACCCCGCGGCCGATCCCGGCGCGTCCCTGCTGGCCGGCCCGTTCGACAGCGGCTACCTGCCGGGCACCGAGGAGGTCTCCGGCTACACCTTCCTGACGCTCCCGCAGCGCCTCACCGAGTACGTCCAGACCTACCCGGGCAGCACCTGGTCCGAGACGGTCAGCGCCTCCACGGGCATGATCCACGGGGAGGCCCGCGCCTTCGCGGGCGGCGCCACCTACGACGTCGACTGGCTCCACGGGCCACTCGCCCCGACCCTGGGCGTGCACCACACCGACGGCTACGACTACACCTGCCTCATGTGCACCGCGGGCCCGGTGGCCCTGCTCGGCTACGAGACGCTGGGCGACAGCACCCCCGACCACCTCGGCTTCTCGTTCCAGCCCTCGACCCTCACCGCCTACGTGGACGGGCAGTTGGTGGCCGAGAACGGCTACCCGAGCGCCGTCCTCACCGGCGTGCCGACCGGCGCCGCCACCTACCGGGTGGTGCTCACCACCGACTCCGGCGGCGATCCCGGCGTCAGCCAGTCCACCCACACCGTCACCGACCTGACCGTCCACAGCCCCGCCGTCCCCGACCCGGGCAGCGCCCTGCCACCGACCCAGGCCTGCCAGGGCGGCGCCGACGGGACGCCCTGCCAGATCCTGCCGGCCCTCGACCTCCACTACGACCTGGCCACCGACCCGGCGAACACCAGCAGTTCACCGGTGCAGGCGATGGCGGTGACCGTCGGCCACCTCACCTACGACGGCAAGGGCTCGACCGCGCCGATCACCTCGCTGGAGGTGCGGGTGTCCTTCGACGGCGGAACGACCTGGCACCGCGCGTCCGTCTCCGGCGCGCACGGCCACTACGCGGCGCGGTGGGACAACCCCGCCTCGGCGGCGGGCACTTCACCGATGCTGCAGGTCACCGCGAAGGACACGCTCGGCGGATCGGTCACGCAGACCGTCACCGACGCCTACACCATCGCGGCGGCGCCGGCCCACGGCCACTGACAGCGGCCCGCGGCACACCGGGCGAGGCGGCACACGCCTCCCCGGACCCCACATCACGCCTCACGACGTCCCTCGCGCGGGCCCGGCTCTGCGGGCCCGCGCAGACAGGAGACCTTCCCATGGCACGAGAACGGACAACGGGCACGCGGCGCCTGGCCGTCGCCCTGATCGCAACGGCCGCGGCGCTCGGCGCGCTGCTGCCGGCCACCGCCCAGGCCGCGCCCTCCGCACCGGACGCGCCCGCCACGGCACACGCCCCTGCCACCACCGTCGACGTGTGCGGCCGGGCAGCGCCCGGATTCGCGCGCTGCCTGGCCCAGGCCCGCACCGACGTGCACGGCGGCACCGGACTGCGCGGCCCGGCAGCCCGGCACGCGTCGGACGGCGACCTGCCCGACGGCCTGGGTCCGGCGGACCTGCGATCGGCCTACCGGCTGCCCGCCGACGGCGGGCAGGACCAGACCGTGGCGATCGTCGACGCCGGCGGCTACCCGGCCGCCGAGGCCGACCTGGCGGTCTACCGGGCCACCTACGGCCTGCCGCCTTGCACCACCGCCGACGGCTGCTTCCGGCAGGTCGGCCAGGACGGGCAGAGCACGGACCAACTCCCTGACGTGGGCTGGGGGATGGAGATCGCACTCGACCTCGACATGGTGTCCGCGGCCTGCCCGTCCTGCCGCATCCTGCTGGTCGGCGCCGACTCGGCCCTGGACGCCGACCTCGCCGCGTCGGTCGACACCGCCGTCGCCCTCGGCGCGACGGAGGTGTCCAACAGCTACGGCATCACCGAGTACCACGGCATCGCCGCGCACGCGGCCGACTACGCCCACCCCGGGGTCGCGATCCTCGCGTCGTCCGGCGACAGCGGTTACACCATCCCCAGCGCCCCCGCGGTCTACCCGAGCGTCATCGCCGTCGGCGGCACCTCCCTGACCCGGTCCGCCGACCCGCGCGGGTGGAGCGAGACCGCGTGGGCCCGCGCGGGCAGCGGGTGCTCGGCCTGGGTCGACAAACCCGCCTGGCAGACCGACGAGAACTGCCCCGGCCGGATGACCGCCGACGTCTCGGCCGTCGCCGACCCGCTGACCGGCCCGGCCGTGTACTACAGCGCACGGAGCGGCGGGGGAGGCGGCCACCTCGCGCCCGCCGCCCTCGACCCGGGCTGGACCATCGTGGGCGGCACCAGCGCCGCCTCGCCGTTCCTGGCCGGAGTGATCGGCCTGGCCGGCAACCCCGGCCGCTACCCGGACGCGTCGTACTTCTACGCGCACGCCGCGGACCTCAACGACGTGGTCGGCGGCGCCAACGGCCCGGACTGCGGCGGCGACTACCAGTGCAACGCCGTGCCGGGCTACGACGGCCCGACCGGCAACGGCACACCCCGGGGCATCACCGCCTTCTGACGCCCCGCACTTCGCCGGGCACTTGCGCCCGCGGCCCGCCCCGGCAGGAACCCCTGCCGGGGCGGGTCCACGAGGTGCCCCGCGCCGGGAGCGCCGGCCGGGGCCGAGCAGGCCGAAGCCGAGGCTGACCGGCACCCCTTCGGGCGGCGACGCGCCGGCCGGGATCCCGAGGACCCCGCCCACCACGTGGGCGGCCGCCACCGGATGCCGGGGACCGGCGAGCGGACCGGCACGGGCTCAGTCCAGGTAGGCCGCCAGTTCGGCGACGATCGCGTCGAACGCGTTGAGCATCAGGGACAGATGGCCCTCGCCCGGTTCGAGGTGGACGGAGGCGCCGGGGATGCGGCGGGCCAGCCAGCGGCCGTGGGCGAACGGCACCATCCGGTCCTCGCCGCCCTGCCACACCGACACCGGTGACTTGACCGCGTTCAGGTCGAAGCCCCAGTCGGTGACGAAGGCCAGGTCGTCGTCCCGCCACCCGGCCGCGCCGCCGGACACGGCCGCACGGAACAGGGCGGCGGTGTACTCGGCGAACTCGGCGGTGAGCGCGCGGCGGTCCACGTCGGACACCAGGTCGCCCAGCGCGGCGGCGACCTCACCGGCCCGCACCTCCGCAAGGCCTGGGACCTGGGTGTCCAGGTACGAGGTCAGCGGGCCCTCGCCGGCCGCGGCCGCCCCGAACTCCTCGACGTTCTCCGCGCCCATGCCGTCGAGCCAGTCGAGGCCCTCCGCGGCGCGGGGCGCGACGCCCGCCACCGACGTGGCGGCCGCGCAGCGGACGGGCAGCAGCGCCGCGCACGCCAGCGCGTGCGGCCCGCCGCCGGACCAGCCCGCGGTCACGAAACGGTCGGCGCCCAGGTCGTCCAGGACGGCGGTGACGTCGTCGGCCACCGCGGCGACCCGGCGGCCGGGCAACGGCGACGACCGGCCGTATCCGGGCCGGCTGTACACCACCATCCGCAGCCCGTGCCGCGCGGCGGCCTCGACCATCGGCGTGAAGAGCAGGGCCGCCGACGGGGTTCCGTTGTGCAGCACCAGCGGTGTCCCGTCCTCGGGGCCGGCCACCAGGTACTCCAGCGACCGCCCGTCGGCCAGGTGCAGGATCGTCATGGCCGCAACGTACGCCTCACCGGGGTCCCGCGGGCGCGGTTTCCACCGGAACGCCCCGAACGCCGCGACGCGCCGCCCGCCGCGTGCTCCGGCCGGGCGACGCGCGCCCGCCCCTAGGCGGAGGGGACCACGCAGAACTCGTTGCCGTCGGGGTCGGCCATGACCACCTGCGCGGTGTCGGCCGGGCCGCTGCCGAGGCGTGTCGCGCCGAGGGCCACGAGGCGGTCGACCTCCGCCTGCAGGTCCTCGCCGGCGGGCGGCGCGAGATCGAAGTGCAGCCGGTTCCTGCCGGTCTTGGCCGCCACGGGCGGCCCGCCCCAGGTGACCTTGGGGCCGCCGTGCGGGGAGCGGATCGCGGTCTCCTGGTCCTGGTCCCAGACCAGCGGCCAGTCCAGCGCCTTGCTCCAGAAGTAGCCGACCGCCTGAGAACCGTCGCAGGACAGCGCGCCGATGAACGGGCAGTCGGCGAGGAAGTTGTTGCCCGCCTCGATGACGCAGAACTCGTTGCCCTCCGGGTCGGCGAGCACCACGTGCCCCTCCTCCGGCTTCTGCCCGACGTCGATGTGCCGGCCGCCGAGGGCGAGCGCCCGTTCCACCGACTGCTGCTGCTCTTCGGGGGACTGGCTCGTCAGGTCGAAGTGGATCTGGTTCTGCCGGATCTTCGGCTCCTGGCTGGGCACGAAGCGGAGCCGGAACCCGGTGTCGTCGGCGGGCAGCAGTGCGAGGCCGCCGCGCGGATCCTCGACCGTCTCCCACCCGAGGAACCCGGCCCAGAAGCCGGCCACCCGGGCATGGTCGTTCGCATCGAAGCAGAGCGCGAGGAGGTCAGAGGTCATCCCGCTCCACACCTCCGATCCAGTGCTCGAAGCCGAGGGGACGCGCCATCACGCCCCCGGATGCCCGAGGTTAGGGCCGGCTCCGCCCGGGCCGCAAAGCATTTCCGCGGGCCGCCCGGTTCCGGTGAACCGGGCGGCCCGCGGGTGCGCCGGGCGCGCGAACGGGTCAGCCGAGGCTGTCGGCCATGGTGTTCACCAGCGTCCCCGAGGCGTCGTCGTTCTCCAGGGAGAAGGCGAACATGCCCGCCAGGTCCCTGGCCTTGGCGTACGCGGCGCGGGCCTGGATCGCCTGCGGGGTGTCACCGGTCCAGAAGTTGGTGCCGTCGTAGATCCAGGAGCTCTCCGTCACCGGGTCCCAGTGGGTGTTCGCCGCCGTGGGGGCCAGCTCCTTCCAGGCCGCGAGCCCGGCCTCCTGGCTGAGGGCCTTCGCCGGCGTCGGGCCGGTGGCGGCCTGGTACAGGCCGTAGTCCCCGCCGGCCGGCACGCCGGTCCAGCCACGCCAGTAGAACGGCACGCCGAGGACGAGCTTGGAGGCCGGGAATCCGCCGGGGATGCCGTAGGCGGGCAGGCCGGCGGTGTACGCGGTGACCGCGGTGTCGACGTTGTACTTCGCGTCGCCGGGCGTGATGGGGGCCGTCGGGTCGGCGGGGCTGTCGTGCAGCGGGTCCTGGTGGTTGGTGGGGCCGGTGGCGTCCCAGGAGCCGTGCATGTCGTACGTCATGACGTCGGCGTAGTCCAGGTAGGCGCCGATCTTGTCGGTCTCCAGGTAGGCGATCTTGTCCTGGCCGCTGGGCAGCGCCGCGGTCAGCAGGAAGTGCTTGCCGACGGTGGCGCCGTAGGCGTCGAGCTGGGTGCGGAACTCCTGGAGGAGCAGGGTGAAGTTCGCCTTGTCGGCGGCGGAGTAGTGGTTGCCGGTGTGCCCGCCGGGGGACCCGGGGTACTCCCAGTCGATGTCCACGCCGTCGAAGAGCCCGGCGGCGGACGCGGTCCCGCCGGACGGGTCGCCCTGCACGTTGGCCGGCAGGTTCCCCTTGAGGAACATGTCGATGCAGGAGGAGACGAACGCCTTGCGGGAGGCGTCGGTGGCCGCCGCGTCGGAGAAGTACTTGGAGTAGGTCCAGCCGCCGAGGGACACGGTCAGGCGCAGGTTGGGGTACTTGGCCTTGAGCGCGCGCAGCTGGTTGAAGTTGCCCTTCAGGGGCTGCTCGTAGACGTCCGCGGTGCCGTCGACGCTGTCGCCCGCGGCCACGTCGGCCTGGTAGTCGGCGTAGGCGTCGCCCGCGCCGTCACCGGCGTTCGGGTCGTCCTCGTTGCCGGCGTCGGACGCCTTGATCGCCTCGAAGCACTGGTGGGTGCTCGGGTGGACGTTCTCGAACGCGTAGGTCACCACGTCCAGCTTGGCGGCCGCCCCGGTGGCGCCGATCTGCTTGGGGTAGTAGGCGTTCTCGTAGATGCCCCACTGGTCGAAGTAGGCCGAGCGGAACGGGTGCGCGGCGGGTGCGGCCGAGGTCGTGGCGGTGACCGGGTCGGACAGCGTGGCCGACGCGTGCCCGGACCGGTCGTAGGCCTGGACGGCGAAGGTGTACGCGGTGCTCGGCAGCAGCGAGGTGACCGCGACCGTGGCCCCCATCGAGGTGGCCACGATCTGGCCGCCGGAGTACACCTTGTACGCGGCGACGTCGCCGTTCTGCGACTTGTCGGTGGACTTGGCCCAGCTGAGCACGACGGCGCCACCGGTCACCTTGGTCGCGGTCAGCCCGGTGGGCGTGGTGATCTTGCCGTCGCCGGTGGGCCCGCCCGGGGACGTCGGCGGCGTGGTGGGCGGGGTGGTCGGGGGAGTGGTGGGGGGCGTCGTCGGCGGGGTCGTGGGGGGAGTGGTCGGCGGGGTCGTGCCGCCGCCGTCAGGACCGGTGAGGCTGAGGTCGTCCGCGTGGTAGGCGCCCTGGCCGTACCAGCCGTGCGTGAACACCGTGACCGACGTGGTGCCCGCGCCGGTCTTGAACGTCGTGGACAGCTGCGTCCAGGACGTGGCGCTCGGTGCCCAGGTGCTGGCGTTGACGCCGGTTCCGGTGGCGCCCAGGTAGACGTAACTGCCCTGGACCCAACCCGCCAGCGTGTACGAGGTGTTGGGCTGCACGGCCACCGTCTGCTGGCACTGCGCGGTGTCGGAGGCGGTGGCGGTGCCCACCAGCGCGTAGGACCCGGAGTGCACGGGGGAACCCGCGACCGCACCGCTGCCGGCGCACGTCCAACTGCCGAGCGTCCCCGTCTCGAATCCGGGGTCGGCCAGGAGCTGGACGTCCGCGGCGGAGGCACGGCCGGGGGAGGCGGTCAGCGCGGCCGCGGCCGCGACGAGGGCTGCGGCCACGGTGAGCGCGCCGCCGCGCCGGGCGCGCCGGCCGCGCGCCGACGGACCGCGCGGTGCGGTGGCTCTGACTCTCGCTTCGCTCTCTGGCATGGCTGATCCTCCGGAGTGGGGTCCGACAGGGCATGGTCAGCGGGGTTCGGGCAGTGCCGCGGTACGGCAGATTGGACTGGACCAATAGGCCCCGTCAAGGCCGCGAACCCGATCCGGCGAAAGCTGGTGTAGACCAATTTCGCGGTTCCCGCCCATCCCGGCAGGGCTGACGACCTGTCCCGCCCTGGACCACGCGCGGCCCGCGCCAGGCTTCGCACCGTCGAACACGACGACACCGCCGGCCCCGGTCACCTCGCCTGGATCCCCTGCCGGGACACGGCGGGCAAGTCCCTCTTCCCTCCGGCCCCCATCGCCGCCCTGACATCCCCCCGCGCCCCGCTCGACGCCGCCCACTCGCTCCTCCCGCTCATGGACGACACCACCTACGCGTGGATCCGAGACCCGACACCGTCAGGTGGTGCTGCGGAGGTTGAGGGCGACGACGCCGGCGACGACCAGGGCGATGCCGACCCACTGGATGCGGCCCAGGGTCTCGCCGAAGGCGGTGTAGCCGATGATGGCCACCGCGACCGTGCCGGCGCCGGACCAGACGGCGTAGGCCAGGGAGACCGGGATGTGCTTCAGGGCCCAGCCGAGGAGGACGAAGGACAGGATGTAGCCGATGGTGACGCCGACCGTCGGCAGGAGCCTGCTGAAGCCGTGGGTGAGCTTGAGGCAGGTGGTCGCGGCGACCTCGGCGGCGATGGCGAGGGCCAGCAGCAGGTACGGCATCGGTCGGCTCCTCCTGAGCATGGGGCGTCCCGCGGCGGCGCCCGGGCCCCTGTCCGGGGCCGGCTCACGCTCGGCAGCGGAAGATCGGCGCCACCGACCCTACCCACGGCGAGGCACCCGGCTTCCACCGGCCGCGACGCCGCGCGGATGGCGCCCCGCCGCCTCCCGCCGGCACCCGGAGAAGCACCGCGGACCGTCCCCCACCGCCGAGCGGGGGACGGCGTCAACTGCCGCCGTCCCGCGGGCCGGTTCCGCCACCCGGGTACTCCGTTGCGGAAACAGCGATGAGTTCCGGGCGGACCGGGTGTCGTTAGGGGGAGAGGAAGGAGAACCACCATGACGATTCAGGGTTCCGCGCGGCAACCCGTCACCGAACTCGACGCCCGCTACAGCTCCGCGCTCAATCCGCGGCCGGGTGCCGACAAGGTCACCGCCACCGAGTGGTCCGAGGCCCTGCGGCTGCTGGACGCCGCCGAGATCTTCTGGCTGTCCACGGTGCGGGACGACGGCCGGCTGCACGTCACCCCCGTGATCGCCGCCCAGCACGACGGGGTGCTGTACTTCTCCACCGGCCCGACGGAGCAGAAGGCGAAGAACCTGGCCCATGACGCGCACTGCGCCCTGACCACCGGGCGGAACTCCCTCACCGAGGGCATGGACGTCATCGTCGAGGGCCGGGCCGAGAAGGTGGCCGATCCGGCCGTCCTGGAGAACATGATCGCCGCCTACGAGGCGAAGTACGGGCCGCACATCACCTCGTCCGAGGGCACCTTCCACGGCATCAGCGACGGGATCCGCCAGGGCGGCGTCGCGGTGTTCGCGCTGGCGCCGGCGACCGCGTACGGGTTCGGTCGCGAGCAGGGCGTCTACTCCCACACCCGGTGGACCTTCTAAAAGTCACGCCGCGCGCACCTCCCCGCGTGAGGCTCCGAGCGCACCAAAGGCGGGGTGGGACGAGCATCACGCTCGTCCCACCCCGCCTCGCGGTCCGGACCGGTGACCGATCCGGCCGTGGTGCTACTTCTTGTTCTTGCCGCCGCCGTACCGGCGCTGGAAGCGCTCCACACGGCCGGCGGTGTCCACCACGCGCTGGCTGCCCGTGTAGAACGGGTGGCTCGCGGAGGAGATCTCGACGTCGATCACCGGGTAGGTGTTGCCGTCCTCCCAGTCGACGGTCCGCTCACTGGTGAGGGTGGACCGGGTGAGGAAGGCGAAGTCGCCGGCCCGGTCCCGGAAGACGACCGGGTGGTAGTCGGGGTGGATTCCGGACTTCATAACGGTCAGCGCTCCTCTCGGAACTCTACGTGCCGCCCGGCACGGGGGTCGTACTTACGCAGGGTAAGACGATCCGGGTCGTTGCGGCGGCTCTTGCGGGTCGCATAGGTGTACCCGGTCCCTGCCGTGGACCGGAGCTGGATGATCGGGCGGATGTCGTTGCGTGCCATGTCCTCAGCAACAAGACGACTCTGGTTTTCATTTCCACGCTGATATGAGGTGGGTCACATTTCTCCGGCTCCGCCGGTGACCGGCGCCGTGCCCGGCCGCCGGGGCGCCACCACGCGCCGCGGCGGCCGCAGCTCGGACTCGCCCCACGCCGTCACGGTGACCTCGTCGCCGACGCGGACCCGCCCGGGGCGCACGACCGCGAGCTTCGTGCCGAAGGCGACCCCGCCGTCGGCGGCCCGCCGGTAGCCGGCGAGCGTACGCAGCGGCTCGGGCCCGGCCTTCGCCCCGGACTCCTGCGCGACCAGCGTCACCGCGCAGCGGATGGCGAGCTTCGCGTACGCGGCCTCGGCGCTGCCGACGCTGATCGCGTGCGCCCGGTCCTCGGTGTGCGGCTCGTCCCAGCCGTCGACCACGAGGTTGGGGCGGAAGCGGTTCATCGGCAGCGGCGGCGCTCCGCGCTCGGCCAGCTTCCGGTTGAGCAGGTCCAGGCTGGCGCGGGACAGGACGTGCAGCGCGCAGCTGTCGGCGTAACCGGAGGTTCCGGGGATCCTGCCGTCGGTCACCCGGTCGTGCTCCGGCGGCACGCGCACGAGGCGGCTGGGCGCGCCGAGCAGCTCGGAGAACCAGGCGGCCGCCTCGTCGCCCTGGTCGATGCCCTGGAAGCCCGCGCCGAACAGGTCGACCGGGCGCCGGGTGCCCGCGGTGTCCACGGCGATCTCCAGCTCCCCGGCGCCCGGCGCGCGCAGGGCGAGCCGCGCACCGTCCTCGCCGACGCCGGGCCGGACCACGGCCAGCCGGGGATCGCGGCGCTGGGTGCGGAAGACCCCCTCGTCGCTGACGACCATGAAACAGCGGTCGTGCGCCAGACCGGCCGGTGTCACCGGCGAGGTGCGCAGCGCCACTCCGGCGCACCCCTTGACGGGATAGGTCACCAACTCGACGACGTGGGCCATGCCCTCCCTCTCTCCTCGGGCGTGCGGGCTGTCAACTCCGCGTATCCTCGCGCCCCTCGGGCACCCGGCCCGCACCGGGCCGCCGCGGCGGCTTCATGTGCCGCAGGAGCGCGGTGACGGCGGGGTGGACCTCGCCGCGGGGGTGGACGATGCGGATCGCCCAGGCGGGGGCCTGCGCGGCGAACGGCCGCACCGGCAGTTCGGGGAAACGGGCGGCCACCGAAGGGGGCAGGACGCACACGCCGAGTCCGTGGCGGACCAGGTCGGCGGCGGCCAGCAGGTCGTTGACCTCCAGGGTGACGGTGCGGGCGAGGGACGCGGCGCGGAACGCGCGGTCCACCGCGTGCCGGATCGCCCAGCCCGGGGAGAAGTCCACCAGGGGCATGGCGGCGACCTCCGCGAGCGTCACCGGGACCGCGGGGCCCGCCAGGCCCGAGTCCGTGCCCGGCGCCGAGGCCAGGACCATCTCCTCGCGGGAGAACAACCGGGTGGTGAGGCTGCGCGGCAGGGGCGTGTCGAGCGCCGCCACGGCCACGTCCACGGCGCCGTCGCGCAGGGCCTGCGGCAGCTCGCCGGCCGGTGCCTGGCGCAGCCGGACCACGACGCCCGGGTGCTCGCGGTGGAACTCCGCCAGCGCCTCGGCGAGACCGGTGTAGAGCCCCTGCATCACGCCGATGGTGATCTCGCCGCGCAGCTCGCCCTGGGCGAGTGCGACCGCGGCCCGCGCCTCCTCGGCCGCGCGCAGCGCCGCACGCGCCGCCGGCAGGAAGGCCCGGCCGGCGGGCGTCGGCGACACGTGATGGGTGGTGCGCAGGAACAGCGGCGCGCCCAGCTCGCGCTCCAGGCTGCGGACCGTCCCCGAGACCGCCGACTGCACGACGTGCAGCCGCCGGGCCGCGGCGCTGAAGCCGCCCTCCTCGGCGACCGCGACGACGACCTCCATCTGGCGCAGGTCCATGGCCATCCTCCCGGGTCTCCCGACGGCGACGGCCGCTCCCGCCTCAGTTTCCGCGGCCGCCTCGTCGGCTATCTCCGCTGCAGATAACCATCATCTCGGATCATCTCTTCCGGGAGGGAAACAACGGCTCCGGCCGCCTGTTGGCATGCATGGCGGCGGCCGGGCGGCCCGCCCGGTGCCACCGCCGACGGAGTCCACCGTCAAGGATCGGAGTGCTGTGATGCCGCTGACCTCGTCCGCGGGAACGCCGACGCGCACGGACCGCGCGGCCGGGAAGGCCGCCGCCGCGCGCGGGCCCGCCCTCAGGGACGCCACCGCCCCGGAAGCCACCTCCCGGCGACCCGCCCTCCACGACGGCCGCACGCCCGGGCAACCGCCCACCGCACGCCGGTACGGCGCCGGGTTCTGGACGATCGCCGGAGTGTTCGTGACGGCCATGGCGTTCTCCACCGTGCCCACGCCCCTGTACCCGCTCTACCAGGCCCATGACGGCTTCTCGACGTTCACGATCACCGTCGTGTTCGCCGCCTACGCCGTCGGCGTGCTGATCAGCCTGCTGTTCGGCGGACACGTCTCGGACTGGCTCGGCCGCAAGAAGGTGCTGGCGTCGGCGCTGGGGCTGGAGCTGCTGGCCGCCGCGCTGTTCCTGTCCGCGCCGTCCCTTCCCGTCCTGCTCGCCGCCCGGGTCGTCACCGGTCTCGGCGTCGGCCTGCTCACCGCGACCGCCACCGCCTACCTCCACGAGCTGCACCGGGCCGGCCGGCCCGGCGCCCCGACACGGCGGTTCGACATCGTCTCGACCGCGGCCAACATCGGCGGCCTGGGCCTCGGCCCCCTCGCGGCGGGGCTGCTCGCCCAGTTCCTGGGGGCGCCGCTGCGCCTTCCCTACGCCGTCTTCGTCGTCCTGCTGCTGGCCGGCGCGGCCGCCGTCGCGCTGACCCCGGAGACCGTGCGCAGGCCCGCGGTCAGGCCCGCCTACCGTCCGCAGCGGATCGGGGCCGGGCGCGGCGACCGCGGGCAACTGGCCGCCGCCGCGGCCGGGTTCACCTCGATGGCCGTGTTCGGCCTGTTCACCTCGGTGGTGCCCGGCTTCGTCGGCGGGACCCTGCACCACCCGTCCAGGGCGCTGGCGGGACTCGTCGTGTTCGCCGTCTTCGGGGCCGCCGCGGCGGCCCAGATCGGTACCGGCCGGCTGGGCGCGCGCGCCCGCTGGTACGTCGGGCTGCTGGCCCAGGCCGCGGGGATGGCCGTGCTCGCCGCCGGCGTGCACCTGGCCAGCCTGCCGGTGTTCCTGGTCGCGGGGATCCTCGCCGGCGCCGGCGCCGGGGTGCTGTTCAAGTCCGCCGTCGGCTTCGTGGCGGAGACCGCCGCCCCGGAGCGGCGCGGCGAGGCCCTCGCCGGCCTGTTCCTCGCCTCCTACCTGGGGCTGGCGCTGCTGCCCGTCGGCCTGGGCGCCGCCAGCCTGGTCATGAGCCTCACCAGCGCCGCGACCTGGTTCACCGCCGTGGTCCTCGCCCTCCTCGCGACGGTCGCCGCCGGCACCCGCCACGACGGCCCCGGCGCGTCCCGGCACTCGGCCTGACCCCCGGTGGAGGGCGTGCGGGACGGCCCCGCAAAGGAGCCCGGGTCCAGGCCGCGGCGACACGCCGTGGCCTGGACCCGGGCCGGGCGAGGGCACCGGCCCGGCGCCCCGAGCGCGCCGGACCGGTGCCGCCGCGTCAGCGGCGGCCGAGCAACTCGACTTCGGACAGTGCCAGTTGGTGTCCCGTGGTTGGCGCGTCGAGGTCGATCCGCACATACCGGTACGTGCCGTCCGCGTGCTGCGGGGTGAACGCCCGCGTCTGCTGCCGCCAGGTGAACTCCTCGCCGCTCCGGCTGTCGACCTGCGTCCAGTGCGTGGCGTCGTCGGACACGCTGACCGTCCAGGACGCCGGGTCGCCGCCGGACTGCGCGGCGCTGGTGAGGGTGTACTGGTCGACGTGCTGCGGCTGGTCGAAGCGGTAGGTGACCGATGCCGGTCCCGCCGGGAACGTCACCGCGGTCGTCGACGTGTCGTCGAACAGCGCCGCCGGGTCGGTCCCACCCCCGGCGGTCGCCGTCCCGCCGCCCGAACCGGCCAGGTCCTTCGGCGGGTTCGGCGCCTGCGTCCCGTCGGTCAGCGACGGCGGCGCGTCCGACGCCCTCGTGCCCCACGAGGACGGCCGCGGCCCCATCGTGAAGTCGATGTGGCCGCCCTGGGCCAGATCCGCGTGCTGGACGTAGGTGCGGTCCGAGCTCTTGCCGTTGATCCGCAGCGACTGCACGTAGATGTTGCGGTCGGAGTTGCCCGCCGCGCTGATCGTCAACGGTTTGCCGCCGATCGGGCTGATGGTCGCCCGGTCGTACAGCGGCGACCCGATGGCCCACGTCGGCGACCCCGTCTGGAGCGGGTAGAAGCCGAGGGCGTTGTCGATGTAGAACGCCGACATCGAGCCGTTGTCCTCGTCGCCCGGGTAGCCCTGCCCGATCGTGCTGCCGGTGAACAGCCGGCTCTCCGCGTCGCGGACGTGCTCCGCCGCCTTCGCCGGCTGGCCAACGTAGTCGTACATGTACGGGACGTGCATCGACGGCTGGTCGTTGAACGCCCACTGCCCGATGCGGTCGTCACGGGACTCGAACATCTCGTGGTACGGGCCGAGCCAGCTGCCGCCGAACTGGGCGGTCTCCGGGGTGGAGAAGAACGCGTCGAGCTTGTCCGCCAGTCCGGACCGGCCGCCGTACAGGGCCGCCAGACCGTTGCCGTCCTCGGGCGCCGCGAAGGCGTACGTCCAGCCGTCGCCCTCGGTGTAGTCGGTGGCGTTCCAGTTCCGAGGGTCGTACGAGGACGCCTTCTGCTCGAAGGTGCCGTCGGCGTTGCGCGGCTGGAAGAAGCCGACGGACGGGTCGAACAGCTCGACGTAGTGCTGCGCGCGGTCCTTGAAGTACGTGTAGTTGTCGAGGTATTCGCGCTTGTGCGGGTCGTCGGCCTTCGCCGTCCGGTACATCTGCAGCGACATCTGGGAGATGCCGTAGTCGGCCAGGTAGTCCTCCAGCGACACCGACGCGCTCGAACCGCTGGTCTGCGGGGTGTACCCGAGGAACGTCGAGTGCTCCACGTCGGGCCGGCCGGTGATGCCGGACGACGGCGTCGTCGCGTCCTTGACCGCGGCCTCGTAGGCGCTGCGCACGTCGAAGTTGGTCACCCCGCGCAGATAGGCGTCCGCGATGGCCGCGTCGGAGTTGGTGCCGCTGAAGCCCAGGTAGCCGGGCGCCGTCCACTGGCCGATCCAGCCGCCGTCCCGGTACTGCTGCACGAAGCCGTCGATCATCTCGCCGGTCAGCTTCGGGTACAGCAGCGAGTCCAGCGCCCACGACGTCCGATAGGTGTCCCAGAAGCCCTCGTTGGCGTACGGCTTGCCCTCCTTGACCGCGGAGCCGGTGGTCGTGGACGTCGCCTGGCCGGTGCCGGGGGAGTAGGGGCTGGCGTACTTGTAGACCGGCGCCGCGGCGGAGCCGGTGTTCTCGAACAGCTCGTTCGGGTACAGGTTCAGCCGGTACAGGCTCGAGTACAGGCTGACCAGCTGGTCCTGGCTGGCGCCGCTGACCTTGATGACGCCCAGCGCGGTGTCCCACGCCTTCTGCGCGGCCGCGTGTACCTGGTCGAACCCGGCACTGCCGACCTCGAGTTCGAGGTTGTGCTTCGCCTGGTCGAGGCTGATCGCCGAGGTGGCGATGCGCATCGTCAACTGCCGGTCGGCGCCGAGGTCGAAGCCCGCGTACCCGCTGACCTTCGAACCCCCGCCGCCGGGCAGTGTGCCGCTGCCGTTCATCGGACGGTCGAAGACCGCGTACACGAACATCCGCGGCGCGCCCCAGAAACCGGACACGTCGGTGTAGCCGCTGACCACCCCGGTCGTGCGGTCGATCGTCAGCCCGCCGTTGTCGTTGATGTTGTCGAAGATCAGGCTGCCGTCCTTCGACGGGAAGGTGAAGCGCATGACCGCGGCGTGGTCGGTCGGCGTCATCTCGGCGCGCAGCCCGTTGTCGAACGTCACGCCGTAGTAGTCCGCCCTGGCCGTCTCGTTGGCGTGGCTGAACGGCAGCGCGCGGGTCGCGCGGTCCGCGGTGGCCGGGGCCGCCGAGGTGGACGGCATCACCTGGAACGTCTGGTGGTCCTGGACCCAGATGCTGGGCTCGTGGCTGAGCGACAGCGCCTGCAACTCCGGCTCGTTGGCGGCGTCGTTGCCGCGCGAGTACGCGTAGAGGGTCCCGGTGCTACCCGCGTCGGTGACTGGCGTCCAGAAGTCGAAACCGTGCGGCAGGGCGGTGGCCGGCACGTCGTTGCCGCGCGAGTAGTCACCGGAGGAGTTGGTGCCGCGCGTGGTGATCACGCACGTCGACGGGCGCGCGCAGTCGTCGCTCGGCGGGGCCGTCGCCACCTGGATGTCGTCGAGCCAGCCGGAGAAGTGCGCGGGCCCGCCGGGGTTGTCGTAGCCGACCAGGATCCGGGTGATCGTCTTGCCGGCCGCGACCTTGCCGATGTCGGCGAGGACCTGGTTCCACTGGTCGGTCTGCAGCACCTTCGCCTCGCCCTGGCCGCGCGGGCTCAGCGCCTTGCCGTACTGGTCGGTCGCCCCCAGGTCGCTCAGGTAGGTGCCGTCGCTGAACGCCAGGTCCACCGAGGCGAACGAACTCGGGTACCCCAAGTCCTTGCCGGTGGACTCGGGGAAGATGTCGTACGACAGCTGCGTGTCGTGCTTCACCGGCAGCGACACCTGGTAGATCCGGTCGCGCGCGGTGCCGTGGCCGGCGAGCTGCCAGCCCGCGTACCGCAGCGCGTGGGTGCCGGTGAAGCCGGCGTGCGTCTTCGCGGTCGGGCTGGACGCCGGGCCGTCGCCGACCGAGGCCGTCATCCCCTGATCCCCCGACGGCGCCGCGGCGAGAACCAGTTCACCCAGCTGCGTGTGCCCGTCGCCCTGGTTCGCCGAGATCGCCAGCCGGTAGCGGCTGTACGACCCCGGATGCCGCACGGTGAACAGCCGGGTCTGCGAGCGCTGCCCGAAGGTCTGGCCACTCTCGGTGTCGAGCGTCTGCCAGTTCTGCCCGTCGGCCGAGCCCTGCAGCGTCCACGCCTTGGGGTCGCGCTCGGGCCAGTCGGACGCCGAACTCATCGCGTACGTCGTGACCTCGGCGGCGGACTTCAGCGTGAGCGTCAGGTCCGGCGACGAGCCGGCGGCCTGCCACGAGGTGCCCAGGTCGCCGTCGGTGGCGCGGGAGGCGGCGTGGTCCGGCGGCACCTCGTCGCTGGCGGCCACACCGGTCACGTCGGCCATCACCGAACCGGGCAGCCCGGCACCCGAGTCGGGGTAGACCCCGGAGACCGCGGGCCCGCCGCCCTGGCCGGTGTCCGCGGTGTCCTGCCAGTCCGGCGCCGGACCCGCCGGCTCGAACGACGTCGTGAAGGCGCCGCGCGCGGGCGAGCCCGGCGCGGGCTGCGCGAGCGCGCCCTGTGCCGGAAGCACGGACAGCACGGCGCCGGCCAGCGCTGCCACGGTGACGGAAATCGGCATTCTGGTACGGCGTTTCACGCCAGGGCGCCGATGCGCGGGCACGTCCACGGCCAGGCTCCTCGTTCTGCTCGACAACGTTGTCATCCTGTGATGAGACCCGGGCCACGAACTCGCGGAAGGCGCGCCGCGGCGGCGGGCATGGGGAGACGCCACCTCCGCCGAGCCGGATGAATCGGTTCAACGAAGCGGCGGGGGCCAGTCTTGCGACCCCTTTGACGGCGTGTCAACGGTCGCGGCACGGCTCGCACACGCGGTGGCCGGCGGGGCGGCCCCTGACGTCGTGCGGGTTCGACTCCCGCGGACGCGGGGCCCGTCGGGCGTCGTTGCGGCCCAACCGGCCTGTCCCCGCTGCCCGGAGCGCGCTGCCCTGCGGCGGCAGGGGCACGCACCGCTTCCGCAGCGGGACGACCGATCGCAGCTCCAGCCTGCCCTCGATCCACCGGCGAACCTTGCCGGACCTCGGGAGTCCCGGCGGGCGTCGGGACGTTCACCGTTCAGGCCGCGTGGGGCGCAGCCTCCCCGGACGGGACGCTAACGTGATCGGGCATGTGGACGGACGACTGGCTTGCCGACACCCGCGCCTCCTACGACACGGTCGCGGCCGACTACGCGGACCTGGTGCGCGAGGCGATCGCCCGTGAGCACTACATCCGCGCGGCGCTCGCGCTCTTCGCCGAGAGCGTCCGGGACGCGGGCGGCGGCCCTGTCGCGGACATCGGCTGCGGCCCCGGGCACGTCACGGCCCACTTGAACGCCCTCGGGCTCGACGCCTTCGGGATCGACCTCTCTCCGGGAATGATCGACGTGGCCCGGCGCGACCACCCCGGCCTCCGGTTCGAGGTGGGCTCGATGACCGACCTGCACCTGCCCGATGCCTCGGTGGCCGGGCTGGTGGCGTGGCAGTCCCTGATCCATGTCCCCGACGGTGAGGTGTCGCGTGCGCTGGCGCACTTCCACCGGGTGCTGCGGCCCGGTGGGCCGCTGCAGCTGCTCTTTCACGTCGGCGACGCCTCACGCTTGAAGACCGAGGGGTACGGCGGTCACCCGATGAGGGTTCATGTACACCGGCGCCGGCCGGAGCTTGTGAGCGCGTGGCTGCGGGAGGTGGGGTTCGAGGTTGAGGCGCAGATGCTTCTCGGGGTGGACGAGGGGGCTTCCCAGGCCGTTCTCTTCGCCCGGCGAGCCTGAACGTTCCAGGGTGCTCCGGGTTCACGTGGTGGCCGCACTTGCCTCTCTAGGTTGGCTTGCCGTCTGCCGCGCCGTCGTGGCTGGTCGCGCAGTTCCCCGCGCCCCTGCGGGGCCCGTTCTGCCCCCTGGGGGTGCGTTGCCGTCTGCCGCGCCGTCGTGGCTGGTCGCGCAGTTCCCCGCGCCCCTGGGGGCGTGCCGCACGGTTGTGGGGTCGGGGGCCGTCCGGACGGGTCTCCTCGGAACTGTGCGTGCGGCCCCTTCCTTTGGGTGGGCCGGGGGGATGCACAGTTCCTGCGGGGACCCCTCCTCCCCACCCCCTCCCGAGGTCTCGTCGGCCGCGGGCAGGCCGGTGGGGGTCGAGGTGCAGACGCTCGCCGAGGCGTGACGTTCTACGGCCGGAAGTAGTCCGCCATCAGGTCGCTGACCCATTGCGGCTGTTGGACGTCGACGGCCTGGAACTCCCTCATCGTCGGCTTCAGGTCGATGACGGGGGTGCCGGAGAGGGCGTCGAGGCCCACGACTGTCAGTTCGCGGCCGCGGACGGACTCGATGGCACAGCTCGTCACCCCGATGCGGTTCGGCCGGCGCGGGCCGCGGTCGGCGAAGACGCCGACAGGCGGGAGGTCGGAACGACCGCGGTAGGGGCGGGGCTCGCGGTAGTCGTCGCGCTCCGGGAGCTGGTCGAAGACGAAGAGCACGTCCACATGGGAGAAGCCTTCCAGCCCCTGGAGGCACGCCTCGCCGAAACGCTCGTCGACGGTGATCGTGCTGCGGACGGCTCCCCAGTTGTCCGTGTTCTGGACGTCCGTCCGCTCGTTCCTGACCGTCCCTATCGGTGTGACCTCGAAGCTAGGCATGGCTCGGTTCTATCCCGTCGCCCCGCGCCATGCCCAGCCCATTCCTCCTGCAGACGGGGGCCGGCCCGGGAGGGGACGGTGCGGGAGTGTCCCCGCAGGAACTGTGCACACACCCGGCCCACCCCACGAAAGTACCCGCACGCACAGTTCCGAGGAGACACTCCCGTGGCGGCCCCGACCCCACCCACCGAAGGTGCACCGACAGGGGCGCGAGGTCCCCCAGCGCTTCGCCTGGGAGGTACCCCCAGCGCGACAAGCCACAACGAGACCAGCAGACGGCCACGCGCAGCGCGAGGCACCCCCGGACCCCGGGGCACCCCGGATGCGGAGCGGCCAGAACGAGATGTGCGGGCGGCCACGCGCAGCGCGAGGCACCCCGGGCCGGCAGGCGAAGGCCGCACCGTTTCCGGGCGAAGGCGCGTCAGCGCGAAGCGGCGGAGAGGATGACGTCGACGAGACGATCCGCCGCGTCCGGACGACCGTGAGCCCGAGCCCGCCCGGCCATGGCGGCCCGCAGCCCCGGGTCGGTGAGGAGGGGCCCCGCCGCCCGCACGAGCGCGTCGGGGGTGACGTCACCGCCGAGCGTCACCGCCGCCCCCGCATCCGCCAGGTGCTGCGCGTTGTGGGCCTGCTCGTTGCCGGCCGACGTGGCGAGCGGGATGAACACGGCCGGCTTGCCGAGAGCGGTGAGCTCCGCGAGGGTGCCCGCGCCGCTGCGGGAGATGACGACGTCGGCGAGCGCGAGGACGTCGGGCAGTTCGGCGCTGACGAAGCCGGTCAGGTGGTAGCGGGCGGCCAGCGCCGGGTGCAGCGCGGCGGCCGCGTGCCGGAGCCGGTCGACGTTGGCCGGCCCGGCCTGGTGGACGACGTTCGCCCGTTCCAGGAGCCAGGGCAGCACAGCCTGGACGAGGTCGTTGATCTGCTGCGAGCCCTGGGCGCCGCCGGTGACGTACACCGTGGGCAGCCGGCGGTCGAAGGCGTGCAGGCCGAGGCCCTGGACGGCCTTGTCGGGGTGGCCGGCCAGCACCTCGGGCCGGACCGGGTTGCCCGTGACCACCGCGATGCCCCGGACCGACTCCGGCAGCAGCGGCAGCGACGACTCCGAGGAGACCGCGATCCGCGTTGCCGAGCCGGCGAGCCTGCGGTTGGCGAGCCCCAGGCGGACGGTCTGCTCGTGCAGCACCAGCGGGACCCCGCGCATCTTCGCGGCCATGCCGCCGGGCACGGCCACGTACCCTCCGGTGGCCAGCATCACGTCCGGCTGGAAGTCCGCGACGACCTTCCGGGCCTGGACCACCCCGAGCGGCACCCGTGCCATGTCCCGCATGTTCGCCGGGGACACCATCTTCAGCGGGTTCGCCGAGCGGCGGATCTTGCCGGTGGCGACGGTGGTGAACGCGATGCCCTCGGCCGGCGCGACGCGGGCCTCCAGGCCGTCGGGCGTGCCGATCCACAGGACGTCCAGGGCTCCGCCCTGAGCCGCCAGGCGGCCCTGCAGCGTTCGGATCGCGGTCAGCGCGGGATAGGTGTGGCCGCCGGTACCGCCACCGGTGACGATCAGGCGGAACGGGCGCGGCGTCGTGGGAGCATTCATCACCCGGCGCACCCTACTGCCTTCCGCGGTCCGGCTGCCTCCCGGCGGCCATGGACGGCGGGGAACGGCAATCCGTCGCCTGGCCCCGCCGTCGGCTGCCGTGTCCGCCCCAGGTCTGACGCACGCTCAGTCCCTGTCCGGCCTGCGAGAACGCCGCCATGGGCACGGCCGCGCCCGGCGGCGGCGGAACCCGAGGGTCCGCGGCCGGCCGGGTGCCGGTGGTGTTCCGAGAACGTTCCGGCGGCTCAGCTTCCCGCCCCCGCCCGGGTCTTGACGCCGCCGGAATCGGCAACCAGCATGGTGCGCATTCGAAGCTGACAACGTTGTCACATCGTCGCTGGTGAGCCCGCGGGTCCTCCCGCGGCCGCCCGGCGCGTCCGGACCAAGGAGCACCCATGCCCGACGGCATCACCGAGGACAGAGACCCGACCGACGGCCCCTCCCGCCGCGCCATGCTGCGCTCCGGGGCCGCCGTACTCGCCAGCGTGAGCCTGACCGGTGCGTTCGCCGGCCGGGCCGCCGCCGCGTCCGGGTCCGCGGGACCGGGCAGCGGGGGCCCGGGGGCCGCCGGCGACCTGGCGCTCTACCGGCCGGTGACGGTCTCCTCGACCGCGTACGGGCCGGTGCCGGGCGCGTTCGTCGTGGACCGGATGGCGCAGTCGGGTCCGAAGGGCAGCGGCTGGCGGGCGGCGGACGCCGACGGCCAGCAGTGGGTCGCGGTCGATCTCCAGGGCCCCTGCCGCGTCACCTCGGTCGTGCTGGTCTTCGAGGCGGCCGAGGGCGACACGGTGTTCAAGCCCGCCGACGACGTCAACCCCCGCAACGGCACGACCGGTTGGGAGGTGCTGTCCAGCTACGCCACGGCGTTCCGGATCGAGGCGTCACCGGACGGCAAGGACTGGACGAAGGTGCAGGAAGGCACCACGAGCACCGGCGGCAGCGTGGAGGTGGTCCTCGACACGCCGGTGACCACCCGCTGGATCCGCATGGTCGGCACGGCGCTGTCCAACCCCAACCCGCTGGGCCTGAACTCCTTCCAGGTGCTGGGCACCGAGCTCGGCCACCGCCCGGCCGCGGGCGGCTGGACCGAGTGGACCAGCGGCGCCCGGCCGGTGCCGGCGCTGGAGGTGGCGGACGACGGCACGGTGCCGATCGAGTCGGGCTGGAACCTGACGCTCGAGGAGTTCGCCGGCACCGACGACGGCGCGCTCGTCTCGGCGCCCGGAGTCGACACCTCGCGCTGGCTGCGCGCCCAGGTGCCCGGCACGATCCTGGCGTCGCTGGTCGCCGAGGGGCACCTGCCCGATCCGGTGCGCGGTTTCGACAACCTCCGCGTGCCCGAGGCGCTGAGCCGCAACTCCTGGTGGTACCGCCGCACGTTCCGGCTCCCGCAGGGCTTCGGCGGGCAGGCCCGCAACCGGGTGTGGCTGGAGCTGGACGGCATCAACCACCAGGCGGAGATCTGGCTCGACGGCACCAAGGCCGGCGACCTGGCGCACCCGACCGCGCGCACCGCGCTGGACGTCACCGCCGCGCTGGCCGGCGGCAAGGACCATGTGCTGGCTGTGCGCATCGACCCGATGCCGTACCCCGGCAGCCCCGGCGACAAGGGCGCCGACGGCAGCTCCTACGCGGACGCCGGCTCGAACATCATGATGCTCAACAGCCCCAATCTGCTGGCGGTTTCGGGCTGGGACTGGATGCCCGCGGTGCGCGACCGCGTGATGGGCATCTGGAACCACGTGCGGCTGCGCGCCACCGGCGACGCGGTCATCGGCGACGTCCGCGTGGACACCGTGCTGCCCGCCTCGCCGGACGCGTCGACCGCCGAGGTGACGGTGACCGTGCCGGTCCGCAACGCGGCGTCCACCGCCCGCACGGTGACCGTCGAGGCCCGGCTGAGCGGGGTCAGGGTCCGCAAGGACGTGCAGGTCGATGCGGGGAAGAGCGTCGACGCGGTGTTCGCCCCGGGCGACTTCGCCGCGCTGCGCCTGAAGAACCCGCAGCTGTGGTGGCCCAACGGCTACGGCGCGCCCACGCTGCACGACCTGCAGGTGACCGCCGCGGTCGGCGGCGCCACCAGCGACACCCGCACCGTGCGGGTGGGCCTTCGGGAGATGGCGTACGCGTCGGAGAACCCGATCACCTTCGCGCCGGGCGCCAACCACGCCGAGCAGACCGTCGACATCCCGGCGCAGCAGGCCCGTTACGTCCGCATCCAGGGCGGCAAGCGCGCCACCGGCTTCGGCATCTCCCTGTGGACCCTGTCGGTGCTGGACAGCGCCGACCCGGGAACCGACTTCGCGCTGCACGGAGCGGCCACGTCGTCCTCCAACGACAACTCCTCGAACACGCCCGGCAACGCGGTCGACGGCGACCCGCAGACCCGCTGGTCCTCGAACTACACCGACGACCAGTGGATCCAGGTGGACCTGGGCCAGACCCGGTCCTTCGACCGGCTCACGCTGGTGTGGGAGACGGCCTACGCGCTGACGTTCACCGTGCAGGTCTCCGACGACGGCAGCACCTGGAAGGACGCGCTCGCCGTCGACAACCGGCCGCACCAGCTGCAGATCAGCGTCAACGGCGTGCGGGTCATGTGCCGCGGCGGCAACTGGGGTTGGGACGAGTTGCTGCGCCGCATGGGCGGCGGCCGCATGGAGGCGGTCGTCGGGATGCACCGCGACATGAACTTCACGATGATCCGCAACTGGATCGGCAGCAGCAACCGCGAGGAGTTCTTCGCCCGTTGCGACGAGAACGGGCTGCTGGTGTGGAACGACTTCTGGAACGCGTGGTTCCTGGACCCGCCGAACCACGCCGTCTACCTCGACCAGGTGCGCGACACCATCCTGCGCTACCGGTCGCACCCGTGCATCGCCGTGTGGTGCGGCGCCAACGAGGGCACTCCGTCGGGGGAGATCGACCAGGGCGCCCATGACGCGGTCGCCGCCGAGCACCCGGGCGTGCGCTACGTCAGCAACTCGGCCGGCGGCGTGGTCAGCGGCGGCGGGCCCTACGCGTGGATCGACCCGAAGCAGTACTACTCCGCGCAGACGTACGGGGCGGGCACGTTCGGCTTCCACACCGAGATCGGCATCCCGACGGTCTCGGTCGCCGAGAGCATGCAGAACCTCGTGGGCGACGAGGACGGCTGGCCGATCAGCACGGTCTGGAACTACCACGACTGGTCGACGAAGGGGAACCAGTACCCGCAGAACTACAAGGCGGCGATCGACGAGCGGCTGGGGGAGTCCTCGTCTTTGGAGGAGTTCGCGGCCAAGGCGCAGTTCGTCAACTACGAGTCCATGCGGGCCATGTTCGAGGCGTGGAACGCCAACCTGTGGAAGGACGCCAGCGGTCTGCTGCTGTGGATGTCCAACCCCGCCTGGCACAGCACGGTCTGGCAGACCTACGACTACGACCTCGACGTCAACGGCAGCTACTACGGCGCCCGCAGCGGCTGCGAGGCGCTGCACGTCCAGGCGGATCCGCGCAGCGGCGACGTGCTCGCGGTCAACCACACTGCGGACGCCCTGCACGGCGCGGTCGTCACGGCCGAGGTGCTGGACCTGTCCGGGCACCGGCTGGCCGCCCCGCAGCGGCAGACCGTCGACGTCCCCGCGTCGGCGACCGCCCCGGCCTTCACCGTCACCGCGGGCAGCGGCGTGCACCTGCTGCGGCTGCGGCTGAGCGCGGCCGACGGCACCGTCCTGTCGGAGAACACCTACTGGCGCAGCGACAAGGCCGCCGACCTTCAGGCGCTCAACAAGCTGTCGGGGGCCGACCTGCGCCTGACCAGGGGCCGGGTCACGGCGCGCGACGGCCGCCTGACGAGCGTCCTCACCGTCCGCAACGCCGGGACCGCGGTCGCGCCGATGGTACGGCTGTCGCTGCGCAGCCACCGCACCAAGCAGCGCGTGCTGCCGGCGCAGTACTCGGAGAACTACCTGTGGCTGCTGCCCGGCGAGCAGCGCACGGTGACGATCTCCTGCCCCGACACCGGCGCGTGGACCGCCGGGGAGCTGGAGGTCACGGCCCAGGGCTACGGCACCGCGGCGGTCTCGGACCGGCCGGGCAACTGACCCGGGAGGCCGGCGCACGGGCGCGCCGGCCGCCAACGACGGCGGCGGACGGGGGAATCCCCCCGTCCGCCGCCGTCGCGGTCTGCCGGCTCCGGGCCCTGCGTCGTCTACCGTGAGTCCCGATCTTCACGACCACCGTTCATCGAGGAAGGGCCCCCATGGCACTGTCGGAAGCACTGAAGAAGCTCGTGGACGACACCACCGTCTTCGCGATCGTGGCCACCCTCCAGCCCGACGGCAGCCCGCAGCAGTCCGTCGTGTGGCTCATGCGGGACGGCGACGACCTGCTGTTCTCCACGACCGTGGACCGGCGCAAGTACAAGAACCTCAGCCGGGAGCCGCGGGTGAACATCCTGATCAACCCGGCGGACTCGCCCTACACCTACGCCGAGGTGCGCGGAACGGCCGCCCTCACCACGGAGGGCGGCCCCGAGCTGATCAACCAGCTCTCCCGCAAGTACACCGGGAAGGACTACGCCGAGTTCAACCCGGCCTCCCAGGAGGACGCGCAGCGCGTCGTCGTCCGCGTGACCCCGCGCAAGGTCGTCGGCTCCCTCTGACCGTCAGGACCGGGCGTGCCGCGTCCTGCCCGGGTCCGGTGCGCCGGCGACCCGCGCGGGCCGCGCTCAGCGCGCGCCGGTCAGCGTCAGCGACACCAGTCGCGGCAGGCGCGCCGCGTCGTCCGGGACGGCCAGGGCCACGTACCGCGCCTGCCCGGACAGTTGCAGCGACACCGTCGGGCCGCGGCCCGTGAGCGTCCCGGCCTGCTGGTACGTCAGCCCGTCCGCGCTGGTCTCGATGCGGGCCGCGGGGGTCGGGCCCGCCGTCCAGTGCGCGACGAGGGTGCCGAGCGGGACGACGGCGCCCAGGTCGACGACCATCCGCCCGCCCGGTCCCGGCGTCCACGAGGTGCCCGGGTCGCCGTCGACCGCGGCGCCGGGGTCGGACATGCCGGCCGGCAGCGGCGACGTCGGGAACGTCACGCGCCCCAGGGCCAGGTCGTCCAGCGGGTAGGGCGCGACGCCGGGCAGGGCGACCGTACGGGCCTGCCCCGCGCTCACCGTCACCTTGACCGCGCGGCCGCCGGGCGCCGCGACCTCCACCCGGCAGGACGGGCCGCGCAGCACGACCGTCGCCGCGTCCCGCACCTCGGCGCTCAGCCCCGCGGGGAGCCGGCCGCTCACGGCGCGCAGCACGGCCCGGGCCGGCGCCACCGCCGCGGTCGCCGCGCCCAGCGACGCGTGGAACGCGGTGCCCTGCGCGGTCACGGTCTGGCCGCCCGCGTACAGGGTGACGGCGCGGGTGTCCTGCGGCAGCGCGACGTCGGTGGACACCGCAGCGCCCGACAGGTTGAACAGGCTCAGGTGGCCGCCGGCCGTGGAGGCCCGCACCGCGTCGTGACCGGTCGTGGGCGCGGGCAGGGCCGCGGCCGCGCGCACCGCCGCCGGGTCGCCGTCCGGCAGACCCTCGACGAGCAGCGGTTCCGCGGGCCCGTCCGACAGCAGCACCGTGTCGCCGTACACCGCAAGGGGGTTGGCCGCGCCGCGGACCACGAAGCCCGCCCGGCCGTCCACGCTGATCCAGCCGCCGGTGCTGCTCAGATCGGCCGGCGGGTACTCCACCAGATCGGTCCACGTCGAACCGTCGCTGGAACCCTGCACGGTGTACGCCTGGCCGGCGGCCGCCTCCCAGTTCAGCGTCACCCGGTCCACCGCGACCGGCGAGCCCAGGTCCACCTCCAGCCAGCTGTCCGCGCGGGTGCGGTCGCCGACCGACACCGCCCAGCGCGTGGTCGCGTTGCCGTCCACGGCCAGCGCGGCGCCCTTGCCGCTGTCCGCGGAGGACGCGGTCGCGACCCGGCCCTGCGCGAGGTCGGTGCCGCCGGCACCGTCGCGCACCTCGAACGCGTACAGCGAGTAGCCGTACTTGGGGTTGCCGCGCCGTCCCAGCATCCGCAGGTAGCGGTGGGTGCCGCGGGCGAACGTCAGCGAGTCGACACGCGGCCCGGCCGTCGGGTTGCCCGCGTTGCCCGAGTCTGCGGAGGCGACCGCGGCCGAGCCCTCCGCGGCGGTGTAGGTGCGGCTGCCGACGAGCCCGGCGACTCCCGGCATCGTCAGGTTGAACACCTCGATCCGCCCCTCACCGGCACCCGTGCCGGTGGTGGCGTACACGACCTCGCCGCCGGGCAGCGTCGTGAAGCCCGCGTAGCCGCTGTCCAGGCCCAGCAGCACCGCGCTGGCGTCCAGACCGTCCCGCAGCCCGGTGTACGTGGCGACGGCGCGCCCCGCGACCTTGCCGGTCGTGGCGGGCAGGAACATCGGCGTGCTGCCGCTGAGCGAGAACAGCCAGTCGTCGTGCGCCGGCTGCCAGCAGAACTTCACGAAGCCCGGCTTGGTGACCGCGCCCGCCCACGCCCGCGGCGACTGGTGGGCGACCAGGCCGGGCCCGGTGCCGAAGTCGGTGACACCGGAGGCCCGGCGGAACAGCTCCTCGGCGGTGAGCGCGGTGACGCTCTCGCTCTGCGCGGCGCGCCACTCGTGCAGCAGGTAGCTGATCGCCAGCTCCGCCCGCGCCTCGGGCTCGTACTTGGGCTCGCCCGAGAACTTGGTGATCCGGTCGACCGGCGCGTACGCCTGGTAGGCCGGCAGCCGCTCGGCCAGCGCCACCTCGGCGCGCGCGGCCGCCCGGTCGCCCAGCACCTGGGCGAGGAACGCGATCGGGATCACGTCCCGGCCGTACAGGTGCTCGCGGTCGTTGACCATCGGCATCAGCGGCTCGCCGGAGTCGCTCATCACCGCCAGCGTGGAGGCCCACAGGCGGTCCGCGTTCGGCTGGGCGGTGAGGACCTCGGGCAGCGGGCGGCCGGCGGCCAGGAAGTGCACGGTGTTGCGGCCCGACGTGCGCCACAACTCGCACTGGTAGTGCGGGCCGAAGGAGCCGTGGTTCTCCACGATGAACGTGTCGTAGAGGTTCTCCGCGGTGTTGTCGCTGATCGCGACGCCGTCCACGACAGCCGGGTTGGCGAGGTCGGCGGCCGGCAGGCCGGTCTCGTTGCGGCTCCACCTCCCGTACCAGCCGTCCCAGTCGGCGTACCGCGGGTCGTCCGAGGCCCAGGCAAGAGCGGGCGCCAGCGACTGGGCGTAGACGCCCATCTCCTCCAGCTTGGTGTCGCCGACGTGGTTGCCGCGCAGCCCGTCCGGCGTCCACGACCCCGACAGCGGGTCGTTCCCGGAGCCCAGCGAGGTGGTGTAGGCGGCCTGCTGGCGCACGAGGGAGTCGACGTTGCGCTGCGTGGCCTCGTCCAGCTCGTCCCACAGCAGCCGGGCGGCGAGCACGAAGTACAGCTGGAACGTGGTGTCGAAGAAGAGGGTCTTGCCCCACTCGGCGCCGCCGTTCAGGCGGTTGGAGGACGCGAAGTGGGTGAGGGTGGCCAGGGTGCGCGAGCGCAGCGTGGCCTCGTCGATCCCGGCCGCCTCGGCGTCGTAGCCGCCGCGGGTCAGCAGCAGGGCGTGCCCGAGCACCACGGCGAAGTTGAAGTCGGTGGCCTTGTAGTGGCCCGCCGCCGCGTCCCACTGCGTCTCGGTCCACCGGGTGTGCCGCAGCAGGACCTGGTGGTAGGTGGCGGCGACGGCGTCCGGGGGCGTGGTCGAGGGCACGATGCCGCGGGGCGCCGCGCCGGTCCCGTCCGCGGCCCGGGCCGGCGACGCGGTCGCCAGCGTGGCCGGCATGGCGGCCAAAGCCGCCGTGATCCCTGCAAGTTGGGCGAATCTACGACGGCTCATCGGGGCTGCGCGGTGCTGCACGGTGGCTCCAACCTCGGCGCCGGTCCCGCCGGCACCCTTAGACAACGTTGTCAACTGTCGGTCATTCTTGGCATCACGGGGCGATGCCGTCAACCCCTGTGCGGTGGCGTGCGGGGCGGGGATGGTGGGATGGGGGAGGTGGGGTGGACGTGCCGGACGGGTGTCGGGGGGGCGAGCCGGGCACGGGTGGCCGCCACCCGCCGTCACCGTGGCGGCCACCTCGGTCAGAGCCAGGCGTCCGGCTTACCCCTTGAGCTGGCCGGTGGCCTGGAACTCCTCGACTCCGACGACCCCGTCAGGGTTGTCGTTCTTCACGTAGAGCCGGATCCTGGTGGTCGCCAGGCCGTGCGGCGCCTGGTAGGAGACCTGCTGGTGGGTGCCGATCGACTGGTACGGCATGATGTCGATCCACTGGTTCCGGGAGGCGCTCCAGCGCTGGACCTTCCAGCTGGTGATCATGTTCCTGCCGTTGTTGTCGTTTTGGATCCGGAACTCGAAGTCGCGGTAGTCGTGGTCGAAGTCGTACTCGACCCAGGCCTCGTTCGCGGTACCGCCGGCCTCGCCGGTCTCGACTACGCCGTCCCACAGCATGTCCGGCCGGCTGGCGGTCCATCCGCTGGAGGCGGTGTAAGTCGCGTAGTCGGCCAGGTTGTAGGAAGGCAGTCGCCATCGCAGGCCCGCGTAGGCGGGCTCCAGCCCCGCGCCGGCGATGATGGCCTGGGCCTCGGCCGGCCAGTTGGCGTCGGGGTAGATGTGCGGCGGGCCGTCGCCGTCGAAGGTGAAGTACCCCTGGGCCGCCGCTACGGTCGAGTAGTTGTGCGAAGCATAGATGGAATACGGCTTCCGACCGGGGTTGCCGGCCGAGAAATCGCCGCGGTCGCCGACGTTGTAGTCCCACCTGATCTGGTACGACTGGTTGTCGCTCCCGTAGGCATGGCCGTTGCTGCACGCCGACACGTAGTTGTGGTCGACAACGGTGCCGGGCCAGGCGCCGAAGGAGTAGATCGAACCGGAGTCCGTCATGCCCCACTGCCGCTTGGTACCGCCGTTGTAGACCCAGTTGTAGCTGATGGTGGTCTTGCCGATGCCGTCCGGCCCGGCGTAGAGCCCCAGCTCGTCGGCCATCCGCTGGTGGATCCCGGAGTACCCGGTGTTGTAGACGAGGTTGTGGGTGACGGTGACGGCGTAGGTGTTCATCAGGCTGATGCCGGTGCCCTGGAAGTAGTCGTCGCCGGTGTCGTACACCACGTTGTCGTTGATCGTGTCGTACTCGGTGCGTTCGGCCGGCGTGACGTTCAGATCCTCCCAGCGGCCGGCGATGACCCCGGCCGCGGTGAGGTTGTAGAGCAGGTTTCCCGTCACGTGGGTGTTGTGCACGCCGTTGCGCAGCTGCACGCCGCCGTTGCCCGAGTAACGCACGGTGTTGCCGACGAAGTCCACGTGGTCGGTGTCGGTGAACTTGATCTGGCCGGGGACGTTCGTGGCATAGAAGGTCGAGCCCGAGCCGGCGTCGTACATGGCCTCGGCCTGCGTGCCGCCCATGAACGTGGTCCCCGGCAGCTGCCAGTTGCCGTACTCGAAGGTGATGCCGTCGAAGGTGATGTCGTGCGCCTTTGCGTCGGAACCGCTGCCCTGCACGTTCACCAGGGTCTCCACCACCGGGACATGAACGTCCAGCTTCGAGAGATCCTCGCCCGCTCGCGGGTAGTAGTACACCCTGTGCGCGGCCTGGTCCAGGTACCACTCGCCCGCGTTGTCCAGCTCCTGGAAGGCATTGTCGACGTAGTAGGTGTCCTTCCCGCCGACCGACCCGGCATCCGTGCGGTACTGGAAGTACGGCTGCTGCAGGTAGACCTTCGCCGTCGTCCCGTCGTCGACGATCTTCGTGACCGGGAAGTAGTCCATCTTGAAACCGTGTCCGCGGTGCATGAGCCGCAGGTCGGTGACGTTTGTATAGGCCTTCAGCGCCGACACCGGAAAGGTCACACCGGCGTACGGGGCGGGCGCTGGCGCGTCGCGGAACAGGCCGGTGCCGTTGATCCCCTTGCTCATCGCCAGCTGGGCCCGCACCCCGTTGACGTACAGCTGGCGGAAGTAGCCGGCGTAGCCGGCCGAGGGATCGACGTCCGCGCTCCAGTACGGCCGACCGGGCACCTGGGTCCATCCGGTGACGGCCTTGCCGCCGTCGATGACGGGGGTCTCACCCGGGTAGGCGGCGTAGACGACCTTGTGGCCGTTGGAGCCGGAGTCGGCGGCCGTGAGCTGGAAGGTCTGTGTCTCGGTGTAGTGCCCGCCGCGCAGACACACGGTCACATCCGCCGTCATGTCCCGGTTGACACCGTGGTCGCGGATGAAGTCCCGGGCATGCTCCGGCGTCCGCCACGGCCTGCCCAGGCTCCCGTCCGCCGAGTCGTCCCCGCTCGGCGACACGAAGTACGTGCACGACTTGTGCACCGGCGCCGCCGTCGCCGGCCCTGCTCCTACGGGAAGCAGCAGCGCGGCCGCACCCAGCACAAGGCCGGATCCCCATCTCCGTCTGAATCTCATCGCATTTCTCCTTGAGCGTGAGGAAGTGGTACCGGACCACGGCGTCCGGAACCGGAGGAAGGTCGAGCACCATCAGGAGGTGTTGAACCCGTAGACCCGGAGCGCGTTCTCGCGCATGACCGCATCGCGCTCGCCGGGCGACAGTGCTTCGAGCGCTGAGCGCACCACGCCCCGCCACTGGTCGAAGCTGGTCGCGTGGGTCGAGACCGGCCAGTCGGTGCCGTAGAGGCAGCGCTCGGCGCCGAACGCACCCAGCGCGAAGGCGACATGATGCGCCGCCACATCGGGCTGGAAGGCAGGATCGCCGGGCTGTACGGCGATCGAGGACAGCTTGCAGACGATGTTCGGGTTCGCGGCCACCACAGCGAGGTCGGCGGCCCATCGGCTGAAACCGAACTCGTGCGGTGCCGGCTTGCCGAGGTGGTCGAGGACGAACACGGTGCGTGGCTCGCGGCGGCAGAGCTCGGCGACTTCCGGAAGCTGTCCGTGGCGGACCGTCAGGTCGACGGCGAGGCCGGCATCGCGGATCGCCTTGATGTCGGCCGTGAAGTCCTCGCCGAGCAGTGCTCCGTCCGCTGCGTGGTGCATGACCCGGCGGACGCCGCCGACCAGGTCGGCGCCGGGCTGGTCCAGCCACCACGCTCCGCCGCCCGGCACCAACTGCGCGACGATCCGCACCGGGAACCGGCACCGGCCGGCCTGCCCGGCCAGCCAGTCCAGTTCGGCCGCCGCGAGATCGGGACGCGCCGCGGCCTCGATGAACACCGCCGCGGACAGCGGCGGCAGGTCCGCGGCGAGGCGCTCGGCATCGACCCGCTCGCCTAGGTGCGGCCAGCGCGCCAGCCACGGGTACTCGATCAGGGCCTTGTCCCACAGGTGGACGTGGGTCTCGGTGATCCCGTCCAGTGCGGCCGGTGGCGGAACGTCGGTGGTCTGGCACGGCTGATCCGGCATCGCACACGCGCCTCCTTGTCCCTTAATGAGTAGGGTTAATGTGGGCTATTGGGTTGTCATGAACGAGCTTGAAGACGATGGCCGCCTCACGGTACCAACCCGCAATTGCTGGTGGAATACCCTTGCAAAGCGGCTGAGTTGCTGATCTTCCCTCGGGAGCGAAGGTCCGACGGACCTCTTGCTGGAGCCGGGGTCGGGTGCTACGTTGGCCGCTCGCTCCCCATATGTGTATGTGTAATTGCTCCTTAATTCCTCAATGGATCCGGTTAATAGCAGATAGGTGATGCCGGTGCGTATCGCGGAAGTGGAAGCCTTCTCCGTCCGGGTGCCGCCGCCCGACCCTCCGTACCGCTGGCGCGACGGTCTGCGCGGCCCGGCCGGCGGCGAGGTGGGCGTCCTGCGCATCGTGACCGACGAGGGGGTCGCCGGCGTTTCCGCGGCCGGCAAACCGGGTTCCGATCTGGCGCTGCGCAGCCTGGTCGACCGCGTCCTGCGCGACGAACTGGTCGACCGCGACCCCCTGCAGCGCGAGTGGCTGTGGGAACGGCTGTGGAACATCGACCGGACCGAGTACCTGCCGATCCATCTATTCGGCCTGGTGGACGTCGCGTTGTGGGACCTCGCCGGACGGGCGGCCGGGGTCCCGACGTGGCAAATGCTGGGCGGTTACCGCACGTCGATCCCGGCCTACGCCTCCACCGTCACCTTCGGGACGGTGGCTGAATATCTGGACGTCGCCGACCAGTGCCTCGAGCTGGGATATCCGGCGATCAAGCTGCACGCCTGGGGCGACAGGAACGCCGATGCCAAGCTCGCCGTGAAACTGCGCGAGCACGTCGGACCGGACGTGCCCCTGATGTACGACGGCTCCGCTGGCTTCGACCTGCCCGACGCGGTCTACGTCGGACATGCCCTCGCCGAAGCCGATTACCTCTGGTACGAGGAACCGATCCGCGAGTACAGCATCACGTCGTACGAATGGCTCGCCGAGCGGGTCAGCGTGCCGCTGAACGTCGCTGAGACAGTGCCAGGAGCGCATCTGAGCTCCGCCGACTACGTCGCCTCCGGTTGTGCCTCATATCTGCGCACCAGTTCGGGCCTGCGCGGCGGCATCACCGGCGCTATGCGGATCGCGCATCTGGCCGACGCCTTCCGGCTGCGCGCCGAGGTCCACGGCAGCGGCATCGCCGCACGCCATCTGTGCATGGCGATTCCGAACACCACGTATTACGAGTCACTGGTCACCAGCAACCGGGTGTGCAGGGAGTGGGGCATCGACGGCAGTGGCAACGTCGCCGCGCCGACGGAGCCCGGAATCGGGCTCGCCCCCGGCCCCGACTACCCGACCGACCTCGAGCAGTACGTCCACCGCATCTGACAGGGACCGGTCGATCCCCGACACCAAGGAGCCGCCGTGAGAACCACCGCAGTCCACTCCACGCCGACACCCGGTTCGACGAGAGTTCCGCGCCGACGTGCCCGTACAGCTCTCGCCGCCGTACTGGCCGGCATGGCGGTCGCCGCCGCCGGATGCGGCAGCGCAACCCCTCCGGCCGCCAAGGCGTCGCCCGGTGCAGCGGCGTTCAAGCCGGTCACCCAGGACGACAGCAGCCCGATCACGATCTGGGTCGACGCGACCCGGGTGGCCGCGGTCAAGGCCTACCAGGCGGCACATCCCAGTGTGAAGATCAACATGGTCACCTACAGCGGCGATGCGGGCGGCGCCAACGACCTGCAGACCAAGGTCCAGTTGTTCGACCGCACGGGGTCCGGCTGGCCCGATGTGGTATGGCCGGGCATCCAGGACCCGACCTGGGCCGCCTCCGGAGCCCATCCGTTCGCCGCCCCGATCGGGGACCTGATCAGCAAGGACACGCTCACGAAGTACGCCAGCGGGGCGATGAGCCTGTGCACGTTCAACGGACACATCTACTGTCTGCGCAACGACCTTGCGCAGAACGTCCTTTGGTACAACAAGTCCCTCATGGACAAGTTCGGTTACACCGTGCCCACTACCTGGGAAGCATGGGAGCAGCTCGGGCTGCGCGTGGCCAAGGAGCACCCCGGATATCTGGTCGGCGAGGTCGGCAGCACATCGGCCGAGGAGATCTACTTCTACGGCGCCCAGTGCCCGATGAACCAGGTGACCGGCGACAAGACCGTCAAAGTGAACCTTCAGGACCCGCACTGCACCAAGATGGCCGGGTTGCTCGACCGGCTGCTGGCCGCCAACGCGCTGGGCAAGGTGGGCAAGTTCGACACCGGATTCATCAAGAACTCCGCCGACAAGATCCTGATGATGCCGGGGCCGGCGTGGTACGGCCAGGTAGTGTTCGCCAGCGCCTACCACACGCCCGCCGGCCAGGTCGCAGCCGCGCCGCCACCGAATTTCGGCGACGACCCCACCAGCCACACCGGAGCTGTGGGCGGCGGGATGTGGATGGTCTCCTCGCACAGCAAGAACCTCAAGGCCGATCTGGACTTCGTCCAGTGGGTGACGCAGGATCCGGGCTTCACCGCGAGCCAGGGCACCTACCCGGCCTACCGGCCGGCCGCCGCGGGATGGCTGAAGAACCAGCAGGCGTCGGGATACTTCGCCAACGACATCGGGCCCGTGCTGACCAGCGCAGCCGACAAGATCTGGTCCGGCTGGACGCAGTCGGCACCGTTCTCGCAGGAATCGATCTACGGCACGACGATTGTGCCGGCCATTACCGCGGGCCACACCATCACGTCCAGACTGGCCGACTGGCAGTCCGCGATCGAGAACAAGGCCAAGTCGCTCGGCTACACGGTGGAGCACTGATCCGGTGACAATCTCGCATGCTCAGCGCGGCTCCCGGCGCTCGCGCACGCAACGCACGTCCAAGGCAGGGTACGCCTTCGTCGGTGGCTACGCGGTCCTGCTGGCCGCGTTCGGTCTGGTACCCGTTGGCTATGCCCTGTGGATGTCGGTGACCAACTCCGCCGGACAGCTGGTCGGCTTGGGGAACTTCACCCGGGTCGTCGACGACTACCGGTTCGGGCCGGCGTTCGGCCACATCGTGGTGTTCCTGGCCGAATGGCTGGTCACCTTGATGGTGTTGGTGATAGCCCTGGCTCTGATGCTGCACGGCAGGATGCGACGTGCAACCCGGGTCATCCGGTTCCTGTACTACCTGCCCGGGGCGTTCGCGGGCGCCTCCAGCGTGGTGCTGTGGCTGATCCTGCTCGACCCGGTCGCGAGCCCCGTGGGCAAGCTGCTGCGCGCCGCAGGATGGAGCAGTTTCAACCAGGTGATCGCCCCGTCGCACCTCCCGGTGATCTTCGTGGTCATCGCCTTCTGGACGGGGGCCGGCGGCTGGATTCTCATCATGTACGGGGCGCTCAACGGCATCCCGGACGAGGTCATGGAAGCCGCCCGCCTCGACGGTGCGAACTCCTTCCAGACCGCCTGGCACGTCCAGATCCCAATGCTGCGCAGATGGATCGCCTACATGCTGATCCTCGCCTTCGCCGGCGGCGCCCAGCTGTTCGTGGAACCGCAGCTGGTCGGGATCGCCAGCTCCGGCCAGGTCCCGGACTCCTGGTCGCCGAATCAGCTCAGCTACCAGTTCGCTTTCGCCGCCGGCGACTTCAACGGAGCGGCGGCGCTCGCGGTCATCCTGCTGGTGATCAGCATCGCGTGTGCGGCCCTGGTGGTCTTCAGAGCCCGACTGTTCGACAAGGACTGACCATGACCACGGCACTCGACACCAGGCGCTGCTCCGCGAACACCCGGACGGCTGGCCGTCACGTGACGCAGCGCCGGACGATACTGGCGCGTATCGTCTGGATCATCGTCGTCGCCACCTTCCTGCTCTTCTTCGTGGTGCCGATCGCGTGGATCCTGCTCGCCCCGACCCGCAGTGACGGCGACATCGTCCGCGGCGCCCCGCTCGCCTTCGGCTCCTGGCACGGCCTGGGAGCCGCCTGGGACCACGTCTACGCCTTCCAGTCCCACGCGATCCTCACATGGATCAAGAACTCGGCTATCTATTCGTTCGCCGCGTTGGCCATCACGCTGGCGACCTCGATCCCGGCCGGCTACGCCCTGGCGATGACCCGGTTCCGGCTGCGCAAGCTGCTGCTCACGCTGACCTTGATGGTCATGCTGATGCCGGCGGCCACGCTGGTGCTGCCGCTGTATTTGGAGATGGACGCGGTCGGGCTCACCGGATCGATCTGGTCGGTCATCCTGCCGTTCTCGTTCTTCCCCTTCGGGGTCTACCTCACCTACACCTACTACGCCGCGACGGTCTCCGACGACCTTCTGGAAGCGGCTCGGATCGACGGCGCCAACGAGTGGGTCGTCTTCCACGCCATTGCCCTGCCGCTGGCCAAGCCCGTCATCGCGCTGGTGGCGTTCTTCAATTTCGTCCAGAACTGGAACAGCTTCTTCCTGCCGTACGTGATGCTGCCCTCCAGCGACCAGTACCCGGCCCAGGTCGGCCTGGGCAACCTGCTGACCTCTTCCCCGCTGTTCAACTCCGCCAGCGGCATCTCAGACATCTACCGTCCGGAGATCGCGTTGGCGGCGCTGATCACCACCGTCCCGGTGCTGGTCGTCTTCCTGTTCGCCCAACGCGCCCTCGTCACGGGGATGACGGCGGGCGCCACGAAAGGCTGACGCCGGCTGAGCGCCGGCCACGGGTCGCGAAGCGCCGCGGACGGAACACGGATCGCCCAACCCCATCTGCCGGCCTTCCTGTCCGGCAGAACCTCCTGACCGAGGGACAACCATGTCACGTGCAAGAAGCCTGGCCCTGGCCCTGGCGATGGCAGTCGCGTTACTGCCGCTCGGGGCCCTGCATGCGGCCGCGGCCGCGGGCTCGGCCCCCTCGTCCTGCAACTACTACGTGTCGCCGGCGGGAAGCGATTCGGCCCCCGGCACGGTCACAGCCCCTTGGCGAACGCTGGAACACGCCCGCGACTACATCCGCACCAACAACCTGAACCAGCACATGACGAGCGATCTGACGGTCTGCCTGCGCGGAGGCCGTTACACCCGGACCCAGACCTTCAGCCTGACCGACGCCGACTCCGGATCCGACGGCCACAAGGTGATCTGGGCCGCGTACCCGGGCGAGGCGCCGATCGTCGACGGCGGCAAGGCGGTCACCGGCTGGACCCAGGTGCCCGGGCAGCCCTACTGGGTCGCCGACGTACCCACCACGGCGGGCTATGCGAGCTACTTCCGGCAGTTGTACGTCGGCGGAGTGCGCGCGCAACTGGCCACCGGCAAGGGGATCGCCGGGACGTCGTTCTTCCGTGACACCTCCGTCCCCAACCCGGGCAACCCCGACAACCCGGGCAGGGTGTACGACGGCATCGTGTTCCCGGCCTCGGCCATCAGGGACTACAGCAACGTCACCGATCTGCGGCTGGTCCACCAGGGCGCCGGATTCAAGGCGGACTACTTCCCCGTCACCCGGATCACCAGCGACGGCGCCAACGCCAGGGTCTACCTCCAGCAGCCGTGGTTCCAATCCCGGCTGGACGCGGGGTCCGGTCTGGCGTTCAACGACACCTTCTACGTCCAGAACGCCTTCCAGGAACTCGACAGCCCCGGCGAGTGGTACCTGGACCAGGCCACGCATCGGCTCTACTACTACCCTCGGGCCGGCGAGCGCATGGCTACCGCCCACGCCTCCGTGCCCGTCGTGGAGACACTTGTCGACGTCCGTGGGACGAGCGGGACGTCGAAGGCCCACGACATCGAGGTCACCGGGATCACCTTCGAGCACGGCAACTGGATGTGGCCCGGCTCCACGTTCTTCGGCGGCTCCCAGGCCGAGGCGATGTACGGGGACCCGGACAGGCACGTCTACACGACCAACGTCCCGGGGCAGATCAAGCTGACGAACACCGATCAGATCTCGTTCATCGGCAACACCGTGCGCTACTCGGCGAACGGCGGCCTGCAGTTGCTGAACGGCGCCGACCACACCACTGTGACAGGCAACCTCTTCTACAACACCACCGCGGCCGGAATCATCGCCGGTCGCTGGGAGGACCTGGCTGTCACGGCCGACCAGCGCACCGAGTACGCGAAGATCGACGACAACGTCGTGTACGACACCGGTGACGACTTCTGGCAGGCCACCGGTATCAGCCTGATGAACACCTACGCCGTCACGGTCACTCACAACCTGGTCTTCAACACCGCCTACGCCGGGATCCACCAGCGCATGGCCGACGAGACGGGCCTGTACGCCGGAGCGGACGGTATCGGCCGTACGACGTTCAGCTACAACGAGGTCTACAACGCCGGCACGAAGAAGTCGTTCGGCATGAGGGACTCCGGATCGATCTACTCGTTCGGCGCCTGGCCCGGCAGCTCGGTGGACCACAACTATGTGCACGGTGTGACGACCGGACGCGCCTACATGAGCGACAACCAGTCGTACCAGACACGCTGGGACTACAACGTCGCCGACGGCGGGCTGTTCTTCGCTGCATCCCCGGTCCGCTCGCCCTTGAGCGTCTATGCCTCGCACAACTACACGACGACGGCGACGGGCAGCAACTACACCTACTTCATCTTCGACGTCGACGGCGCGCCGCACGTCTCCTCTGACACCGCCTGGCCCGCCGAAGCCCAGGGCATCATCAGCGGAGCCGGGCTGGAGCCGGCCTACGCCCGACTGCTCCGGCACGTCCCGGTCTCCAACCTGGCCGACTACGCCACCGCCCGCGACGCCAGCGGATGGATCAATGCCCAGCCGGCAAAGCTGTGGGACGGCGTCGTCGAGACCGGCGAGGAGGGCGGGACGGCGAACACGGCCTCGATCGAGTACGACTTCCCGGCCGACTACCGGGCGCTCACCTTCCGCCTGTCGCAGGACGGCAACGGCACCTACCAGGCCACGGCGTGGAAGGTCCAGCGCTGGAACAGCTCACTCAACCAATGGGCGGACATCATGCCGTACCAGACGCTCGCCGGTCCCGGGCAGGTCGTCTACCGGCCGGCGAACAACCTGGCCACGACGAAGATCCGGCTCTACGTGGAGAACGCCAACGCCGGCGGACTCGTCGGCGTTCAGGAGTTCAGCGTGACGGGACAGTACAGGTCCGCAAAATCCAGTTGATGATGAGTCCGACACAGTCGGCATACTCAGTGGCTGTCGCGGGAGGTGAATCCGGCGGCAGCCACGCCGTAGCGCAGCATCCCGGTGTATCCGGAACGCGCCTGCGCGCATGGCTCGCCGTCGTAGGATGAGCCATACTCAATAGTAACCGACCAGGCCGACGCGGGCGGAGCGAAGAAGACGATGACACAGGGGAGCGGCATGGCCACCGACGGCCAGGAGGCCTACCGACCGGGCTACTCGGTGGCCGCGGACCGCATCCTGGAACACATAAAGGGCAACGGACTCGGACCCGGCGACAGGCTGCCGACCGAGGCCGACTTCGCCGCGATGCTCGGCGTGAGCCGCAGCATAGCCCGTGACGCCCTGAAGACACTGGCCGCCAAAGGCCGCATCGTCACACAGCGCGGGCGGGGCATCTTCGTGGCCGAGGGCCCCTCCTTCTCGCCGGGGCTCACCAACACATTCAACCCGAAGTACATCGAAGACATCATGATGCTCTTCGAGTTCCGTGCGATCCAGGAGAAGGCCGCCGCGGAACTCGCCGCCAAGCGGAGCACCCCCGCCGAGCTCATGGCCATCGAAAACGCTCTCGCCGAGTACGCCGCCCACGTTCCGAGCCGAGACCGGGAGCACCTCAGCAGGGCCGATGAGATGTTCCACGCGGCGATCGCCCGGGCCACGCACAACGACTTCCTGGTCGACTCGGCAGGCGCCTCCATGCGCCTTCAACAGCGGGCCGCCAACGCCGTGGCCCACGGTTCAGCCGACCTGGCGGTGCAGGCACTCGAGGAACACACGGCCATATTCGACAGCATCCGCCGAGGCGACGCCGATGCGGCCGGCAAGGCGGCACTGGCCCATCTGGAGCGGACGCGACGCGGCTACGAGGCCGAGATCGGACGGCGAGTTTTCCAGCGCGAGCCTACGCAGGCGTGACAACGCCCCGGCGTGCGGCGTGGAACGCCGGCAGTCCGGGGTAGGAGCGGATCGTGGAGCGCTCGATGCCCCGCAGCAAGCCCGGGCCATCGAGCCACCCGTCGACCGTCGCCGCGTCGGGGACCGGGGGCAGGCGTCCACGGGCCGGGTGCGCTCCCAGCATGCTTCCCCAGCTGGATGCTCACGCCTCGCCGTAGTACAGCCGGAGGAACTCCTCCATCGCGGCGTCGACGCTGTCGCGGTCGCCGGTGGCGAGCAGGTCGAGGAGCAGGCCGCGGACGGTGGCCAGGCCGAGCCTGGCGCGGCTGCGGGCGGAGGCCGGGTCGGTGCCGGCTTCGACCTCGGCGGCCACGAGCGGCTCCAGCCAGTCGGTCACGACGCCCTCGAGGACCGGGACGGCCTCCGGGCGGCCCTGCAGCGCCTGCCCGTAGATCTCGAAGAACAGCCTTTCCTGGGCGGCGAGCCGAGGATCCGTCAGCTGGCGCCAGAGGCTGCGCGCCGCGTCGGCCGGTGCGAGGCCGGGGTCCAGGCGCAGGCGCGACAGCAGTTCGCGCTGGCGCTGCTCGGAGGTCCGGACGATCTCGACGAGCAACTGCTCCTTGGAGCCGAAGTAGTGGATCAGCATGCGGTGGCTGACGCCGATCGCGGCGCCGAGCCGGCGCAGGCTCAGATCCGCGATGCCGTGGGCCGCGACGTGATCGACGGCGGCGTCCACGAGCCTGGCGCGCCGGTCCCCGTCCGTGCCGCGCGCGCCGGGGTCGCGGGGCTGCGCGTGCGGGGGGTCGGTGACGGCCATGGCACCACTGTACCAAGTGGTACATGGTCCATGTACCATGCGGTACATGGAGCCCGTCACCGTGTCGATCGACGTACCGCAGAAGCCCGTTCAGGTCTACGACTTCCTTGACGTCATGGCGCACCACGAGCGGTTCACCGACCACTACATGACCAACTGGCGCTACAGCGGCCCCGATCGTGGCGTCGGCTCGCGCGCCGAGGTCACCGCGGCGCTCGGCGGCGTCAGGACCGACGTGACCATCGAGGTCGTCGAGGCCGAGGCGCCGCGGAGCATCGTCGAACGCAACGTCAGCGCGGGCGGCCGGCGGGTGGCCCGCGGCGTCTACACCGTCGAGCCGGCGGCAGGCGGCAGCCGCGTGTCGTTCACGTACGCCTGGGAGCGGGCGCCGCTGGCCGACCGGCTCCTGGCGCCCGTCGTCCGGGCGACGATGCGGCGCGCCAACCGCACCGTCATGCGGCGGCTGGCCGCCGAGTTGACCGCCCACACGGCCGCCGCCTGACACAGCCGCCCCGGCCCGGGCCGGGGCGGCCCCGCTCCTTGCGGGCGGACGGGCTATCCGTCAGACACGGCCCGGCGTCCCGCGGCGGCCTTGAGGTGGTGACTCACCTCGCCGACGAGGCGGATGTCGACCTGGCGCTCGACGAAACGCCACTGCCCGTCGCGGCGTTCGAAGCGGTCGCGGTACCGGCCGGCGGCGACGGGCTGCAGCGGCAGGTCGGGCAGCGCCTGCAGCACGGTGACGTACGACCGTGCGACCGCCGTTCCGGCCCGCTCCTCGACCTCGACGTGGAAATTGGTGGTGACGTGCTGGGTGCGCGGTGTGCCGTCGTCATGGACGATCACAGTGTCCTGGAACATCTTCTCGATCGCCTCCCTGCCGCTGACCGGCGCGCCGCTGCCGACGAACGTGGCGTCCGCGAGGAGGAGGCCGAGCCCCGCGAAATCGCCGTCGTCCACGAGCTCCGCGTACCGTGCGAGCAGGTTCTCGACCGCCCGGTGGCTCGGCAGCGGATCGGCGGGCGTGGCGGAGGACGAGGACACGGTTGGGCTCCAGGGTTGAGGGCGGTCCGGCGCGGGGCTTCGGGCCGGGACGGAGGTCAGGACAGGGACAGGACGCAGAGCTCGTGGCCGTCCGGGTCGGCCAGGCAGGTCCACGGGACGTCGCCCTGGCCGAGGTCGAGGTCGGTGGCGCCGAGGGCCCGCAGCCGCTCCACCTCCGCCGCCTTGTCGTCACCGGGGTACGGCAGCAGGTCGAGGTGGACGCGGTCCGGCACCGTCTTCCCGCCGGGGTTGCGGAGGAACTCCAGGTACGGGCCGGTGCCCCGGGCGGAGCGCAGTACCGCCTGATCGTCGGTCACCTCGTGCACGGTCCAGTCGGTGGCCTCGCCCCAGAACCGGGCCATGGCCCGCGGATCCGTGCAGTCGACCACCACCGCGGCGATGGGGCCGGTGTCCCGGTAGACCTCCCGGGGCTCCAGCACGCAGAACTCGTTGCCCTCCGGGTCGGCGAGGACGGTCCACGGCACGTCCCCCTGCCCGACGTCCGCGGGCGTCGCACCGAGACCCTGAAGGCGCGCGACCGTTTCCGCCTGGTGGGCCGCGGAGGTGGTGGCGAGATCGAGGTGCACGCGGTTCTTCGTCGGCGTCTTGGGCTCGGGGACGGTCACCACGTCGATGCCGAGGCCGACCGGGTCCGGCCAGACCAGGCCGCCGGCCGGCCCCACATAGGTGGTCACGCCGGATTCCCCGCTGTAGGCGGTCCAGCCGAGCGCCTCCGCCCAGAACCGGCCGATCGCCGGGTTGTCCACAGCCTTGATGATCACATGAACCGGTCGCAGCGCCATGCCGGTGATCCTATGCAATCGACCGCAGAGGGCAGTGTCAGACGTCTCTGCCAGGGTTCGGTCATGGAGATGACGCTGCAACTGACGATCGACTGCGCCGACCCGCAGAGGCTGGTGGCGTTCTGGAGCGAGGCCCTGGGATACGTCCCCGAACCGCCGCCGGGGGGTCATGCCACGTGGCGGGAGTACTGGTCGGCCATGGGGGTGCCCGCGGAGGAGCTGCCCGACGATGCGGGGGCCACCCCGGAGTCGATCGTCGATCCCGCGGGGCGGGGGCCGCGCGTGTGGTTCCAGCAGGTGCCGGAGGCCAAGGCCACCAAGAACCGGCTGCACTTCGACCTGAAGGTCGGCGGCGGGCGTGACGTCCCGTCGGCGGACCGCAGGCAGCGGGTGACCACCACCGTGGACCGGCTGACCGCGGCCGGCGCGAGCGTCCTGCGGATCACCGACGAGCCGGACACGGGGCACTACGCCGCGCTGCTCCAGGACCCGGAAGGCAACGAGTTCTGCGTGGTCTAGCGGCCGGGGAGCCGTCCGGTCGCGGGGCCCGTGCCGGCGCGCCGACCGCCGCGCCGGACCGCCGCGACCGGCATGCGGCCGAACCCACACCGCCCGGACGCCCGCGGTCAGGACGTCATGGCCGCCCGGTCGGACTCGCTGCGCAGCACGCAGAACTCGTTGCCCTCGGGATCGGCGAGGACCGCCCAGCCGGAGCCGTCGGGATTCCGGCGATCGGTGACCAGCGTGGCGCCGAGGCCCAGCAGCCGCTCCACCTCCAGGTCCCGCGAGGTCTCCGGGCGCAGGCACAGGTGGACCCGGTTCTTGACGGTCTTGGCCTCGGGCACCTGGTTGAAGTACAGGACCGGGCCCTCCGGCAGCAGCACCTGCACCTCGGGATCGCCCGGCTTGTCCTCCGGGTGCAGCGGACGGCCGGTCACCGCGCTCCAGAACCGCGCCAGCCCGTAGGCATCCGCACAGTCGATCGCCACGTTCTGCACTACCGAGACCATGCGCGCGAGCCTCCCTGATTTCCCCTCCCGACGCCACCGGGTTGCGCACGCCCGGGGCCCCGGGGAGCCGCCGCCGGGGGCCCGGCGCGAACTCAGCCGGACGGCGTGCCCGGGTACCAGGCGCCGAACCACTGCTCGGCGCCCCACTCCTCGAACCGCTCCACCTCGACGAACCCCAGCTTCGCCGCGAGCCGCATCGAACGGGCGTTGGCGGCCTGGGTGGTGAGCACCACCGGCTCGCCGGGAAACGCGACGGCGAACCAGCGGAGCGCCGCCGTGCACGCCTCGGCGGCGTACCCCTGCCCCCAGGCCTCGGGCAGGAACATGTAGCCGAGCTCGGCCTCCCCGCCCTCCGGTCGGACGTGACCGGGCCGCTCCGCGTCGCGCCGGTCGAGCAGCTGGATGTAGCCGATCATCGCCCCGTCGAGCTCGACCACGAAGAAGCCGGGGCGCCGCCCGGGCACTTCGGGTACCGCGCGTTCGAGCTCGTCCCGCGGCCGGGCGCCGCCCACGTAGGTGTTCACCTCGGGGGAGGCCGCCAGCTCGATGGACGCCGCGCGGTCCCGGGCCTCGGACTCGCGGAGCACGAGCCGGGCGGTCGTGATCGGGGCAGGCGGCCAGGTGACGGGGTCGATCTCGGTCATGCCGGACAACGTAGTCGGCGCTCTCGGCAGCGATCAAGGCCCGCCGAGCGATCACCGCACGACCCGGGCCCCACCTCACCGGGCGGCCGCGCCCACCGAGGCAACGCCCGGCGAGGCCGCGACACGTTCGCCGCTCATTCCGGTTGCGCACCGGCGCGCCCCTCGCAGCGACGCGCCGGGGACTGCAGCCACACGCCACCCGGCCGGGGCCGGCCCGTGGCCGCGGCCGCCAGCCGTCCGCGTGCCGGGTGGCCACCACGCGATGGCCGCCCTCGCCGACGGCACTCCCCGGATTCCGTGTGCCGACCTGGGGGGAGTCCTCCTTGACGCCGCCTCACCTCGGCGCCACACTGCCGGAGCACGAATTGACAACGATGTCAAGCTAGTTAGTTTACGCCCACGCACCATTCTCATCAGGGAGCGTCATGGCACGACGACTGCGCGGCAGTTGGAGCAGACTCGGCACCGTGGTGGCGGTGCTCGCGGCCTGCGTGGCGACCGCGCCCGCGGCGGTGGCCGCGGACGGCGGGCACGTGCAGGTGGTGAAGGACCCCACCGGCCACGTGAATCCGATGATCGGCACGAAGAAGGGCGCCGACTGGGAGAACACCTTCCCCGGTGTCACCGCGCCGTTCGGGATGATGCAGTTCAGCCCGGACACGACCTCCGGCGGCACCGGCTACAACTACGACGACACCGCGATCCGCGGCTTCAGCCTCGACCACTTTTCCGGCGGCTGCTCGTCGTTCGGCGACATCCCGGTGCTGCCGGTGACCGGGGCGGTCGGCGCCGACCCGGCCGCCCGCACCGAGCACTTCTCGCACGACGAGGAGCAGGCGGCGCCCGGCTCGTATGCCGTGCACCTCACCGACTCCGACGTGCAGGTGCAGCTGGGTGCCACCACCCGCACCGGCATCGCCTCGTTCCGCTACCCGGCCGGCAGCCAGGCGCAGGTACTGGTGAAATCCGGGACGAGCCTGGGTGGCGACCTAGCGGCGCAGGTGCAGGTGGTCAACGACCACGAACTGGCCGGCACCACCACGCCGCACGGCCTGTGCAACAACAGCACGTACACGATGTACTTCGACATCACCTTCGACCGCCCGTTCACCGCGCACGGCACCTGGCAGGGCGGCGCCGTCACCCCCGGGGCCTCCAGCGCGGACGGCCCCGGCTCGGGCGCGTACCTGACCTTCGACACGGCGAAGGACCGTACCGTCACCGCCAAGATCGGGATGTCGTACGTGAGCACCGCCGGCGCCGCCCTCAACCGGGCCGCAGAGATCCCCGGTTGGGACATCGGGCGAGTGCAGGCGCAGACCCGGCGCGCATGGCGGGACGCGCTGCGCAAGGTGTCCGTCGGCGGCGGGACCGACGACCAGCTGAGCGTCTTCTACACCTCGCTCTACCGCAGCCTCCAGTCGCCGAGCGTGTTCGACGACGCCGACGGCCGGTACATCGGCTTCGACGACGCGGTCCACCAGGTGCCCGAGGGCCACCACCAGTACGCCACGTTCTCCGACTGGGACATCTACCGCTCGCTGGCCCCGCTGCAGACCATGCTGTACCCGGAGCGGGCCGGCGACATGGCCAACTCCCTGCTGCGGGACGCCCAGCAGCAGGGCGGCTGGTGGCCCAAGTGGCCCTCGCAGAACATGACCGGCAACGTGATGAACGGCGACAACGGCGTACCGCTGTTCGCCCAGTACGTCGCCTTCGGCGCCAAGGACGTCGACATCCGCGACGCCCTGCCGATCATGGAGAAGGCCGCCAACCACTCCGAGAAGGTCGGCTGGGGCTGGGTGGAGCGGCCCGGCGTCGAGGACTACGTACGCCTCGGCTACGCCCCCAACAACGCCACGTCGCAGGGCGACCACGGGCTGCAGGGCGCCTCGGAGACCCTGGAGTGGGCGCTCGACGACTTCACCATCTCGCGCCTGGCCACCGCTGTCGGCGACCGCACCGCCGCCGACACCTACGCGCGGCGCGGCCAGAACTGGCAGAACATCTTCGACCCGAGCACCGGCTACCTGCGGCCCCGCGACGACAATGGCGCCTTCCCGGCCGGCCCGGGCTACCAGACACCGCCGGCCGGCGCCTTCGGCCAGGACGGCTACGACGAGGGCAACGCCGCCCAGTACAACTTCTCGGTGCAGCAGGACATCGCGGGGCTGGTCACCGCCATGGGCGGCGCCGGCGCGGTGATCCCGCGGCTGGACTCCTTCTTCGCGCAGCTCAACGCCGGCGGCAACGCGCCGTACGACTGGGCGGGCAACGAGATCGACACCACCACGCCGTGGGTCTACGACTACGTGGGCCAGCCGTGGAAGACCCAGGAGGTCGCCCGCCGCTTCGAGAACGAGCTGTTCACCACCGCGCCCGACGGGCTGCCCGGCAACGACGACAACGGCGCGCTCTCCTCGGAGTACGTGTGGGCGGCGCTCGGCATGATGCCGGCCACTCCCGGCACCCCGACGCTCGCCCTGAACAGCCCGCTGTTCAAGCGGTCCGTGATCACCCTCGGCAACGGCCGCACCATCACCCTCGACGCTCCGAAGGCCGCCACCGACGCGCCCTACATCACCGCCATGACCCTGGACGGACGGCGGTACGACGGCAACGCGCTCCCCGCCTCGTTCGCCACCCGCGGCGGCGCGCTGTCGGTGGACATGTCCACCCGGCCCGACACCCACCGCGGCACCGCGCCGCAGGACGCCCCGCCGTCCTACCGCGACCACGAGGTGCCCGCCGTCGGCTACCTGACGCCGACCGGCACCCAGGTGATGCCCGGCGGCAGCACCCTGCCGGCCACGGTCGGTGTCTCGCAACTGGCCGGAAAGGCCGGAGTGGTCCGCTGGACGGCCGCCTCCGACACCCCGGGCGTGACCGTCACCCCGTCCTCCGGCACCCTCGACCTGACCACTCGCGCCACCGGCCAGGTGCCGGTCACCATCGCCGTGGCCGCCGGCACGCCCTCCGGCTACCACCCGGTGACGGTGTCCTTCACCGCCGGCTCGGGCGCCGGCCTGCCGGGCGGGGCCGTCGTGGTGACGGTGCCCGCCGCCGACGCCACGGCCACCGCCTGCGACACCCTCGGGAGCACCGACACCGAGTGCGGGCTGCGGCTGCGCGACAACGGCGACGGCCACACCGTGCCGGTCACCGTCGGCGGCCGGTCCGGCCGTTCCACCACCGGCAGCTCGCCGTACGAGTACTTCGACGTGGACAACACGATCGTCCCCGGCGGCGGTCCGTACCACGCGACCGTCACCATCGACTACTACGACCACGGCACCGGCAACTGGACACTGCAGTACGACGCGGTCGGCAACACGTACAAGAACTCCGCGCCGGTGGCGAAGACCGGCACCGACACCTGGAAGACCGCCACGTTCACGGTGGACGACGCGGCCTTCCACAACGGGGAGAACGCCGGCACCGACTTCCGGGTCGCCAACGGCGGCGACACCGGCACCCTCGGCCGGGTGCACGTCACGGTGAGCGGCGGGAACGTGCTGGCGCTGCACCTGTGCCCGGACGACCAGTGACGCGCTGAACCTGTGAAGCACTGCGCCTTCACGCGCCAACGGCCCGCCATGAGCGGGCCGTTGGCGTCAGGGGGTTCCCGGCTCGGCCGGCGGGAACCGCCCCGGATCAGGTGGCCCAGATCTGGAATCCCGAGATCTGGCCGGCCGGCCAGCCGGTGTTGGCGGTGATGTTCAGCCGGACGTAGCGCTGGGTGGAGGCCGGGAAGGTGATCGTGACGGTGTTGTTCGCCGCCGGGTCGAAGGCGTAGGCCGCCGAGGACTTGAGGGTGCTGAACGCGGTCCCGTCGGTGCTGCCCAGCACGGACAGCGTCTGGGTCCGCGCGCCCCAGCCCGCGGGCAGTTGCAGCACGATCCTGGAGGCGCTGCGCGCCGCGCCCAGGTCGACCTGGAGCCACTGCGGCAGCGCGTTGTCGGCGCTCTCCCAGTAGGTGGACTGGGAACCGTCGGTGGCGTTCGACGAGGAGTAGACGTCGGTGTGGCTCGACTCGCTCGTCGGCCTTCCCGCGGCGAGGTCGACCTGCGGCTGCGTTCCGCCACCCGCGCTGAATGCCAGGGAGTTGACGTTCCAGCCCCCGTTGTCCTGGTTGAGGGTGAGGACCTGCCGCCCGGCGGGGAGGGTGACCGCGGTGTCGACGGTCTCCCAGGTCTGCCAGTCGCCGCTGGCGGGCAGGTTCACCGCACCGGAGAGGTTGCTGCCGGACGCGTCCGACAGGTGCAGGGCGCCGCTCACCGCCGCCGGTGCCGCGACCCGCAGGCCGACGGTGTACGTCCCGGCGGTGGCGACGTCGACGGTGTAACGGAACCACTGCCCGCCGCCGGTCCAGCCGAGGTCGTAGCCGCCGCCGGTGTCCGAGGTGGCCTCCAGGTTCACGCCGTCCGCGCGGTAGCCGTTGGCGTTGCCGTTGACGCTCGTGACGTTGTACGCGACGCCCTGGCCGCCGGTGTCGTAGTTCTCCGCCTGGACGGTGCCGGGGACTGCCGCGGGCGTGCCGCCGTACGGGCCCTCGGGCGGGGCGGCTTCCCAGTTGTTGCCGCTCAACGTGGCGGTGAATCCACTGGAGTTGTTGACGTAGGACGTGGCCCCGGGGTGCAGGCCCGTGACGGTGTTGCCGGTGATCGAGGCCGATCCGGTCGGCGCGGGGTAGAACGGCGGGGCGATGGCGATGCCGTTGCGGCCCGGGTTGGTGACCGTGTTGTTCTGCAGCACGGTGTTGGTCGAGGTGGAGAAGCCGATGCCGTCGTACAGCGAGTCGGTGACGGTGTTGCCGGTCGCGGTGACGTGGTCGACGGTGCCGGTGTTCTGCCCGTCGCCGCCGTTGCCGATGTGCAGCGCGGGCTGGCCCTGGCTGTAGGCGTTGCCGCCGGAGCGCACGACGGTGTTGCCGGAGACCGTCGCGGACAGCAGGTCGCTGCCGTTGACGCCGAACCGGCCCGCGCCCAGGCCGATGTAGCGGGCGGTGTCGCTGATGTAGTTGTCGCTGACGTGGTGCCCGCTGCCGCCGTAGATCCCGATGCCCTTGCCGCCCCACGGCGCGATCGAGGTGTTGTTGGTGACGGTGATGTTCGTCATCGGGTTGTAGAACGTCTGCGAGCCGTCGCCGTTGGTGTTGTAGTGCACGGAGTTGATCGCGATCGCGTCGTCCCCGGTGCCGCGTACGAAGTTGTTGGTGACGGTCAGGTTGTTCCCGGTGTCCGCGCCCATCGAGACGTTGTTGACGTTGATGCCGTCCGCCCAGATGGCCGTCAGCCGGCTGTTGCGGACGGTCCCGCCGGTGCCCGAGGCCCAGAAGCCGGACATGGTGTGCTGGGTCCAGATGCCGTCGGCCACCCAGTTGGTGCCGGTGGTGTCCATCGCGCCGCCGTCGCCGCCGATCGTGCTGCGGCTGACCGCGTTGGCGTCGACGTGGAAGTTCTGCACCGTGCAGGAGGTCACGTCGAACAGCGCTGCCAGCGGCGTGCTGTTGGGGACCGGTACGTCGCGGTAGATGGTGCTGTACCACATGCCGGCGCCCGCGATGGTGATGCCCTGCGCGGTCAGACCCGTGGTGCCCTTGACGTAGAAGGTGCCCTTCGGGATCCAGAGGATCTTGCCCTGCGTCTGCGCCTGGTTGATGCAGTTCTGGATCGCCGCGCGGCTGTCCACCGCCTGGGCGTCGGCTGCGCCGTTCGTCGGGTTGTCGTCGGAGACCGCGCCGCAGTCCGTGATCGACACGGAGTTGGCCGGCTGCGTCAGCGGCGCCGGCGGGTTCTCCACGTCCACGGAGTCCACGTCGTAGAACGACGCGCTGTTCGCCGCGTCCTTCTGCAGCGAGAACGTGGCGCCGACCGGGATCGCGGCACCCGTGACGAACGTGTGCGACTCGTCCCAGAAGACGCGGGGGTTGCCGTCGGCCGGGTTCTGGTTGTCGCTGGTGTTGTAGTTGTTGTTGCCCTCGTACACCCAGCTCTGCTTGGAGTTGAGGTTGAGGGCCTGCCGGAACACCCCGTTGACGTAGAGGTCCAGCGTCGCGGTCGTGCCGCCGCCGGACGTCGAATCCGGAATGCTGGCACGGACGTTGAGGAAGCTGATGGGCGCTCCGGTGGTGTTCGTCCACTGCACGGAGCTGCCCGCGCCGCCCAGGTGCACGTACGCGTGCCCGGACGCCTCGAGGGCGGCGCTGGAGTACTGGGTCGCCGGCGGCGCCGTCAGCGAGGTCACCGTGGCGCCGCCGCCCGGACTGCCGGCCTCCGCCTCGTAGGTCCGGAACGGCGTCGTCGCTCCGACCGCCGCTGCCGCGTGCGGCGCCGCGCCGGACGCCGCGTGGGGTGCTGCCTCGCTCGCCGCCCGGGGCTCAGGCGCCCGGTGCGACGCGGCGCCCGCAGGCACCGCGGTCAGGCATATCGCGCCGACCGCCGCCAGGGCGGTCGCCGCTGACCTGCGCCCGACGTGGCGCAGGCCGCGCAGGGGTGGGGGGATCGCCCGCATCTGAAGCTCCTTCAGGAACATGGGAAACCGGCGCCCCGACCGTACAGACCGCTACTGGACCCCGCAAGGTTCTGTGCATGATGAGAAAATTCCCGGCACATCACTGGAAGATTGCCTGCGTGATCGGTTCTCGTGTGCGGGGGAGCGGGCTACTCCCCGCTGCCGATGGCCTCCAGCTCGGCGACCGCGTCGTCGGGCAGGTCCAGCGCGGCGCCGGCGACGTTCTCGCGCAGATGCGCCGCGGACGAGGTGCCGGGAATCAGCAGCACGTTCGGCGAGCGCCTCAGCAGCCACGCCAGCGCCACGGACATCGGCGTGCTGTCCAGCCGCGCCGCGACCTTGTGCAGCGCCTCCGACTGCAACGGCGACATGCCGCCCAGCGGCCAGTACGGCACGAACGCGATGCCCTGCCGGGCGGTGCTGTCGAGCAGCGCGTCGTCCCGCCGGTTGGCGATGTTGTAGAAGTTCTGCACGCACACCACGGGCGCGATCGCCTGCGCCTCCGCGAGCTGGTCCGCGTCGACCGTGCTCAGGCCCAGGTGCCGGATCAGCCCCTGCTCCCGCAGCTCGGCGAGCGCGCCGAACTGCTCCGCGATGGAGCCGGGTTCGGGCGAGTCCAGACCGCCGACCCGCAGGTTCACCACGTCGAGCGCCTCCAGGCCGAGACGCCGCAGGTTGTCGTGGACCTGCTGCACCAGTTCGGCCGGCGTGCGGGCGTGCGGCCAGCCGCCCCGGTCGTCGCGGCGGGCGCCGACCTTGGTCACGATGTGCAGCCCGTCCGGGTACGGCGCCAGGGCCTCGCGGATGATCTCGTTGGTGACGTGCGGGCCGTAGAAGTCGGCCGTGTCGATGTGCCGGACACCCAGGTCGACGGCCGCGCGCAGCACGTCGACCGCCGCGCCGCGGTCCGCGGGCGGGCCGAAGACGCCCGGCCCGGCCAGCTGAATGGCGCCGTAGCCGAACCGGGTGAGGGTGAGGTCGCCCATGCGGTAGGTGCCGCCGGGAAGCTCGCTGCCAGTCATGATGCCCTTCCGCTCGCCGGTGTCTCCGGGAGCTCTGCCACGCTAACCAGCAGGTCCGGGCACAGCCTCGGCCCCGCTCATCCTGGGAGTGAGGGGACCAGGCACGATGCCCGGCGGGACCGTAGGCTCGAGGACATGAGCAGGCCGAACGCGCTGGGCGAGTACCTGAGGGCGCGGCGCGAGCTGATCGACCCGGCCGACGTTGGGCTGCAGGTCATGGGCGTGCGCCGGACGCCGGGGCTGCGCCGCGAGGAGGTCGCGACCCTCGCCGGGATCAGCGCCGACTACTACCTCCGCCTGGAGCAGGGCCGCGACCGCAACCCGTCACCGCAGGTGCTGGAGGCGCTGGCGCGGGTGTTCCGGCTGGACGACGCCGCCACCCGGCACCTGCTGAGCCTGTCGACCGCACGCCCCGCCTCGACCCGGCGGCCGCGCCGCGAGGTGGTGCCGAGCGGGATCCGGCAGCTGCTCGACGTGATCAACCTGCCCGCGTTCGTGGAGAGCCGGCGCTTCGACGTCCTGGCCGCGAACGCCCTGGCCACGGCCGTGGCACCGTCCCTGCGGCCCGGTGTCAACCGGCTGCGGGCGCTCTTCCTCGACCCCGTGGAGCGGGACCTGCACCCCGACTGGGAGCAGGCGGCCCGTGGCATGGTCGCCGGGTTCCACGCCTCCGTGGGCGGTGACGCCGACGACCCGCGGACGGTCCAGCTCGTGGGGGAGCTGTCGCTGGCCAGCGAACCGTTCCGGCGGATGTGGGCCCGGCACGACGTGGCCCCGCTGGCGGGCGGTTCCATGCGGCTGCGCCATCCCCGGGCCGGCATGCTCGAACTGCGCCGGGAGAAGCTGCCGCTCGCCGACTCCGGCGGCCAGATCCTGGCGATCTACCACGCCGAACCGGGCTCGGCGACGGCCCGCTCGCTCGATGACCTCGTGGCGCAGGCGTCCACCGCGGCGCCCGAGGACCACACCGAGGGAGCCGAGGACCGCGCCGAGCGGGCCGGTGGCCGCCGCCCGGCATCCGGGCCGTGACGTTCACGCGTGCTCAGTCGGCGCCGCCGGGTGCCGCGCCGAACGGGGAGTCCGTCCCGAACCGCAGGTCCGTCCCGAAGCGGGAGTCCGTCCCGAACCGGAACACCGCGTCGGGCCAGCCGCCTTCGGGGGCGAGGCCGTCCAGGGCCCGGCCGAGAGCCCGCTCCTCGTAGGCGAAGTGGGACTCCATCACGGCGACCAGGCCGTCCAGTTCGCGCCGGATCTCCGCCAGGGCGGCCGGGACGGGTGACGCGGCCGAAGCGGCCGCCAGCTGGCGCACCCGCGCCAGGAGGGCGGAGATCAGGCCGTGGTCCTCCACGAGCTTGGCCACGGTCGGCGCCATGTCCGGCCGCTCGCGGAGCAGTTGGGCGAACAGGCCGACGTCCTCGCCCTCGTGGTGGGAGGCCAGCGCGGAGCAGAACGCCAGGCAGTGGGTGACGAGGGCGTCGCCGGCGGGCCGGTCCTGGCTGAGTCCGGTCCTGAGGTCGTCGATGCGGCGGCGCAGTTCCCGGTGCGCCTGGGAGAGTTGCCGGCTCAGCGCGGTCACGCGGTCGCCGTTGCGGGATGCCATGGACGGCGGTCCCTTCGGTTCCGCACCTCCATGCCTGGCGCGGTCCGCCACCGGCACGCGATGCTGGAGCCAGCAGATCACGGCCTGTGCCGGCAGGCAAAGCCGCGGTGGCGCGGGAGGCGGAACGCCGGCCCGCAGGGCTGGCGTCGGTACCGGCGGAGGCCGATCGCTCGCCGCGACGCCCGTGCCGGCACCGCGGGCCGCACTCCGCAGCGCCGTCTCACCTGCCCGTCTCGGGATCGGCGTTGACGTCCTCGGCGAACGCGAGGAGGAGCGCCGCGGTGCCCACCGGGTCCTCCAGGATCGGCGTGTGACCCGACCCGCGGAGCCAGGCGACGCGCGCGCCCGGGACGGCGCGGTAGTCCGCCGCGGACGAGGGCCGCCACCGCTGGTCCTGGTCGCCGAAGACGACCTGCAGCGGTTTGCCGAGGGCCGGCAGCCGCTCCGGCAGCGTCCGCGGGCTCAGATAGGCGACGCCCTCCCGCATGGCCACGGTCACCGCGTGCAGGTCGATCCCGCGCAGCTCGTCGACGAACTCCTGCGGCATCTCATAGCCCGTGTGGAACGCGGAACTGGCGAACCGCCGGATCTGCTCGTCGGTCGGCGGCCACCGCGTCGGGTCGATGACCGCGGACGCCGGGGCGAGGAACGCGTCCAGGGAGGGCCCGGTGTTGATCAGGGCCAGTGCCGTCACGAGGTCCGGCCGCTGCTCGGCAAGCGCGACCGCGGTGTAGCCGCCGCTGGAGTGGCCGACGACGACCGCCCGCTGGACGCCGAGCCGGTCCATCGCCTCGGCGACCGTCCGCGCCTGCGCGGGCACGGAGTAGTCCCCGTCGGCTGGTGCGGCCGAACGCCCGTGGCCGAGCAGGTCGATGCCGATGACACGGTGGCAGCCGGTGAGCAGCGGGACGAGTGCCTGCCACGACAGGGTCGAGGACGCCGAGCCGTGGATGAGCAGCAAAACGGGCGCGTCGCGCCGTCCGTCCAGGCGCACGTGGATGTCGCCGGCGCCGAGGTGCAGCAGCACGTCCTCGGCTGCCAGCCCGCGGCGGTGGGCGCCGTCACCGGGGAGGGGGTGCGGGGGAAGGTGCGGGGTGGTGTCCGGTGGTGTCATGGGTCCAGTGTCACCGCGCCGGCCCCTGCGTTCTTGGACGAATGTTCCGCGTCCCGCGGTGCGTAGCATGGAGGGATGCGGCCCACCGCTAGTGAAGGTGACGGGTCTGCGGCGTGGGATGTGGCGCGTCCGCAGCGTCCCTGCCGGCTGGCCGGCGTCGACATGGCCGCGTTCGGCGTGCCCCGTTCCCTGGTGGACGGCCTGCGCGTCGTCCCGCACCCGGCGGTGATGCTGATCCTGCTGTTCGGGCCGAGCGAGGCGGCCGTGGACGACGGCTCCGGGCGGCGGCAGTGCGGCAGTCTCGTGGCGGGGTCGGGGTTCGGCTCCGGAGGCGCGGTCCGGGCGTGGGGCGAGCAGGTGGAGTGCGTGCAGGTGCGCCTGTCACCGGTGATCGCCGGCGCGGTCCTGGGGGCGGGCCCGGACGAACTGGCCGGCGGGGTGGTGTCCCTCGACGACCTGTGGGGCCGCGAGGCGGCCGGCGTCCGCGAGCGGCTGGAGGAGGCCCCGACCTGGCAGGAGCGGTTCGCCGTGACGGAGGCGGTGCTCGCCCGCCGGCTGGGGGCGCCGCCGCGGGTGGATCGCGAAGTGGCCTGGGCCTGGCGCCGGATCCTCGCCGGGCGCGGCCTGGTGCGGGTCGAGGACCTGGCGTCCGAGGTCGGGTGGAGCCGCAAGCGGCTGTGGTCGCGGTTCCGCGCGCAGGTCGGCATGCCGCCCAAGAGCGCCGCGCGGCTGGTCCGGTTCGACCACGCCGTGCACCGCCTGGTGGCGGGGGAGGGCCCGGCCCGGGTCGCCGCGGAGAGCGGCTACTTCGACCAGCCGCACCTGCACCGGGACGTCATGGAGTTCGCCGGGGTGACGCCCGCGGCGGTGGCCGGCGAGCCGTTCCTGACCGTCGACGGGCTGGCGTGGCCCGGCTCGGCGCACCCAGCCCAGCGGGCAGCCATCGGCGGGCCCGGTCGCTGAGCCGCCCCGTCTTGATCGGTGGGTCAGGCTCCGGGGCCGGCGGGGCCGGGGGGAGCGGGCGGGGCGTTCTTCTCCGAGGAACCGCCGCTGCCGCCGCCGGGGATGTTGCCGAGGTTGCCGACGTCGCCGCCTGCCTCGGAGATCAGGACCACCAGGGTCACGACGAGGGCGGCCACGCCGAGGATCAGGGCGCCGCAGGCGGCCGCGAGCGGGACGGCCACCAGCAGGGTCAGGCGGCGTTTGACGAAGGGGCGGGCCAGCAGGACGCTGCCGAGCGCGAAGACGATCGCGCCCGCGGCGAGGAGGGCGATGCCCTTCCGCTCGTGGACGGACTCGTGCCAGGCGAGGCGCACCGTGGCGACGGTGAGCAGGCCGCCGATGCTCTCGTGCTTGGCGCGGGTCACCACGTACGCGATCGGGCCGCCGAGCCCGGCGAGTTGAAGTGCGAGCCCGCCGGCGATCCAGCCCGCCCGGTGGGCCACCGGCGCCAGCCGGCCGCGTGCTGTCATCGCCGTCCCGGCATCCGGTCCGGCACCTATCCCTGATTCCGCCCCCGTGGTCACGCACGTCAGCGTAGTGGACCGGCGCCCCGCAGTTCCCGGATTCCACGAACAGTCAAGAGCCGGTAAAATTACGGCAATTGGTCTAGTCCCTTTTCATCTGCGGCAACACGCGTGACGTGGTCCGCGGCGCCCCGATTGGTACAGTCCAATTGTTCGTCCGACCCATTGCCGGTCGGTGCGGACCTCGGCTGTCCTGGTTGACAGGTAACCCAACAGTTCGGCGTGGAGCGGGAGTCAGGCCGTTCCAAGCCGTCCTGGGGCCATCCCCCACACCAAGGAGAGCCGTGTTCACAGGACTCAGAACGCCCAGACCTCCCCGCCGGCCGGCGCGGCTGCGCGCCCGGCTGGCCGCCGGACTCACCACCCTGGCCCTGTCGCTGGCCGGACTCGCCGGACTCAACGCCCCCGCCGCGCACGCCGCCGGCGCGCTCACCGCCGAGTTCAGCAGCAGCGGCAGCGGCTCGTCCTGGTCCGGAACCTACGTCGTCAAGAACGGCACCTCGGCCGCCGTGAACGGCTGGAGCCTGGAGTTCGACCTCCCGGCCGGCGTGAAGATCACCAGCGAGATGTACGGCACCAGCACCGTCACCGGCTCCCACGTCGTCGTCACGCCCGCCTACTACAACGCGATCGTGCCGGCGAACGGCTCCACCTACCCGTACAGCTACACCTTCCAGGCGAGCGGCCCCCTGGCCGCGCCGACCGGGTGCCTGATCAACGGCGACAAGTGCGACGGCAGCCCCGCCGTGCCGCCGAAGGCGCCGAGCGGCGTCACCGTCGCCGACGCCACCGCGCACACGGTGAGCCTGTCGTGGACCGCCGCCGCCACCGGCGACTTCCCCGTGGCGTCCTACGACGTGCTGCAGGGCGACACCGTCGTGGCCTCCAGCGCGACGACCACGGCCACCGTCCAGAACCTGTCGCCGGCGACGTCGTACCAGTTCGCCGTGCGCGCCAAGGACACCCGGGGCAACACCGGCCCCGCCAGTGCCCCGGTCACCGCGACCACCTTCGACCCGTCCACCGACACGGTGCCGCCGACCGCGCCCGGCAACCTGCGGGCCGGCACCGTCACGTCGAGCACCGTGCAGCTGTCCTGGGACGCGGCGACCGACAACATCCGCGTCGCCGCCTACGACGTCTACCAGGGCTCGACGCTCGCCGCGACGGTGCCCGCCGACACCCGCACCACCACCCTGGTCGGCCTCGCGCCCGCCACCGCCTACACCTTCACCGTCAAGGCCCGCGACCTGGCCGACAACGCCTCCCCGGCCGGCAACGCGGTCACCGTCACGACCCTGGAAGCGGTGGGCAACGGCGGCTACGCCAAGGTCGGTTACTTCGTGCAGTGGGGCATCTACGGCCGCCAGTACTTCGTGAAGAACCTCGACACCTCGGGCGCCGCCGCCAAGCTGGACGTGATCAACTACGCGTTCGGCAACATCGACCCGGCCAACCTGACCTGCCTCAACGGAGTGACCAAGGGCACCACGCAGGACCCGGAGGACCCCAACCAGGGTGACGGCGCCGGAGACGCCGACGCCGACTACGGCCGCGCCTTCCCCGCCTCGCAGTCCGTCAACGGCCAGGCCGACGACGGCTGGGGCAAGCTGCGCGGCAACTTCAACCAGCTCAAGGAGCTGAAGGCCAAGTACCCGAACCTCAAGGTCGTGATGTCGCTGGGCGGCTGGACCTACTCCAAGTACTTCTCCGACGTGGCCGCCACCGACGCCTCCCGCAAGAAGTTCGTGCAGTCCTGCATCGACATGTACATCAAGGGCAACCTGCCGGAGACCGAGGGCGCCGGCGGGCCGGGCGTGGCCGCGGGCATCTTCGACGGCTTCGACCTGGACTGGGAGTGGCCCGGCTCCGCGGACGGCCACCCCGGCAACCACTGGAGCACCTCCGACAAGGCCAACTTCACCGCCCTGATCGCCGAGTTCCGCAAGGAGCTCGACGCGCTCGGCGGCGACCACAAGCTGCTCACCGCCTTCACCCCGGCCGACCCGAACAAGATCGCCGCCGGCTGGGACCTGGCGCAGGTCTCCAAGAACCTGGACATCGAGAACATCCAGGGCTACGACTTCCACGGCTCGGGCAGCGACAACTCCTGGGAACCCAACCGCACCGGCGACCAGGCCAACCTCTACCCCGACCCCAACTCGCCCTACCCGAACGACTTCAGCATCGACCACGCGGTGCAGACCTACCTCGACGCCGGAGTCAGCCCCCGCAAGCTCACCATCGGTCTGCCCTTCTACGGCCGGGGCTGGCAGCAGGTCGCCGACGGCGGGGCGCACGGCGAGTGGCAGAGCGCGAACGGCGCCGCACCCGGCCAGTTCGCGGAGGAGGCCGGCACCCGCGGCTACAACAACCTGATCACCGGCGTCCCGGGCCTGACCGTCTACCACAACGACCAGACCGTGGCCACGTACGGCTACACCGGCGCGGGCGGGCAGTGGTGGTCCTTCGACGACGCCTGGTCCATCGGCAAGAAGGCCCAGTACATCAAGTCCAAGCACCTGCTGGGCGCCATGATCTGGGAGATGTCGGGCGACACCCCCAGCGGATCGCTGTTCAGCGCCCTCACCACCGGGCTGCAGAACTGACGGCGACACCCTGAACGAGCAGCGCGGCCGCCGGGGCCGCCCGGGTACCCGCCCGGGCGGCCCCGGCCCCGTGATGCCGGCCAGCAGGCCCCGGCAGCGGGCCCCGGGGCCTGGTCCGAGTGGGCCACGAGCACGGGCGAGTTCGCGCCCAGTCCGCGCGGGGGATCGACTCGGCGGCCGCAGCAGGGTAGGAACCGTGGGCCGGAGGCCGGCTGTCCACGCCCTCCGGCGATTCGATTGCTCACGGTTTCGTCCAGATGAAGGAGACACGTGTCCAGACACCTCTCTCCACCGCGCCCCACCCGCGGCAGGCCGGCACTCGTCAGCGCACTCCTTTCCACCCTCACCGCCCTCGCCGTGCTCTGCGGGCTCGCCGCCGGCGCGGCCCTCGCCGCACCCTCCGCCGCCGCGGCGTCCGCCGCCGTCGACACCGCCCCCGCCAAGGCCGCGATCACCCGGCTGGTCGGAGCCCAGCCCGCGGCGCAGATCGACTTCCAGGGCCTCGACAAGGGGTCCGGCCAGGACCGCTACCAGATCGAGGCGGTGAACGGCCGGCTGCGCATCAGCGGCACCACCCCCGGCACGATCCTCGCCGGCTTCGGCACCTACCTGCGCACCGTCGCGCACGCCGACCTCTCGCTCAACGGCGACCAGGTGAACCTCCCGCAGCGCCTGCCGCTGCCGACCGCGCCGATCGCCCGCACCGCGAACGTCACCCACCGCTTCGCCCTCAACGACACCAACGAGGGCTACGCCGGTGCCTACCTGGACTGGCCGCACTGGCAGCGGCGGATCGACGTCCTGGCCCTGAACGGCATCAACGAGGTCCTCCTCTACGAGGGCCAGGAGGCCGTCTACCAGCAGACGTTTCTGCAGTTCGGCTACACCGCGGACGAGATGCGCGCCTGGATCCCGCAGCCCGGCCACCAGTCCTGGTGGCTGCTGCAGAACATGTGCTGCCAGGGCAGCCCGATCAGCCAGCAGCTCATCGACCGGCGCGCGGTGCTCGGCCGGCAGATGGCCGACTACCTGCGGCAGCTCGGCCTCACCCCGGTGCTGCCCGGCTACTACGGCACCGTCCCCACGCAGTTCGCCGACAAGAACCCCGGCGCCGACACCGTCCCCCAGGGCACCTGGAACGGCTTCGCGCGCCCCGACTGGCTGAACCCGACGACCCCGCTGTTCGACCGGATCGCGGACCGCTTCTACGCCGTGCAGAGCCAGCTGTTCGGCGACAGCACCATGTACAAGATGGACCTGCTGCACGAGGGCGGCAGGCCCGGCGACGTCGACGTCGGCGACGCCTCCCGCGCGGTGCAGAACGCCCTCGACCGGGCCCATCCCGGGGCGATCTGGGCGATCCTCGGCTGGGAGAGCAACCCGCGCCAGGAGACCCTGCAGGCCGTCGACAAGTCCCGGCTGCTCGTCCTCGACGGCAACTCGGACACCACCGGCGCCGTCGACCGCGACCAGGACTACCTCGGCACGCCCTACGCCTTCGGCTCCATCTGGGACTTCGGCGGCAACACCAACATGGGCGCGAGCATGACCATCTGGAACCAGAAGTTCCATGACTGGCTCGCCAAGCCCGGCACCGCCCTGAACGGCATCGCGATGATGCCCGAGGCCATCGACAACAACCCCGTCGCCGTCGAGTTCTTCGCCGACCTGGCGTGGGAGCCGGCCGCCGTCGACGTCGACACCTGGATGGCCGCGTACGCCACGTCCCGCTACGGGACCGCCGACCCGCACGCCGTGGCGGCCTGGCAGATCCTGGGCAGGACCGCCTACGCGTGGCCCGGCAACGCAGGCACCCGCTACACCAGCAGCCTGTTCTCCATCCAGCCCGGCCTGCTGGCCACCGCCGGCACCCTCCCGTACGACCCCCGCGCCGTCCAGCAGGCCCTCGGCGAACTCCTCCAGGTCGGACCCCAGTCGAGGAACAGCACCGCCTACCGGTACGACATCGTGGACGTCGGCCGCCAGGTGGTGTCCAACGACACCAAGACCCTGCTGCCCGAGATCCGCCAGGCGTACAACGCCGGCGACCTCGCGTCCTTCGACACCCTCAGCGCCCAGTGGATGAACGAACTCGACCTGATGGACCGGCTGCTGGCCGGCGACGCCACGTCCCTGTTCGGCGTGTGGCAGCAGGAGGCGGCCGCGCTCGCGGCAACTCCCGCCGAGGTCACGGCACTCGAGTACGACCTGCGGACCCTGGTGTCCATCTGGTCCGAGGAACACCCCATCCAGGACTACGCGGGACGCGAGTGGAACGGCCTCGTCGGCGACTACTACGGCCCCCGCTGGCGGATGTTCTTCGCCTCCCTGCACACCGCCCTCGCGACCGGCGACCCCGTACAGCTCATCGACTGGCGCGCCGTCGCGTCCACCTGGGTCACCAAGGACAACCGCTTCCGGACCACGCCCACCGGCGACGCCTACGCGGTGGCGCAGCAGATCGCCGCCGACCCGGCCGGCCACCTGGCGCTGGCCGCCGATCCGAAGGCCGCGCAGCCCGGCGCGACCCTGAAGGTCACCGCGACGTTCACCAACGACAACGTCCTGCGCGCCACCGGACCGGCGCAGTTCCGGCTGACGGCCCCCGCCGGCTACACCGTTCGCGCCGACGGCGCGACATCCGCGGCCGTGCCCGCCGCCGGCACCGCCACCGCGGCCTGGGACGTCACCCTTCCCGCCGGCGCCACCCCCGCCGACCTCGCCCATCTGACCGCCGACGTCCACTGGAACTCCGGCGGTCACCAGGGCGCGGTCACCGCCACCACCGACACGATGGTGAGCGGACCGGTGTCCGCGCCGTACCGCACCGCCTCCTCCGCGCCCGTCGAATTCGCCCAGCACGGCAGCGTGTTCGCCCTCGCGGGCGGCGGCGCCGACATCGGCTCCTCGACGGACGAGTACGGCACGGTGTACACCCCGCAGGCCCTGTCCTCGGGCCAGGCCGTCGCCACCGAGGTGCTCGACCAGGACGCGAGCGGTCCGTGGTCCAGGGCTGGACTCGTCGTGCGCGCCGACCTGTCCACGCCCGGAAGCGCCGGTTACGCCAACCTGGCCGTCACACCCGAGCACGGCTGCGACTTCATGTGGGACGCCGACGGCAACGGGAAGCTCGACCACTACACCACCAGCGGCGGGTTCACCGCGGGCGGACCCCTCCACCTGAGGATCAGCCGGGACGGCGACACCTTCACCGGCTGGTGCAGCCAGGACGGCACGAACTGGACCCGGGTCGGCTCCGCCCGGGTGGCCGGCGCGGTCGCCGCCGAGGACGCCGGCCTGCTGTTCACCGCCGTCGACGCCAGCACCCACCAGCTGGGCGCCGCACGCTTCGACGGGCTGTCCGTCACACCGTTCACCGCGCGCGACACCGGCGGCGACACCGTGCTGAGCGTGGGCAGGCCCACCAGCGCACTGTCCTCCGAGGCCGGCAGCCCGCCGTCCGCGGCCGTCGACGGCGATCACACCAACAAGGCGTACTGGGGCAGCACCATGAACTCCGGTGACACCTGGTGGCAGGTCGACCTCGGCGCGGCCCACGACCTGTCCGCGGTCAACGTCCGCACCTACGTCGACGGCAAGCGCGCCTACACCTACACGATCGCCGGCAGCCTCGACGGCGTCCACTGGTTCGCCCTGGGCGGCAAGAACACGACGGCGGTCGCCACGGACGCGGGCGACACGTTCGGCCTCGCGGCCGGCGCCCGCTACGTCCGCGTGATCGGCCTCAGCAACTCGGCCAACTCCTCCTTCCACCTCGCGGAGGTGACGGTGACCGGCGCGGCGGGCGGCTGACCGCCCGTGTGACGGGTGGGGGCCGGCCTGATGCGGCCGGTCCCTGCCTGCGGGCAGGCTGCGCTGTCAGTGGCCGCAGCGAGCGTGGGCACATGTGGATGTCCGACCCCGCACCCCCCCCGATCGGCCGGGCGACCTGGCGGCGGACGACGCCATGGACCTGCCCGAACGGCTGGAACGGGAATGGCGGTCCTACCGGCCCACCAGCCGAAGCCGTTGGCATCCCCGGTCGACTGGAGCGGCGCGCCGGGGACTGGGTCCACGTGTCGGTCGCCCGCCCGCCGAGGGACGTCGCCCGAGCCACCCACCTGGCGCTGGAACACGTGCTGACGGGGGCGGACAACATCAATGACGGCACGGTGCCGTATCCCGAGTACGCAGCCTCGCTCGTCGACTGCCCGCTGTGGTCGGTCTGGTGGGACTGACGGCGGGGTGGGCCGGTCAGGCCGGGGGCTGGGAGGCGGCGCGGCGCCGGCGCTTGCCGAGGGGGGCCTGGGAGAGGTCCTCGGCCTGGGAGCGGAGGTTCTTGAAGCCGTAGCCCCGTTCGGTGAGCCAGCCGGCCGCCGCGGTCTCGGCGCGCTCCGTGGCCGGCAGGATGTCGGCCTCCTCCTCGCCCGAGTCCTGGAAGCGGAACGTGAAGGCAGGACGCGCCGCGATGTCGTAGGACAGGTGGCCCTCGGGGGTGAAGGCGGCGCCCAGGATGTCGTGCTCCGCTGCATGGGACAGCAGTTCCGCGCGCTGCTCGGCACTGAGGCCGTCGAAGACGCCGCGGACGGTGATGCGGAAGGTTCGGGTGCTCACCCGGGCGACCCTAACCGGCGGGGCCGGCGCCCTCCATCGAATATCCGCCCAGCGCGGCCCGCGCACGGCCCGCGCGCCGTGCGCGCCCGAAGTCGCCCCCGCGGCCAGGCGGCTAGCAGGGCTCCCCAGAGGGCTCCTCGCCCCCGCTGCGGCGGCGCAGCAGCCGGCCGTGCGCGGCCTCGGCGTGGGTGACGACGAGGACGTCGATGTCGTCGCCCGACCCCTCGATGAGCGTCTCGCCGATCCCGCGGCTGAACAGCCGGTGCAGGCGGCTGCGGCGGGTCGCGCCGATCAGGATCTGGCTGGCGTTGACCTCGCGGGCGAAGTCCAGGATGGTCCGGGCGGGGTCCTCGCCCGCGATGACGTGGCAGGTGCCCCCGAGCTCCTCCACCAGCGCCCGCTGGGTCTCCGGCAGCCGCCCGGAGCGTGACGCGAGCGCGTCGTCCGGATCGACGTGCACGGCGAGGAACTCGCCGCCGGCGCCGCGCGACGCCGTGCGCTTGGCACGCCGGATGAGCGTGTCGCCCTCCGGCCCGCCCGACAGGGCCACCAGCACCCGCTCCCGGGTGGACCACGGCTGCTGGATGCCGTGGTCGTGCCGGTAGCGCAGCAGGGCCTCCTCCACCCGGTCGGCCGCCCACAGCAGGGCGATCTCCCGCAGCGCGGAGAGGTTCCCGGCCCGGAAGTAGTGGGCAAGCGCCTGCTCGATCTTCTCCTGCGGATAGATGTTGCCGTGCGCCATCCGGCGGCGCAGCGCCTCCGCCGACATGTCCACCAGCTCGATCTGGTCGGCCCCGCGGACCACGTCGTCGGGCACCGTCTCCCGCTGCTTGACGCCGGTGATGTGCTCCACCACGTCGTTGAGGGACTCCAGGTGCTGGATGTTGACGGTGGTGATCACGTGGATGCCCGCGGCCAGCAGCTCGTGGATGTCCTGCCAGCGCTTCTCGTTGCGCGAGCCGGGGATGTTGGTGTGCGCCATCTCGTCGACCAGCGCGACCTCCGGATGCCGGGCGAGCACCGCGTCCAGGTCCATCTCCGTGAAGTCGCAGCCGCGGTACTCCAGCGGCCGGCGCGGCACGATCTCCAGGCCCTCGGCGATCTGCCGGGTCAGCGGCCTGCCGTAGTCCTCCATGTACGCGATCACCACGTCGGTGCCCCGCCCCACCCGCCGGTGGCCCTCCGCGAGCATGTCGTAGGTCTTGCCCACGCCGGGAGCCGCTCCGAGGTACACCCGCAGAATGCCGCGCACCGCGCTCACCCCATTCCGGCGGCCCGGCGCCGGGCCCGGCCCGGATCCGGGACGCCCTGTATCCATGGTCGTCCACCCGGAGCCGCGGCGGGGAGCCCGCCCCGACCCGCCTGCGCAGCGTGGCCGGCCGTCCACGCGCGGTGCGCGGCGCGGTGCGGCGTCAGAGCTCCGTCAAGGCGTCAGAGCCCCGTCAAGACGGCCGCCCGGTCCCGTACGGATCGCGTCAGGACGGCCGCCCGCCCGGCGCGGGAGGTGTTGCCTGGACCGGGCGGTCGCCGACGGCCGCCGGGGGACGGCGCGCGGCGTGGCGGCGACGGGAAGAGGGAGCACAGCGGTGGCACAGGGCGGGAGAGTCGTCGTCGGGGTCAGCGGATCGCTGCGGAACCTGACCGCGCTGCACCGGGGGGTCGACGAGGGGCGGCGGCGCGGGGCCGAGGTCCTGGCCGTGCTGGCCTGGACGCCCCCGGCCTGCGAACTCGGCTACCGCAGGGCGCCCTGGCCGCCGCCGCTGCTGCGGGACGGCGAGAAGGCCGCCGCCGGCCGCCTGGAGCGGGCCTTCCTCGACGCCTTCGGCGGATGCCCGCCGGATCTGCGGGTCTGCCTGGCCACGGCCTGCGGGGAGACCGGATGGGCCCTCACCCGCCTCGCCGACCGGCCCGACGACCTGCTGGTGATCGGCACCGGCCGGCAGCGCAGGCTGCCGCGCCTCTTCCACGGCGGGGTCGCCCGGTACTGCCTGGCGCACGCGCGCTGCCCGGTGCTCGCCGTCCCCCCGTCCGAGCTGATGCGCGACCTGGGCCGCACCTCCAGGCTGCTGGACGAGCCGCCGCTCAGGCACGCGGCCTGACCGGCCCGGCCCGGAGCCGTCCCAGCTCCCGCCGCATGCACGTGCGCGGCCAGCGGTCCAGGCCGTGGGCGGCCTCCTGCGCGCGGATGGCCCGCAGGCCGTCGCCGACCTGCTCGTCGTCCATGAACGTGAAACCGCAGCGCAGGTAGTAGGGGGCGTTCCACGGGACGCAGGTGAACGTGGTCAGCGTCAGGGCGGGCGCGCCCTCCTCGGCTGCGTGCGCGGCCAGGTGGTCCAGCAGGGAGCGGCCGAGGCCGCGACGGGAGTGGTCCGGGTGCACCGAGACCTGCTCGACGTGCAGGTTGCCGTCGACCCGGTCGGCGATCAGGTAGGCCACCGGGGCGTCGGTCCCGTTCGCCACGACCCAGGCAAGGCCGGCGCTCCGGTATCGGGCCAACTCGGTTACCGGCAGCGGCTCGTCCTCGGCGATCTCGGGCATGCCGACGTCCCGGAAGCACTCCCCGGCCGCCCGCTCGATGTCCTGGAGGGCGGGGAGTTCGGTCGGGCGTACGGCTCTGATGCGCATGGATGCATTGTGCTCGACGGGCGGGAGGGCGCCGGCGGAGCCCACGTGTGGGGGCGGGTGCCGCCGGGTGTGGCATGCGCGGCGTGCCGGGGCCCGGCGTGGGCAGGACACTCGACGTGCCCGGGCCCGGCGTGGCCGGCGCCGACCCGGCCTCGGCAGAACTCGGTGGGCCCGCGCGGCCGGGCGGGCTAGGCTTCCGTGGCTCTGCCCGAAGACTTCGAGGAGGATCCGTGCCCCGCCACCCCGTCGTCCCGCCGCCCACCGCGCGGCTCGCCTTCCGGCAGATGACCGAGGACGACCTCGACGACATGGCGGCGCTGCTCGGCGCCCCGGACGTGATGCGCCACTACCCGCGTCCCAGGACCCGGGAGGAGGCCGTGGAGTGGATCGCGTGGAACCGGCGCCTGTACCGGGACGAAGGCTTCGGGCTGTGGGTGATCACCCTCCGGGACACCGGCGAGTTCGCCGGTGACTGCGGCCTGACCCCGCAAGAGGTCGACGGCGTCCGCGAGTTGGAGGTCGGCTACCACGTGCGGACGGACCTCCAGAGCAGAGGTCTCGCCACCGAGGCGGCGGGCGCCTGCCGCGACTTCGCCCGTGACGTCCTCGGCGCGCGGCGCCTCGTCGCGATCATCCGGCCCGGCAACACGCCGTCACAGCGCGTCGCCGCCAAGATCGGCCTCCCCTTCGAGAAGGAGTCCGTCCACGCCGGCCTGCCCGTCCGGGTCCACGCCACCGACGCCCTGCGCGGTCCGGCCGGCGGCGGAGCCCGACCCGGGCAGGACGCCGCGGAGTCGGGGGTATGAGCGGCACCGCCGCGGGCGGCCTTCGCCTCGCGCCCGGCGTCGTCGCGCCGGCTCGGGCGGCCTGGCGTGCGGTCGCGGTGCTGGGGTTGGCCGGAACGGTGGCGGGGGCGCTGCCGGTTGCCGGCCTGGTGATGTGGGCGGGGGCGGCACCCGGGGACGGGACGCGCGAGACGGTGGCCGTGGCGGTGGTGGCCTTGGGGCTGCTGGTCGCCGTACCCGTGCTCGCCGTTGCCCTGCGTGCGGCGCGCGGTGCCTGGCCGGCGAGTCCGAAGGCGGCGCTGGCTGCGGTGTTCGCCGCCGACACCGCAGCGATGGCCGCACTGGCCGAGGTCGTTCCCTTCCGCTGGGGGGTGTTGAGCTGCCTGCTGTATGCCGCCCCGGCGCTGCTGGTCTCCGCGGCCGCCCTGCTCCGCTCCCGGAGGGCCCTGGTGACGGCCGTCGCGGGGTTCGCCGTCCTGCTCGGACTCGCCGTCCCGCTACGGGCGTTGCAGGAGCACGTCGCCGCGCGGGAGTGGGTCCGGACCACGAGCGTCCCGTCCCGGTCGGTGGCCCAGGTGGTCCGCTTCCCGGGGATGCGGCAGGAGCGGTACGTCTGGGACGGGACGACGCTGACGGCAATGTTCACCGTTCCCGTCGGCCCGTCCGACGCGTGGCTGGCCGCCGAGGCCGTGCGGCCCGGGTACGCCGATCCCTGCGGGCCGGTGCTGACGGCCGAGGGCGACGCGAGCGGCACGCAGAACCCGCCGTGTGTCCGGGAGGCGCCCGGTCTGTGGTACCGCGGCAGCACGGACGACGCCGTGGGGTACGTACTGCAGCGCTCCGGGGTGACGATCACCGTCACCGGAGGGATGTGGTCCGGGTCCGACCGGTCCGCCACCGCGGGCGCAGCCGCGCACCGGGCCGCCCTGCGGCGCGTCGTCCTGGCCGCGCGCACCGCGACGGACCGCGAGCTGTGGAGCCGTGCCCGTCCGGCCCACCCGACGCTGCTCGGCGTGCTCCTCCTCTGACGGGGCGTGCCGGGGTGGGCCGTTCACCACTCCCGGGGTGCGATCAGCTCCTCCGCGTCGGCGTCCGCGAAGCCGTAGGCGGTCGCGACGAACCAGAAGTCCCCGCCTATCTCCTCCCGCGCCACCGTCTCGATCTCGCTGCCCACCGCGTCGAACTCCGCCTCCAGCAGGTTGAACTCCTCCGTGGCGGCGTGGGTGAGCAGGTACAGGGCCGCCAGATCCCGCGGCTGCTCGGCCTCGATGCGCTCGCACAGCCGCACCAGGATCGCCCGGCCCTTGGCGACGACCTCGTCCGGGTAGTACGCGTCCTCGAACAGCACCGCCAGGAACTCCCGCCGGGCCGCCTGCTGGTTGGTGATCGCCATGATGCCTCTCGCCCTTCGGTGATCCGGGCCCTTCCGTGGCCCGAGGCGTCGATCATGCACGCCGCCACCGACACCGCCGTCAGCTGCCGCTGTCGGTGCCTTCCGCTACCCTCACCGGGTCCACGGCGAGGAGGAACGGTGCTCGAAGGCGTGCTGATCGCGGAAAGCCTGCGGGTCGGGGCCACGTTGGCGGGAGTCCCGCTGACGGTCACCAGGATCGCCAGAATCGAGGTGTCCACTGCCGCGGCCGGGCAGCCACGGCAGTGGACGCTGCTGGACTTCGCCGCAGAGGAGGCCGACGCGGAGCGGCTCGCCGGCCGACTGGCCGACAACCTCGCCCCGGTGGGCGGCTGGTACGTCAACTACACCACGGGCGCCGAGGCGTTCGTGGTCTTCGCCGGCAAGGTCTTCCGCTACCCCCGCAAGCAGCCGGAAGGCCGCCGGCAGGCGGAGGCGTACGCGCGCTCCATCGGCATCCCCGAACCTCAACTGGACTGGCAGGACTGAGCCGAGGCGTCAGGCACCGGACCTACACCGCGATCCGGACGGCAGCGGGCACTTCCACAATGATCTGCGCGCGGGCGCCGCGCCGTCCGCGTAACGCCCCGGCCCCGTGCTCGGCGGGCGCCGGTCCCCGTGATGGGATCGGACGGAGGCGATCACTCGGGAGGTGCGGCGTGGCGTGGAGCGAGCGCGCGGTGGAGTGCGACGGAGTGCGGCTCGCGTGCCGGGACTGGGGCGGGCCGGGCGCGCCCGTCGTGCTGCTGCACGGGCTGGCCGGGCACTGCGGTGAATGGGACGAGCTGGCCCGGCGGTTGAGCCCCGGCCACCGGGTCGTCGCGGTCGACCAGCGTGGCCACGGGGCCAGCGAACGCCACCCGCACGACGTGTCCCGCGCCGCCTATGTCGCGGACGTCGCCGCCGTCATCGACCAACTCGCCCTGGAGCGGCCGATCCTGGTCGGCCAGTCGCTCGGCGGGCACACGGCCATGCTGACCGCCGCGGCGCACCCCGGCCTGGTGCGCGCGCTGGTCCTCGTCGAAGCCGGTGCCGGCGGCCCCAACCCCGGCGTCGCAGAGGACATCGGCCGGTGGCTCGACAGCTGGCCCGTCCCGTTCCGCACCCAGGAGGCGGCCGCCGCCTTCCTCGGTGGCGGCGCCGTCGGCGAGGGCTGGGCCGCCGGCCTGGAAGAACGCGACGGCGGATGGCGGCCCCGGTTCGACCGCGACGTGATGGTCCGCTCGCTCGCCGAGAACACCCGCCGGGCCTTCTGGCCCGAATGGACCCAAGTGGCCTGCCCCACCCTTCTCGTTCTCGCGCAGTCCGGCATCATCCGCCCCGCGGAGGTCGCCGGGATGCTCACCCGCAGGCCCGCCACCACCGCCCTCAGCATCCCGGCCACCGGCCACGACCTCCACCTCGAACAACCTGCCGCCCTCCACGCCGCGATCACCCGCTTCCTGAGCGATCTCGACACGAACGGAACGGACACAGCAGGCAGTTGAGGGCGCATCTGGCGCCGCGTGGGCTGCGACGGAAGCCCGCGCGCCCGGCCGCCCTGGGAGTGGGAAGGGGCGGCCGGGCGCGCGGGGTGGGCGTCAGGCGGTGGTGCAGGACGTGCCGTTGAGGGCGAAGTCGTGCGGGGGCGCGTTGCCGGCGCTGTAGGACGCGGTGAAGCCGATGTCGACGCTGCCGCCGGACGGCAGCGCGGCGTTCCATCCTGCGTCGTGCACGGTGACCTGCTGGCCGGACTGCGTCACGGTACCGTTCCACGCGTTCGCGATGTGCTGGTCCCCGCCGAACGTCCAGGTGAGCGTCCAGCCGTTCAGCGCGTTCGCGCCGGTGTTGGCGACCGCCACGTCGGCCTGGAAGCCACCGGACCACTGGTTGGTCAGCGTGTAGGTGACCCGGCAGGCCGCACCCGGCGGGGGAGTGCCCGTGCCGCCGTCGGCCGTACCTCCCGAGGCGCCCGTGGTGGCACCCGACGTTGTCCCGGACGAACTGCCGGACGTGGTCCCGGAGGACGTGCCCGAGGTCGTCCCCGAGGATGTTCCTGAGGAGGTGCCCGACGTGGTGCCGGACGACGTTCCAGCGGTCGTGCCCGACGACGTGCCGCCGGCCGCCGTTCCGCCGTCACCCGCCGGCGCGCTGCCCCACACCTGCGTCGAACCGTCGTACAGCACCACGTGATCGACCGTCACCGGCGTCGCGCCCGCCGTCGTCGGCACGCCCTGGTAGGACCAGTCACCCGCCGGGTTGTGCGCGCCGGGGAAGGTGAGCCGGAACTGGACCTCGCGATGGAAGGCGGACTGCCCGGCGGGCGCGATGTCCTGCCCCTCGCAGCTGACCGTCACGTAGTAGACGCTGCCCGCGTACGGGGTCGGGCCGGTCGGCGCCGAGCACTGGTTGTACGGCGAGGTGAGGGTGACCTGGGAGGGGGTGGTGCCCGGATCCAGGGTGAAGTACCAGCGGAACGAGCCGTGCAGCAGGTGCCGGGCCGGCCAGCCCGAGGTGTTGACCACCTGCGCCTTGATCTCGTAGAAGTTCGCGCCCGAGGTGTTCAGCGCCGCCTGCACGTACTCCTCGGGGGCGTCGGGCGTCTCCTTCGGCGGGAAGTTCGCTCTCGGCGTGCCCCCGTACTGGTCCGTCAGCGCGGCCAGCGCGCCGGAGAAGCCCGCGTTGTAGTCCAACGCCCCTTCGGTCTCAACGTAGTTGGAGCGCTCGTCGGAGAACCCGTCGTCGGCGGAACCCGGTCCGCCGACCAGCAGGCCGTAGTCGAGGTGCCGGGTGGCGGCCGGGTCGTTCATCGACTGGTCCCACGAACCGTGCGCCGTGCGGTTGTGCGGGTTCTGCGGCCAGGCCGTGCTGGTACCGGAGTTGGTGAACCCGATCTCGTAGCTCTCGTGCCGCGGGTTGTCGCCCAGGATGTAGTCGATCTGCCGCACGCCGAAGTCGTGGTACGTCTGCGCCCTCGCGGCGTCCTTGCCCTGCGCGGTCAGCCACGAGCCGAACTGAAGTGCCGCGAAAGCGGTGTTGGCGGAATACCGCAGCGATCCCCAGGTGTCCAGGAACGCCTCGCCGCCCGGCGAGTAGGCGACCTTCTGACCGCCCACACCGGTCGTCCACCAGTCCAGCCAGCGCTCCGCGTCGTCGATGTAGACCTGCTTGCCGGTGAGTTCGGCGAGCAGCACGTAGTCGCCGTAGGACTTGTCGTCCCACGCGAGCGTCCAGTTGTACTCGGGAGTGGTGGTCTGCTGCGCCTTCGGCAGTTGCGCGTAGTACGTCTCGGCCTTCGACAGGTACGTGCTGTCCCCGGTGGCCCGGTACAGCCACAGCGCGCCCCAGACCAGCTCGTCCCAGTACCCGCTCCAGGAGTTGTAGTAGCCCTGGGCGGCCGTGATGCACTTGTCGTACGTGCCGCGGTACGTGTCGGCGAAGGTGTACAGCTGCTTGGCGTTGGTCAGCAACGTGGCCGCGTACGACGGGTCCTGGGACGAGAAGAGCATGCTGGAGGAGGCCAGCGCCGCGGCCGCCTCCCCGGCGAGGTCCGACCCAGGGCAGGAGGCGTCGATCTTGTACGCGGGCCGCGGCTCCGGGTTCACCTCGGCCGGCCCCCAGAACGCGTGGTCGCTGCTGCCGTCGCCGACCTGGCCGTAGAGCACGTTCGGCGACGGGTGGGCCTTGAGCAGCCAGTCGTCGCCCCAGCGCAGGTTCCGCAGCAGGTACGACTGCTGGCCGGATGCGGCGTAGCCCGACGCCTCGTCGATGCCGCCCCAGCCGAGCATCGTCATCGAGAACGCCATCGGGAAGCCGAACTTCACCTCGTCGCCGGCGTCGTGGTAACCGCCGGTGAGGTCGACGTCGACGTCCTGGCCGTCGGCGAGGTCCGCATCACCGCGCCAGCCCACGCGGTTGTCGGCCGTAAGCGCGCCGGACCGCTGCGACTCGTAGAAGAGCATCGAGTCCTGCAGGGCCTCGGCGTAGTTGTACGAGGAGCCGGCCGCGGCCGGCCTGGCCACCGCGGCGTGCGCGGCGCCGGCCGCTGCGGGACCGGCGAGCGGGAGCAGGGCGGCCACGGCGGCCGCCACGACGGTGCGGTGGAGCCTTCTGCGCGGGAGCGGCGTGCGGGGCAGGTCGCCGGACGGGCGCGGCGGGCGCCCGAGGTGCAGCAGACGGACCAGTGGGGCCAGCCGCCGTAGACGGGAGCGCGGCGTGGGGGGAGTTGCGGACACGCGTCCTCCTGGGAGAACGAGGAGTGGGGGGATGGGCTGCCGGCGACCGCCGGAGGCGGAGCAGGAGCCGTGGAGATTGCACGTGCTGAATGGGAGCGCTCCCACATGCTCGCTCCCGCGTGGGAACCCCGTCAAGGCACGCGCAGGGGACGGCCACGCCCGGGCAGCCCCGCATACTGAAGCATGGCCTTTCTCGTGTTCATGACGCTGCCCGGACTGGTCATCCTGCTGACCGCCGTCGCCTTCCTCGACCAGTTGATGCTGCGCGCGGGCCGGGCCGGGGTCCTCCCGTGGCGCGGCCGCGGGCGCCAGGGCCAGATCTCGGCGACCGGTTTCGAGCAACTGCACGCCAGCGTCTCGCCGGGCAAGCAGAACGAGCTGAAGGAACGCGAGTCCGCGCTGATCCTCCGCGACGACGACGAGGACGGCGCACCCCCACGCCGCACCACCATCGACCTCGACGCGGGTACCGCCCTGGTGAGGAGGGCGCGGGGCGACGGGGAGATGCGGGCGTGAGGGGTGGAGGGCGCGGGGTGGGCGAATCGGCTGGACGTGATCGGTTGCCGTAGTCCGCAGAGTGGACGTCCTGGCCCTTATTGCCGCGCCCTCGCCTCCGGGCCCTTAGATCCGGTGTCTGCCGGTCGATCGTGCTCGGCCCGCTC